>JALHMY010000078.1 GCA_022843805.1 Fuerstiella sp.
GAGATGAGACAGCTGCGTTCACCCCTTCTTTTCCTCGAACCATTTTTTTCAAACCGCCAAATCGGTTGCGCTACCACTGCGCGCTGTTGATAAAATCATCGCCCCCATATAGCAGCTTTCCTCTTCCTTTCCACTTCTCGCCCGATGACTACTCGTCAGCGGTGCTGACGGCCATCAACACCGACGGCGATTCGGATTCCATCGGCGCGATCACAGGATCTGTGATGGGAGCGAGATTAGGAATCAACGCCATTCCTCCGAGTTGGCGAGACCGCGTGGGGGATTCTGATTATCTGCATGCTCTCGGGAAACGGCTGTGGCAGAACGCGGTATCTGATTTCCCTGACCACGAAGAATCATCGATGCGTAAGCGTCTCGACCAATTCCGGATTCAGCCTCAGCTTCAAAGTTCTCCAATCAATATTCAGTCGTTTGGAAGCTCGACCGTAGTGACACTCTTCGGCGGCGTAGACCATTGAAACGTATCTTTCAATGAGCTCTTCCAGCGTAAACCGCCCGGCAGCAATATCACGAGCAAAGCAATCGTGGACCGATCCGCCGACGGCCATCGAACTTTGCCGGACTGGCGTATACGACTTCCGGATCATCACGTTGCGAACACATTGTTCCAGTTCACGGATGTTGCCTGGCCAGGCATAGTTCGGCGCCATCTGGACGGCGATCCAGTCGACTGCTTCCTTCGCCAGTGCTTTCGCCTCTTCCGGCAGGTCAGTCAGAACTCGGCGAGCGATGAATTCTGCAAGACAGTGCAAATCGTCAGGACAATCCGCAATCTGTTCGCGCAGCGAGGGAGTTTGAATCATGTCGGCACAAAGTCGGTAGTACAGGTCTTCGCGGAATCTGCCAGCCGCCATCTCTTGTGAAAGATCGCGATTGGTGGCGACGACGAACTTGCCTGCAAACTTGCGTTCTACCGTGTCACCGACCCGTGCGTAGGTGCCGGACTGCAGAACTCGAAGCAACTTCACCTGAATGGAAAGATCCAGCTCACCGATCTCATCCAGAAACACGGTCCCCTGTTTGCCCGCCACTTCCAGCCATCCCTGACGATCGGTAACGGCCCCGCTGAAGGCTCCCTTCCTGTGGCCGAACAACTCCGACTCAATCAATGTGGGCGAGAGTGCCGAGAGGTTGACGGAATACATCGACGAATTCGCATCGAACTTAAACCGCAGCAAAGTCTCATCAAATTCAATGTATCTCGACATCCCAATCGCCCGAGCGACCAGTTCCTTCCCGGTTCCGGAACTCCCGGTGATCAGTGTCGGAATGCTTCCCATCGACTTGTAGATGGCGCGCGCGTATCGCCCCATGTTATGAGTGAAAATTGATTCCCAGACAGCGGCGCGCAGACGGGCAATTGGCATCGAGCGTCCGATGATGCATGCAAAGATCTGATTGAAGGCACGCTGGATCTGAAAGAACACGGCAAAGCTGTGGCTAGCTTCAAAATGTTTAGGCAGCGGAAGGCCGGGAAGTTGCAGATACGCTGCGAAGTCCCTCTGAAAGTCCTTCCATGCCGCAGAACTCTGTGCGCTCTTCGCGCCTTCTGCAGGCGTCGCTGCGACGGTGTCCAGATATGACATGTGGCGGTTGTAGAGCAGATACATGGCCAGGTTCTGATAGATGCAAAGTTCCCGCTCTGTAGGAGTCGTGCTACTCAGCAATTTTCTGCGCATCGTCTCCGACAAAACCTGCGCGCGTTCTCGCAGCGCCACGAAGTTCGGAAAGATTGTCTGGAGGTCGGCATTGGGCGGAAAATTGATCACCGGATCAGCACAGCAAAAATCCCTGCCCAGAGCCGAGCGTTCCAGTTCCAATCGCTGGGGCAGAAACGGATTGCAGTACCCAATCTGACCGATCGCTTCCGCGACCTGCAGATCCCGACTTGAAAGAATCGCCATAAGCTGTCTCGATTTCACCGAGGAATCGCACCTACATGAATTGCACATGATCCTACAGATTCTGCATGACTGGCTCAACTGGCTGATGCGAGATATCCTGCAATAAAGTGGACGTATCTCCTTTTATGATTTGTATTTACGACTATTCTGACGACTTTGGAACGCCGATAGCTACACTGTCGGAGTCAGTGTTCATCAATTCCAAAAAGGAGATCTGAAATGCTATGCAACATGAATACCCCGCCGGTGCCGTGCTCGACACTCGATTGTGCGACACCCAATCTCGCCCATCGCCAAGTGTGGCGTGGACTCGACAAGAATTCCTTTGAACGAGTGCATGCAAACGACAACAGCGGCGGCCATCTGTAGACGGCCGGTGTGCGGTGCGATACGGAAACGTTTCCATAAATCTCCTCCCCCTCCATTCTCTCGAAAGTCATCTCCCGTGGATAACGTGCCACATGCACCGGCCAGAGGCTGGCAGAAAACAATCAAAACTCTGGGAATACGCACCATGCTTTTCTGCGTCCTGTTGATCGTGCTGCTGATCCTTTTGATGGTGACGAGGGCTTGCAGGATTGAGTCGCAGCAAATACTTGTCGCCGCAATTCAGCTCCCGGAAGTGAATGAGGAGAAGGCGGTTAACGGAGTTTCCGGGGCATTAAAAATTCCGACCCCATCTGCGAAAGGGGCATTTCGACCAGAGATGTTTCTGAATCTGCATCGGTATCTCGAAGAACAGTTTCCGCTGGTTCACTCGAAATTGCAGCGAGAAGTTGTCGGCGGTTTCAGTCTGCTTTACCGCTGGCCTGGAAGTGACCCCGCCGCGCAGCCGATCCTGCTGATGTCGCATCTTGATGTCGTTGCTGTGCCCCATGATGAAAAAAGTCGATGGACTCATTCGCCCTGGAGCGGAGAAGTTGCCGACGGATACATCTGGGGCCGCGGCGCCATCGACGTAAAATGCGGAGTCCTTAGCCAATTGGAGGCAGTGGAGCATTTACTCGGTCAGGAATACGTTCCCAAACAGGACATCTATCTGGCTTTTGGGCACGACGAAGAGGTCGGTGGTGATGATGGGAACCTGCAGATTGCCCTAAAGATGCGAGAACGCGGCGTACGATTCCGCTTTGTACTTGATGAGGGAGGAGTGATTGTGAACGGGGCGCTGCCAGGGCTGAATGTGCCGCTCGCACTGGTAGCCGTGGCGGAGAAAGGCTATGCCACCATTCGATTGTCGGTCGATGTCGAGCCCGGACACTCATCAATGCCTCCGGCCCAAACAGCTGTCGGGATACTGTCAGCAGCCGTGGCCCGACTGGAGCAACATCCTCTGCCCGCAAGCCTGACTGGAGCATTCGGACTGATGCTGGATGCGGTCGCACCAGAAATGGACTTCATGCCGCGACTCATGCTCGCCAATCGAGATCTTCTTGCACCTGCTCTGCTGAAAAGGTTTTCGCAGACTCCGACACTGAACGCCCTCGCTCGCACCACAGCGGCAGTCACAGTAATTCATGGTGGCCAGCATGAAGGCTCGCTTCCGGGGCATGCGGAAGCCTTCGTGAATTTCCGCCTGCTGCCTGGCGATTCGCCAGAGTTCGTTTTGGACCAAACAAGGAAGGCTGTTAACGACGTAAGAGTGAAATGCGAGTTTCGCAGGGGTGCTCCTCCGATACCATCGTCGTTCATCTCGGATCATCGCTCACCCGATTTTCTGACGCTGCATCGGGTCATCCGACAGGTTTTTCCCGGCGTGGTCGTAGCCCCCGGCCTGGCGGTTGTTGCGACCGACTCTCGACACTACGAGGCAGTTGCTGACAACATCTACCGTTTCCTGCCTGTTCAACTTCAGGTTGAGGACTTGCAGCGAATTCACGGCATCAATGAAAGGATCAGCGTGCAGAATTACTACCAGATGGTCCAATTCATGATCTTGCTGATCCAACAGCTGAGCGAGTAAAGAGCCGTCTGGTCTCAGTGATTAGCCGTGGCAGCAGAAAACACAATGCGATGCCCCCTGCCGTCAGCCCACTTCCCAATCGGAAAATCAGCGGAGAACGGTGGCTCTGCTGAGTGCCACTCCATTCATGAAACCACGGAATATCCGCCATGCAATCCGATAGACGCCCGGCCCCTGCTGAGAAACGATGGCTTTCCAGTTGTCGCTCACGCAGATGTCTCGCTGGCTGATGCACCACTAACACCTTTGTCGCACGACGGTGGTGAAAATGACCAGAAAATCAGTGGATAGGACCGTTGATACGGCGGTTTCGCAAAAGGCCGACTACTCGCCGTGCGGACGCGTCGGTCGATGTCACCGACGCAGTTTGGGACGATCGACATTATCGCTCCGGATGGTCTCACCGGAGCGGCTTCGAATAGAGCGTCGCTGTGTTCCCCCTGCCTGAGCAAACCATCGACCGTTCCTGCAAATATGACTCAGGTCACGCCCTCATGAGTGACTTTCTCGGGAGCCGTGGCCGTGGCAGGCTCGGGTTGCCAGACGGCCAAATCTTCGGCCACACCACACGACGCGATCAGAAACCACATTGTTACCATGCAAAACGTTTCAGGATCCTTGCAGATTCGAAACACAATCCACGCCACGAACTGATTTCACGCGAACAGTTCGGAAATCGGGCTGCCGCCGTCAGTGAACTCAACGGGACGACCGTCGGGCAACGTTAGGCGCCGATCGGTGTCGATTCCCAGCTTGCGATAAATGGTTTCAGCATAATCGTAGGGCGTATACGGCTGGCTGATGACATCAGCGGCCTCGCGGTCGGTTTCCCCAATGACCTGTCCGCCGGGAACACCAGCGCCAGCAAAGGCGACCGACATGGCTCGCGCCCAGTGATCACGGCCCTGCCATTTGTTAAGTCGCGGAGTCCGTCCCATCTCCGTGATGAAGCAAACCAGCGTTTCTGCGAGCAGTCCGCGCTGGTCCATGTCTTCCAGAAGGGCGCTCAGTGAGCGGTCGAGACTGGGCATCATAACCGGATGGGGCAGGCCGTAACGTTCACCATTGACCATTGACTGCGGGCCGCCACACGGACCATTACGGTAGATTCCTTCGTGATGGTCCCAGTTAAGGAAAGCCCCATTCGGTTCGCCATTGTTGCGGCGCCCCACGAGTTCGGACGGCTGAATGACAGTGACCGTCACGAAGCGGACATCCGCTTCAATGAGTTTGCGGCCGAGCAGGTAGCACATGCCTCGATGGTCACGACCGTAACGGTCCAGCGTCTCCGGCTTTTCTGAATCGAACGAGAAAGCCTGCTGGACCTGAGGACTCGTCAACAAATCAAAGGCACGTTCGTAGTTGTGGCGGAGGGCTGCGACGATGGCCGTCCGGCCCGACTCTCCGGCGTCCAGTCCGCTCAGCAGCGATTCGCGCTGCCTGAGCCGCTCGCTATGCAGACCAGGCAATGGATCCAGCGATTTGACCCGCCAGCCAGGTGCCGCGACATCTTCGCCGAGACTCCTGGTTCCGAGCTTCCAGGGCGCACAACTCTTTGGAAGAAACCCGGAGTTTCCGACATGATTTGGCAGGTTGGCGCCTGGACACAGAATGTACCCCGGTAACTCGACACGCTCGCTGCCGAGCTGATCGGTGACAACCGAGCCGATATCCGGAAAGCGATGGGAGCGAAGTTCACTTCCCTGGAACAACGGCGCATCAAACCGGTAACCCTTCATGAATTCGAGACAGCCTTCGATGTGTCCGGCGACTCGGGTACTGGTCATTGATCGCACGACGGAAAGTCGATGAGCGTGCTGCGCAAGCTGTGGCATCAATGCACTGAAGAAAGTACCGGGAACCGTCGTCGGAATGGGGGCAAAGGGACTCCGGTGATCCACCGGTGCATCCGGTTTTGGATCCCACGAATCCATCTGACTGATGCCGCCCTCTTCATAGATCACCAGGACGTTGCGAGCCTCACAACGCCGTGTCGCGTCAGCGGCCGCCAACTGCTGTCGCGCCAGCAAATCCCCCAGACCATGGTTGAACAGCCCGGCCGAAAGCGACCTCAACAGTCGTCGTCGCACAGGATTGAAGACATTGTGCAGCATCATCCAGCCTGTCTGAAACGGTTTGATTTGCCGAATTGAATCAGAGGCCACGGTAAAGTCGCAATCACTCACCCGTCGTATCAATGATATGCGATGCTACCGAGGGCTGCAGAATTTCACAAGGCAGGAAGGTTGTGGAAGCCGCGAGACCGAGGAGCGATCTAAAGAGACCCGGGATCAATCAACGAAAACGGCATCGTTCGACGTGCGAACAACGGCATCGGCTGAAACAGGGGCCGTTCGAAACGGAGGGGGTATGGATATGCTAAGTTGTCGGCGGCCACAGCATTCACAATTCTGAAGTTGCAAATGATCACAGGCACCGCGTATGAAGAACAACTGGGCATTCGATAATCCTCCGGAAAGAGGAAAAGGGTCAGGTCCAATAGTGTTCAGCACGAAATTTGCGCCGCCTCACGCATGGGAATTACATTTGCTTTGGCACGCTTTTTTCGCATAGCCCTCGCAGTGAATCTCTAACCTGCCAGAGTGACATTACGAGCCGAACGTCGTGGCCCCGGACCCGGAACAACCTGATGCCCAACCTGCCAGCACTGCATCGACAGCAGCTTCCGCGGCGAATGCGGTACCGTCGAATGACGCACCCGGTCAGGCTCGCCGTGAGCCCAGGGCGAGGCCTGCGATTGAGCCTTCCGATGTTCAGGGGCTGAAGTATTTTGATACGCTCAAACCTCTGCTGTCCCGACTGCATGATGTCGGCACCGCACGCGATACGGCCGGCAAGCGGGTGTGATCAGCGATCAGATCGTGAAATTCGGATCCTCCAAAGCGGACGCCTCACCCGATCACACGGTTCGCCTTGTCACTGTTTCCGCTTCGGAACACACGAGTCGCGGGAGTGCAGCCACTGGCACGAGCACAGGCCCATCGTGCGACGGCAAGCTTCGTCCTGCCACAGATGTGCTGGACATTCGAAATGATCTGCCTTTCTATGTCGGGATGGGCGTCGCTCGAAGAACTGGAACGGCACATCGCAAAAACAAGATCAGCTGAAGAGTAAGGCACCCGCGCGCTCTGCACGCCGGGCCGTTCGATGCAGTCTCGCATGTCGCAGCGCCGAAGCTATGCTCATGCCCTGAACCCCTCGTAGAGGAAGAACGATCCGAACAAAGAAGCCAGCAGCGAATACACGAGGAATACAATCGTACGCTCTGGCCCGGATTGAATCATCCATAGACCAAATCTCATTTGAATGGCCGTGAGCAATGCGCCCATCCAAAACCATTCCACAGTTCTTTGATCAATGATTACTCCGATCAACAGTTGTGGGACGAAAGCTGGCAATCCGATGATCACCGACATTGTGTACAGCATTTGCAGGAGGCTGCGATCAAGAGCCAGCCAAAGATACGGGAGGACCATACAGGAAAACAATGTGACCAATGCCCAGCGATCTGCCCGATTCTGTCGGATGAGCCATCCGGCGCAGCACAATATCCCAATACAAAGAAAACGACTGGCGGCAACCTCCAGCTGACGTGAGCTGCCAACCCAGACTGCAGTGAGGGCGATGAAGACCAATGCCTGACGCATCGTGAACCGAAAACGAATGGTAGGTTGCTTGTCAGTCTCGCTGGTCTGGCGGGGATGCAGCAGTCGTGGCAGCAGAAAACATAAGGCGATGCCCCCTGCCGTCAGCCCAATGCCCAATCGGAAAATCAGCGGAGAACGGTGGCTCTGCTGAGTGCCACTCCATTCATGAAACCACGGAATACCCCAGCCTGCTGCTGCACTAACAACTATGAAGCTGAGGAAGACCAGCGTCTGCCGATTTCGTTTGAATGTTTCCATGCGCTGTGCTTCCGTTGGCACGTTTCGAGCCAATGTGTGTGTGTTGTGTACGAATCAGTCCGGCATCTGCGGCGATTTATGAAACAGTTCTTCAACAGACATTGGCTTCCTGACATCGAACAGGGCGTCAGGAATTTCCACATCGAACTCAACATAGAAGTCCATAAAGGTATCCCGGATGCAAGGATTTGACGAGATCCATCGCAGGCGAGTTGGATACCAATGCCCCATGGGGGATTGGGCGACGGATTCCACGACGTGCGAACTGCCTCCCATATCCCAGCGCATCACCAGATATTCGCGAGCCGGATCAATCCAGAACTTCCATCTGCCTGACGGCACACGACGTTTGCCTGCATTGGGATTAGAAGATGGCGATTCTTCTCAGGAAAGCACAGCCTCTGACTGTACTTGCGTCATCAAACTGCAGGATTTATCGTTGTGTCGTCCAGAGACGACCCGACCATCAGCCAGCCCTACTCGCCGTCTGCATGCGACGGTCGATGTGACCGGAGCAGTTTGGTGTCCGATACAAAATCGCGTCGTTCGGTTTCACCGAAGCGGCTTTTAACTGCGTGCGTGATGGTTTTGACGAGCGATGGACAGTCAAATCCTGGGCTCCCGTGAAGTGCTAACTTGAACTTTGTAGGACGCAGAATTAAGATCTCAGGTGTGATGGAAATTAATCGCCGAATCTGTGCCAACAGAGCGGGGGAACCACCCTTTTGGGGCTAACTCAAACTATTGAGCGGGGCATCTTCGGCTCCGAGCCCGTCAGCTAACTTCGCAGGCGTTCGAGGACTCTCTTGTCGTGAATCAGCCACCGGTCATACGCAGGGCATAGGCGAATTCTGTGGATCTTCGTCAGATCCACCTCTCTGTCACATCACAAAATCGGGTTGAGAAGTGAGCTAATTCTCACAAAACGCTGCTCCAGACCATCTGGACAGTACGCCTGCGCTCCGGAGTGACTCTCTTGTCTGGAAATGCATCTCGTGACCATCACTATGCGTGGTGGCTCATCATGTGTCTGTGCGGTGTCGACTATTTCAGTACTCTTGGCTACCAGCCATCCATCGCGTTTGAAGGAGCTGGTATTCTCTCGCCAATCGCCACTCTGGTGCTCGTGGCGGTGACTTTGTTTGGGGCGCTTCCGATCTATTGCCATGTGGCTGGTGAAACTCCGGACGGCGTGGGCTCCGTCGGCATGATCGAACGCATCTTTCGAGGCTGGACCTCGAAGATCTTTGTTCTGGTGCTGGTGGGATTTGCCGCGACAGACTTTGTGATCACCAAGACACTGTCGGCCGCAGACGCAACGGCGCATTTGCTTTCTAATCCGCTGTTCATGGGCTCTACACCCGAATGGATGCACAGCCAAATCGCATTGACAATGTTTCTGCTAGTATTGCTGAGCGCCATGTTTATCAAGGGTTACGGAGAAGTCGTAGGGCTGGCGACCCTTCTTGTGGTGACGTACATAGGTCTGACAGCAATTATTATTGGTGCGGGACTCCTGTACCTGATGTCGCATCCGGAATTGGTGACCCAATGGATTGATCAGATTTCCAGTGGAGACTACCACCTGCACCACACTCCGATCTCAGGAAAAGGGCCTTGGGTTGCGTTGCTGATTGCCTGTCTGATTTTCCCCAAACTGGCTCTTGGTATGAGCGGTTTCGAAACCGGCGTTCTGCATATTCACTTGATTCGTGGCACGGAAGAGGACCCCTCGAATTCTGAGGGACGAATTCGTCGCACGCGACTGCTTTTGATTACAGCGGCATTGATAATGTCGGTGATGCTTGTGGGATCATCTCTTGTAACAGGTACCGGTACACTTATTCCGGTCGAAGAATTTCGAATGAGCCCTGATCGAGGAAAAGCCGTTGACAGAGCATTAGCGTATATCGCTCATGGGGACAGTCCGTTCGCGGTTTGTCCGTTCTTCGGTTCAGTGTTTGGCACAGTCTACGACATCAGCACCATTCTTATTCTTTGGTTTGCCGGGGCATCTGCCATGGCCGGTTTGTTGAACATGGTTCCTCGATACCTGCCTCGCTACGGAATGGCTCCGGAATGGGCAGCCGCATATCGGCCGCTGGTGATCGCGTTTACTGTGATCAACCTGTTGGTCACGTGGTGTTTTAGTGCTGATGTGTCCAGCCAGGGAGGTGCTTATGCCACAGGTGTTCTGGTATTGATGACGAGTGCTGCCATTGGGTCGCTAGTTGACTTGAGTCGAAAACCTCGCCCTGCCGAGCCGAGGTTACAGTTGCGGCGGAAAGGTAAACTTGCCGCGTTCGGATTGATTTCTCTCGTCTTCGTCTACACCACCACTGCCAACGTCATCGAGCGTCCCGATGGAATCATCATTGCATCGATTTTCATCGCGTGCGTGATGTGTATGTCAATTATCTCCCGGATCTGGAGGAGCCGAGAGTTGCGTCTAAATGAGTTTCGATTCGAAAACGAAGGTGACCGAATGCTGTGGACAGACCTTTGTACTGACGGCGGCTTTCGTGTGCTGATTCCCCACAGACCGGGGAGCCGTTCGCTTGCAGACAAGGAGATCGAAGTTCGACGAAAACATCGTATTCCAGCGGAAGTACCATTGCTGTTTCTGGAGGTTCATTCCGGTGACACCAGTGAATTCCACAACACTCCAGTGATTTCTATACGACAGGAGTACGGTCGATTCATTCTCGTGGCTCGTGAAGTTGCGTCCGTCTCTCATACCATCGCGCAGATTGCTATCGAACTGGGCAGATCCGGCGCGCCGCTGGATATTGTCTTTGGCTGGAGTATCGGTAACTCCCTGCAACTCGCCATTCAATTCGTATTGTTTGGACAGGGAGATGTCCCGAACAGCGTCTTCGATCTTCTTGAACAGGCAATCCCTGATCCCACCAGGCGACCCACTGTTCTCGTCGGATAGTGGCCTCGATTTTTGCGTTCAAATCGTAAGCTGGCGCGGTGGGTAGATCTGAGTGAGATGGCAAACCCTCGTGCAGTCCGCTTCAGATCATGAATTGATTTCTGCTTGTTGAACGCCCATTGAGATTCATGCACCTGTAACGCGCTCCGCAGTGGACGATGTCAGACACATGTTTTAACAACTGTTGTCTGGACAGCGGATGGGGCAGTGATTACTCTGGTGGAGTTTCCTGTCGCCTCTGGAACCAAAACCATGCCGCCGGAGAACTCAACGTTGAGGTTTGTGACGAATCAGGATTGTTGCTGTGGAAATCATCCAGGATGTTTCGGCTCAGGGTAAATCACCCAGTACTGCGCGCATCAGTCTCGTCTATCTGCTTTTGCTGGTTGTAACGATCGGTTGCTTCTTTGGCATACAGCACCTTGGAGAACAACTGCCGGGACAAGCGGCCGCAGTGAGTACCACGGCATCGACACCCGCCGCGCCGTCCAGACTTCATCTTCTGCCGCAGGTGTTGTTGGCCCTCATAGCAATCATAGTCACCGGACGGCTCTTCGGCGCCGCTTGCCAATATCTGGGACAGCCCCGAGTCATCGGGGAAGTTGTCGCCGGAATCGCGCTGGGGCCATCACTGTTTGGTCGAATCTCTCCGGATGCAATGACCTTTGTTTTCCCCCAGAATATCTCACCGATTCTGGGAGTACTGGCACAACTCGGAGTGATCCTTTACATGTTTCTGGTCGGTCTGGAACTGAACTCAGGGCTGCTTCGTGCAAGGGCACATGCAACGGTCGCAATTTCGCATGCAAGCATTGTGACGCCCTTTCTCCTTGGAGCCGTTCTGGCGTTGTTTGCGTATTCACGATACGCGCCAGCAGGAGTTTCATTTACCAGTTTTGCACTGTTCCTCGGCGTTGCGATGTCCATCACTGCGTTTCCAGTACTTGCCAGAATCCTGACTGATCTCAAGCTTGATAAGTCAGAACTGGGTGTGATCGCCCTCGGATGTGCCGCTGCCGACGACGTAACCGCCTGGTGCCTGCTCGCCTTTGTGGTCGGGATCGCCAAGTCAAATCTTCAAGAGTCGGTCCGGACGATACTGCTTGCCGGAGCCTACGTGTTTCTCATGGTGGCGGTCGTGAAACCGCTGATCAGTTCGTGGTTGTCGAGCCGAAAGAACACTGACTTGTCGAGTCGACTTGCGGCCTGGATTCTGGTCGCGGTGCTCGGATCAGCGATGATCACTGAGTCGATTGGGATCCACGCAATCTTCGGAGCGTTTCTTTTGGGAGCAATGATTCCTCATGACAGCAATATTGCTGCATCATTCCGGCATCGGCTGGAGGATGTCGTTTCGATCCTGTTGCTTCCGACCTTCTTTGCCTACACCGGAACTCGCACACAGATCGGACTGCTTTCCACGACGTCTGACTGGTACTTCTGTTTACTGATTATCGGCGTTGCAACTGCGGGTAAATTTGGTGGAACTGTCGTCGCATCCCGTTTCACTGGACTCGACTGGCGAACCTCCGCATCGCTTGGAACATTGATGAATACTCGCGGACTTATGGAACTCATCGTGCTTAACATCGGACTGGATCTGGGTGTCATTTCTCCCATCCTGTTTGCGATGATGGTTCTAATGGCTCTGGCGACGACCGTTGCGACAACTCCAATTCTTCAGAGACTGCTCTCGTTGCGCGTTGAGGCTGCGTCGCAATGAGAGTGAGATCTTCAGTGCGCGTTCCCGTTCCGATTGAATCCCTTTGAAACGCCACACCAAACTGCTCAAGTCAAATTGCCGGATACAGAGAACAGATACAGATTGCTGGCATTTATTACGTCAACGGAAACAGCATTCTGCCAGTTTTCCAGTGCATGCACTTCGAGACGAACCAAGTCTGGGTTTTTCTGACATCGAACAAACCACAGCGCCGTAAGTTTGTTTGCTGATAGTCGTTCGCAAGCAGTTCCTCTGGTAAGGTAGCAGGATTGCTGAAGTCTCGTTGGGAACTTTCGATGAAAATAATGCTGCACCGCGCGCAGATCTGATTCGGACCTGCTCTGAGTCGCACATCAATGTGCAGACCGCACGGAAGTGGACAGATTCCGCCGAACGCTGACAATTCTGTCATTCGTTGGCAGGTAGAGTGATCAGTTCACGCAAGCATCTTTCGCCGTGTGAGAGGGACCATTCTGCGCCCTGTTCTTCGAGATGCGGCGCGACAAGTGCCACACAGAAGTCGCTTGTTTGCTCCTGCATCGGGAACGCAGTTGATGTGAAGCAACCAGTCAAAGACTCGTGCCTGACGAGGAATCATTTGGTCTGAATCTTGATAAAGTCCTGATGCGATCAAGCCATGTATTGACACCTAATTGATACGACGACGGCTATCATTGGAGACATGGAACTGAAGGCCCACGGTTTTCTTCGGTAACCGCAAAGTGGAGTGTTCGAAATGAGTGATTTCGTGATGATCGGCATAACTGCCGGTTTGTGTGCTCTAACATGGGGTCTGATCGTGCTCTGCGATCGACTGCAAGGGGGCGGAAGATGAACGGACCTGAACTAATTGGGTTGCTGGCAGCGATTGCGCTGCTGGCGTATCTGACTATTGCCCTCTTAAAGCCGGAGTGGTTCGCATGACCGCTAATCACTGGATTCAGATTTTTTTGTTTGTCGGTGTCCTGCTGGCGACCGTGAAACCCCTGGGATGGTTTATGTCCCGCGTGTTTCAGGGCCAGCCATGCGGCCTGGACCGGGTGCTCGGACCGATCGAGCGTTTGTTCTATCGCCTTGCGGGCGTTGATCCTAAAAGCGAAATGAGGTGGAAGAGCTACGCCTTCGCGGTGATGCTGTTCAGTGTTCTCGGCTTTGCATTCGTGTATTTGATCCTGAGACTCCAGGATCGCTTGCCGCTGAATCCTCAGGGCTTCTCTGCAAACACGCCCGACTCCGCGTTCAACACAGCCGTGAGTTTCGCGACCAATACCAACTGGCAGGGCTACGGTGGCGAAACCACAATGAGCTACCTGTCTCAGATGTTGGCATTGTCTGTGCAGAATTTCGTCTCTGCTGCGACCGGAATCGCAGTGTTGATTGCTGTGATTCGTGGATTCACACGCCGCAGCGTCGAGACGATCGGAAACTTCTGGGTTGATCTGACACGCTCGACCGTCTACGTCCTGCTGCCTCTGTCCATTGTCCTGGCACTTGCGCTTGTGTCGCAGGGCGTCGTGCAGAACTTTCAGCCATATCAATCGGTTGCCCTGGTGCAGCCGATCAGTATGGACGAACCCGTGATCGGTGCGGGCGGCACGCCGTCAGTCGACGCGGAAGGAAATGCGATCACTCAGAAGAAAGTGATTTCTGAACAACAGCTGCCGATGGGGCCAGCTGCGTCGCAGATCGCAATCAAGCAGCTCGGCACGAATGGCGGTGGATACTTCAACGTGAACTCGGCGCATCCGTATGAGAACCCGACGCCGATGTCGAATTTTCTCCAGGTACTGTCCATTCTGCTAATTCCCGGAGCGTTGTGCTGGACTTTTGGCGACATGGTCGGCGATCGTCTACAGGGCTGGGCAATCCTGATTGCGATGCTGGTGATCTTTGTTCCGCTGGTGATCGGAGTTGTCGGTGCCGAGCAATCCGGAGTACCGTCGCAAATCGCCATGGGCGTCGATGAGGTTGCCAGTGACATGCAGTCAGGAGGCAACATGGAAGGCAAGGAGCTTCGCTTCGGGATTGTGAATTCAGGTATTTGGGCCGCGGCGACGACTGCAGCATCCAATGGCAGCGTGAATTCGATGCACGATTCCTACACGCCGCTGGGTGGACTGGTGCCGATGTGGCTCATGCAACTTGGCGAAGTCGTCTTCGGCGGTGTTGGTTCGGGCCTTTATGGCATGCTGATGTTCGCGATCGTGGCGGTATTCGTTGCGGGCCTGATGGTTGGTCGCACGCCGGAATACCTTGGCAAGAAGATCGAGGCCTATGAAATGAAAATGGCTGCACTTGTGATTCTGATTCCGCCGCTGGTCGTGCTGATCGGCACGGCCGTGGCGGTTAGCGGGCTGGGACTGGACTATGCCTCCGGCGAAGACGTGAAAGGGAATCTGAATAACCCTGGGGCTCACGGTTACTCAGAGGTGCTTTATGCGTTTTCTTCGGCGGGTAACAACAACGGGAGTGCATTTGCCGGGCTGACGGCCAACGAGCCGTTTTACAATTCCGCACTGGGCATTGCGATGTGGATATCACGTTTCTGGCTGATGATTCCGGTGCTGGCCATTGCCGGTTCGCTGGCTCGTAAGAAGTACACACCAGCGGGGGCGGGAACTTTGCCAACCCACAACACATTGTTCGTTGTGTTGCTGGTGGGTGCCGTGCTGCTTGTCGGGGCACTGACGTTTGTTCCCGCTTTGGCGCTGGGACCAATCGTTGAGCATCTGCAGATGACGGCAATGTGAACATTTCAGATCTCAAATTTCAGATCTTGAATTTCAAATTTCAGACTACAAATTCGCATTCATGTGCCGGTGGGTTTCAAGTACTACGCGCGGCATACGAGGTAATGTCATGACTAGTAAATCTCGATCGCTGTTCGATCCACACATCGTGAAACAGGCGCTGCTCGATTCCATCAGGAAACTCAATCCGATGCGTCAGCTACGGAATCCGGTGATGTTCATCGTGTTCATCGGGAGTATTCTGACCACAGGGCTTGGCATGCACGCTCTGTCGACCGGCAGCAGCGAATCACCTGCGTTTATCTTCGGTGTCTCCGCGTGGTTGTGGTTCACGGTCGTTTTTGCGAACTTCGCTGAAGCCATGGCCGAAGGACGCGGAAAAGCTCAAGCCGATTCGCTGAGATCTTCTCGACGCGATGTCACTGCCAGGAAGCTGAGCGAGCCTCGACACGGGGCGCAATGGCAGACAATCGGAGCGTCACAGCTTCGCAGGGAAGACGTCGTGATTGTTGAGGCCGGGGACATGGTGCCGACCGACGGTGAAGTCATCGAAGGCGTCGCGTCGGTCAATGAGAGTGCCATTACGGGCGAAAGTGCTCCCGTCATCCGCGAGAGCGGCGGCGACCGCAGCAGCGTGACTGGTGGTACTGTCGTGCTTTCCGACTGGCTGATTGTGCGAGTCACCGCGAATCCCGGTGAGACATTCCTTGACCGCATGATTTCGCTGATCGAAGGTGCCAAACGTCAAAAGACTCCAAACGAAATTGCACTCGATATTCTGCTGGCGGCAATGACGATTATCTTTCTGATCGTCTGCGTCACATTGATGCCGTTCTCTGTTTACAGCGTGGCGGCTGCCGGACAGGGTTCCCCTGTCACAGTAACGGTGCTCGTTGCACTTCTGGTTTGCCTGATTCCAACTACGATCGGCGGACTGTTGTCTGCCATCGGTATCGCCGGGATGGATCGAATGATCCAGGCCAACGTGATCGCGACATCGGGTCGAGCTGTGGAAGCTGCGGGTGACGTGGACGTACTGCTGCTCGACAAAACCGGCACGATCACGCTGGGCAATCGACAGGCCGTCGAGTTGATTCCAGCGCCCGGCGTTGACATCTTGGCGCTCGCCGATGCGGCTCAACTGGCTTCGCTGGCGGATGAAACTCCGGAAGGACGCAGCATCGTTGTACTTGCCAAAGAAAAGTATGCCCTGCGAGGCCGAAATATCAATGAGTTGCACGCCACATTCATCGCTTTCTCGGCCCAGACGCGGCTTAGTGGGGTGGATCTGGAGGACCGCCGTGTTCGAAAAGGCGCGACTGATGCGATCGAAAACTTCGTGCGTGAGAGCGGAGGCGGGCTTCCAGCCGAGGTGCGTCGCACAGTCGAGGACATCTCCAAACGGGGCGGCACACCGCTCGTCGTCGCCGACGGTAAACGCACACTGGGGACAATTTATCTAAAGGACATCGTCAAGGGCGGAATGAAGGAACGGTTTGGCGAACTGCGACGGATGGGGATTAAGACAATCATGATCACCGGTGACAATCCGCTGACCGCTGCGGCAATTGCTGCGGAAGCTGGTGTTGACGATTTTCTGGCTCAGGCCACACCCGAAGCGAAATTGAAACTGATTCGCGAACATCAGGCGGGCGGGCGACTTGTGGCGATGACCGGAGACGGCACGAACGATGCCCCAGCACTGGCTCAGGCTGATGTCGCGGTCGCGATGAACTCGGGCACGCAGGCGGCGAAGGAAGCCGGTAACATGGTTGATCTCGATTCAAATCCAACAAAGCTGATCGAAGTCGTTGAGATCGGCAAACAGCTGTTGATGACTCGCGGAGCACTCACGACCTTCAGCCTCGCGAATGATGTTGCGAAGTACTTCGCAATCATTCCGGCTGCCTTCGCGTCGACTTATCCCGTTCTCAGCCGTCTGAACGTAATGCACCTGGCGACACCCGCGAGTGCCATCCTTTCGGCCGTGATTTTCAATGCGATCATCATCGTGATCCTGATCCCGCTGGCGCTACGAGGCGTCAAGTATCGGGCCGTGGGAGCGGATCGTCTGTTGCGAGACAACCTGCTGATCTATGGGCTTGGCGGTCTGATTGTACCGTTTCCCGGGATCAAGTTGATCGATCTGTTGCTCGTCAGTATGGGGCTGACGTAGACCTCGCTTGAGATCGAGCACGAATCGTTCAGTCGCTGTACGGCAAATCATCATTAGAAAAATCCGAAACCACGGAGTCAGATCATGAATGCTCATTTTCGACCATGTCTTGTCCTCCTTACCCTGTTGACGCTACTGACTGGGGTCGCCTATCCGGCGCTGATCACGGCTGTTGCACAGGCCGTGTTTCATCACCAGGCCAATGGCAGTGTGATTATGCGGGAGGGCAAGGCTGTCGGCTCAGATTTCATTGGTCAGGCGTTCGACGGTCCTCGCTACTTCTGGAGTCGTCCGTCCGCAACTGGACCGACAAGTTACAACGGCGCGGCGTCGAGCGGTTCCAATTTGGGGCCGACAAATCCGGCACTACTTGATGCCATCAAGGGGCGAGTCGAAGTGATCCGCGCCGCGCATCCAAATGAGACGAAGTCTGTGCCTGTGGACCTCGTGACCGCGTCGGCCAGTGGACTCGATCCGCATATCAGTCCAGCGGCGGCGGAGTATCAAGTGGGACGAGTCGCCAATGCTCGCGGACTCAGCGAAGAAAGGGTTCGTGAATTAATTGCCGGCAATACAGAAGGCCGCACTTTTGGCGCGCTGGGCGAACCATGCGTCAACGTACTTCGACTCAATCTGTCGCTTGACACCGAGGGTGGAAATCAGGAGTAGACCGGACAGGAGACTGGTCTTCGCGGACCTTAGTACTGATTCAGACATTCCAATAAACTTGAGTATCCGTGCTCCATGCCTAATCATGATCGTCCTACTCCAGAACAGATGCTGGCACGTGTTAAGTCAGAAGGCGAACTGCAGTCGTCTGATCGAAAACGAGGACGGTTAAAGGTTTACTTTGGCTATGCCGCAGGGGTCGGCAAAACGTTCGCCATGCTTCAGAATGCGAGGCGAGAGAAGGCCACAGGCGTGGATATAGTTGTCGGCTATGTGGAATTGCACGGCCGTCCGGAAACCGAGGCCCTGCTGGAAGGCCTGGAACAGCTTCCCTGTCTGAAGATTCCTTACCGTGGAACCACATTGCGAGAATTCAATCTCGATGCTGCACTTGCCAGAAAGCCAGAACTGATTCTGGTTGACGAGCTGGCTCATTCCAATGCACCGACTCAGCGACACGTCCGGCGCTGGCAGGATATTGAGGAACTGCTGGACTCCGGAATCGATGTCCACACCACGTGTAATGTTCAGCATGTTGAATCCCTGAATGATGTCATCGCACAGATCAGCGGTATCATCGTGCGGGAGACTGTTCCGGACGAAGTCTTTAACCACGCCGACGAGCTGGCGTTGATTGATATTTCAACGGAAGACCTGTTGGAACGGCTGCGGGAAGGAAAGGTTTATATTCCCGATCAGGCTGCTAAAGCTCTGCAGAGTTTTTTCCGCAGAGAGAACCTGACCGCACTTCGTGAGCTGGCACTTCGCCGCGCTGCGACACGAGTGCATGCCGATGTGGAAACGGCGAGACTCGGCAAAGCGACGCGTGATGTGTGGGCCACGCAGGAACGTTTGCTTGTCTGTGTTGGCCCGAGTCCGACATCCGCAAAGGTCATTCGTGCGGCCAAGCGTCTGGCCGATTCGCTGGATGCAGACTGGGTCGCCGTCAGCATCGATACACCTCAGACGGGAGGATTGCCTGAAGAAGCGCGCGGCCGACTTATTGCCAATCTGCAACTGGCCGAGCGTCTTGGAGCCGAAACAACGGCGCTAACCGGCGACGATATCGTCGCTGAAACGATTGCTTATGCGCAGCAGCGTAATGTCACAAAGATTGTCATAGGCAAGTCGGAGCCTTCCGCATCTCGCTGGTTCTTTCGCCGCCCTTCAGTCGTCGATCGGCTGATCAGCGACAGCGGTGACATTGACGTGTATGTGATCAGAGGAGCATCGGAACCGCTCCCGATGTCCAGCCATTCCCCGAAACCGAATTTCCGCTGGCAACCGTGGGTGGGAACACTTGCCGTGATGGCAATCGCCACCGGCCTGAGCACTCTGTTTGACTCAGTCGGCCTGAGCGAAGCCAATCTGGTGATGGTCTATCTGCTGGGCGTTGTCGTCGTGGCCTTTCGCTGCGGACGGAACCAGGCTGTTGCAGCATCTATCCTTGCCGTTCTTCTGTTCGATATCCTCTTCGTTCCGCCCTATTATACGGTCGTCATCAATGACATTCAGTATCTCATCACGTTCGCTGTCATGTTGTTTGTGGGGCTGAGTGTATCGACTCTCGCCGCGCGCGTCCGTCGACAGGCCGAACTGTCACGTCGCAACGAAAGACGAGCGGAGGCTCTGTATCGTCTGGGCCGAAAACTGTCAGGAATCAATGGCCAGGATTTTATCGCTGCGGAATCGGAACGGGCCATCAACGAAGTGCTGGGAGGCAAGGCGGTGATCTTTCTGCCTCAGGATGGGCAGGTTCAGCCGATTCTCTCGCAGCATATTCAATTCGCTTCCAATCACTCAGAAATCGGGGCTGCTCATTGGGTTTACGATCATGCTCAGATCGCGGGGCGGGGGACCGATACACTGCCGTCCGCACAGTATCTCTATCTGCCGCTGCTTTCCCCCAATGGAACAGTGGGAGTGTTGGCGGTTCAACATGAGGATGCCGCTCAACTTCACATGCCCGAGTATCGACTGATTCTGGAAAACTATGCGACACAGATTGCGATGGCTCTGGAACGTGACCGTCTGATGCTGGAATCGCAGAACGCGCGAGTCGAAGTGGCAACCGAACAGTTGCGCAATACTCTTCTCTCGTCCGTTTCCCATGATCTTCGGACACCTCTGGCCGTCATCTCGGGAGCCTCCAGTAGTATTCTTCGAAATCCTGCAATGACCGCGACCACACAGCGTGAGTTATTGCAGACGGTATTCGACGAATCGGATCGCCTGTCTCGGCTCGTCGAAAACCTGCTGCGTCTGACTCAGGTCACATCGGCTCAGTTCTTTGTGGCGAAGCAATGGCATCCTGTTGAAGATGTTGTGGGGTCGTCTTTGCGAAGACTGGAGCATCTGCTGGGACTCCGGCAGGTGAATGTAAAGTTGCCGACCGAAGTGCTATTGGGACAGTTTGACGCGGTGTTGATCGAACAGGTTCTGGTGAATCTGCTGGAAAATGCCTGCCGTTATACTCCGGCAGACACTCCGATCAACATCGCCGGATGGACCGACGGGGCGAGTACCGTGATTGAAGTTTCGGACTATGGTCCAGGATTGGCGGCCGGCGATGAACTAAAAGTTTTTGAAAAGTTTCAGCGGGGGGCCAACGCAAAGCCGGATTCTCGAGGTGCGGGACTCGGACTTGCGATCTGCAGAGCAATTGTTCGCGCCCATGGCGGCGAGATCACGGCACAGAATCGTACAGAGAAGACAGGAGTTATCTTCCGTGTCCGCCTGCCGGTTCAGGGTGTTCCTCCTCATCTGAATATCGAAGACCATTTGGGAAAAGCTGATTGAAAGAATGACTGTGAAAAGTTCAATTCTGATCATTGAAGACGAATTCACTGTTCGCAAGTTCGTTCACACGGCACTGGTTGAGGCTGGGTACGCGGTGCTCGAGTCAGAAACAGCCACAGAGGGACTTCGGCTGGCAGGAGAGCACAGTCCTGCGCTCCTGCTTCTCGATCTGGGACTGCCGGACCTTGATGGAGTGGAAGTGATTCGACGCCTGCGTCAGTACTCTCGAATTCCGATTATTGTGCTGTCAGCACGAACGCAGGAAAGCGATAAAATTGCAGCCTTTGAAGCCGGTGCAGATGATTACGTCATCAAGCCTATTGGGACTGGGGAACTGCTGGCCAGAATCCGAGTCGCACTGCGGCATGCAACGCAGGCCGCAGATGACACACCGGCAAGTTTGCACGTTCATACCGGAGAACTGGAAGTGAACCTGGCCGACAGAGTTGTCTGGCGAGGCAAAGACATTGTCACGCTGACGACTTCTGAATACGACCTGCTGGCACTCCTCGTAAGGAATGCGAATCGATTGCTGACAGATCGGTTTCTGACAACCCAGGTCTGGGGTGATAATTCCGGCCGCAGTCTGACACAGCTGCGACTAACAATTGCGGTGTTGCGCCGTAAGCTTGAAGAGAATCCAACGATGCCGCGTCATCTTCTGACCGAACAAGGCGTAGGATACCGATTCTCGGACCAATAATCTTCGTTTTCATCACGTGTGCCGTCAGGGATATCCTGAGGAGTTCATTCCAGATTTATCGACAATCGTTATATTGGATTCGGCATTGCTCACTGGAGGGATGGAAAGATCAAGAGTATCCGGGCCATTTCGTATAGTCGAAAGCTCCCTGCGGCAGTGCGAAGAATTCATCGGGCTCGGTCAGGTCGATTGCGGAATTCCCAGGGATGCGTGTGTGACCACTGTGGAACTCAATGCTCCTCTGATCGTTGTGATTGAAGACGAGATCGCCATACTCCGGTTCCTGAACGCATCACTCAGCATTGAAGGCTATCGAGTTAAAGAGGCCGAGAACGCTCGTGACGGTCTGCTTTTGCTCCTGCAGGAATCGCCCGCTGCAGTGTTGCTGGATCTGGGACTTCCAGATCGTGAAGGGCGCGAATTAATCACCGAACTTCGTGGCTGGTCTCGTGTGCCGATCATTGTGTTGTCTGCACGCGATCAGGAACGCGAAAAGGTGGCCGCCCTGGATGCGGGAGCAGACGAATTTCTCTCCAAACCCTTCCATGTCGGAGAATTGTTGGCGCGTCTGCGAGCGATCCTGAGACGGTCAGATGGGATTGGAGCAGGCGGCGAGTCACACGCGCAGGCGAGGTGCCGACGCACCAGTATTTGCTGAAGACGATCTGGGGACCGTTGAACGTTGAATAAACTTACAACCTGCGTGTCTTCGTCGCAACTCTTCGAAAGAAGATTGAAGAGAATCCCTCGCGGGTGAATAAGATGGAGACAGAAGGTGAACTCACATCGCTGCGGCACAGCATCCGCCGTGGCTTGCCGTTCGGTGATGATTAACGGACCAGAAACAGCGCTGTTCGTCATGGTCTCGAAACGACCACTCGACCAGGGGGACGGCCGATAAAAAAGACCTGACCCCTTCCCCTGCATTGGGCATTTGTAAACATCTCCTGAAAAATGCTAAGCTATCGGTGACCGACAGCATTCAACATTCTGACGTTGGAAATGATCACAGGCACCGCGCATGAAGAACAAATGGACATTCGATGATCCTCCAAATACTGCGTGCTTCACAACGACTTTCGTACTGGAAGGATCGCCGATTCTGCGAGTTTACCGCGACTACGATGGAGACTGGCAGTTTCATGGTTCGAAAGATCACCCTGCCACCGAATCCGTGTGCAAATTGGTTTGCCTTGGCGAAATGATTAAGCTCGATGCGACTCTTATGGAGCTGCATGATTTGCCTTATGGCTGGCGGGCCGAACGACAGAGTAAAGCCAAACGCTGGCAACGGAGCAAGAACAATCCGTTCCCGTCGTATGCGGAGAATGGATACTATCTCGAAGATGCCCAGTGGCTGTCGCAGTATTTGCCCGACATTCACCCTCCCGACGAAGAGACTCGTCAGAATGTCGGACTGGGTGAATATGTCAAACTGGTGTTTCGTTTCGCTGACGAAGACGCCGATCGCGCTGACAACGAATGTGAACGCATGTGGGTGCTTGTTCAGGAAATGGACGAGGACGGCAACTACGTCGGAGTGCTCAGCAATGACCCGCACCATGATGCCGCAAAGAACGGTGACGTCATTCACTTTCACCCATTGCACATCGCTGCTATGGGCTAGCTGCATAATACACGGTGGTAAAGCATGGCACCAGCAACAAGCCCCGGTCGCGGCGACGTTAGCCGTCGACTCGCAAGGTCGCTCCGAATCAGGCGATGCTGAGCTGGAGCGTTTGGTCAGGGAGAAAACATTGGACGAACAATCTCTCGTTTGCCTGTATTCGGAAGTCAGCCACCGTCATGCGATCCTTGTTGACGATGGCATCACGGGGATACTTTACCTGCACGAGCCGAGTGCCGATGCGGAAAAGACTGGGGATGTTGAGGCGACCTGCTTCGCATACAACCGAGTCGATCCGATCGACCCCAAAGAAGTTAAACGCTATCGACCAGGCCCGCCGCCTATCGCCAGAGGATACGCATCGAAGGATGCCGTGTGCCGAACGCCCGAGTCGCACAATTGGAACTTGAGGTTCTCTTCGGATGGTACGGCAGTTCTTCTCATCAGAGATGGCAATCCGTGGGCCATGGTGTCGCTGGATGAACCACGTGGATTCAGCAAAGCCATCGAATCGCCGGGGCCGTGGGGCAATCCCTGGTCGATTGAAGTCTACAGGTCGACTGAGTGGGAAGGTCGAACGAGGCCATGAACCGCAGCCATCTGTGACGCGGCGCTTAATATGACAATCCCTTGATGTCTGCTTGAAGTTGTAAGTAGACTTTATCGCTGAGGAACTCCCTGACAATTCCTTTCCGGAGGCTGCACAAATGGATGATGACGAAAGCTACCCTCGACTTAGCACGTTCAGGACACATGGGAGAACTACGATTTGATTAAGAACCCCTAACAAAACCTGCGTGAGCCGCGACGTTTGTGGTTGCGTTTCAGGCAAGGAGTGAGGAAGAGACGGGATAGCCTAAGCGGACGGAGGTTGTCGAGTGTCTGCAAAACGCGGCATCGTCCTCATGAAGTTGCAGGCGGCAGGAGATGAGAGGATGGCGGGACAGCGGCGTGTGATCGGCGGTGTATTGAAGGTTCCACTCGGCGATGGGTGGCACGCCTATGCTTGGACGCTCCCGGAGGTGGACTTCGCCTTATTCGATCTGCGGACTGATGCCGAGATGTCAGCGACCGAGGTGGTCACCCACCCGGTTGCCTTCCGGGTCATGGTCAATGGGTCGGCCTGCCTGGACGGCCTGTGGCCGCGGATCGGCAAGGTGGCCCCGCCGCCGGAAGTGTTGGCCCCTGTGCCTGCGTACACTCAGGACCAGTTCACCGGCCAGTTCTCAATTTACCTGGCGGGAGACATTCGCCCTGCCACCCGTGCCGAGTGCATCGGTCTGGAGTGTTGAGCGTTGTGGGCACCGGAACACGTCGAAGATCGGCTCCGCGATCACTTCGCAGGTCGCCCGTGCAAGTGGATCAAGCCGCTGGTGTAGGCCCCGGACGCAGAACCAGGCGCTGCAGCAGACGGCGGGGGCATGTAGGCTTTCTGGGATTCGTCGCTCACTCGGCCCCCGCCGTTGATGAGCCTGGTCGTTCGGCTGGAGGATAACGGTAATGGCTACAATCGAAGAAATTGCTCAGGCTGAAAAACAATACGTCGATGTAACGGCACGCTCAGAGTGTGTTGAGTTCATCGACAAATCTCTGCACATTTGCTGTAACGCAATTGCGATACTCGAGGAGCGACTCAATGAGATGGGCTACCCCGTTTCCTCACTGGTAACGCCTCCGAAAAAGGGCTTGTCTCAGCGGATTGCGCGGATCGAATCGCATACGGGACTTGAAATTCCCGCATTGCTGAAACGAGTTTGGACAGTCGTTGGCGGCATCTCATTTGTAGACCTTGAAAATTATGCACACGTCGATTTCTGGAAGGATATGAAAATCCTGGGCAGGAAGGGTTACTGCGACGGTGTACATATTGATTCATGCACAAAGGACTGGCTTGATTTCACCGTAGAGGACTTCGATAGTCTGAGGGAAGATGAGACGGAAGACGATTTTTTCTATTCCATTTCGCCTGACGGCTACCACAAGGATGACATTTCCGGAGGTGACTCGTACGGTGTCAAAGACGGTCAGTGGATGCCGCCACTAATGAACTTCGAATGGCCACGTAAGTTCCGACCATTGAGCGCAACAGGCAGCACGGTTGACTTGATGGCCTATCTGCGAACATCGATCCTCGAGTGTGCCGGATTCCCGGGGTTGCTCGGAAACAAGGCGTTTGAACCAATTCGAGTTCGTTTGATCGAATCGCTTCCGGTATTCTAATGGATCGTCTCACCAGCGAGTGAGCTTGTCGTTTGGTGCGAAAAGGGGGAGACCGCAGTGCAACTGGAACAGGTGACGTTCACAGGCCCGCCGCTCACCGACGGCGACTTACTCGTCCGCCTTCCGGCCAACCTCGCCGGGCTGCTGCGGCAGATTAACGGGTTCATTCAGTTCCACGGCGGTCTGCACGTGCGCGGGGCGTGCCATGAGCCGGACTGGCACTCGCTGCGGGATGCGTGGGACGGCGAGGCCGCGTTCTGGCGGCTGTATCCCGAGGTCAACCAGGCCGACGTGCCGTTCGCTGAGGATTGCATGGGAGACCAGTTCCTGCTGCGGGATGGAGTGACTCACAAACTGGCCGCAGAGACAGGCGAGGTCGAGTCGCTGGGCGTCGGCCTGCGGGAGTTTTTCGAGGCGGTGGCGGCCGACCCGGTTGAGTTTCTCTCGCTTCACCCTCTCTTACAGCACCAGGAGGACGGCGGCCAGCTGGAACCGGGCCAGCTGCTCGCCGCGTACCCGCCGTTCTGCACCACGGAGTCGGCGGACGGCGTGAATCTGGCCCCAATCTCCGCGGGTGAGCGGCGGCGGTTCCTCGCGGACATGGCCGCCCAACTCCGGGACGTGCCTGATGGCGACACGATCGAATTCCGGGGCGTCGACTAAAGGCGCACCGAACAATCCCTTGCAGCAGTCCGCGGGGCATGATTCGTTTTTCGTAAACACAGCTCACGCAGCCCATGCCGCGGGTTTTGAAGTTGGGCACTTTCTAACCGCGAAGCGGTGGCAGCATGTAGCCCATGGCGTAAGCCGTGGGAAAACGAAGCCAGCCCAACCGAAAGCCACGAAGTGGCGACAGCAATCTCTGCTGTCGCCACTTCGTGGCTTTCGGTTCAAAAGACACCAAAAACCGCGGGTTCACACCCGCGGCTACATGCTGTCGCTCCTTCGGAGCTGAAAGTGTGCAACTTCAAAACCGTAAGCCCAGGGCGAGGCCTGCGATTGAGCCTTCCGATGTTCAGGGGCTGAAGTATTTTGATACGCTCAAACCGGTGTGATCAGTGATCAGATCGTGAAATTCGGATCCTCCAAAGCGGACGCCTCACCCGATCACACGGTTCGCCTTGTCACTGTTTCCGCTTCGGAACACACGAGTCGCGGGAGTGCAGCCACTGGCACGAGAACAGGCACATCGTGCGACGGCAAGCTTCGTCTTGCCACAGATGTGCTGGACATTCGAAATGAAATGCCTCTCTATGTCGGGATGGGCGTCGCTCGAAGAACTGGAACGCAACATCGCAAAAATAAGATCTGCCGAAGAGTAAGGCACCCGCGCGCTCTGCACGCCGGGCCGTTCGATCCTGCGCGGTGCCTTAAGCCGCCTCTGCCCGATGTGGCTGGATCCTTGTAAGCGGTTTGCCAAATGCTGCCGACCCTTTCATAACTCACGCTGCTGTCAATCAACCGCAGTCGCAGTGCCGAACACTATTGGACCTGACCCCTTTTCCTTCTCCTTTTCCTTCTCAATGCGATAGAGTCTGCTTAATCTCGACAGAAAGCCACGCACGGGCGTAGGACCAGAGGTTGTCGGTGCTGCGGGGCGGGATGCTGAGGATCTCGGAGATTTCTCGGAGTGTGAATCCGGCGAAGTAGCGGAGTTTGACGAGTTCTGCGGCCTGAGCATTCACTTCGGACAATCGTTCGAGAGCATCGCTGATGGAAAGAATTTCCTCGGGCGGCTGTCGGAGAGGTAAGTCTTCATCGGGAAGTGCCTGCAGCGTGATGCCTCCGCCATGCTTCTGACTCTGACGGCGGCGAGCGGCATCCACAAGGATTCGCCGCATGGCTTCGGCGGCCGCAGCGAAGAAGTGAGAGCGACCATCCCACTGTTGCTCGGTTGAAGACGTTCCGACCAGGCGAAGGTACGCTTCGTGAACGAGTCCCGTGGCATTCAGCGACAGCGGAGCAGACTCCCTGGCCAGTCGATTCGCAGCCAGCTTGCGAAGCTCATCGTACACCAGCGGCAGCAACTGCGAAGCGGCGGCTTTGTCGCCGTTTTGAGCTGCCGTCAGGATTCTCGAAACATCGGACACGGACAACCTTTCTGGCACCAGACTTCGCCGATTTCAATTATGGAAGCTGCATTCGCTGCTGTCAAAGAAGGAACACATTTCACAAATACGGCAGCAGAAGGGTTCGAAGAAAACTCAACAACGGAGCGGTCGACCTCGAGTTTGTGATATGTAAGTGTCCGGGCGCATAGAAGAGCTTCGTGCTCAGAGGCACCAGCTCAGATCCCTCGTCTGCGGCGAAACGAGGCGAATCCGGCTGGTCGTCTGATTTTGGTCAACGCGAGTTGTGTAGAAATCGATAGGAAAAAACTGGACCGTAGACGCGGGCAGGGGCACCTGATTCCACTGTTGCAACAAGCAGCAAAGTCGAACGTTCAATATGATGCTGCCATTCTTTCATTGTCGTTGCCTTCTTTAAGTCGTCTTGACGATCCTGAAGAATCTCAATGGCCTTTTCGAAGTGACCACACCGCACATTTGCGGCCCCGAGCAGAACTCGTGTTCGAAGAGAATCGGGCTCCAGTTGGCGAAGAGCTTCAGCCCACCGCAAAGCCCGCCGAAACTCCAGTGGATCACCATAACGATTCACAAGGACCTTGCGACACTGTTCAGCAATTCTGCCGGCGTTCAATCCCTGCTGCTGAATCTGCTCAAGACCCAGTTTTCGAACCAGAGGCTTGAGGCCAGGTCGGGCGTCGATGGCAGCGATGTTATCCGCTGGCAATGGGGATTGATTCAGAAGATCGCCCAGCATTGTGGCCGCAATCAATTCCGCATCGGCGTTCTCTGCCAAAGGTGTGGCGTCAAACACAGCGGAGTTTCCTCCCCCTCCAGTACCACCCCATCTGCCGAGCAGTACGCTTGTCAATTTGTGCCCAGTCGAGTCGAAATCCAGACTCCACTTATAGAGATTGGCATCAGCACGGCGTCGTTCCAGTAATCAGGGCAATGAAGGAGATGATCTCGCAGACAACATTGACTTGCGGGCCACTATTCTTCAATGCGAAAAGCCGCCTGACAACGCGCAGGGATTCCGGAAGCATTGCCTGGATTTGCTGTTCAGTATTCTGTTCATCATTCTTCAATGGCAACCTGCAGCCACGCTCGGGCATAGGCCCATTTTGTGCGAACGTCATGGAGAGACAGGCTCATCATTTCGGCAATCGCTTCGCGACTGAGGCCGGCGAAGAACTTCAGATTGACAACTTCGGCCGCGACCGGGTCTTCTTCAGAAAGTCGTTTCAAGGCCTCATCAAGTGCTAATAACTCGCGGTCGTCGGGCATGGTGCTGACATCGAACAGTTCCACCCGGGAGTATTCTCCGCCGTGTTTCGTGCGTCCCTTCCTGCGAGCGCGATCCACAAGGATTCGTCGCATGGCTTCCCCGGCGGCTCCAAAAAAGTAGCGACGGTTCCTGAAGCTGGTGCTGGCGTCTCCATCCACAAGCCTCAGGTAAGCTTCGTGCACAAGGGCCGTCGCCTGAAGTGAGTCCACAGCTCTCTCCATCGCCAGCTTTGCCTGCGCCATTTTGCGGAGTTCATCGTACACAATGGGAAACAACTTCTCCGCTGCGCAGGAATCACCGTTCTCAAGAGCTGACAGGATTTTTGAGACTTCACTCATGCACAAATGCATCTTTCAGGGTAGAGACATCGACCAGAAGAATCTCGTTGGAAGAAAGCAGTCCCAGTGCCAGAGTTTTGCCATCGGGTGACCAGTGTGGTATCGCGGCAATATCAGCCAGAAGACGGGTTTTCCCAGTTTTCGCTTCCGCCACCCAGACGGCACGCTTCCGCTCGATGGCGACATCGTATGCAATCAACTTCCCGTCGGATGACCAGTGGCTCCGTCCTCGATCCAGTTCATTTGGCACTCGCTGTGGAAGCGGGGCGGTTTCCTGAAGATTGAAGATATTCCATTTCCCAAAGCTGCTCCAGGCGATTTGGGTCCCGTCAGCAGATACCGCAAGGTTGGAGTCCTGACTGAATCCTGCAGGGCGAGACCAGAGGAATTCATTCGGCCGATCGATGGAGACGCAGACAATCTGAGGATTGTCGCCGCTCGGCGGGTAATAGCAGAGTTTTCCATCCTGGGTCCAGTTTGGCAGATATCCATCGGCCAGTTTGCGTTCGTTGCCACCATCCGCGTCGGCCAGCCAGAGTTCAGTGCCAATCTGCGACGTTCGCTCAAAAGCGAGCGTGCCATCGATTGGAGAACAACTCGGGCGCTTTCCTCCACGGCATAGGATCTTTGTTTCTCCGGTGGCCAGATCCAGAGATTCGAAATAGCTAACCTCTGGAGCGAATGCTGTGAGAGAGTAAATCAGTCGTTTGCCATCACTGCTCCAGCAGGGCTCGCCGCCAGCCACGCGAGGCGAATCTTTGAGTTGTGCGGCAGAAATCAGAGGCTTTGCCTCGCTGGCTGCATCTGTGCGGGCCGCTGTTGGGCTGGAAGCAATCTCACGATAAGGTTTTTTTTGTCGGAAGAGTTCCAAACGCTGCTTCATGTGCTGCGTCGCTGAATTCAGATCTCCGACCATAGAGCAGGCTTTTTCGGAGTACTCGACAGCTTTCCCAAAATCACCTTGCTCTGCATAAGCCGCTGCCAGCGTGTCAAGACAATACGGAAGGCGATACTCACAAACCTCGCACGCCCTGATAGCGTCCTTTACGGCCTGATCGCCGTTTCGCAAACTGTCTTCTGGAGTTGTTGCGAGCATCCACGCACGAGTATCCAGAAAATTCATCTCATCGGGACGCTCTTCGAGAGCAAGATTGAGAGTCAGCAATTGCGTCTGCGGCGTGAGCGTTCCCGCTATAAGTTGAAAATGAAGCTCCCGCACAAAGAGATTGCTGCCCTCGAATTTGGAGTACTCGTCGATACTCAATTCGTCATTCTTGTCCAGGTCCCATTTGCCGAAGGTCTGCCAGCGCGCGCCCGTTTCGTTCGGAGTAACGCGGCCATCCCTGTTCTTGTCAATACTGGCAAACTCAGACGGATTTGAGCCAGTAATCCGGCTTCTATCCGCTGCAGAGAACGCCGTCTGGAAAACTCTGGCCGCCGTCCATTCTATGAGTGAAAGCCCGAAAACACCGTCCCGATCGAAGTGGCGGTACTTGTCCCAGAACTTCGCGCCAACTTCATTTTCGAGGAGCACGTTGTCGCGATTTGCATCGTAAGCGGTGAAATCTTCTTTCATTCTGTCGGCTGAGGCGCCCAGGGTTTTCTGACGACCAACTCCCGGACCAGCATCACCCAGCGGTGCTCTGTATCGAGCGGTCAATTGCTGACTTCGAAAAGCGACGCCCTGCGTCCCCAGCGCCAGTCGTTCAAGATTTAGCCATTCAATCGCCGTGTTCGCTGGATGTTGATCGTGGACAAGGTCTGAAAGCTGGATCGCCCTGCGATGCACCGTTATAGGATCAGTTTCACGCTGATCCAGACAGAGGATCTCGACCGCGCGGCGCATTCTTTCCCATCTGAAACCTGCCAGATCACCTTTCTGAAACCTACCATCGATGGATTCGATCGTTTTGAGCGATTGCTCGGTTCTCCCAAGCCGAAACAGTGCAGCACTGATCAGGGCTGCAGCCCGAAGCGAATCCGGCTCCGAGTCCTGCAAAGCCTGAACCCAGGAAAGGGCGCGTTGATACATCTCAGCGTCTTGATCTCCCCGCTCGACCACTTCAAGGCATCGCGACGAGATCTTCTCTTCGTCGAACGGTATCCGCTGAGCCAGAGAAAGAGCCGTTTCGCGAACCAGCGGAACCGCGCCATCATTGGATTTGATTATGTTGACGACCTGCTGAGGAACAGGCGTTAAGACTTCAAGCGTCTTCACCCAGTTCGAAGCCACCAACATGGCATCTGCCTCGGGCGACAGTCGAGTCGCATCAAAAAGCAAGGATCTGCCGCCAGTCGTATTTCCGCGAAGTCGCGAGAGCACGGCTCCGGTAAGCATATTGCCATCGGGACTCATGTCGAGATCCCAATGGAATTGACAGTCCGGCGAAATCGGAAGATCGAGGATCTCTCGTCCAGAGTTACTGTCCCACAGTCGAGCATAAGCAGGTCGACTTCGGTCTGCGTCTGGTCGCTGGCCGTGAAGCGACAACAGTCGGCTTCCGTCGGAACTTATCCGCAAATCATCAGCAGGATCGCCGGAAAAGGATAACTCCGACATCCGTCGTCCGTTCTCCAATGCTACAAATTGCAGACTTTCGATCGGGTGGCGACGCTTTTGACTGATCGACGATACGGGACTTGTTTCGCCAGCGGCGTGAGTCATGACAATGAGCGAAGCACCATCTGGACAGAAGAGGAAATCATCTCCACTCAACCTGAACTGCATTTGTTGCCTGGGCATGTCCCAGACTTCGACGAGACCTTTCCTGGCGCGGACGATGCGTTTGCCATTGTCTCCTGCCGCGAGCGCATTTGTGGGTATTCTTCCTTCCATTGCGCCCTGGACTCGGGTGTCCTGCACAACGTAAAGTTGTTTGCCAGACAGAGTATCCCGAATCTCCATCGACAACTTCGGACCCGTGGCATCCGCGAGCGATTTATTCAGAGCATAGCCCGCAGCCAACACGGTTGAACCGTCCTTCGCTGGGAGGAGGTCGAGCGTCAGAAATGGACCTTGATCCGGATTTCGTGGAAGCTCCGTGGACTCACCCGCCTCAACATCGATTTGCTGAATCCTGGTGTCCGATGTGATGACCAGCGTCTTTCCGTCGCCCGTGAAATCCATTCGGACGTTGAAGACATGCGTATCTGCAAACGGCACACTCCAGCGAACCTTCGATTCACGCAGATCAATCAAATCAATGGCAACGGTGCTCGCAGCTTCTTTTTGTACGGCCACGGCCAGCAGCTCACCGGTTGGGTGAAATTGCAAAAGAGGTGACTCGGCAACCTGCGACTGGATCCCTTGATCTCTGCGAAAAAGTTCTTTCCCCTCAGCGCTGCGTACGGATAGAAATGCCCCGCGGATGCCGTAGGCAAGTCGATCCTGTTCAGGCGAAAACGCCCAGCGTACAAACTCCTCGCTCGGGGCGCTTGGCAGTGGCTGGCTGCGAAGTGCAAAACGATCATCATCGGACGCCACAGACCACTCAACAACATCCCCCGAAGCGCAGAACGCGATGAGCTTCGTTGAGTCCTCGCTGAAGTTCATGGACTCAATGTTCGAGGCTTCGTTGTGAAGAGTTCGAACAAGCGATCCTGTGCTGGAATCAATCAGGCGAATACTCGACGTGTTTGGACTGCTGACAGCCAGCATCCGTCCATCGGGACTTGTCACGACAACGGCATACTTAGGCATGAGTTCGGTGGACAGCAGACGTGGCTGCTCTGACGCCATATCCCAGGAAAGCAGTTCCTTTTGAAGATGGCCGCTGAAACCGAGTGTGGTGAGGATCAGTCTCTGATTGTCAGGAAGCCAGTTCGCTGTGTCGATGTCGTCATTGTGTCTGGCGACACCCAGAACTTTGCCACTGGCTACCTCCAATGCAACCACAACATCGCGAAAGTCGTTGGAATAGGACAATGGGCCGTGGCAACAGAAGGCCGCCAGTCGCGAACCATCCTGATTGAATGCGAAGCGATTGAGTCGACGGTTCTCAAGATGGTCGAGAATCAGTTCCTGTGTCTCAAAGTTCCAGACTCGCAGCCGACAGGCCGGTTCATCGTGGGTATGCGTGACATCGTTGCCGAGCACTCCCACAAATCGGCCATCTTCGCTGATGTCCAGATAGCTGATGTGGGAGAAAGTGTCATCGGGGTATTGCCATTTTCGTGGCGCACTCGCTGGATCGTAAACCACGAAACCTTCTGGACGAAGGGAACCCTGAAAAGGAACAGCCCCCGTTTCAATCAATTGCACCGAGCCGCCAAAGGCGGACATTGACCAGGTTGCACCGAATACCGAGCGACCGCCTGCCGCAAATCGTGCACGGTCAATCAGCGTGCCGACCTCCAGTGGAACGGTTTGCAGCACGTCTCCATCCGCCAGATCCACAAGTGTTGTCGTTGTCCCTTTCGGGACTGCCGCGACCTTTGCGCCAGGCAACATGACTGGCTGTGATGAGTCCTTCTCCCCGCGGAAATTATCGAAGTGTCGGAGTACTTTCGCCTGAGTCAGATAGCGATACCAGTAGTACCATTCGAAGCCGCGAAGATCGGGGCGATCGATGGGAAGCTGTGCATAAAGAATCTCTCGCATCCGGGGCAAATTGCCTCGCAGGGCTTCGAGGCGAACAAGATTCATATCCGAGGCATAGATCGCCCGACGTTGTTCTTCAGAGAGTTGCTCCAGCTCCGCACTTCGAGCCACGGCTTCATGCTGCAGTCGCTGCGCTTCATCTCGCTGTTTTTCTGCTTCCGCCTTCTGACTTTCAGCCAGGCTGCGCTGCTGTGATTCCGCGGCTCGAGCCTGTTCTTCTGCAATACGAGCCGTAGATTCTGCCGTCCTGGCGGCCAGTGCCTGTCTTTCGTTCTCAAGAGCCTTGTCACGTTGTTCTCGTGCCGCAGCTTCGGCTTTCAGCGCAGCTTTTTCAGCCGTCGTGGCACGATACGCCTGCCATGTGCTGATGACCGCGCCAGCGCATATCAAAAGCAAAAACGCAGCTGCCGTGGAAATGGCCGCTCGGTGTTTTTGAAACTGCTTTTTCAGACGGTACGAGGTACTCGGAGGACAAGCCTCAACCGCTTCATGACTCAGGAATCGTTCGATATCACGTGCCAGCCCATTGGCCGTTTCGTAACGCCGGTCACGTTCTTTATCCAGAGCCTTCATGATGATCCAGTCCAGATCACCGCGAATGCTGCGACCGAGCTGTTCCGGATCGAGACTTCGCTGTGCTGCGATACTGGCTCGTTGTGCGTTGGTACTGATACGAGTGCTGGGTTTTGGCGGCTCAACCTCTTTGATCAGTCGGAGAATTTCACCAAAGGCCGCTTCTTTGAACTGAGCTTTCTCCAAAGGAGTAGTTCCTGTCAGCAGCTCGTACAGCATGACTCCCAGCGAATACACATCCGTTCGCGTGTCGACATCCAGATTGTTGTGCTCTGCCTGCTCGGGGCTCATGTAGAGCGGAGTCCCCAGCATCAGGCCGTGGCCCGTATGCAGTGTTTGCTCCGTCAGAGGCTGATGCATGGCCTTCGCAAGTCCGAAGTCGATCACTTTCGGAACTGGCTTACCATCGTAAAGGCAGATTAGCACATTGGATGGTTTGAGGTCGCGATGAATGATTCCCTTTTGATGGGCATGCTGCACGGCCTGACAAATGGGAACGAAAAGCCTGAGTCGCTCCTCCAGTGACAATCGAACCTGATCACAGTACTCCGTCAGAGGCATGCCCTTCACATATTCCATCGCAAAGAATGGTCGTCCCTGATCGGTGACTCCACCGTCAAAGACTTTTGCAATGTTGGGGTGATCCATCAGAGCCAGTGCCTGACGTTCGGCATCAAACCGGGCAAGGACTTGTCGTGAATCCATTCCTGGCTTCACGAGCTTCAGGGCCACTTTACGACGCACGGGTTTCGTCTGCTCGGCGACCCAGACCGTCCCCATGCCTCCTTCGCCAATGGCCTCAAGGAGCTTGTATTTGCCCGCGACGATACTTCCCGGATGCTGTCCACCGGAATCAGAATCCTCCAGCTTCGCAGGCACCAGCGTCGGCTGGTCCAGAAATCGCTTCGGCTGATCGAAGGCCGCCAGTAGCTCCAAAACTCGACGCATGAGTTCTGAATTGCCTGCGCATTCCGCTGCCAGAAACTCATGACGTTTTTTTAGATCCGCGATTTCGACCGCAGTCGTGAAGATTTTCTGAACCTGCTGAGGATCGGCACTCATGGACTTGCTCCTTTTAGATATTGGTCCATGCGTTACGGCCAAACATTCCGGCGCTGGAAATCCGGATTTTCTGAAGGATTGAAATTTATACTCGCGCGAAAGGACGACAGCGAGGAAAGGAGGTGATCTCCTGGCCAGTGCTTCCCTGGAAACAGGGCCGTTTTCCTGACAAGAAGCCTGAAGGTCAAGGGCGGTTTTTCGCTGCTTGTACAGCGATTGATCCTTAAGCAAAGGCGAGCGATCGCTTTCTGACTTGAAGATCGCCCGATTACTGTTTGATGCTGCAAGATCTCACTTTGAGTCCAGCACTCAATCCTCCATCTTATTCGATCACATCATTAGGCATGTCGGACTCGGTGACTGACACAAAGTGGCATGACAACAAAAGGAAAAATCTCCCGCACAATCAGTCTTTGATCCGATCATCCCTCTCAAGTCGAGAATTTTGGCCAAATTGTCCAGAGCAAGATCGTAAAGGAGGGCGGGGGAACCCACGAAACTTCGATGGTCGGATTGTGGCGTACGCACCTTGATAATCATTGGCGCTGTACCGAATCCTGAGCCAGCTCCGGTCACATCGGCCGGACTCGTGGACGAGTCTTCTATTGCACGCACCGGTGGTCACGACCGAGGTGGGGAACCGGAGTTCGCTTCGCTGCGCCGGTCCAACACACCGGTGCATCTCAGATGCAGCAGAGGCAACGAGAGGTGCTGCAGGTTTCACGGACAGTCAAATCTCTTATTCTTCGCCCATTGAAGGGAGATCAGAATGAAGAGGAAAAGGATCCGTTATCTTTTAGTTTGTGTCGCCGATTTTAGACTTCGGTGATGGCACGTACCAAACGCAATTGTCCGGCAGGAGAAGTGTTCCACATTCTGAATCGAGCGGTGGCTCGACTGACGAGTTTTGAAAAACCAGAAGACGATGCGGCGTTCATGCGTGTGGTCGCAGAGACATGGGAAACTGTGCGCCTGCCAGTTTATCCCATGGTGGCCATGCCGAATCACTGGCATTGGAGTTCCACTCATGCTCGCCACCAGCCTGGCGATGAACGACTCTGGCTGGAGATTCCTGATGATCCGTCGCTGCAACGAAACTGTATCTGGTCAGCTGCAACGGAATCACCACGTGCCTTGATACGGTCACCGGAGAGCAGCACTGGCAGGAACGTCTCGGCGGCAACTTCTCCGCGTCACCAGCATTCGTGGAAGGATACAGCACACTATTTTCATGGACGGAGTCTCCAATGAGTGTCGCCCACACTCTTTATCAATGGTACGTCGCATATTTCAAACGATCCGATCACGAAACAGCATCATCCGGAATTCGCGAACGACTTGGATATGACAACACCGCACTCGTTCCGCAGCACATGACGTTCGAGGGACTTCTTGACGGGCTTCGAAACCCGTGGCGAACACTGAGTGCCAAGCAGTCCTGGATGAATCGTTTCCTGACAGGACATGAGCAGGAAACAAATCGATTTTCAAACAACGTTCAAGCGTTCCTAAGAGATTGCAGCCAGCCGATGCCTCAGGAGTTGAACGAGAATTCGGGCATCAGTCTAAAGCCCCCTCATTTCAGCCGCTCTGTTCAGCTTCGTGAATCTGCAGAACTTGAATGACGTCATTCGCACCTTTGAGGATTGCCTCATATAGGTCGGACTCGTACCTACCATTGATATCAGCCGTTGGCGAGCTGTTGTCGCCATCCAGAATATCTCTCAAGACTTTCAGTATCAGGCGATGTAGTGATTTTCCTGGCGAGATGAATTGACCGAGCAATGCTGCTGTAATGCCTGCAGCATAGCCACAGTCGCGCGCTATTGCCAAACTCCTACAAATTGCACACTCGATGACCAAGAGTCGTTCAAGCGACTCTGGTTTTCGTAGGGGCTGATGGTGCTTGATCGCGCCATGCCGGCTTGAAGCGTTTGTGGCTTTTTTTGTCTTCCGCGATGTTTTTCTCTGAAGTGAACTTGACCGCCGTCCGTGGCGACCACCATGCGTCTTCCGGCCGCATTTCCTGAGAATTTCAAAGATCCCAGTTTCGTCAGCCGCGTCAGCATTTCCCCAATGTTCAATGTCACCGTGACACCTCCAGTCAATTGCACAGTCTTCGGGTGTGCTCCGTGAGAATGAAACGTCTTTGGCTGCGATTTTTTTATCTTTGCAGACTGCTCCTGAATTTTGCGGGAGCCTGCCATTTTCAACATCGCCATTCCAGGTCGAAGCCAGGTAAGTTTTCGATTCAGCCGTGCCAGATCGGCTTCAATATTCCGGAATTCTGCGGCCGCAATCTGCCCACAGGAATTCACAAGAGCATCGATTTGCTGCTGAACTTCACTCGCCTCCGCTTCCAGCCGGTGATATTCTGTATTCATCCGAAATCGTTCCCTGAAAGGCATCGTTGCTAACGCCTTTTGCAGGGATTCTTGTGTATACGAATTGCTTCCCACCCAAGAACCGACAACCCGTGAATCCGCCCCGATACCGTAGCAAATGAATGGAGTCTGTTTCCATGAACCTGATTGATCTCTTTCGACGCAGCCATGATGCGTTACCCGTCGCAAACCGTGATGACATTATTTCGCTCTACCAACGATTGCGGACCGTCAGTCAGGACCTCAGCACCAGATTAGTTAACCGGCTTTCCAGGGATACTCTGCACGAGGGAGGGAGAAGGCTCGGAATCCTTAGAGGCGGCACCCTGGTCTTCGATACCGAGAATGAAACCTCAGTGTTGATGGATTACTGCCTTTACGATGTACGGCGAAAAGGACGCAGTGCCATCGAGCAGTACCTGATTGATTCCCCACCCGATCCAGAATCGGATGAGATGACTTGTCTTCGAGCCATGCAACACGCGATCTACTCGCTGTTCGTAGTGGAATCGGTGGAACGTGGTCTTGGCGTGATCGTGCGGGATTTGCTGTCGCAGGAAGTCTTGCTTGTCGTGGATATGGGATTTGGCAGTACCGCTCAACCGGGATTGGTCTTCGCATCACGGTTGTTGCACCACGACGGGTTCTCTATGACAGGAGGAGCGGCACTGCCTGTTGCCGTGCTTCCGGCAGATCAACGAGGCGCCTTGATGAAGAAATTGTCCGTGGCGACGACACCTGACGATGACGGCTACTTTGATCCTGCTCCGCTAATTCATGCGTGCCTGAGCCGGGGATGTTCATCGCGTGTTCAATACCAGGACCCGTCGGGACAAGCAAAGCGAATTCCGAACGACATTCGGTCCACCTCAATTGGGCGAAACTCACCGTGCCCGTGTGGCAGCGGCAGGAAGTTTAAACAGTGCTGCATGAAACATCGTTGATGTTTCGTTGCCGGCTCGACAAATGCTACGGCGGCAGTCATCTTCAAACGCTGAGCTTGTGCCGATGGCCGGTCGGCACAATGCCCGCCGCTGAATTACCGGCAGCCGACCGGGATGATTGTCCTTCCCGATCAAATCTCCATCGATGACCGGCGGAAGTCGGACCCCAACTACGCATCAAAACCAATTTTGCATATGCGCATCGTTCCGTGGCAGCACGCACAAAATGCCGTGGCGGGCAGCGGACGAAAAGTCGGCTGCGAATTGCGGATCAGTTTCGTGGCCGATACGACAGTGCGATTAAAAAGGAGCAACAAACGGTACGTCAATGACGTCAACCTTGGCCATGCAAGGCGGATCGTCGAAGCCCTGTCGCGCGACGGCGACAGCTGTGAGGGCAAAGTTTGCGAAATTCTGGGACAGAAGGTTCAGGACTACCACCATAACCCGATGAAGTGGTTGTCCCCCAGTCATCGCGTTGTAAGCAATGTTGAGCACATGATCGGATTCATGATACGGAAAGTCAAATTTCAACAGTTGCACATTGCGATCGATCGCATCAACGAGTCCACTCTGCTGAGCCAGCGAATGAATCAGTCCGATGCCGCCATAACCGATCGCCTGGATTCGGTCCGACACTTCGTACTGAATGTTGCGTGCTCGAAACATCGGGGCGTTCGTTTTCGCGGTGATTGTTTCAGCCCTGTGCCTGATGCGAGCCTGAACTCGTTTTTGCTTCGCTTCGTTCTGAGGTGCTGCAGGTTTCACGGACAGTCGAATCTCTTATTCTTCGCCCATTGAAGGGAGATCAGAATGAAGAGGAAAAGGATCAGGTATCTTTTAGTTTGTGTCGCCGTTTTTAGACTTCGGTGATGGCATGCACCAAACGCAATTGTCCGGCAGGAGAAGTGTTCCACGTTATCACTCGAGCGATGGCTCGGGTGACGAGTTTTGAAAAACCAGAAGACAATGCGGCGTTCATGCGTGTGGTCGCAGAGACATGGGAAATTGTGCGCCTGCCAATTCTTGCCATGGTGGCCATGCCGAATCACTGGCATTGGAGTTCTGCTTATGCTCGCCGCCAGCTTTTGAAGTTGCACACTTTCAGCTCCGAAGGAGCGACAGCATGTGCCCGCGGTTGTCAACCCGCGGTTTTTGGTGTCGTCTGAACCACCAGTCACGAAGTGGCGACAGCAAAGTTTGCTGTCGCCACTTCGTGGCTTTCGGTTGGGATGGCTTCGTTTTCCCACGGCTTACGCCCTGGGCTACATGCTGCCACCGCTTCGCGGTTAGAAAGTGTGCAACTTCAAAACCGCCAGCCTGGCGATGAACGACTCTGGCTCGCGATTCCTGATAATCCGCCTATGCCACGAAACTGGCGTTCGCGGGTGAATAAGCTGGAGACAGTTGGTGAACTCACAACACTGCGGCACAGCGCCCGTCGTGGCTTGCCCTTTGATGATGATCAAAGGACCAGAAGCAGCGTCGTTCGGCCTGGTCTCGAAACGACCACTCGATCAGGGGGACGGCCGAGAAAAGAGACCTGTCCCAATAGTGTTTGGCACGAAATTTGCGCCGCCTCACGCATGAGAATCACATTTGTTTTGGCACGCTTTTTGCGCATCGCCCTGGCAGTGAATCTCTAACCTGCCAGAGTGACATTATGAGCCGAACGTCGTGGACCCGGACCCGGAACAACCTGATGCCCAACCTGCCAGCACTGCATCGTCAGCAGCATCCGCGGCGAATGCGGTACCGTCGAATGACGCACCCGGTCAGACTCGCCGTGAGCCCAGGGCAAGGCCTGCGATTGAGCCTTCCGATGTTCAGGGGCTGAAGTATTTTGATACGCTGAAACCTCTGCTGTCCCGACTGCATGATGTCGGCACCGCACGCGATACGGCCGGCAACCGCAACCTGCATATGGATCAGTACTGCGTGCTGTTGCTGCTGTGGATGTTCAGTCCGATTCTGACCTCGCTTCGAGCGCTGCAACAGGCATCAGAACTCGATAAAGTCCGGAAGAAACTGGGAGTGGGTCGCGCGTCGCTGGGGTCGCTCTCAGAATCCGTCCGAATCTTTGACCCTGAACCACTCAGGCAGATTGCTGCGGAACTCGCCGACCAGTTGCCACAACCGAGTCAGGGATCATTTGATCAGATCGGCAAGACGCGCACCGCAGTCGACGGTTCGGTCATCGAAACCATTGTGCGAGTGGCCCGTCTGGCATGGTTGCCGAAAGCTGGCGGAAAAATGAACTGTGGCTACCGACTCCATACGCAGTTCGAGGTCTTTCGGGGCACGGTCAGTCGCGTTGATGTCACCGGCTCGAAGCCCAAAGGGGAGGCCGACGAACGAGCTGTTCTGGCCAGCACTGTGGAGTCTGACCGTTGCTATCTGATGGACCGGGGTTATGCAAAGTTCCTGCTCTGGAACATTATCCACGCAGCGGACAGCAGTTACGTCTGTCGTGTCCGAGACAATTCGGTTTACGAGGTCATGGAAGACAAACACCTGACAGAAGAGGATCGCAAATCGGGTGTGATCAGCGATCAGATCGTGAAATTCGGATCCTCCAAAGCGGACGCCTCACCCGATCACACGGTTCGCCTTGTCACTGTTTCCGCTTCGGAACACTCGAGTCGCGGGAGTGCAGCCACTGGCACGAGCACAGGCCCATCGTGCGACGGCAAGCTTCGTCTTGCCACAGATGTGCTGGACATTCGAAATGATCTGCCTCTCTATGTCGGGATGGGCGTCGCTCGAAGAACTGGAACGGCACATCGCAAAAATAAGATCAGCTGAAGAGTAAGGCACCCGCGCGCTCTGCACGCCGGGCCGTCCGATGCTGCGCGGTGCCTTAAGCCGCCTCTGCCCGATGTGTCTGGATCCTTGTCAGCGGTTTGCCAAATGCTGCCGATCCTCTCATAACTCACGCTGCTGTCAATCAACCGCAATCGCAGTGCCGAACACTATTGGACCTGACCCCTTTTCCTTCCGACCCTTTTCCTTCGATTTTCAGATTTCTGTCTAACCTGAAACTATTCGTGATACGCCTCGCGATCAAACCTGAATCGATCACGTCGTGGTGCAGGTGCCGGAAGCAGGATTGCTTTCATCGCCAGCTCTGCAGCTTTGCGAATCGTGTCATCCTGATCGCTAAGGCGTTCTCGGACAAACGGCTCCAGATGCCTGGCACGACTTCGAAAATGTCGAACACAACGCAATGCGTGCAGTCTTGTTGATTTCAACTCAATGATGCCTTTAGATTCTTCGCGTTCATCGTGGATAAGCACTTCAATTAAGGCCAGCATGTCGTCGGGAAAATTACTATCGATCATTTCTTCAAAATCTGCGATGAATTCCTGGCGATCAGCACCCGCCAGGCCAGCTATATCCGCGAGTCCTGACAGTTCGCTTTCATCGAGCGCAAGTGCTGCGACGACCCTTGCCGAAAGGTCACGAATCAAGTGAGAATCATCGTTGAGAAGCTTGCGGATATCTGGTAACGCAGATTCAGCAAAGAAGCTGCACTCTCCAAGACACGCCAATGAAGCGCATCGGATCAACTGAGGATATTCTGGCTTCAGACATTCAGCGAAGATCGGCATCTCTTCGAAGATTCGATTTCGATGTGACATCCCCGCCATCAACACCATTGGAGCAAACCCAAGACCAAATTCTGTCAACGGCTTTTCAGAACGTGGCTTGTCCTTCACTCGATCCCATTCTGCACGGAGCCATGTTTTGGTTTCTTCGCTCAGCTTCTGAGTTTCCGGAATTACGATTGTGTGCAGCGTCTTGTCAGCAGGAAGTGTGAGTGCGGTGTATTTGAACAATAAAACGATCAGTTCATCGGCTTCCATGCACGGAGGGAGTTCCCTTCGTGCCTGTACCAGGCCTGAGCCATCCGGAAATGCAACGGTGATACAAGTCGCAAGAGTTTCGACGGCTTCAGCATGAGATTCTGAATCCTCTGTGGATATCAGTTGACACAATTGGCGGATCATTGCCGGCAACGACTCCCGCAATTCCTTCCGGAACTGGTTCGCGAGTGCAATTCGCCGTGCCGAACCTGGAATATCGTCTGCGGTAAACTTCTCTTCAGCCGAGATACGCTCTGAATCTGCGATCAACTCGTAGTCGGCGAAGCTAACAAGGCCTGCGACCTCCTCAAGCACGGCGATCGACTGTTTCTTTCGATCCTCGTCCACAGACGCCAGTTCGCTAAGCCAGTGAGTCAGCGGTTTCCCAAGCTGTTTGTCGAGTTCGATTCGTTCGGCGCGATACGTCGAGTCGTCATTCGCAGCATGTGCCCATGCTCCGCGAACGGCGATACCCCATCCGCTGCTGATGATGATGATCAAAAACAATCGCATGATCACATCCCTGCGAAGACAATTGAGGATCAACGGATTCGCGATTCAAGCTTTCTGTAAGGCTACCACACGCGAGACGCATGAAACAAGATCATTCATTGCGATGAGGAAAAACGTGCACAATTGGACAAGCCTGTTGCTGAAGTGGAATTTGGGCCTAAAAGAGGGCGCAACATTCGTATCGAGCCTTGCTGCCATTAGCCCAATTTACATTTTGCTCCGACGACATCTGGTGCCTACGTTCGTCACGAAATCATGAAATTGCGGGAATAGGCACAGCTCCAGCCTTGCCTGCGCAGGTCCGACACGCCCGGTGCATCTCAGATGCCGTAGAGGCAACGTGAGGTGCTGCAGGTTTCACGGACAGTCGAATCTCTTATTCTTCGCCCATTGAAGGGAGATCAGAATGAAGAGGAAAAGGATGAGGTATCTTTTAGTTTGTGTCGCCGTTTTTAGACTTCGGTGATGGCACGCACCAACCCTAATTGTCCGGCAGGAGAAGTGTTCCACGTCATCAATCGAGCGATGGCTCGGGTGACGAGTTTTGAAAAACCAGAAGACGATGCCGCGTTCATTCGTGTGGTCGCAGAGACATGGGAGATTGTGCGTCTGCCAGTTTATACCATGGTGGCCATGCCGAATCACTCGCATTGGAGTTCCGCTCATGCTCGCCGCCAGCTTTGGAAGTTGCACACTTTCAGCTCCGAAGGAGCGACAGCATGTGCCCGCGGGTGTCAACCCGCAGTTTTTGGTGTCATCTGAACCACCAGCCACGAAGTGGCGACAGCAAAGTTTGCTGTCGCCACTTCGTGGCTGGTGGTTGGGATGGCTTCGTTTTCCCACGGCTTACGCCCTGGGCTACATGCTGCCACCGCTTCGCGGTTAGAAAGTGTGCAACTTCAAAACCGCCAGCCTGGCGATGAACGACTTTGGCTGGCGATTCCTGTTGATCAACGGACCAGAAGCAGTGCCGTTCGACGTGGAATCGAAACGACCACTCGACCAGGGGGACGGCCGAGAAAAGAGACCTGAACAACTTTCCTCATTCCCTTTCCTCAACGGGTTTGCGGACCGAAGCGTGATCGGATCGAGCAGTTCGAGTTCTCCGTCGTCAGCCAGGAACAACGTGGACTGGCGCTTCGTCTTCGTTTTCCAGTGCTTTGTCAGGCTTTGAATTTCGGGTCGTGGATCCTGCTAAACTTCCTGCAGCCAGGGGATCTTTAGCAAGATCCACTACCTCGCATAAACAGCAGGCAGAAATAATGGCGTTCGTTGTCGGAACGCAGAGCATTTTGGAGATTCGGTTTTCGCCAAAATCCCACGAAAGCCTGACGGGCCGCAACGCAGTGAACACGAATGCGGCGAAATTGAGGAAATCGTCCATTTTCATGTCGCAAGTTGCAGTCCGGCGGACTCTATGCTCTCAAGAATCCACAAGTCTTCCCAACAAGAATGAATGATGCGACCCACGGCGGAACTGGTGAGAGAAGCACAGTCTGATGACAGGGCGGCATTTGCTGAACTGGTTCAACGCTACCAACGCGCTGTTCTATCAACCGCATGGTCCGTGCTGCACGATTATCACTCTGCTCAGGATGTTGCTCAGGAAAGTTTTTTCCAGGCATATTGCAATCTTGGAAGTCTGCGGGACGTCAGAGCATTTAGTTCGTGGCTCCTGACCCTGACAAGGCGAGAAGCAATCAAGCGATCCCGGAAAATTCGCGTGACAGTAGCGATCGAGTCCGTCCCGGAAAATGCGATTTCCACGGTCCTTTCAACCTGGAATGAACCGTTCGAAGATCTTGTAAAGAGTGTTGGGAGACTTCCGGAACACGAACTGGAGGTTGTGGTATTTCACTACATTGATGCTTACTCAGTCGCAGAAGTGGCTGAACTGACCGGACGTCCAGTCGGCACGGTCACCAAACAGCTTTCCAGGGCAATCAGTCGATTGCGGGAGTGGCTCGCAGAGGTGCACAAATGACGAACGACAGTATTGAACAACAACTCAGACAACTCGGGGAAGAGTGGCCGGCCGATGATTCCTTCGTCGAACGTGTGATTTCGCGAATCGACAGCGAGACCCTTCGCCCAGGCGTCTCACAGTCTGCAGGAAAGCTCGTTATGCGAACCAGCTATCTGACGATCGGCGCGATCATTGCATGCCTCGGTCTATGGTGGGCTCTCGGATGGCAAAGCTCTGGAAGTGTTCTCTACGCTCAGGTGAAAGATGCGCTCAGGCAGGTGCAGACGATTCATGAGATGGCTCAGGCGCACACCGATGACGGCAGGACACATCAGTTTGCAGAAACCTGGTTCGCTCGGGGAAGGGGATTTCGTCTGGTCCGTGATGATCAGGTCCGCATCGACAACGGGACCTGGTTCTGGGACCACAAAAAGGGATCAGATACAGCATGGCGAACAAAGAGCCTGGGCACTGACGAACTGCTTGACCAGGCACTCAACCTTCGTGAACAGCTGGAACGTGACTGCGAACGTTATCCGGAGGGTGATCGCAGCATCGACGGCGTGCCTCAAAAATGCTACCGGCTGACATTTCATGGAGCCGTCAAACCGGCAGATCCATCAGTCATGGATTTTGACAAGCGACGGACGCTCATCTTTATCAGTCCAAAGTCGTTGCCCACACGTGCCGAAATGCTGGAGAAAATCGACGGCGACTGGAAAACGCGTTTCGTTCGCACCTGGGAATACGATGTGCCCGTTGAACAAAGTGTCTTTGAGCCGCAGTTCGCCGAAGGTGTGCGGGTGATCGATATCGACGAAGCGTTTGAACGGCTGACTGAAGTCGAGAACGCTGTCCATACAGAAGAGCGCGAAGGGCTGATCTATACGATCCATCAGGCGAAGCGATTCGAAAATGGCGGGGTGATGCTTGTGTCGTCCGTGCGGGGCACAGCAGAGACGCTGAAGAAATTCCCGCTGACACGCCGCATGCTGCAACCTGGCCGCTACTTTCTCGACGGCCCCGCAACCAACTACGAGGCCTCGCCGCAGGGGTCGGAGTCTTTCCGCCTGAGCCTCGCCAAAGCGAACCATCAGGGAATCGACATCGAGTGGTGGATGATGGTGCCGCGAGGACGACTGCCGAATTGGTTTGAAGACAAGGATGGTAAAGTCATACTGGAGGTCGGAATCACGCCGAAGGGCGAATACGCGAAGGCCAGTCACGCTGACGAACGTGGAGTTATCCATCACATCACCTGGGAGCTTCCTCTCGATATTCCGAAACCCGATCAGCTGCCGTCACTGAACGATATCGCCGCAAGCGTGCATTCTGATCTGAGTATGCTCAAGGCATTGATCTTCCCTGGGCAGCTCAATATGGGCGTGAAGGATATCAATGGGACTCCGACGAGCCAGTTTGGATCACCGGACGACGTATCGCCGGAAGAATTCGCGAAGGCGGTGCGGGAGCATTGGCAGTGGTGGGAACGTGGCGACGTTGATTTCCAAATCAGGAGCGGCGGAACGAGCTACGGGAACGAAATCGGCGGCGGATTGAAACCGGCCGTGATGGTTGACTACATCTCAGTCGTCGATGACACCACGCTTGCCCGAGCAGCTGAACGCAGCAACCTGATTGTCATCTCAGCCCGTGGGACAAAAATCACCGACGCCGGACTCGGGCACCTGAAGTCTCTCAGGAGGCTCCGAAAGCTGGACGTCGCAAACACCTCAGTGACAGATGATGGCCTGCTGCATCTGAAAACGATGACGTCGCTGGAATCCCTGAACGTGACCGAAACTGCCGTGACGCAGGCGGGTATCGAGCTATTGCGAAAATCTCTGCCTGACATTGTAATCGTGACTAATGACGACGATTCCAGCACGCAGCCAGCGGAGAACGTCATAACGTCCGGCAACGTCCCCCATCCGCTGCCGGCGACGGTAACTGGCACCGTCATTGATCTGGAAGATCGGCCGGTGGCCGATGCGCGGGTGACGGTGCTGATCCGGACGTTCTCAAACGCAATGCACGAGGAGTTGAAGGGACCGCTGGTGTGGACCGCAATGACCGACGACGAGGGTCGCTATTCCTTTGCTCCCACCGGGACGGTTCACCCCAACAACGAAGTACGGATTAAGGTAGTGGCAGAAGGTTTCGCGGACCTGTCCGATCGAGATTACGAAAAGAAGATCCTGGATGGCGTCATGCCTGCCGTGCGAATGTTCCCTGGACGACGAATCACAGGGCGATTGGTTGGTGAAGATGGCGTGGGAGTTACCGAGGCGATTGTTCGATTTCAATCCTGCAATGCGGATCTGAGCGTGATGTGGGATTCAGGCCCATTCCCTGTCGATCCGGATGGCCGGTTTTCATTGTCCATCCCCACGGACGGAACGGCCGCTGCTGCCATCTATCCCTCAGGCTTTGCTCCACGATTTGTTGATGTGACGAAAGAAGCTGATCAGGGCAACGTTGTGCTTGAGAAAGGCGTCGCGCCGAAAGGTCGAGTCGTCGACAAAAACGGTCAGGGCGTTGCCAATATCATTGTGGGCATCCGCAAAACCGAACATCGCACCATGCACGCATCTATGGCTGTCATCGGGACTGCGGTCAGGACCAACGAGACGGGATACTTCCAGCTTCCTGCGTTAAAAGGTTCTTACACGTTGTCAGTTGGCCGTTCCATACCGGATTATTCAGGGCAAATGATGCTGGATGGCGAGACACCGCCGTCGATCGAACCGGTGACGATCGAATTTGATGGTTCCCTACCGGATGAGGTTATTCTGTTGCAGGAGCAAACTCCATAGTTTTCAATTGCTGGCTGCGTGCAGCACTAAAGCGGCATCAAACCTGAAACCCCATTGATCAGCACGAGGATGAGGTGTGTATTGGTTCAGCGTAACTTCTAAAATCGGTGCACGAGATTAACACAGACGTGTCGTGAGGCGGACAGAGGAGGGATTGGATGTTGGTTTGGCCATTGCATGGGGGCCAGCTTCCAAACGCCAGGATCAATCCCACAGGCCATTAACGTCTCATGCGTTTCAATGAATGAACCATTGCAACCTGCCCCAACGG
>JALHMY010000079.1:0-11004 GCA_022843805.1 Fuerstiella sp.
AATTTTTCTGCCAACAAAATCTTTCTGCCATCAACCAGCGGTTCGCCCGGGCAGTCTTCCAGGAGTTGGAATCCCCGGCTACCTTCAAACCTCGCGCCGCGAGGAGAGCGGCATTCGGTCCGTGTGGCGGGAACACAGCTTTTCACAGATATCAGAAGCGACCTCGCTTGTGTTTTTATCTGTGCCCATCTGTGTTATCTGTGGTTAAAAAATGCGTCTCAATGACGAATCATGCGCTGGATCAGCGTTTGAGGTTTGTCCGCACCCGGCGCAGCCATAGTGTTGCAGACCAAAGGAAATCGTTTTAACCCGTAGGCGGCAGCGATTGCAAAGTTTGTGAACGAAAAGATTGATAGCGCGACGCTTGCCATGGAGAAAATCACGGAAACGCCGCTCGCCTGCTCGTGCTGTTCTCTCCGGCTCGTGCTCGTGCTCGTGCTCGAAAGAGACGTGACCTGCGAAATGCTCGTTGATCGCCAGCAATCTCGATCAAAGATCATTTTCACAACTCCGATCATACAGGGCCAAAAGCCATCGTGAAGCATGATTGAATGCTCCGAGCGGAATCGAGCACGAGGGCGAGAGCGAGGGCGAAGCTAGCCGAGGCGGCCAAATTGCTGGTCCAGAGTTCCGCGGCTGAGAGTCAGCGAAGTTGGGCGGCCGTGGGGGCAGTGATGAGAATCATCGACAAGATGTCGCTGACGAAGCAGTTCCCGCATTTCTTCCTGAGTCAGCCGCTGGCCGGACTTGATCGCGGCCCGACAGGCCATCGTGTGAAGCATGTGGTCGAGGAGATCGCGGCGAGTTGTTCGGCCATCGGTCTGCTCCAGCTGCCCGGCCAGATCCTTTACAATCAGTGCCAGATCTCCTCGCGGAATCAATACGGGATACGCGGTCAGCAGCATCGTCGTGCCGCCAAACTCTTCGACCTCAAAGCCGGTTTCCCGCAGAAGATCCTGATGTTCCGTCAATACGGCCGCTTCTGTCGCCGTACATTCAATAGGATCCGGAATCAGCAGCTTCTGACGCTCAACCCCGCCAGCCAGAATTCGCCGTCGCAGATGTTCGTAAAGGATACGCTCATGCAGTGCATGCTGGTCAATGACCTCCAGCCCCTCATCGCTGGCCACGACAAGATAACAGTCGTGAATCTGAAACGCCCGAAACTCGTCCCGCAGTACCTTTGGTCCGGCCGACGGAGATGAATGATCCGACAGATTCTCAGGTCCATTCTGAAGGTCAGGGGACAATGCCGCCGCTGATTGCATCGCCGCCGCCTGCATCGCGGCTGCCTGCATCACTGCCCAGTCCACCTGATTTAATGAGTCTGTCGTCTCAGCATCGGAAGTTTGCTGACCGGTTGTTTGGGTCCGTTCAGTTCGGACCTCCCCAGCATCGGGTCGTTCAGGGACGCGGCTGGTGTCCGCAGAGATGTGCGGCAGGAATTCACTGCCCGAACGAACCGGCAGGGGTGAACGCTGTTCGGAGCGTTCCAGGACAGGTAGTGGTGTTCCGATGCGTGGAGGAGCAACTGCAGCAGGGCTTGTCCAGAGATTGAGTTCGCGTTCGGGGCGAATTGGGCGGGGCGGCGTTTCCAGCTGCAGGCCCTGCCGGCTGCGATTCTGTGCCACTTCCAGCTGAGAACGAAATTCCAGCTGCAGGAATTTGTCTCGCAGCATATGTAACAATTGACGATACAGCAGCTGGCTGTCCTGGAAACGCACTTCACTTTTCGTGGGATGCACGTTGACATCCACGAGAGCAGGAGGAAGTTCCAGGAAGAGGAAACTGACGGGATGCCGGCCAACCATCAGCAGACCACGGTACGCTTCTTCCAGAGCATGCTGAAGAGAGCGATCATTGATCGACCGACCGTTCAGAAACAGATACTGACTTTTGCGAGTCGACTTGCTGAGCGAAGGTTCGCCAACGTAGCCCCACAGGCGAATGTGCTGACCAGACGGCAATTCCGCCTCAGACTGCACGGCGATCAGTTTATCGGCTACTTCGCCTCCGAAGAAACGGCGAATACGGTCCAACTGGTTACCGCTGCCGGGGAGTTCGTAAACGAGTTTCTCGTTGTGTCTCAGAACCAGGTGCAGAGCCGGATTTGCAAGGGCAATTCTGGCGAAATATTCGCTGATATGTCCAAATTCCGTCGACGCTTTTTTCAGGAATTTTCGGCGAGCCGGAGTATTGAAAAACAGGTTGTGCACTTCCATCTGAGTGCCGCAGGGGCAGCCGCATTCCCGCTGAATGGTGATCTGGCCACCGTTGCATTCCAGTTCACGGCCGACCGGTTCACCTTCCATTCGAGTTCGAATACGGAAGCGGCTGATTGAGGCGATCGAAGCGAGTGCTTCGCCGCGAAAGCCAAGCGAACTCACGTGATCCAGATCAGCATCACTGCGGATCTTGCTGGTTGCGTGGCTTGTGACGGCCAGCAGCATATCATCCCGGTGAATGCCTTCGCCGTTATCGGAAATGCGGATCAGCTGCATTCCGCCGTCCACGATATCCACATCCACGCGCGTTGAAGAAGCATCAACGCTGTTCTCCAGCAGCTCTTTTACGACACTGGCCGGGCGTTCAATCACCTCACCGGCTGCAATGCGGTTGACAACGTGAGGATCGAGCTGCTGAATGCGGGACATGATAATCGCGGAGAATGCGAATAACTGAACTTAAACGACAGTCGCCGGATTGATGTCCTGAAGTGACGATTTACGCCCCAACAGGTTCCGACAAATCCCTGTCCAGCAAATCGACCGGATCCATCCACGTCGCATTGTCAGGGTCTTCAATTGACATCGCCACCTGGTCGCCCTCAACGTACAGCACTGTAACAATCAGATTTCCCACCCGGACAGACTCACCTGGAAGAACATCAATCTGTTGGCGCTGCATGACGACGTAGACACCTCTAAAAAACGATTCCGAACGTCCCGATTGGTGAGAGCATCAGGTTTTGCAGAGCTGGACGAAATCTGAGATTTCGACGAGTGACAGCCATTAGGGAGCTCGGCAGCAAGCCTGATCCTGAAATGTCTGACGTCCTCGAAATACTGCAGGACTCTGTTTTACCAGATTCTCTTCATTGCAGAAATTCGATGATTCACCGATTCCTGCGATCTACCGAACACGGAAAGTCGACTGAAAGAAAGGAAACTGCTGACGACGACACTGTATATGGGAAGGACAGGATGATCCTGTCCAAAGACCCGAGTTCAAACCAGCAGACCGGTCCGAACGGGTGGCTTTATAACCATCATTTGTGATCTCGACAATCGCGATTCGCAATCCAGTTCAAATAACAGAACAGCTTTTTTCAGATGTCTGATTTTTCACCTCTTTTGCACTTCAAATTTTTTCTGACTTTATTCTCGCTGCGCTGGACAATGTCAGATTGCACAACAACCGATCGACTCTGCACACTTCTGCAGCAAACAGTTTTTCCGACTGGACGACGCATCATTTTTCATCCAAAAAACGCGGATGCGTATGCCTTCGCTCGGCTGACACACTACGGTACAACACAACGTAAAAATAAATCATGGCCGGTCCATTACAGACGCCGACATTAGTTTGCCAGTCTTTTTGAATCGGCGCATTTTCTCATGCACGGTCCCGGACATCCGTTTTCAGGCAGCCGTTTCACGGTATTCCATTGAACAATTCCATAACCATGAATTCACAGACCAATCCACTTCTGAACAGAAGCGGCCTTCCTCCGTATGATCGTATTCGTGCGGAACATGTGGAGCCGGCAACGAATGCATTTCTTCAGCGCTGTGATCAGATTCTGCAACAGCTGGAATCCGAGGAAGATGCAACATGGGATCGGCTGATGGAGCCGATGGAAGAAATTGATTTATTGTTTGAGTATGGCTGGTCGCCGGTTGGCCATTTACTGAGTGTGGCAAATTCCGATGAACTTCGAGCGGCACATGAAAGTGTGCTGCCTCGAGTTGTTGAATTTGGCCTTCGGCTCAGGCAAAGCCAGCCTGTCTATGAGAAACTGTGCAGGTTGAGGTCATCCGACACCTGGGCCGAATTCCAGGAAGCTCAGCGCCGAATTATCGACAAATGGATTCAGAATGCAGAACTGTCGGGAATTGGTCTGAAGGGCACGGAACGCGATCGATTTAATGAAATTGAACAGCAGCTTTCCCAGCTGGGTACCGACTTTTCCAACAATCTGCTCGACGCAACCAAATCTTTTCATCTGGACCTCACCGATCCTGAACAGGTGGCCGGATTTCCATTGAGCTTGAAGCGACTTACTTCCTCTGCATGGTCGCGTGCCGAGGAAAATAAGGATCGGACGCCGGCAACAGCCGAGTCCGGACCGTGGCGCATCACTCTGGATACCCCGTGTTTTGGTCCGTTTATGGAACACTGCCGCGACCGCGATTTGCGAGAAACTGTCTATCGGGCGTATATATCGCGGGCCGCCAGCAGTCCTTCCGACAATACCGAACTGATCAGCCGGATTCTGTCGCTGCGGAAGGAGCAGGCCGGACTGCTGGGCTTTGCAAATTACGCAGTGCTTAGCCTGTCTCGAAAGATGGCGGGCAATTTGAGCTCGGTGAGCAGAATGTTTGATGAGCTGCGTGCAGCTTCGTACGACGTAGCGCGAAAAGAACTGGAAGAAGTAACCGCACTTGCTCAGCAACAGGGCCAAAGCGGGGAACTCTCACACTGGGACATTGCCTACTGGGCTGAACGGCTGCGTGAGCAGAGATTCTCATTTACGGACGAACAGCTTCGACCATATTTCTCACTCGAACGAGTTCTGCAGGGATTGTTTCAGCTTTGCCATCAGTTGTTTGGAATCACCGTAACGGCAGCGGATGGCAGAGCTCCTGTGTGGCATCCGGACGTGCGATTTTTTGAAGTACTGAATGAAAACGGCGAACACATTGCCGACTTTTTCCTCGATCCGTTCTCTCGCCCCAAAGATAAGCGGGGCGGGGCATGGATGAGCGACTGCATCATGCGATCGGTGTCTTCCAGGAGCATTCGACTTCCTGTTGCTCATCTGGTTTGCAACAGCACACCTCCGGTCGACACTGTTCCGTCGCTGATGACGTTCCGGGAAGTGGAGACGCTGTTTCATGAATTTGGTCACGGTCTGCAGCATATGCTGACAACCGTTGATTTTCGCGATGCAGCCGGTATCACCGGGGTCGAATGGGATGCCGTTGAACTGCCCAGTCAGTTCATGGAGAACTGGTGCTATCATCGTGCAACTCTGATGGGAATGGCCGTTCATTATGAGACTGGCGAGCAGTTGCCGGAAGACCTGTTCCGAAAACTCTGTCAGGCTCGAACATACCGGGCAGCATCACAGATGCTTCGACAGCTGCAGCTGGGGATGACTGATATTGAGCTGCATTCGGGTTACGATCCGCTGGGAAGTGAAACACCGTTTGACGTGGATCGCCGCATTCAGCGGCTGACCAGTTTACTGCCACCTCTTCCGGAGAATCGGTTTCTGTGCAGCTTCCAGCACATATTTGCCGGCGGTTATGCGGCCGGGTATTACAGTTACAAGTGGGCGGAGGTTTTGAGTGCCGATGCCTTTGCAGCGTTTGAAGAAGCTGGCCTCGACGATACCGTGGCGATCAGTGTCACAGGTCGGCGATTTCGGGATACGGTACTGGCCCAGGGTGGAAGTCGGCATCCGATGGAAATCTTTCGCGACTTCCGGGGACGTGAACCCAGTCCCGCATCGCTGTTAAAACATTATGGATTGCTGCCGAGTGTCAGCGGCAGCCGGACAACTCTCAACTGAACCCTTTTCCCTGACAGGCTTTCAGGATTCCCCGACAAGCCCTCAGGACGAAAGCAACTTTGAGCTCTCATGCAAATCACTCCTGAAAAACATTATGATGTTGTGATCATTGGAACCGGCCCCGGGGGTGAAGGGGCCGCAATGGAAGCAACAAAGCAGGGCAAGAAAGTGGTGGCTGTGGAACGGTTGCCTCGTATTGGAGGCAACTGTACTCATCTGGGAACAATTCCCAGCAAATCGCTGCGTGCCGCGATTTATCGTCTGATGGAAGTTAATTCCAACGCTCATTTTCGACAGCTCGGCATCAATATCGAAGTGGGATTTCGGGATCTGCGAAAGAGTGCTCAGTCGGTCATTGACCAGCAGGTGGGCATGCGCCGCAGTTTCTATGACCGCAATGATGTGGATGTGATTGGCGGACAGGCCTCTTTTCTGGATCCTCATCGAGTTCAGGTGGAGGAGCCTGATGGCAGCACCATCATTTTGCACGCGAAGTCATTTGTGATCGCGACGGGTTCGCGTCCGTATCGGCCGGAGGGCGTTAACTTCAGCCATCCCCGAGTTTATGACAGTGACACGATTCTGGATCTGCCCGAAACGCCTCGATCGATGACAATTTACGGCGCTGGAGTGATTGGCTGCGAATATGCGTCCATGTTTCGTAACCTGCAGGTCAAACTGAATCTTGTGAATACTCGTTCCAAGATGCTGGAGTTTCTGGACGACGAAATCTGTGACGCTCTTGCCTATCATATGCGTGACACGGGTGTGCGAATACGCAACAACGAGACTTTCGAACGGCTGGAAACCTTTGAAGACCATGTTGTCGTCCATTTGAAATCCGGCAAACAGCTGAAAAGTGATGTTCTGCTCTGGGCAAACGGACGGTCTGGTAACATCGAAGGCCTGGGGCTGGAGAACACAGGCATCAATGCCAATCACCGGGGTCAGATTGAAGTGAATGAGCACTTCCAGACCAGCCAGTCACACATTTACGCGGTGGGCGACGTGATCGGAGTGCCGTCGCTGGCGAGTGCCGCCTACATTCAGGGACGATTCGCTGCCCGGCATCTGGGGAATGGCGATTCGGATCAGTTTCGAGTTCAGGATATTCCAACCGGTATTTACACCAGTCCGGAAATCAGTTCCCTTGGAAAAACTGAACGCCAGCTGACAGATGAATGCATGCCCTATGAAGTCGGCCATTCAATGTTCAAAAATCTGGCTCGCGCTCAGATTATGGGGCGACCCATCGGAATGCTGAAACTTCTGTTTCACCGGGAAACTCTGGAGATCCTGGGAATTCACTGCTTTGGTGTGAACGCGACGGAGATTATTCACATCGGCCAGGCAATTATGTCACAGCCGGGTAATGCCAATTCTCTGTTGTATTTCATCAACACAACATTCAATTATCCCACCATGGCGGAAGCCTATCGAGTGGCCGCTCTGAATGGCTATAACCGGGTGAAGTAAGCGTCTGCTGCGAAACAGTGCGGCTATCTGACCCGCGGAGTTTCCAGAGTCTGCGGTGATTTTTGCACGCCGACTGATTTCTTCTGATAAATGATCTGCAGACGATCAAGCAGCAGACTGAGTCCCTCGCGACCGTACAGGATGCCGGTCAGCACAACACACGAAACAACCGACAGTGCCAGCTGCGGCCATGGGCTCATCAGTGGAAAGCACAGATATCGCAGGACGAGATAGGTTCCGCAAAGCAGGGTGACGGTTATCAGAAACCGAGTCCATGGATAGGCGATTTTCATCACGGTTCGACACGAAAACAACACAGTCATGGAAAATGCAGCATAGGTCAGCACGCCAGCCCATGCTGCACCCCAGGCACCCAGCACCGGAATCAGCAGCATGTTTGCCACGACATTCACCACGAGTCCGACAACGGATCCCGGTACCATCAGCCTCGTACGCTTTGACAGCAGGGCAGGCACTTCGAACATCAGAACCATTCCGTGCATGAACAGTCCAAGCAGAATCACTGAAATCAGATCGGCCGAATCGCCGTAGGAATCGGGAGTGAGCAGCGGCAGGACAGGGTGGATGCACAGGGCTGCTCCAAGCAGCAGAATACCAAGACCGGCAGAGAACCAGCTGAACATCTGCTGAAAGAGCTGCTGCGAATTGGGCAGTCGTTCAAAGTCGTAAATGGCGACGTGCCAGATGGAACTGAAGGGCAGCAGACAAAGTGTGATGACGGCGAATCCGATCTTATGTGCCAGCGAATAGATACCTACCTGCTCCATGCTTTGCCAGATCCGCAGAAAGTAGCGATCAGCTTCGTGCATCAGCATGCTGGCAATCGCCGTCACCACCAGAGGTGCCGCAAATCGCAGCATGCGCTTCCCAAGTTCCGGATCAATGGCGAACCTTCCCCGCGTTTTCAGAAACACGACCATCAACACTGCGGTATGGATAATCGTAGCCACCAGATTTCCGGTCAGAACACCTTCAACGCCTCGTTTCAGACCCACCAGCAGCCAGACATTCAGAACTACGTTCAGCAACAGTCGGCCCATCGAAATCGCCACAAAGGTTCCTGACCATTTCAGCACTCGCAGATAAGCTTCGGCAATCTGTCCGATTACGGAGAACCACAGGGTCGTAATCGCCAGAGTGTACATCCAGCGGCCGTTCGCAACGTCTGAACCCAGCGTCACGTTCGCCATGACATGTCCCGACATCCATGCAGGTATACAGATCACCGTGCACAGGCCCGCCACCATGCACATGCCGGTCCACCAGACTCGGTCATGGTGGCGTTCGTCCTCCTGATCAAAATGATAGCGAGTCACAGCGCTGACCATGCCGCTGGCGATAAAAGTTGACAGGATCGCCGTAATCAGATCCAGGATGGCAAGGACACCATAATCCGCGGGAAGCAGCTGATGAGTATACAGTGGCAGCAGAAGCACTGACGCCATACGCGTCAGTATCTGGCCAAGCATGTAAATCGAGGAGTGTTTCAGCAGTTCTTTCAGGGGCTTCATGTGAGTACTTTGGATGTTTTCCGCTGCAGGCAGGGCCCGCGATCAGGCTCAGAGCTTTTTCGTTTAATTCGCCATTGATACGATCAGTGGAATCGTTTTAAACAATCCTGTGCAGGGTTGGCTGTCGTTTCACTTCGAGTCTGGGCACAAGGCAACGGTCGTCAGGATCGGCGAGTGGAATGTCGAACAGCTGAGCTGCCTGAGTACTTTGTGCGGACCAGTCAAAGTTTCGGACCACCCATTCCCGAGCGGCTGTACCCATTTCCCTGCAGCGGCAGGGATCCAGCAACAGCCGAATGATTTCTTCCGCCAGAGGACCAGGTTGTTCGCAGGGAACCACAAGACCTGTCACGCCAGGATTCATTGTTTCAGCCGTTCCGCCTGACGCCCCCGCCAGAACGGGTTTCCCGCATGCCTGCGCTTCAAGCAGTACGATTCCGAATCCTTCGATGTCTTCGCCGTCCTGACGATTGGGCAGGGCGAACAAGTCGCAGTCCTGATAACAGGTCAGAAGCTGTTCGTCAGTGTTTTCACCCAAAAACTGAACGTGACCACTGACTCCGTTTTCAGCAGCCAGTTGTTCCAGGAACTGCCGCTGATCGCCATCTCCGGCAATCGCGTAATGGATGCCGGGAATGGCTTCGCGGATCTGAGGCAACGCCCGAATCAGCATGTCGTGGCCCTTGCGTCGCTGCAGTCTTCCGGCCGTCAGTATGACGGTTTTGTCTCGCCAGGCGGGATCGGTTCGAAGAGTTGAATCGCCGCACTTTGGCAGAAATCGCTGTGTATCGGTGCCGGGATAAAGCACTCGGATGCGATCAGCCGAAATTTTCCAGTCGACGGTCAGCAGGTTTTTTGTGTTCAGACTATTGGCAATCAGGTAATCCGCACATCCCAGTACCTGCCTGACCATCATGGAAAGCTCACGACTGGTTCCGGCCGCTGCAACATCTTCTCCATGGACATAACAGCAATACGGAAGTCCGCAGATCTTCTTCAGCATCCATGCAATCCAGCCCTCAGGCAGACAGCGTCCGCTGTGCACGATGGAGATCTGTTCCTGAACGGCAATTCGTCGGACCTGACGAAACAGGCCAACATAACGAGACAGCGCAGAAAAAGACCTGATCCCCCATTGGTTCATCGTGAGAGGAATCCGATACAGCGGAAAAGCATGCCAGCCATGCAGGCTTGCTGCTTCGGGATGTTCTCCTGCCACCGTCACAACATGACTGTGATGCAGACGGCGGTAAATTTCCCAGAACCATCGTCCGCTGCCGCCCACTTTCGGCGGAAAAATTTCACTCAGAAGCAAACACTTCTTTTTGGAGTTGGACATAGTCGACCGAATGTTTTCCAATTGCGTGCGAAACCCGGCACCTGGCACTCGGCGCCCGACACTGATGCCTTTTGGCAACTGTGGGAAACCTAGCAAGCATTTGGCGATGCGGTCGGCTCAGAAGAGCTGAACCCATGCCATTCGGAATTCAGCTGAATGTGACTGTGCCAGTCCCGACGAATGTTCTGATAACGCGGGCTATGCCATCGCCTGTTAAACCCGCTATAGGTGATTCAGGCAGGTCGGGCTCTTCCCGAAGGCTGCAAAACTGGCAGGTAACACTCAACATAACCGTTCACGGTATCAGCCGTTGCGGAGGGATGACCACCGCGTTTGGGCTTCGGTCAGAATGCGGTCTGCAATGCTCGACTCAACGCTGCTGGATTTCTCTGGGAACGCGGCGTCTGAGAAGTAACCTCGTCACCGTTGATCGCTCTGTTGGATTTAAACAGGAGGTCACAGAGGAAACAGAGGAGTCACCGGGAATGCGCTGTGTGATTGTTCATCTCCGTTTCCTCTGTTTCCTCCTGTTCAATTCCCAGTCACCGTTTACGGTATCAGCTGTTGAGCAGGGATGACCACCCCGTTTGGGCTGCGGCCAGAATGCGTTCTGCAATGCTCGACTCAACGCTGCTGGACTTCTCTGGGAACGCGGCATCTGAGAAGTGAACTCGTCACCGTTGATCGCTCTGTTGGATTAAACAGGAGGTCACGGAGGAAACAGAGGAGTCACCGGGAATGCGCTGTGTGATTGTTCGTCTCCGTTTCCTCTGTTTCCTCCTGTTCAATTCCCAGTCACCGTTTACGGTATCAGCTGTTGAGCAGGGATGACCACCCCGTTTGGGCTGCGGCCAGAATGC
>JALHMY010000079.1:11014-47807 GCA_022843805.1 Fuerstiella sp.
CGCTGTGTGATTGTTCGTCTCCGTTTCCTCTGTTTCCTCCTGTTCAATTCCCAGTCACCGTTTACGGTATCAGCTGTTGAGCAGGGATGACCACCCCGTTTGGGCTGCGGCCAGAATGCGTTCTGCAATGCTCGACTCAACGCTGCTGGACTTCTCTGGGAACGCGGCATCTGAGAAGTGAACTCGTCACCGTTGATCGCTCTGTTGGATTAAACAGGAGGTCACGGAGGAAACAGAGGAGTCACCGGGAATGCGCTGTGTGATTGTTCGTCTCCGTTTCCTCTGTTTCCTCCTGTTCAATTCCCAGTCACCGTTTACGGTATCAGCTGTTGAGCAGGGATGACCACCCCGTTTGGGCTGCGGCCAGAATGCAGTCGGCAATGCTCGACTCAACGCTGCTGGATTTCTCTGGGAACGCGGCGTCTGAGAAGTGAACTCGCCACCGCCAATCATTCTGTTGGATTCAAACACGAGGTCACAGAGGAAACAGAGGAGTCACCGGGAATGCGCTGTGTGATTGTTCGTCTCCGTTTCCTCTGTTTCCTCCTGTTCAATTCCAAGTCACCGTTTACGGTATCAGCTGTTGAGCAGGGACGACCACCCCGTTTGGGCTGCGGTCAGAATGCAGTCTGCAATGCTCGACTCAACGCTGCTGGATTTCTCTGGGAACGCGGCGTCTGAGCAGTGACCTCGTCACCATTGATCGCTCTGTTGGATTTAAACAGGAGGTCACAGAGGAAACAGAGGAGTCACCGGGAACGCGCCGTGTGATTGTTCATCCCCGTTTCCTCTGTTTCCTCCTGTTCAATTCCAAGTCACCATTCACGGTATCAGCTGTTGAGCAGGGATGACCACCCCGTTTGGGCTGCGGCCAGAATGCGTTCTGCAATGCTCGACTCAACGCTGCTGGATTTCTCTGGGAACGCGGCGTCTGAGAAGTGACCTCGTCACCCTTGATCGCTCTGTTGGATTTAAACAGGAGGTCACAGAGGAAACAGAGGAGTCACCGGGAATGCGCTGTGTGATTGTTCATCTCCGTTTCCTCTGCTTCCTCCTGTTCAATTCCGAGTTACCATTCGCGGCATCAGCTGTGCTGACGTCGTTCCAGTTCCAGCCATGCCGGAGGAAGGAAGGTGATCAGGTCGGAGGCAATCATTCCTCGCTGAGAAAGCTGACGGGCGGCGAGGTCGCCTGCGAGTCCGTGGACGTGTACGGCAAGAGCGGCGGCTTCCATGAGTTCCATGTGCTGTCCCAGCAGAGATGTCAGAATACCAGTCAGGACGTCACCGCTTCCTCCGGTTGCCATACCGGAATTGCCAGTCGAATTTCGGAAGATCCTGCGACCATCGGTCACAACTGTCTCCTGGCCCTTCAGCACAACGACGACGTCGTGTTTCGCTGCAAACTCGGATGCAGTCGCTTCTCGATCGCTGCTGATTTGCTCCATTGAGAGCCCCGTCAGCCGGCTGAATTCTCCCGGGTGCGGAGTGAGCACGCATTTTGCCGCCCTGCCATCAGTTTCGAGGCAGTTCAGCTCGGCCATCAGGTTCAGAGCATCCGCATCGAACACCACCGGGCAGAAAGACTGCTGCAGCAGAGCCAGCACCATTTGACCAGCTGTCTGGGAGCGTCCCAGACCGGGGCCGATACCAATCGCATCGACAGCCGGGATCAGGTCGGTCAGCTCTGCCACGGCCATTGCATGCAGTCCACCATCAATTTCACAGGACAATGCACGTGTCATCAGCGAAGGCTCAATCGCAGCAACCTGTGGCTGAATTGATCGGGGAACAACAGCAGTGACAAGACCGGATCCGGATCGAAGAGCGGCACAGGCTGACAGGGCCACAGAGCCGCTCATTCCGATTGAGCCGCCAGTCAGGAGCACTTTTCCAAATGTACCTTTATGAGCGTTTGCCGGGCGGGCGGGTAATCGAGGGCACTCCATTGGCGAGAGCTCAGACATTTGTCAGCTTCCTCCGGAACCCTGAGAGTCAGGACCCCATCAGTTGTTTTCGAAACACAAAGAAGGCTGCGCCCATCAGACACAGACCAGCCCACAGGTAATCCAGTGTTGGCTTTTCCTTCAGATAGATCCATGCAAAAGGTACAAAAACGGAAAGCGTGATGACTTCCTGCAGAAGTTTCAGCTGCCCCACATTCATCACTTCGCGTCCAATGCGATTGGCGGGCACCTGAATGAGGTATTCGAAGAGGGCGATTCCCCAGCTTACCAGCGCTGCGAAAACCCAGGAGCGGTGAGGCATGTTTTTCAGGTGACCATACCAGGCAAACGTCATAAAAATATTGCTGCAGGTCAGCAGGAAAATGGTGATCATGATCCGGGACATGAGAAACCTCGGCGAGCCTAATTTGCGTTTGGCATGTAGCGATGCAGGAATTGCCGGGACCACGTATCAAACGAGTCTTCTTCGACTGCCTTTCGCATGGCCCGCATCAGATCCTGATAGAAATGCAGGTTGTGAATGGTGGCGAGCGTACCATACAGTGGTTCGTCCGCAAACAGCAGATGCCGCAGGTACGCACGGCTGTATCCTCCCGAACAGGCAGTACACTCGCAGGAGGTATCGATGGGATAGCGGTCTTTTCGGAACTTCTTGTCCTGTAGTCGCATTTTCCCGTCCCACGTAAAAACGGTGCCTTCACGCGCATATCGAGTGGGAATAATGCAGTCATGAATATCCATACCTGCACCAACAGATGCCACAAGATCTTCCGGAAGTCCAACTCCCATCAGATATCGCACCTGATCGGCAGGCATCAAAGGCGCTGTATGGCGAACGATACGCACCATGGCATCGTGACCTTCGCCCACGGACACTCCGCCGATCGCATAACCGGGCAGATTCAGGGAAGTGACCTGTTTGACAGCTTTGGCTCGCAGATCGAGCTCCATTCCGCCCTGGATGATTCCGAACAGATGCTGATGCGGCTGCAGTGGACAGGCATCGCAGCGTTTCAGCCAGCGCAGCGTGCGTTCGAGCGACTGCGCCATGTATTGTCGAGGTGCGTTGTGGTCAACACATTCGTCAAAAGCCATCACGATATCAGCGCCCAGGCGTCGCTGGATATCCATGGCGGATTCAGGTGACAACATCATGGGCTGCGTTTCGCCTGTCTTTCCGGTTCGGAATCGGAAACTGACTCCTTCTTCGGTGATTTGCCTGTCGGGAAGGCTGAACACCTGAAATCCACCGGAATCAGTAAGGATGGACTGGTTCCATCTCATCATGCTGTGAAGGCCTCCAAGTCGCTCAACAACCTGCGTACGATCCAGGATTCCGAGATGGTAAGTATTTGCCAGAACGACCTGAGCACCGGTGGCTGCCACCTGATCAGGAAGAACACATTTGACGGCCGCCTGGGTTCCGACGGGCATAAATGCGGGGGTATCGACAATTCCGTGAGCGGTCACGAAACGCCCGCGTCGAGCACGGCCGCTCGTGGCAAGCAGCTGAAAATGCAAACCGCCCCCGGGCGTCCACTCAGGGCTGTTGGATGTCATTTGGAAATATGATCCGAAGAAAAAAGAAGGCCGACCGGCGGAATCGAAGGGGTTGGAGAATACATCGAACAACACACAATTGACATGATATTGTCGGGGCAGTGTCCGGTCAGTGTCCCGTCAGAACCATTTATGGAAGATCGCAATAGCTTCATGAACGCTCGAACAAAAGCAAAAGGCCCGAATTTTTCGAGGAAAAAACACAGTTCGGAGTTCGTGAGAATTCTCGACGCTCATGACTTCGGAATTGCGATGGCTTCGATACAATTTCCGGGCAACACGTGAACCGGATATCGGCGATTGCCGGGATCCGGTTTCTTTTTGTGAAGCCTGTTTGTGCAGCGAAATTCATTTCGCTGTCTGTCTTCGGCTGCTGATTTTCACAATCCTGTGAGAGATCGGCAGCGTTTTGTCAGTGAATTCAGCTGAGAGTGGAACTGTGCCGGCAACATCTGTGATTGGTCTGCAGTGGGGTGACGAAGCCAAAGGGAAGGTCGTCGACCTGCTGACTGAGAATCATGACATTGTGATTCGGTATCAGGGAGGAAACAACGCCGGACATACGGTTCGTTTTAATGGCAGGACCTATAAACTGAGTCTTCTGCCAACGGGAATTCTGCAGGGACACGTCAAATCGGTTATCGCTCCGGGCGTGGTTGTCAATCCCAAGGCGGTCCTGCAGGAGCTGGACGGTCTTATTGCTGGCGGCCAGGACTGCGCTAATCGGCTGATGATCAGTGATCGGGCTCACGTGATTTGCCCGTGGCATCTGCTGGAAGAGGCGGCATTCGAAAAGACTCGAGGTGGTTCGGCGATCGGTACCACGATGCGAGGGATTGGCACGTGTTACCGGGAAAAGGTTGGGCGATTCCATGCGATTCGAATTGGCGATCTGATCCATCGGGACATATTTGCCGCGAAAGTACGCGAAATCGTCCCCATGAAACAACTGCTGCTTGATGCTCTGGATCCGGAAGGACCAAAGCTGAACTCAGACCAGATTATCGAAGAATATTCGGCGTGTGCCGACCGACTGCGTCCTATGGTGGCTGACACCACCGCTTTTTTGCTGGATGCACTTGAACAGGGTCGACGACTTCTGTTTGAGGGTGCTCAGGGAAGTCTTCTGGACATCGACCATGGAACGTTTCCGTACGTGACATCATCAAACAGTTCAGGCTGCGGCATTCATAGTGGAAGCGGTATTCCTGAACGCGCGATCGAGAAGATGATCGGAGTCGTCAAGGCCTACACAACCCGGGTTGGTGGCGGCCCGTTTCCGACCGAACTTGATAATGAAATCGGAGAACGAATTCGCAAGGCGGGCAACGAGTATGGAACAGTGACTGGTCGGCCAAGACGCTGCGGCTGGCTGGATACCGTCGCGACCCGATACAGCGCCCGCATCAGTGGAGTCGATTCCATTGCCATCGCGCTTCTGGACGTTTTGAGCGGCTTTGATGAGTTGCTGATTTGTGAAGCGTATGAGATCAACGGCAAGGTCACTCGCGATTTTCCCTCGCGGTGTGAGGATCTGGCGCTGGCCCGGCCTGTTCTTCGTCGAGTTGAAGGATGGTCTGAAGACATTTCAGGTATCACGGACTTCAGCAAGCTTCCTGCCGCCGCACAGGAATACGTGCGAACGGTCAGCACGCTCGTTGGTCGCCCTGTGGAACTGGTCTCTGTAGGCCCGGATCGCGCACAAACCATTATGCTGAATTGCCGCTGATCGTACGCCTGCCTTCACGCAGTTGAGTGTCTTTGCGAGACTGGCTGAGAGGAAACCCCCTGTGCGGGGGTTTCCCCGCAATTCGAGTGGCATCCCTGCATTCCACAGTGCTCGCCCCTGATGCTGAGGATTCCCTACCTGGAAACCTCCATGGGAACCTCCCGCAAGTTGAAGCATGACGGGAAATTTGAGCCCGAGGCATGAACCTCACTTTGCCAAACACCGAAAAACAGAGGTAGTGAGATGCGGTAAAGACGCTGCTCTCGACCTGCAAGAGAACAACTGCAAATTCGCATTTCCCGATTGACCGGAAGTGATGCGACGTCATCAGCGGAGCCAGACCTCATGATTCAACCAAACTTTCCTGTATTACAAAACAGTGGATATCAGACAGGATCGCAGTTTCAGACAGACCCGTCCGAGGAAACCGCTTACCGTGCATGGCTTCTTCGCCGCGATTCTGCTCGTCAGCAGATACGCCGCCTGTCCCGCCGTGAGATGCAGGTCGTGGCTCTGGTATCGCAGGGGATGGCAAACAAAAGTATTGCTCAGGAGCTTGAAATCAGTGTCAAGACGATTGAAAAGCATCGAGCAAATGCTGCCAGAAAGCTCGGCGTGAACAGCACAGCGGAACTCGTTCGTATCAGTGTACTTGCTGACAACGAAGCACAGCTGTTCCTTCCACGCTCAAGAACGGAACTGCCTCCAAACACGACTCTGTCAATTCGCCCATCAGGCAACTGATTCTGAACGACGGGCTGTCAGCCTGAACATCAATTCCGGTTTCCGTCGATCCCTGAAATTCGCTGAGTTTGCCGGAGGGAGGCAGAAATCTGTCTCCCACATGATTCCGGATTGCAAATCGCTTCACCACCTGTCATTTTAAGCTGTTCTGAGTCAGAGATTTCTCTGACTCAGCGCAGAAAATGACGGTCACTGCAGCCACTCCACACACAGGCGGGACTGCGATCCGTGGTCTGTTGTGAAGAACTCAACGTGGGCAGCGTTCAGGGGGAACGAGTGAAACGGGTCGCTTTAAGTGCATTGCACAACGGCTTTTGTGAATCAGGTTTTTCACATGAGTGATCAGCCTGTTGTGCAGTATGCCTCCAAAACAGACGTGGGAATGCGTCGATCTGCCAATCAGGATTCGCTGATTGTTCGGCTGTGCACCGACTACGAAGAATGGCAGCGATGTGGTCATTTGTTTGTTGTTGCCGACGGCATGGGCGGACATTCCGTTGGGGACCTGGCAAGCCGGATTACGGTAGAGTCATTGCCACAGGCTTTCTACCGGGTAGATGCGGATACAATCCAGGAGCGAGTCAGGCGCGCGATGCTTTCTGCCAATAAAGCGGTCAACGACCGAGGTTTGCAGAACCCGGAATTCGCCGATATGGGGACGACCTGCAGCGCCGTCAGCCTGTCCGAAAAAGGTGCGGTGATCGGACATATCGGCGACAGTCGGGTTTATCGGGTTCGCGGCGACGAGATTGCTCAGCTGACATTTGACCATAGTCTGCAATGGGAAATGATTCGACTCGGTAAAGCCACCGTCGCAACCGTGGATTTATTTCATCCGAGAAACGTGATCACTCGATGTATCGGCCCGGATCCCAATGTGAAAGTGGATATTGAGGGGCCGTTTTCTGTTAAGGTGGGTGATCGGCTGGTGCTGTGTTCGGATGGACTGTCGAATCACGTTTCCGACAGCGAAATCGGACAAATCGTGGGTGCACTTTCGCCAGCGGATGCTTCACGACTGCTCATCAATCTGGCAAACTGCCGGGGCGGTTCTGACAACTCAACGGTGATCGTCGTTGACGTGGAAAGTTATCCGGAAGTACCTGGGTATGTGAAGGACCGGGATTCCGGGAATTTTGACGATACTCCCATTGCGATTACCAGGATTGCTCCCCATGCACCGCTTGCAAGCAGGCTGGCATGGCTTGCCGTGGCAGCCTGTCTGGCGTTTGGGACAGCCCTGCTGCTGATGCAGCATTTTATCCCTGGCTCCGTACTCATCGTGACTGCTGTCCTTATTTTTTTGACGATCCGAAAACTGCGACGGCCGAAGAATCTTACGCCCCAGGACACTGAAAGCCCGGAGGAAGGGTTTTCGCTGGGAATGGGTGTTGCAAGACTGGCCGCATCTGAAGGCGAAATTGCACCCGCTTCACCGTACCGTCGAGCATCCGCCGCTCTCACAGATGCGCTGCTCGATCATCTTGCAGAGATCCAGGGGGAACTGGTACAGGCGGCTCGCGACAGCGGGTGGTCGGTGGATTTCGACGAACTGACAACTCTCAGCCGTCAGTCTCTGTCATCTCAACGGAGCGGTAAACGGCAAAAAGCACTGCAGTCACGTTCTCTGGCGATTGATCTGCTGATGAAAGAACTGTACGCAAAGACTCGAGGTCAGCGCGGCTGATACGGAAATCCGGGTGGCATACACTTCTGACCGGTCAACAATATCGATACCGATTTCAGGAGTCGGTTCGTTTGAGATTTGAAGTCCATATCCGGAAGTGGCCGTTTTTGCCGATTTCCGCTCTTTTCGGGCCGCGAGTGGAACGATAGACTTCCGACTTGCCTGCAAAATTGTCATTAACGCAGGATTTCATGGTGCTCACGTTGGCAGGAGGTCGGCGTGTTTCTTGTTCGCAGCATTCGACGCCGACTCATCTCCGGGTTCTTCGTTGCGCTGTTGCTGATGCTGATTCTCGCCGGCGCTGGTGTTGTGGGACTCATCTGGCACCAGGATGCGGTGGACGAACTTTCGTTTCTGCTTTATCGCAGCCCGGATCGCGGTCAGCTCAGTCGGGCGATCAGTCAGGTGGGCGAACAGCTTTATCCGGCTCGTCCTCAAAGCGTGGCCGGGTCCATCGAACGTATTCAGTTCAATTACCGGCAGCATGTGGATCAGGCAATCGGTGAGCTGGCAGAGTTTCGACGACGAATTGAAGATCTGCCGCAGTCACCGGAACTCCATCAGCAGCGTCCTCTGGTGCTGAGTCGACTGGACGCTGTTAGTCATGAACTGCAGCGGCTGTTTTATCTGGCAAATCAGCTTAGGCCGGAAAAGACAGCTGATGATGCCGGACAGCTTGATCGCATGCGATTCGAAGCGCATGTCATTGTCAGCCGTATCCAGCACTCGCTGGATACGCTGCCGGCGTACGAAGACGGATTTCTGACATCGTCACTTGAAAAGGAACGCAGTCGGTCCACCAGACTTCTGAAACTGATTTTAATCGTCACGAGTATTGCCGTAGCGCTTTATCCTCTGACAATTTACCTCGGTTTCCAGTGGATCTCCATTCCACTCAGGAATGTCTCGCGCGGGGCAACCCGGATCGCCAACGGTGATTTTGGATTTCGTCTTCCGGCCGCAACTCGATGGCAGGACGAATTCAATGATCTGGTTGACGGAGTCAACTGTATGGCGGACCGTTTTCAGCAGGCACAGGAAACTCTGCAGGAGCAGGTTAATGCTCGCAGCGAACAGCTGATCCGTTCGCAGCGGCTGGCAAGCGTGGGTTTTCTTGCTGCCGGAGTGGCTCATGAAATCAACAACCCATTGTCTGCAATTTCCATGGCATCTGAGTCGCTCGAAATGCGTCTGTATGACTGCGTCGGTACAGAATCTGAGGAAGCTCGCGAGATTCTTGAGCGTCTGAAGATGATTCGCTCAGAATCCCGCCGCTGCGGTGAGATTACTCGACGACTGCTCGACTTTTCACGTGGTGAAAAAACAGAAAAGGTCTTTGATGATCTCACACGGATCATCCATGAGGTCCTTGCCATGCTGCGGCATCTCGGACAGTACTCGGACCGAGTAATTCAGTTTGACCGGGTCGACCCGCTGATGATTCAGATCAACTCCGCTCAGATGAAACAGATTATTCTAAACCTTGTGGCAAATGCACTTCAGGCAACCGCTCCAAATGGGACAGTCTCCATCGAAGTCACCGAGCATGTGGATGCGGTCAACATTGTTGTACAGGATGACGGCTGCGGAATGGATGCTGAAACCATGCAGCATGTCTTCGACCCGTTCTTCTCAACAAAAGAGGTAGGGCAGGGCACCGGGCTGGGGCTTAGCATCACACATCGGCTGGTGGAAGATCACCACGGCACAATTCGCCCCAGCAGCCCGGGACCTGGCCAGGGCAGTTCATTTCGTATCCGACTGCCCAAACGTCAGCCGATGTCCAGTGCGGCTTGAAACCGGCTCATCAAACTCGACAGTGCAGTTGAGCTCCGGAAACGAAGTTCGGAACTCGAAGTTCATTCATGGTGATTACCCGACGATCTGCCTCTGCCGAGAAACTGGCATTCGCGGATGAATAAAGTCGCAACAGACGCCCAGTTGCAATCGTTGCGGAACAGCGTAAAAAGTGGACTCCCGCTTCGCGACGCTCAATGGATCAGAAGCAGTGCGGTGCTTTTCCCTGGCCGAACGAGAAGATGCCGTAAACTGATTCGGCGTCCGGGATTCCGGGCGTTCTTTTGAATAGCGGGCAAGTTACGGTTTGTGATTTGACACCGTGATGGGCTCTCCGGGCATTTCAATAAAGCCAGCAAGGCCTTCTGGGTACTGACCGGCGGTCATCCCTGGTACTGCAATGTCCCCCCGAGCACCGTCGCGGCCCCTCGTCGTGATCGTTCAGGAACTGTGATCTCGAAGCTGTTGCTGCAAGTCGTCAGCCATGCTTGTCAGCTGAGCAGCATCATAGCCAGCAAACTCAGCCGCCGTGAACGGACGCAGACCGAGAACTTCCCGCATTGCCTTGATGCGACCAATCTGTTCGCCTTCTTCTCTTCCTTCTTCTCTTCCTTCTTTCAGGCCTTCTTCTCGAGCATGATACAATCGCGCTTCGTTGTCCAGTTGCATTTTCAGCCGAGCGTTATAGATCATCATCTGTTCGGGAGTTTGTGAGATCATTTCCAGGACTCCAGCGTTCCTGTGTCTTTCAGGTGGCGTACTTCAGCCACGTAGCTGCGTTTCTCCGAGACGTCGGAATGCGCAAGTCTCGGAGAGACTCGCCTACGTGGAGTCGATCGCGTGGTAAACCTTCTTTTCAGAAGAGCACATCGAGTGAAAGAACGGAGAGAACGCATCCCGAAAGAATGGCTTTACACGTCACGCCTTCGGTGCTGCCGCCGAGACGCCTGAACCGACATGCCAACATTGGATGTGTTTCACTCAAGAACATTTCCCAGCACTCGCATTACGCGACTGGCGTTTGTTTTTTTCAATGGCACCAGAGTGACCGTTCTTGAACGATTCGTGGCGGACGTTTCGTCCATATCCTGCACCAGAGTACGAACCTCCTCCAGCAGAGCCTGAGGTGCCTTGATGATCAGCGAATTCGTCGCCCGCTGAACCTCAACCGTCAGCAGTGGAGATGATGCGGCTGCATTGATCTGACGAATCACACTGGCAACGGACGCTGGAATACCGGTCGGAATTTCAATCGACTGCCGACTGCCGCCAGCCGTCATTTCTGCCCGATAGACTCCTCGAATCACCACTTCAATCTGAGACGCATTTGTGTATTTCACCGGGATCACTTCCGTCCTGAACGCTCTCGCTGTATCCGGCAGTTTTTCGGTGTCCAGAATTTCCAGAAGGTGTTCAATTCGTTCCCGGTCCGTTCGACTTCCATAAACGATCAGAGCATTCATGCGGGGCTCGGGTACCAAAACCACAGAATCAAACGCCAGCAGTCCGGCTCGACTTTCGTAGACGGATCGCAGAGTTTTCGCCACCTCATCGGCGCCAGCATTCTGGAGCTGATAAACAGCAAAATCCCGATTGCGCCCCTGAGTCGGTTTTGAAAACGCAGCTCTCAGCAATGCTTCCATCTGATCCAGAGCATCCTGATCATCCGATGAAATGGTGATTCGATCGATACCCGGAACCACAATCACCTCAGGAAGCTCCTGAGCGGACAACTCCTGTGTCGGAGTATTCTCAGCCGTATTCGCAGCGGAGTTCACCCCCGAATTTTCAGTCGTTTCATCAGCGATGTGGGATTGATTCGCCGCTTCATCCAGAGTTTCAGCGGGAATTGAGAACTGACCATTTTGCGACGGTGCCGCCGGCAGTCGATTTGCCGGTAAAGGCTCATCGACAGGCAAATCAGATGGAGACAGAACACGCACGGGATTTCGACGAATTTTGGGCCACAGATCCTGGATTCGCCGGAGGGTCATGTCTACATCGCCGGTCACCGGGATAACTCGCAGGCGGCCCTGCGAAGACGGATCATCAGACCCGACAGACAGACCTGTTTCTCCCATCTTCCTTAACAATGATCGAATTTCCTGCATCTGATCGGGCGATGCGCGAACCATCAGCTGCTGAGTATCATCATCCGCCTGAAACAGGGGTCGGTCATCGAATCCAGACAAACCGTCGTTAAAAATTCCTTCCAGAGATATCTGTGCCGAAGTGGCACTCAGATATCGCAACTGGATCACATCCACCACGCGCTGATCACGCTTTTCAAATCGATCGACTGCTTCCCGAATTTTTTCCTGACCTTCTTCAGTGGCTGTCACGACGAGTTGTCTGGATTGTCGTTCGTAAGTTACTTTCGCTGCCGGGTCAATGACTTTGAGCACACCTTCTGCCATTTGCACGGCTGCCGTACTGTCCACGTTCTTCAGAGAATAAATTTCCAGACGACGGGGACCGGAAGTCTTATCCGACTGTTCCAGCTGTTCCAGCAGTCTGGCCACAGTTTCATGCTGCTTCGTTCGACCCACGACGAGCAGCGAATTCGACTTTGAATCGAATGACACCCGCACGTCATCACGTCGCCCAAAAAGTCCCTGCAGTGCCTGAGCAACACTCTGGCCGTCTGCCAGAGTCAACGGGTAAGCCTGTGCTCGCGGTCCGCTTTCGGAATTTCCGGCGACGCTGGACATTTCTGACACGATAGTCTGAATCGTAACGTGCTGTTCGGGAGTCGCAGTGGCCACAAGAACTTCATCCCCGTCGTCGGTCACCAGAATAGCATCCGGAAAGAGAGCCTGCAGCGCTTCCTGAGCCTCATCCGCTTCATTGGGCATCATGCGATAAGTGTGTGTGATCAGGCCGCCGTTTTCTCCCGCAGCTGGTGCCAGTACCTGTTCAACAAGCTTACGAATCGCGACCATCTCCGATGCCGGACCGCTCACAAACATCTGACTGCCGACCCGATCGACGGTAACCTGAGCCGATTTTGGAAGCAGGGGCTCCAGGGCCTCCTGTATCGCCCTCCCATCCATCTGTCGCAGCCTGAATACAGCAAGCTCCTGCGGCTGACCGTCACCCGGCTCGTCATCCAGCTGTTGAATGAGTTCAGCAATCGCCTCGTGCTGATCATTGCGAGCGACAACAACCAGACGACCGGTCGACTCATTCACAGAAAGTCGAACACCCTCGAACCGGGAATAGGTTGACTGAAGAAGCGAAAGTACTTCGTTCGCATCCGCATTCTTCAGCGAGTAGATCTTCGGAGCCGGTCGATCTCCATCAAGCGCCGCGCCTCTCATCTGACTGGTAATCAGTTCTATCGTCTCATGTTGTTCAGGCAGCGCCGTTGCGACAATCAGCTTGCGGTCCGAATCAGACACAATTTTTGCGTCAGGATAGAGCGCCACCAGCACTTCCTGAGCTTCATCAGCGTTCGGTTGTCCCACCACATAGGTTTTTGTGAGACGCTGGCTGCTTTCCTTTAGACTACCGGTTATCTGTTTGATCACATTTCCGATGCGTTCCTGCTTATCGGCAATAGCTCGCACAAACAACTGGCGCCCCGATGGATCAACCGTTACCTGCACATCACTGTCCATCAGAGGCTGCAGGACCTGCTGGACTGCAGCCGGGCTGACACCTCCAATATCGTGCACTGTCAGAAGTTTTTCCGGCGGAAACGACTTTGTCTGTTCAAGCTGAGCCAGCAGCTGGCGAATCTGCTCGTGCTCCGATGCCGATGCAACAATTGCCAGCTGACTGGATTTCGCTCCGGGACTGATGCCGGCATTGGGAACCGCCCGGGAAAGGATCGTGGTCACGGATGGTCCCAGATCTTCAATTGAATAAAATTCCAGTGATTTTTCGCCATTCAGCGATTCGGATTCTTTGAGCTTCTGCAGAATGGCGTGTGCAGTTTTTGTCTGCGCTGCATCGAGCCATGCCATGACGGATCGCCCGCTGCCTGCCTGCACAAAAGACGCTTCTGGCAGTGAAGATGCCAGCAGCTGACTGAGTGTTGCGGCGTTCATTCCCTCAGTTTCAAAGATCTGCAGCGACCGTCCGTCCTCCGGGGCCGCCATACCTGCTACCGCTTCGCGGATTTGTTCATGCTCTGACTGCGTTGCCCAGACGGTCATCCGCCGTTTCGCCGCATCCATTACAACTCTGGCTTTCGGAAATGCGGAAGCAAAGAATTCCGTTGTCCGGATCTGATCGCTGAACACGGACGGATAAGAGACGGCAAGACGTTCCTGCAGAGGTGAGGCCGATGATCGCAGACTGTCCAGCAGCTCAGCGATCCGCTGCTGATCTTCCAGACGAGCTCTCACAATCAGAGTCTCGGCCGTTGTGTCGGGAATCACGATCGCATCCGGCAATTCTTCTTTGATCAGACTCAGTGCAGTCGCTGAATTCAATCCTCCAACCGGGTACACCATCAGTCGGATTTCCTTTTCAGCAGGAATATCGGTATCCAGCTGCTCAATCGCTGCCCCAATCGATTCATGAACTGCGGGCTTCGCATGGATCGTCAGACGTCGTAACTTTGCATCCACAGTGATTTTCGCATCAGGAAACAGAGTCGTCAGGATTGCTGAAACACTTGCAGGGTCAACTTTCTTCAGTGGGTAGACAATCAGTTTGGCCTGCTGTTCGGCTGGTATCGTTCGTTGCAGCTGAGCCAGAACTTCACTGAGTACCGTCTGCTGCGAAGGAGTCGCCCAGATGGCCAGCTCTTCCGGCTGAGCATCGACGATCACCTGCATGCCAGGAAGTTCCGCAGCCAGCTGCGATGAAATGGACTGAAAACGTGTTCGCTGTGCTGCCGTGACATCATAAATTTTCAGGACTCGTTTTTCAGACTCTGCGCTGGCCGCCTCCAGTTGCTGAATTGTCTTTGCAATGACCAGATGATCTGTATTCACCGCCACTGCGGAGAGCCTTCTGGCTTCAGGCTGATGTGTCAGCTGAGCAGTCGGCACCATGGCACGCAGAATCGTGACAAGTGTGGTCCCGTCGGCCTTTTCAAGCGGGTAAAAGCGCAGTTCCGGAAGTTCACCGCCACCTGCCATTTCGACCTGTTCCATTACCTGAGCAATAATCGCATGGTCGCTGGTGGATGCAGAAATCAGCAGACGCCGACTGGCTTCGTCAGGTGTCACAGTGGCTCGTGGTACAAGGCTGGCGAGCAGGCTGGTGACAGACGCCGCGGTGATTTTGGGTTTCAACGCATAAGACTTCAGTTCCGGACCGCTGCTCGTCGAATCACCACGCACCTGCTCAAGCACATCATTGACCGTCTGGTGATCATCTGCGGAGGCGATCACAAGCATACGACGATTCACCGTATCGACAGTCACGGCTGCCTGCGGAGCCAGAGTTGTCAGCAGGGAAGTAACACTGCTGGTATCAATGTCGCGGGCCGGATAGATTTCCAGCCGTCGTCCGTTTTCTCCGCTGACTGTGATGGATTTGATCAGCTGTTCAATTCGCTGATGGTCTTCCGGTGTTGCCATGATCAGCAGCCTTCGACCAATCGGATCCGGCGTGACTTTCGCTTCCGGAGCCGTCGTCGCCAGCAAAGTCACGGCGGTGGACGATTGAGCCGATTCGATCGGATAGGTCCGCAGGTCTGCAGCAGTTCTCGCCGCTTCGGCTTCGGCTCCAAGCTGTTCCACCAGCGCGCTGATGGCCTGATGGTCATTTTGAGTGCCGACCGCGATCAGACTCCGACTGCGAATATCGACGGTAATGCGCGCTGTGGGCAGAAGAGTACTGAGAACGGCCGCCGCTGCCGTCGGTTCAACTTTTGTCAGAGCATAAACCTGAAGCTGTCGAGTTCCGGTACTCCCCTGTTCTGTCGCAAGTTTCTGCAGAGCTTCTGATATCGTCTGATGTTCCACCGCAGTCGCCCATGCCACCAGTCGCTGCGAGGCGGCATCCACTCGAAACTGAGCCTGCGGTGAGACCAGTTTCATGGTGGCCAGCAGCTGTTCACTGTCAGCCGTACTGATCGGATACAGAGTAAGTTCCTGCTGTGTCTTTGGTCCCTGATTGGACTCAAGCTGCTCGATAATGGTCTTTGCTTTCAGCTGCTCATCCGGAACCGCGTTCACGGAAATCTGCTTTGCCTTCTCGTCAACCACCACGACGCCCAGAACGATCTGCTTCAGCACTTCGCCCGCCTGAACCGGATTGGCATGCTGGATGGGATACACAATCAGCTGAGGCTTTGGGGGATCAGGCCGCGGCGCCCCCGGCTTCGCAGGAAGCGGTACCTTCTGCACGATCTGCTGAATGACACGCACGTTGGAGGCAGTGTCAAAAACCAGCAGCTGCTGCGTCTGAGCAAGTGCTTCGGCTTTACCATAGGTTCCCAGCAATGGCTTCACTTCCGCAAGAGCGGCTTCAGGCGGACGACCTTCCAGTGGAATCAGAACGCTCACAAATTCGAATCGCCCACGAGCTGGCAGTTCATTGGGCGTTACCGACGGTATCGCTCCCTCCGGCAGTCCTCCTTTCAGATCCAGACACATCAGCATCCGTTCCCGACGTACCAGAGTAAACCCCTTGGTAAGAAGCCAGCCGTTCAGCAGGTCAATGGCTTCAGTCGTCGAGTAGTTCTTTGAGTCAGAGTAGTGAAACGTTCCTGGCGGCGGAGTATCCATCACCAGAGAAAGGTCAGCTTCGCGTGCCACCCAGTCGAGCACTTCGGCCCACTTCTGATACCGAAAATTAAAACGCAGTACCTTTTCGGTAAACAGAGAGACAAGCAATCGCTGCTGGTCGGCGGTCAAAAGGGCCGACAGTTTACCACTGGCATCAGCTCTGATGGCAGCCTTCGCTGATTCTTCCGCCGTTGAAAGACCCGCGTCCCGTGCAGTTAGAATCTCCTGCACACTGGTCTTCTGCTGATCATTCAGCCCCAGCGAATCAGCCACCACCGGCTCAGCCAATCGTCCATAATCCACTTCCGGCGCAACCGCTTCCGGCAACACCGCAGAAGGCGGTTTTTCCTGACCGGAGGTCGCTTCCTGGCCATTCACTCCGGAGGCACCAGCCAGCACAACGATCAGTGCCAAAGTCGCCAGTGGACAACGTAAAGACGAAAACCAGCAAAAAACTGGTAATCGCGACGATGTTGTTTCCATGAAAGTTCTCGGTGAACGTAATACGGCGGGAATCGTAAAGTTGTTACGACACGTATTTTGGGAGGGATAAGCAATTTATGCCAGCAGTATACTGAAGAGTCTGGGCATGTGCGAGCACTTTTCCGGGGGGCTCGCGGGCCGTTTATCTGGCCGGCCGTTGATTTCGTGGCTCAACGATAAATTGCAAAGGGCCGTTTCGATCACGCTAACTTTCGCTGGCAGAAATTTTTTTTGGGCAGAAAGACCTGGACCGGATTTACGATCGGCCTCAGGAACGATACTTCGGCATATCAATTCGTTAACTTCAGTTTCGGCAGCCTAACCATCCCGCCACCAGACCTCCAGGTGAAAGGATTACAAGGCAGTCAAATTGGTTCGGCGTCTCCGAAAACGTCCTCGCACCCATCCACAACCGTAGAGCAAGGTCGCTCCGCCGGTTAGCAGCACCAGGCTCCCCGGCTCTGGAACTGCAATAGCGTTTGAAACCTCGACCAGCCCGTAGGTCACGTCGTTGAATCGGAAATCGGACACCACATCATGCCACTCCCCGGCGAGGGCGAATTCCGAGGTCGCCAGGATCGCCACAAAGTCCTCGTCGGGAGCTCCACCGAATGGCTCGCTGGCCGCCCAGTTCGAATATCCAGTCCCCCCGCCACCAGACCAGAGGAAGCTCCCCTCTGCCCCCGCATCGTTGTACCCGATCCACATCGACAGCAGCCCGCCGAAAGGGTGGGCCGTCGCCTTGGATGCGTTGGCCAACGCCTGGAACGTGGTCAGCAGGAAGTCATTCTCTGCTGCGTCGTTCACAGTGACGAGGTGCCCGCCTAACGTTACGGCGAACGCCTCAGCATTCCCCCACGTAATCCGCTCTCCGAGGCTGTTTTCGGCGACAAGGTGGTAGGTGTTCCCGCCGAAAGAGGCGGACTGCAGTATGAATCCGGCGTCGGCTCGCGCTAACCCCAGAACAAACACGGCCGACAGGAACAAGGGAATCCTTCGATGGTAGCACTGCATAAATCTTCCCTCTCGGATCAGAACAAACTCAAACGAAAATAAATCAACGGAACACAAACAGGCTCTCACGCATGGTTCCGTAAGTTGTCATCGGGAACGCATCAACAGTAAAAGTCCACAGATTGACGAATCCTGTCGGATATTCCTTAAAGAGATGGCGATTTTGCAGGAATTCGTGGGAAACGAATCCGGACTCACTGCGGAAAGCCGGGGCATATCCGAGTAATTGCACAGCGATTTGCCTGACATCAGTTCCGAAATGCTGTCGTGGTTCTCAACGATTCCAGATGCGCATCGGAGAACTGCGTTGTTGTTTTCGGCAGTTAGCTGGAATTTTTCACATGTTCAACGACGCTCACAACCATAAAGCGGTAAAAAATTTCACCGGATGAACCGCAGATAACGCGAATCCGACTCGTGATCAGATTGCTCCAAAACCTGTCAAAACAACTTTGACGGTTCGTACCAGGATTTTCAGGTCGTTGATCACGCAGCAATTCCGCAGGTACATTAGATCGTAGGCAATCTTGCGCTGGTAACTGTCGAGGTCGTTGGCGTAACCATTTTCGATCTGAGCAACACCTGTCAGTCCCGGTTTCAGCCCCAGCCGATCGAGGTAGCCGGGAATCTGGAGAGAAAGCGATTCCATGTATTCGACACATTCGGGACGAGGGCCAACCAGTGACATGTCGCCCTTAATCACATTCACCAGCTGTGGAAGTTCATCGATCCGGAATCGTCGCAGAAATCTTCCCACGGTTGTTACGCGAACATCGTCCGGCAGAGCCTGTGCCGGGCATTGCGGCTGATCGCTGTGATGCATGGTCCGAAGTTTATAGATCGTGAATGGCCTGCCAAAGTTCTTTTGCCGTCGACGGCAGTCAGCAATGGGCATGGCCTCCGGGTTCCACGGCCGCAGTCGACGCTGATTGATGCCCGTTCTTGTCTGGAAAAAAAAGACAGGCCCCGGTGACGTCAGGCGAATGGCGGCGGAAGACATCAGAAGGACGGGCAGCGTCAGTACCAGCAACAGGCTGGCTCCTGCGATATCCAGCATTCGCTTGAAGATTCGCGTTTGAAGAGGAAGTTCGGGAATCTCAAAGTCGCCAGTCACCGTCGAAACCTGTGTCAGCCATCCAGGCACGGACACTGTCGGTACGTCGGACAGACCATCGGCTGCCGAGTTCTGTGAGTGCACTCGGTGGCTGAATTCTGCGTTCTGAGCATCCTGAGTGGCCTGGGAAACCAATTCCACCATTTTAACCGAACACGCTGGAGAGTTTTGAAACAGATGAAAGTCATCAGAAATCTACCCTCCATTCCAGCCTGAGGATGTCCTCAAACTTCCCGACCCGTCGGAAAAGAGCAATGTTGGTGTTGCGTTTCAGCAACAGCGAGGGATTTTACCCATGACGGAAACCAGGGCTTAACGCAACATCATCCCGGCGTTGAGATGGCCCCACGTAGGCGAGTCTCTCCGAGACTCGCGAATCCCGGCGTCTCGGGGAGACGCCGCTACGTGACAGAGACTCGCTGGTCTGGCGTCTCGGGGAGACGCCGCTACGTGGCGAGTCTCGGAGAGACGCCGCTACGTGTTACCTGCCTTTTTCCGGGCGATCCTGAGGCGAGGGAGGTTCATGGTCCGGATGAGCGGCATCGTATTCGTCCATAAGTACAGACGGACAGGTCTCCTCCTGATCGCACTGTTTGCAGACCAGACGAATCAAATCAGATCCGCCCAGCCTTAACTGATGCTTTTCGCAAAGCTGATAAAGTTCACTAAGATGTGTACAGACCATTTTTAAAATCCTCTCATTCGCCAGCCAGACTAACCCATCATTTTTTCTGCGATCAGATCCTTTACGTAGCCTACGGCATCGGCCAGAGGAACCTTTCTTGCATCTGGTTCCGTTCGCCATTTGATTTCGGCAATGCCTTCAGCCAGTCCCTTGCCTCCGATGGTAATGCGAAGAGGAATCCCGATCAGATCGGCGTCTTTAAACTTGAATCCGGGCCGCTGATCCCGATCATCCATCAGAACATCAATTCCGACGGCCGACAGGTCGTTATAAATCTGATTGCTGATTTTCATTACCTCGGCATCAGTAACATTCAGAGGAATGACTTCGACTGAATAGGGGGCCACGGCCAGAGGCCAGATAATGCCGTTCTCGTCGTGGCAGGTTTCCACGATTGAAGCCACGACGCGAGTCACCCCGATTCCATAACAGCCCATGATAATTGGATGCGACTGCTCCTGTGCATCCACAAATCGGGCGTCCATGGAGACGCTGTATTTGGTGCCCAGTTTGAAGACATGGCCCACTTCGATGCCGTGCACGATTTCCAGTGTTCCACTGCACTTTGGACAGGGATCTTTGGATTCAGCATTGCGCAGGTCAAATGTTCCCTGCACGGCAAAGTGCGTTCCCGGGATGACGCCGGTCAGATGAGCATCTTTTTCGTTGGCGCCGGTAATGGCCGACGAAATCTTTGCCACATCGTGGTCAATGAGGCAGTCGCATTTGATACCGATCGGTCCGGCAAAACCAACAGGAGCTCCTGTAACTTTCAGGATCGTCGCCTCATCGGCAAGTTCAACGACTGTGGCCTTTGCCGCCCGTCGAATCTTTCCTTCATTGGCTGTATGGTCACCTCGCAGCAATACGGCAACCGGCTTTCCGTCCGCCACATAGATCAGAGTTTTAATGAATGAGGTGGCATCCGTTTTCAGCAGACGACTGACCTGCTCGATGCTTCCGGCGTTTGGTGTTGCGACCCGAACAGGCGCTGAGCTGCCAGCTACAGGCTGAAGTACTGCGGACTGACGTCCGGTATCAGCGCGTTCCTGGTTAGCCGCGTAACCGCAGCCGGGGCAGTGAACGACGAAGTCTTCCCCATTGTCTGCAGGCACCATAAATTCGTGAGACGCATCGCCGCCGATGGGACCACTTTCCGCTTCAACCGGAAGATACTTCAGGCCGCAGCGTTCGAAGATCCGGCAATATGCCTGATACATGGAATCATACGCTGCGTTCAGCTGCTCAATGGATGTTCCAAAACTGTAAGCGTCCTTCATGAGAAACTCGCTTGTCCGCAATACGCCGAAACGCGGACGTTCCTCATTTCGAAACTTCGTCTGAATCTGATACAGCGTGATCGGCAGCTGACGATAGCTGCTGATGTGTTTGGCCATCAGATCAGTGATCACTTCTTCATGAGTTGGACCAAGAGCCAGATGCAGGCGACGGTCACCTCGCTTCACCTCGAAGTTAAACAGGACGTTGCCAAACGCCTCCCGACGGCCCGTACGTTCAAAGATATCGATGGGCTGCAATGCTGGCATGAACAGCTCGATGGCACCCGCGCGATCCATTTCCTGTCGGACAATTTCGGACACTTTGCGAACAATCCGATAACCAAGTGGCAGGTATGTGTACGCTCCTGCCATCAGCTGCCGAATTAAACCGGCCCGCAGCATCAGCTGATGGCTGGGCACTTCTGCTTCTGCAGGCACTTCCTTCATTGTGGGAATAAACGATTGTGACCAGCGCATATCAAACCTTGAGACAGGAGTCGTGAAAAAAATCAAAGAGAGCAGGGCGGTAAAATTCAGCCTTCGGATTGTTCCCGTAGTCTTCTATTGATGGGAACTGCGGGTAAGTTCAAGGCGGGATTCTAGCAAAGCTGCGGAAACAGCAAACATCGGTTCAGCCAGGACTGGCACTCAATTGCAATACCGCGCCATAGTTAAGGCTCAGGTTTCCTTCAAATTATACGTCCGGAGAAAGCGGGGCTGTTTTCCGGCACGCGGGCATTCAGGGTCGCAGGGCAGTTGTTGTCAGCGAATCACGCACGTAAGATCCGGCAAGTGTGATGTCGCTGAACCACGAATCTGATCTTTTTTTGTATTTATGCCCGGTTGAAAGCTCGCCGATGCCTCGTACTTTTGTCAGGGACCTGAAAGACGGTGATTCCGTCAATGAAATCTTTTTGCTGGCTGACAAACAGCTGCGTGCGAATCGAAATGCCAATCTTTATCTGCTCACAGCACTGCGAGACAAAAGCGGAATCATCAGCGGTTTGATGTGGAATGTCACGGAAGACAGTGTTCAGGACATTGGAATTGGCGATCTTGTTCGCGTTCGCGGCAAGGTACAGGTGTATCAGGGCGGCCTGCAGATGATTGTCGCGCAAATCGACCATGTGCCGACCTCCGGCTGTAATCCTGACGATTTTCGAGTACAGCCACAGACGAGCGCAGGCCCGCTTCTCGTGCGGCTTCGCGAGCTGATGTCGACTCTGCAGGATCCGCAACTCCAGGCTCTCTCAGACTGTTTTATGGAAGATGAGGGCCTCGTTAATGATTTGTGTATCGCGCCCGCCGGCGTCAAGGCACACCATGCCTATCATGGCGGACTGATTGAACATATTGTAAGTATGGCGGAAGTGGCCGACCGGATTTGCGGCCTTTATCCGGCTCTTAACCGGGATTTGATGCTGCTTGGAGTGCTCCTGCACGACCTCGGAAAAGTCAGGGAACTCTCCTGGGATCCGAATCTCGCCTATACCGATGAAGGACAGTTGCTTGGCCATATGAACATTGCGATCGAAATTCTGAACGAAAAACTGCTTCTGACACGAGCAAAACTGGGAGGCCAGTCCGTTTCTCAGGAAGCTGTTCTCAGGCTGAAACACATGATCCTCAGCCACCACGGCAATCTGGAATTCGGAAGTGCCCGAGTCCCAATGACGCCGGAAGCCATTGCTCTGCATCAAATTGATAATCTTGATGCTCGTCTGCACGAATTTACTCGCGCCATCGAAGACGACATGAATGGCGACTCCGCCTGGACACCTTACAGCCCGCGTATTGAACGAAGACTGTTTAAGGGTTATAAAAAAGAATCGTAGCTTGTGTACACCCCCGCCTGCGGCAGGAGGCGAACAGACTGAAAAAGGCTGGTTCCTGGCAAAAAGTGGGCTTGTTGAGCAATACAAGCGGGCTTGCTGGCCGATATTGCAGGAATTAAGGAAAACTCTGTGTACACTTCCCAGATCCCATAGAACTCTTGAATCAAGTGTGCCTGGGCTCTAAGATACGTAAGATTCGCATTTGTCGGCTGCCAAATGAGTTGAATGCCGGCAACCTACCGAATTCCCACCCGCCGAGCAAAACACCCACCAATTCGGCACAGTTCGGACATTTCCATGAGTATTGCTTACCGTTCGCGTTCCGTCGCGCAACCGGATGCGCCCCGGCGTTTATCTTCTGTCGATCTGGATCGTGCTCAGCGACTTCTGGCGAATGGAAACTCGCTTCAGTCGTTTGCGGACGAATATGGATTTTCCACAGAACTTCAGGCGCTTCAGGCCATTGGTCAGTCGATGGCGATGTCGGTGGTGGATCTCTCCAAAGAGACGATCGACAAGTCGGTTCTCGAAGGTTTTCCGGTTCGGCTGATACATCGCCACGGCATTTTTCCGATTCAGCGATCGGAAACTGGTATTCGGATCGTGTTGAGCAATCCCTTTGACGTTCAGGCCGCGGATGCGGTGTCTGCAGCGACGGGATTATTTGTCACCACGGCGATTGCTCTTCCCCACGAGGTCGCGACGGTCATCAAGACCCATTTGGGAGTCGGTGCTCAGACTTTGGATGGTCTGATGGCTCAGGCGGCAGGTGACGAGGATGAAATTGAGATCCTCGGGGAGCTGAGTTTCGAAGAATCCGAAGCGGCTGCGATGGCACAGCAGGCATCGGTTGTGCGTCTGGTAAATGATATTCTGACAGAAGCCGTTCAGGCTCGTGCCAGTGATATCCATATGGAAGCCCAGGCGTCAGGGATGAAGATTCGTTATCGCATTGACGGAGTGCTTCAGAATCAGCCGGTTCCTCCGGAGCTCAATCGCTTCCAGGCCGCCATTCTGAGTCGGCTGAAGATCATGGCGAGGCTGAATATCGCAGAAAAGCGAGTTCCTCAGGATGGACGAATTAAGCTTCGAGTCTCAGGGCGTGAAGTTGATATTCGCGTTTCAATTATCCCGATGCTGCATGGTGAAGGCGTGGTGATGCGAGTCCTGGACAAGGACGCCATGAAGTTCAGTCTTTCCGGCATCGGAATGGAAGACGATGTTTGTGAGAGCTTCCGGGAACTCATTCGACTGCCGCACGGAATTGTTCTGGTCACCGGCCCGACGGGATCCGGAAAAACGACCACTCTGTACAGCTCACTGGCCGAAATTCGAAGTGAACGCAACAAGATCATTACGACCGAAGATCCGATTGAATATCAGCTGGAGGGCATCAATCAGATTCAGGTGAACCACAAGGTAGGGCTGACGTTCGCCGCATGTCTGCGAAGTATTCTTCGACATGACCCGGATGTGGTGCTGGTCGGAGAAATTCGAGACTTTGAAACGGCAGAGAATGCCGTCCAGGCGTCACTAACGGGACATATGGTCTTCAGTACTCTGCACACCAATGACGCGGCCGGTGCCTTTATGCGGCTGGCAGATATGGGAGTCGAGCCATTTCTGATCAGCAGTACGCTGGAAGGAATTATGGCTCAGCGTCTTGTGCGAACTTTGTGCAAGCATTGTCGCGAGGCCATTATGCCTTCGCACGATGAAGTGCCTCCTGATTTTCCTATTGAAGAATACACGGCCGGCCAGCCCATTTATCAGGCTCGTGGCTGCCGAGCATGCCGCGGCACAGGGTATTCCGGACGACTTGGTATTTACGAGCTGCTCAAGGCAAACGACGAAATTCGGGTACTTGCAAGCGAACGCCGGGGGACGAACGAGATTCGCAAGGCCGCTCTTGCAGCCGGGATGCGAACTCTGCGACAGGACGGATGGATCAAAGTGGCTCGAGGTCTGACCAGTATTGAAGAAGTACTGCGAGTGACAAAGGCTGAATAGTCTTCCATGCCTGACTTTGCATACACCGCTCGAACAATGACGGGGCAGGATGTCAAAGGCCTGATCTCCGCCGACTCGCGCAACGATGTCATGGCTCTTCTGAACCAGCGATCATTGTTCCCCATGAACGTGGCGCCGGTAAAAAAGTCGGCCATGACCCTGCGGTGGAATCGAGCGATTAGTGCAGAGATCCTCGCGGCAACTCTCACCCAGCTGTCCGACCTGCTGACGAATGGAGTTCCACTGCTGCAGGCGCTGGACCTGCTTGCTCAGCAGTCAACGCATGATCGACTAAAAGAAGTTCTGGCGGATGTTCGCGGGCGGGTGGCCGAAGGCAAACAGCTTCATGAGGCCATGGGCGTTCATCGGGACGTTTTCAGCGAACTTACCCTGTCCATTATCCGAGCTGGCACCGAGGGAGCGTTCCTCGAAGCAGCACTGCAGCAGACCGCCGAGTTTCTTGAACGGCAGGAGGAATTGCGTGCAAAGATTCGCGGGGCCATGGCGTATCCGGCATTTCTGGCGGTGGCCGGTTCCACTGTCACGCTGGTCCTGATTGTGTTTTTTGTACCGAAGTTTTCAGACCTGTTCGCTCAGCTGGAACGTGAAGGAACTCTACCCGGAGCGACCGTTGTGCTGCTGTGGCTGAGTGATTTTCTCGGTCGTTTTGGCTGGCTTGTCGCCCTGGCAGCCTTCGGCGCTTTTGCAGCAGCCAAACGCTGGGCGGCGTCAGTGGCTGGTCGTCAGCTGCTGGATGGTGTTAAAACCAAAGTTCCTGTTTTCGGACCGATTGTTCTGAATAGTGCCGTGTCCCGGTTCTGCCGAATTCTGGGAACTCTGCTGCGAAACGGTGTGCCTGTTCTGAAGGCCCTGGAGATCAGCAGCGATTCCGCCGGAAACGTTGTTCTGGGACAGGCTATTCGTCAGTCTGCTGAGAACATCTCATCCGGTGAAACTTTGTCTTCGCCGCTGTCGAAGTGTGGCCTGATCCCGCCCGGTATTATGGCCATGATCAGCATCGCAGAAGAGGCGAATAATCTGGAACGTGTGCTTGGAAATATTGCTGACGGGATCGATAAAAAAGTGGCTCGTCAGCTGGACACAATGGTGCGACTGATTGAACCGGCTTTGCTGATGGTCATGGGCAGTGCTGTCCTGTTTGTCATTGTGGCATTGTTACTGCCTGTGTTTGAAATGAGTACTTCAATGAGCTGACACACGGCACAGGACCACCGGATGATGATCCATGTGACTGTGCGTTGAGGCGGGCCTTTTATTCAAGGAGAGAAATGTGAAAATTGCTGACATGAAAATTCGAAACAGAACTACAGGAAACATCACCGTACGCCGCGGCTTCACTCTGACAGAACTGCTGATCGTCATGGCAATTCTGGTGTTGCTGGTGTCACTCATCGGTCCCCGACTGCTTGGCAGCAAGCAGAAGGCCGACATCAATGCAGTGAAGACACAGATTGGAATGTTCCAGTCAGCGCTGGAAAAGTATGCCGTCGACATGAATAAGTTCCCGTCGACAGAAGAAGGACTCGCCGCACTGGTCGCCAAACCTGGTACTGAGGGAGCGGGTTCCGAATCGGAATCGTTATCAACGGAAGCTCCGGTATCGGACGATTCTTCAGGCGAATCCGCTGTTGCTACTCAGGAAGCCGGATCCAGCTGGGACGGACCATACCTGAAAACCGAAACTCTGCCCCGTGATCCATGGGGTAATACGTATGCGTATGAGTATCCCCCGACACACAACAAAATCAATATTCCGGACATCTGGTCATTCGGACCTGATGGTCAGGAAAATACACCGGATGACATTATCAGCTGGACAGGTGACGGCTCCGGAAATTCTGAAGAACAGACATCGGAAGCGATGACGAATTGAAGTCTCATCAGGCTAACCGCGACAGTAAATTTTCAGGGCAGCCGACACTGCGTTCCGGCCATCGGGCTGGAACGCGTGCCCTTGCCCCCTGTCATGTTCGTTATGGCTATTCGCTGCTTGAGCTCCTGATCGCGATGGCGGTACTGGCCGTCATGGCCGCGATGACACTTCCATCCCTGCAGGCTCCACTAGACAAGAGCCGTCTCAGGGCCGCAGCAAAACAGATCCAGGCAGCCCTCGCTAAAGCACGCTCAACCGCTATTCGTGAAGGAAGGGTGGTCGAGTTTCGTTTTGAACCCGGGGGAGCTCAGTACACAATCCTTCGGGTTGAATCGTCGTTCGGCCAATCCATGGCGGGCGCTTCGCTGACCGTAATCGAGGAGTCCGACGCAGCTGCAGCCACTCCGTCTGGTCTGAGCGTGAACTCCGCCGATTCCTCCGACCCCAATAATTCGCTGCGAGACTTATCCGATAATGCGTCAGGAGATGCCTCAGGAGATGTCAGAGATGCAACCGCATCCGAATTTCCCGGACGACAGACGGTGCTGACGAATGTCCTCCCGGCCGGAACTCGTTTTCTATCCTCCGCAGGCAGCAAGGAATTGCTGAACGACATTGAGCAGACTTCGATCAATGCTGCTGGTTCTTCTGCTGACAATGTGACTCGTGCTTCGTCGCGACCAATTATCTTTCTTCCCACAGGCCGCGCACAGGAAACCGTATTGCGGATTCAGGGCAGCCGGGACTTTGCTGCTGATATTCATCTTCGAGGCCTAACCGGTGCGGCTTCCTGGTCCGCACCATTTCGCCTGTCCGGCTCACAGTCGCTCACTCAGCAGCAGGCGTCCGCCAGCGTGAATAACAGTTCGCCGGCCGGCAATCCGTTACCATCCGCACCCACGTCGTCAGCGGAATCACCTCAATGATTCGCCGACTGACAGCACGCCGACATGATCGGTCCATTAAACGACCTGCGGGGCGAAACCCGTACTTTCGTCGGCGAGGATTCTCTCTTCTGGAAGTACTGATCGCGACAGCCATCCTGATGGGAAGTGCAGTTGTGCTGTCTCGTCTGGCGGGAATGGGCCGAGAACAGTCTGTTCGGGCAAAACTGCGTTCCGAAGCACTGCAGCTGTGCGAGAATACGCTGAACGAGCTGCTGCTTGGACTCAGGCCGCTCGAACCAGTATCCGCTGCTCCACTTTTGGCTGTGCTGCCGGATACGCTGCCAGCCGAGGCAGAAGCCGATCAGCTGAATGCTGATGCATCCTCCTTTCAGATTGCCGAGCCAGGTCAGGCAGATCAGACAGCACTGAGTGGTGACACGGATCCGCCATGGAAATACTCGGTCGTCGTCAGTCCTCGCCCGGACCTTCCAGGTATCTGGAGCGTAACGGTTATCGTCGTTCAGGGTGATCAGACTCTGAAAAGACCATTGCACGTTTCATTGACTCGCTGGATTCAGGGTCCGGCGGAAAGGTTGACGGATTCGGGGATTTCAAATGACGAAACTCTATTTGAAAGCCCGACCCCTTCGTTTAACAATGACGGAGGTGGGTTGTGACACACGGCTTCCTTCTGAATCAATTACTGATGCGTCGAAATTTCTCTCGCCGGCACTCGGCAAAGTATCGGCATGGTTATACGCTCATTGAGATTCTGATTGCCTCGGTGCTTGTCGCTGCACTGATGTCGGCAGTGTGGGGCATGATGTCCATGTACAACAGTTATCTGACTGCGGGAACAGGGCAGGCTGCCGAACAGCAGCTTGTCCGGTCACTGTGGCAAAGTTTGTCTGATGACCTGCAGTCTGTGACACGGCCGGATTCCGGAGTACCCGTATTTCAGAATTCACTGCCCTCGGATCCACTGAATGACTTCTCAGATGCGGATTCTCGAACGGAATTCGAAACTGATCAGCCGACATTCGAAGTATCAGAAGGAATATCGGAACCGCAATCGCCGGATGACTCGGCAGGTGACTCCGCTGGAGTTATGTCGGATCGGTCAGTCGGATCTTCGACAGCTGCTGATAACGGACTGCTGTCAGGACCTGCGGGTTTGCCGATTCGTCCCGGGGAAATTCGAATGGTGGGTACAGAGGCCGCTATTCGGCTTTCGTTCCGGAAACTTTCTCCGGATCCGTTCGCGGCAGGTTCGGATGTCTCAACAGGTCTGTCTGCCGAGGACATGTTTTCTGATGGCATAGTTTCTGACGGCTCATTCCAGCCCGACACTGACAGCACAGGGATTCAGAACGGCAGTGATGAGTCGCTCGAAGGAAAGGCACCGAAGGTTCCGCAGTTTCGGACGATCTTCTATCAGTTCCAGCCCATCGGAACGCTCGGAGCCTCTTCGTCGTCATTGGCTTCAGGTCTTTATCGGGCAGAAACCGAAACGTTGCCTCTGAACGTACTGCTGAGTCAGGAGTCAGAGCTCACGGAAACCTCGGACAGCGGAGACGAGGCGAGTGTCGACCGAACAACTCTCGAAACTCTGCTGATGCAGCAGGACTCGGCAGCCACTCGTAACACCGAGTCTGGTGATACGTCGGCCGCAGGACTGTCAGGCGGATCGGAAGCACCGCCAATGCCGACCACTCGGATCGATCGAGTGCCGGAAGTAGTCGCCTGCCAGTTTGCGTATTTTGACGGCCGGCGCTGGCGTTCCAGCTGGGACAGCTCCACGGGCGGAAATCTGCCTCTGGCGGTGCGGGTGCGTCTTCGCCTGGCGTCGCCGCAGGATGTCGCCGCACTCGAACCCGCAGGCCAGCCTGTGCAGGATTCCCTTCCGGGACTCAGGCAGGAATCAGTGCCCGCCGATCAGTCAGCCGCAATGCCAGCCGTTGATTCAAATACCGTGCAGGAAAACCCTTTCGAGAAAATTCGGACGAGGCAGGTGGAACGGATCATCCTGCTGCAGCCGGTGAAGCCTCCCGTTCTGATTCCCGGTCTGGATGCGGATGCATCTGGTGACACAAATGCGGATTCTGCTGCCGATGGATTCGGAATTCAGGGCGCTGGTGCCCGGTATTTTCCGTTGCAGGTGCCGTTCACGGTGCGAGAATGGGATGGACTGCGGAGTCGAACATCATGAAGGTGACTGACCGACCAGAACTGTTGCAGCTGTCGTCCGGGCATCGGCAGCCCGGACATCGGCTGTGCGGACGTCGGCAGTGCGGACGGCCACCTGTCCTGGCGGCGACAGCACGTCATCAAAGCTCCTGTCGCGGATTTGTGCTGATCGTTGTGCTGGTTCTGGTCGTCATGATTTCCTTCGCGGGATTTGGCTTCCTTGCGGCGATGTCGACGGAGTACGCGGCAACAAAGATTTCTGGTGATCAGCTGCAGTCACAGCAAACTCTGGCTTCGGCTGAGACGGTTGTGATCTGGCTGATGGGGTTGCCGTCGTCACAGAGAGAAGCACTTGGTGGTTACCGGAGCAACACAAAATTGTTCCGCGGCAACATTGTGCAGCAGGCACCGACCGAACCTGGGCAGGATAGTTTGCAGAACGAATCCCTGATGCCGGAAGGTGAACCGGATGTGCGCTGGCGATATGCAGTCGTCTCAACCGAGCAGTCGGCAGAGCAGGGGACTGTCCTGCGTTTTGGATTGCGCAATGAGTCAGCTCGACTGAATCTGTCATCCGTTTTGAAGTGGGACCAGCAGTCCGCAGACGCCGGACGCCGAGCCTTAATGCAGCTGCCCAATATGACCCCGGAAATTGCTGATGCGATCCTGGACTGGATTGATGCGGATGATCAGGTAAGAGAATTTGGTGCAGAGTCCGAATATTACGCTCAGCTGGACCAGCCTTATGCACCGGCAAATGCACTGCCTGCAACGCTGGAGGAACTTTTGTTTGTCAAAGGCGTTACGAAGAGCAATCTGCTGGGACATTCGAATTTTGATCCTGGGCAATCTTCAGGTTCACCCGAGACAGTGTTCCCGTCGGGTGACCTGACAACAACCTCATCCTCGGGAGACAGCAGTCAGCTTTCCGGAGATTCATCCGTCAGTTCCCCGGTGTCGGCAGGAGGATGGAAGGCGTATCTCACGCTGCACAGTGCGGAACGCAACCTTTCCTCATCCGGGCAGCCTCGAGTGTTTCTGAACGGCGACAGTCTGGCAACTCTGGAGCAACAGCTGGCGGAGTTCCTTCCGCCGGAAATGGTCCGCTTTATCTTGCTGGCCCGTGTCTACGGGATTTTGCCCGCAACAGCCAGCAGCACTTCCGAAGTCCCCGGATCGGATCCACAGACCGCTCCTTATAACTCCGCAATGACACCGGCCTTTTCGATCCCATCAGTGGAATCTCTGTTAAACGGTGTCATTCAGGTTTCCACAGCTGCAGGCGTGCAGAGAATTGGCAGTCCACTGAGAGACGATGGGCCGGAATTTGCCACACTTCTGAACACACTGCTGGACCGCTGTTCGGTCAGCAATGCGGCTTCCATCAACGGACGAATCAACATCAATGAGGCAGACGAGCGGGTTCTGCGAGCAATCCCTGGAATGAGCACTGAACTGGTCAGCCAGATTGTTTCCCAGCGGGATACACTGGATTCCGCAGATCGTCAGAGCACAGCATGGCTTTTGTCGAAGAAGCTGACGGATGCCATGGTTTACCGGCAACTGGCAACGGAAATCACCTCGGGCGGAGATGTCGTCAGTGGCGAGATTATTGTGTTTCGGGCAATTGGCGGACCAGTTCTGCGGCGAGAGGTAACCGTCGATGGAGCAGGAAAAAACGTTCGCCGCCTCGACTGGCACGATCTCTCCGATGCCGCATCACCCTGGCCTGCCCAATTGCTTATTCCGCCGCAAAGATAGCCGATACATCCTTCATTTGCTGAGGAACAGAAAATCGCAGGTCAGCTTCTGCTGGTCCGTCAGATACCACAGCACCTGGTTGCGGGTGCCTTCATCGACAAACACGTAGGCGAGTCTCTCCGAGACTCGCGGTTCCGGCGTCTCACAGAGACGCCGGAACAAACGTTTGACCTGCAACCTTCGCCGTGTTACGGCGACTCCGGACGCTGCATTTGCGAGTCTCTCCGAGACTCGCCTGCGTGGGCTCGCCTCCGTGAGTCGATCGCGTGCAAACTGAACAGCATTGCGAATGCCGGAGCAATTGCCGAAGGCCATGCCTCCGGATTGCTTGTCGGTCTGACCAGCCAGGATACCAGCTCATCCAGCACCAGTAATATGGTTTGAACGAGGGATCGGCGCCGAAGGTGACAGGGAATCGCAAAGCATCACTCGGAGAGTGATGGCTACTTTGCTCAGGCGACGCCGAATGCGGCGGTCCAGGCCGTCATGGAAAATCACGTTCGGATGGACGATGCGAATGGAAATCTTTTTGCCGCTCACAAGCCGACGGAACCATAGGAACGAGGCGATCTGCTGGCCTGCGTTCAACGCACCTCGGTATGCTGACCAAAGGAGTCGTTGCTGGTGTGTTGCCCTGGTGATCGCGGCAACGGAACCAGGACTTCAGCAATGGTGTCTGAAATCCCCTTCTTCGCGCCAGACAGCTTCGCCGCTCGTTCATTCGTCCGGCAGTCGGACTGTTGCGATCCCCCATCGATTGAACAACTGACAGCCTGCGTATTCAAAGGGAATCGCCACTTCGCCCGTCTTCGTCAGGTAACCGGCTTTCTCTCCGAGTTTTGCAGGAATCAGCCCGTAACGACATATTCCCATGTCGTAGTATTTGAAGGGAATCACCAGATTGCCTGTGGCATCGATGGCACCCCATTTCTTCCGACGCATCACAGGCGCAATTCCCTCGGAGAAATGCAACGTGTCATCAAACTGGCGATCGAAGACCGCCTGAAAATGCAGGTCAATAAACCAGCTAATTCGACGACCGCTGGCGGACTCGCCCCGAGTTGCGCAATAACCCTCGGAAAACCAACTGCACTGATCCTCAGTCTTCCAAACAACCTGACCGCCTGTATCCACAAAAAAACCAGTCCAATCGTCGTTACAGACAAAGGCCAGTCCCTGATGGAACGATTTCGCCTCGACATACACCATCGGAACAACGACCTCACCCTGGCGGTTGATATATCCCCAGGATTCCCTGCGAGGCCCACGCACAGCGGCCAGACCTTCGGAGAATGGGTCTGCAAACTGGTAGATCGGGTCAATCACCCAATTCCCCTGTGGATCCAGAAATCCAATGCAATTGCCAATGGAACCGACAGGAGAATGCACTTTTGTTGCTTTTGCCAAACCATCGGAAAATTCCATGATATTCCACATTGTCCAGTCGCCGAACGGTCCCTCCGTTTCATGAATCAGTCCATAACCTGTGTCGGATTTCGCATAACTGACAGGCCCAACAAAGTTGCCCATAGTTTTGTAAATGGGCGGAATCAGGATTTCTCCCGTTTCTCCGTTCATGAGACCCTCTGTAGGCCCCGGAATTCGAAACACGACGCGCTGCAGTGTGGTCGCCCTCACGTATTCGTACGGTTGCTTCAGAAGGCGTTCGCCGCGAGTATTGATCAGAGTGAACATATCGATGATTCTGCTTTTTCAGGTGACAGAGCACGCTCTTCAAAGTGGGATTGTGAGTCGATTCATTTGGTGGAGGTCGAATAACATACAAACAGGGACTCAGGTGGGTCCAGGAAATAAGGGATTGGGACCAATCATGCCTCCGAAAGGGCTGATAATGATTCCACGCTGCTGGAAATCCTCGTAATCCCGTGCCGAATCTTCTTCCCAGATTTCGAAGGAATTTCTGCCTTCCCAGGCACCACGGATGGGGTATTGAAAGACTTCCAGGAAATCAAAAGCGTCCCCCAGAAACCCAAACACCTTCCGTGCCGTCGACCGTCCTCCCGACGGCGGATCACCGGGCGGTTTGTTCGTCGACGCAGTGGCAGGCGGTTTGCAGATGTCAACACGGCGTGTTTCCAGTTCCTGGGCCGCCATGGCATCGGCAAGCCGTTTTTCCCGTTCTTTCTTCACATCCGGAGCGCTTCGTGTTCTGCGGCGATTATCCTGCTCCCTGAACAATGAGACCTGAACCCTTTTGCTCTTCTTAACCGCTGGTCCGAAAACCGGGGTCCACTTCAATCATCTGCTGTCTCCAGAGGCTGCATCGTTGTGCCGATTTGATCACCTCAAATTTAAGTCCCACGACCAATTAATCAAAGCATTGCAGATTACCCAGTGTGGCGCAATCGCCCTGCCTGCGGCATGCCAGTTTCCCACAAGCATCAAAAGATGCGAACCTTTCCATCAGGCCATGGACCAAGCCAACCACATGGAAAGTGACCACTTTGATAGATCGTCAATATGCGTTCAAAAAACATTGGTGGACTCCAAGCTGCATAATGTTCACGCGCCACGGCATGTATCGTGTCCCACTCCACGCAAGCCGCAACTACATCGGGTAAGCCTTCACTTTTTAATGCTGATCGCATTCGCCTCCAGGATTCTGCAAGCTCACATTTCGCTCTATTCACAACGCTATTCCAATCCTGAAATTCACTCTTGCAGAAGCGGTTAAGATGCATTGTCAAGTCGTTTCCTGCTTCTGTACATACTGTCTCCCAAGTTGAGTCAGAACAGCTCGCGATTGCTTCACGCCAGTTCGTGACCGTAACTATACTTTTGTCTTCTGAGTCAATTGGACGCCCGACGTTTGCGAACCAATCTAGTTTCAACAATACATCAATTGCCTTCATTTTAGTAATCCCTTGCAACTTGATTTAGGCGACCAGGCAACTTTGGAACTAGGTCACTACCACGAAGCCCGGCACTGAGTTGCTGTGCCTTAGCCGCTTGTACCGCTCGGAGTGCTTCTGCGGCGGATAACCCAGATTCTTGAAGCCCATTATACAAAGCGCGGTTGTATTGACTGTTCGTTGGCAGATTTCCAGCAGCCATTCCGCCACGACGATAGATGTCCCAAAACGATTCCATGCTCTCGTGGGCATTGTAATGTGGAGTCCCCACATCAGTGAAAGCATTACCTTCAAGCTTAGCGGAAACACCTTCACAGCGTGGGATTCGCGATCTGAAAGCTGCGTCTTGGTTCAAATGGTGCGCTTGCCCAGGAATATCCGTACCGTGTCGCAGTACCCCGTAGGCTCCAAACACGATTTGTTGCGTGGCATTCTCGCTGCTGGCATTGCCAAACTCATCCGCATTTCGGAAGCTCGAAAGCCCCGCAAGGTTACCAGAGAACCCCAGTAATCCGAACCCCGTTTGCCACGGATCTCCATTGTAAAGGCCCTGACCTGTGTTGGAAAGATTCTGGGCCGTGTCGAATCCGAAGAAGATTCTTCCAGTCCGGCCTGGCGCCGAAGCCGCTGTGCCGGCGCCGAATCCCATGGCAAACTCGATCACGCACCGATGTGCAGCAACGGTTCGGTTGTAGCTCCATGAATTCCGCACATCAGGCGGAGGCGTCACAGCCTCGAAGTCGCTGATGCCTCCTAGCGTCACGGTATTGACTGCTGCTCGAGCAACTCCATTGATTCCCGCATAATTGTCAACCCGGTTTTGCTGTTGTTGGATATGACTCGGAATTCCCCTCCACGGCAATTGGAATGTCGGGTCAATCAGCCCACTCGGATCCACCGCATTGAGCGTCGAGTTCCCCACGTACCGGCTGAGATTGGCATCCCCGGCTGCAAAGTCGATCGGGTCATTACTGATGAAGCGGCCGAGTCTGGGGTCGAACCAGCGGGCTCGGTAGTAGATCAGGCCGGTGGCAGGGTCCGGTTCCCGGCCGGTGTAGCTGCGCTGGGGCGAATACTCGTTGCCGACGCCTTCAAGGCCCGGGAGGTCTCCGTCGTTGGCGGTCCCGGTTGTCGGGTCGTCGACGCTGGTGACGTTGCCATAGGCATCGTATTCCAGATGATTGCGAACCGTCGCCTGACTGCCAGCCGTCGTGGATGCGTACTTCGCCACGTCTCGCACGGTGTTCTGCTGGTCCGACAAGTACCACAGCACCTGGTTGCCGGTGCCGGAACCTTCATCGGCAAACACGTAGGCGAGTCTCTCCGAGACTCGCGGTTCCGGCGTCTCGCAGAGACGCCGGCCAGCCGTCTCACCTGCAAACTTCGCCGCCTGGTGGCGACTCCGGCCGCAGGGTTTGCGAGTCTCGGAGAGACTCGCCTGCGTGTGAATTCCCTGGCAATTGCCGATGGCATTTCCTCCGGATTGCTGGGCGGTCTGACCAGCCAGGAGACCAGATCATCCAGCACCAGAACCACTTCGTCGAATGAGCGATCGCAGCCTGGGATGAAAGGGAATCGCAATGCATCACTCGGAGAGTGATGGCTACTTTGGGCACGCGGTTATATTGACCGATGACGACTCCGGAACCCGTTGGTTTTCCATTTCTTGTCGAACTGATACGCTTCCGGTGTTTGAGTTCCGCTCGTGGCACCCGTCAGCTGATCAAACGTGTCATCCGAATAACTGCGAATCCCGGCGGGTGACGTGAATGAAGAAATTCGCCTTTTCCAATCCGTCCGGTAACTGACGGAAACTCCGACGGACGTGGTACATTCGCAGAACAGCCCCGGGAGTGATTGCAATGAATGCGGGTGTTATCGGGGTGCTGGTCCCGTTTATCCGGTCTCTAATGTATGCCTTACTATACATAATTTATTTTTTCTCAGGATGGCGGCCATTAGAAGATTCGGCATACATAATGCTCGGCCTCGCTTTCGAACTGTTGTTACCCTGTGGAATTATCGCGTTCATTGCTGCGTCGCGAAAAAGAAGTGCTCATGATCGTGAGTTCCTGGAATTCTTAATTGGCGCGCTGGGACTGCTATTCGTCGTCTTCGGCTTTTTGACGTCAACGACACTTCATGCATTTCTGCGCTGGGTGCGATACGATAGATTCTGAGTGGCTGGAAAGAAACATTCATCGAAGAAGTGGGCACGAAGTCGATGTCTGAAGGTCAGCGTCCTGCGAATGCACCGGAGTTCGCCAGCGTTCACCGGCCAGCCTCATCGGCGGAATTGGGTCAGACAGACGCTGGCCTCTCTTTCGCGCCTTTTCTTACGATGCCAACCTCAGTGTGATCCACCGATTCGCCTTGAACATTCGGAAAAAAAAAGCTCAGTGTAAAGACCACTGAAGTCCAGGCTCTTTTGCCTGGTCGCATGAGGTAATCCTGCTCGTTCCGGCGTTGATTGCGCACTCGATAGGGGTAGGGAAAGCTGATTGATTTCAGCTCCCCCTCCCTCAGAACCGTACGGGCGGTTTTCCCGCATACGGCTCGCCGTTAGTAGGTTCCTGTGGATTGGACCAGCCAGATATG
>JALHMY010000080.1:0-45365 GCA_022843805.1 Fuerstiella sp.
GGGGTCGCCCGGTGCTGGAAAGCTGCACGCCGGTAAATATGAGGAATTGACCTCATTGCGACAACGGGGAGGTGGTGGCTGGAATTCCCTTCAGCCTCCACCTTACCCACTTACTCGAAAAGAGCGGTTCAGCTCGGTTGCTCTTGCGAAATCAGGGATTGTCCGATGACGTCAGGCGAGTACGAGTGCTCTGTCAATACCTGGTTTTGGGGTACGATGGGCATTCCTGCCCGTCAAAACGCAGTCGGACAGGAATGTCCAACCTACATTTTAAGACGAGACCGAGTACGAGTACCGCGATGCTGAGTACGAGTACGAGTACGAAGCAGGCCGCAGTACAGATTCCTGCCGAACAAGTGGTCGTCTGACTCCAGCTGGGCGTGCTCGGGAACTCTTTCATTCCCAGGTGACACTAAGTGCCGGGATCCGGATTTCCGGCATGTTTCGCATGGATTTCATGAGGCGGTAACGGATGAGAGCGATGCAGGAGCTGTTTCAGAGGAGACCAGTTGGTCTTCAGTATCAGAACAACGACGCTGCGGCCGTGGAGCGGGTAGGTGTTATCATGTGAAAAAGCGACCTGTTCACATTTGATCTGGCTGGTATCAATGAGTGAAAGCCACCGTTCGGATGGTTTATGGCGAGGCAGGGCAAAGGCAATCGGTTCCGGATGTGCATTCATCAGGATCAGAAGAGTATCCCCGCAGATCTGCTGTCCTCGCTCATCGACTTCGTCGATCGATTCTCCATTAAGCCGAATGCCAATGGAGCGGATCGCACCGGAACGCCATTCATGGTCGGCGATTTCGGCGCCGGTGTGAGTCAGCCATGCGATATCCTTGACGCCCGCTCCCCGGATTTTTCTGCCCTGAAAGAAATTGCGTCGACGGAGCACTGGCTGTTTGTGCCAGAGGCTTGTCAGATCCTGGCAGAGTTTCAAAAACTGCTGCTGCTCGGCATTCAGATCCCAGCGAAGCCAGCTGATGTCATTGTCCTGGCAATATGCGTTGTTGTTTCCTCGCTGAGTATGACTGAGTTCGTCGCCGCCTCGAATCATGGGGACGCCCTGTGACAGGATCAGTGTCGCGAGCAGGTTCTTCCGCTGCCTCAGTCGCAGAGCATTAATTTCCGGATCATCGGTTTCACCTTCGACGCCGCAGTTCCAGGTGTTATTGTGGCTGTCACCGTCCCGATTATCCTCAAGGTTTGCCAGGTTTCGCTTCTCGTGGTAGGTCACGAGATCAGAGAGAGTGAAGCCGTCGTGAGATGTCACAAAATTGATACTGGCGTAGGGCTTTCTGCCATTGTGCTGATACAGATCGCTGCTGCCTGTGAGACGTGTCGCCACCTCCGAAATGACTCCGCTGTCACCTGCCCAGAACCTGCGAATCGTATCGCGATATCGACCATTCCATTCCGACCATAAATGAGGAAAGTTACCCACCTGGTAACCCCCGCTTCCCAGATCCCATGGCTCGGCGATCAGCTTAACCTGAGACAGTACAGGGTCCTGCAGGATGATATCAAAGAAGGCGCTCAGGCGATCGACATCGTGCAGTTCACGGGCGAGTGCACTGCAGAGGTCAAATCGAAAACCATCCACATGCATTTCCTGAACCCAGTATCTCAGGCTGTCCATAATCAGCTGGAGAACCCGGGGCGACTGCATGTTCAGAGTGTTTCCGCATCCGGTGAAGTCCTGATAGTAACGGCGATTATTGGGCATCAGTCGATAATAGGAGGCATTGTCAATCCCCCGCATCGACAATGTTGGCCCACGCTCGTTCCCCTCACCGGTGTGGTTATAGACAACATCAAGAATGACTTCGATGCCAGCCTGATGCAGTCGCTTCACCATGTTCTTGAATTCGTGAATCACCTCTTCAGGCTTTGTCGCCGATGCATAGCGGGTATCAGGAGCAAAGAACGCCAGCGTGTTGTATCCCCAGAAGTTGTTGAGCCCCTGAGCAACCAGGTGCCGGTCATCCACATGGTAGTGGATAGGCATCAGTTCAACGGCAGTCACACCCAGCTTCTTCAGATGACGGATAGCAGCCCGGGAAGCCAGCCCCGAATAGGTGCCCCGCAGAGGTTCCGGCACGTCAGGATGAAGTTTGGTAAAGGATTTAACATGAGTTTCGTAAATCAGAGTCTTGTGCCATGGGGTCCGAAGCTGTACGTCGCGGCCCCAGCGAAAGTCGGAGTCCACCACGACTGCAAGCGGAGCACTGGCCGCATTGTCCCGGTCATCGGCAACCAGATCCCCGTCAGCATGTCCGACCTGATAGCCGAACATGGCATCCGACCAGTCAATCCCGCGTCCCAGGGCTCTCGCATACGGATCCAGAACAATTTTGCACGGATTAAATCGATGTCCCGCATAGGGATCGAAGGGACCATGGACTCTGTATCCATACAACTGCCCGGGCCGGACATCCGGCAAATAACAGTGCCAGACCAGGTCCGTCTGTTCCCTCAGCGGAATGCAGACCGATTCGGCACGATCTGATACCGAACGGAATAAAGACAGCTCAACCTTGGTTGCATGCTCTGAAAACAGGGCAAAGTTGACACCGCTGCCATCCCAGGTCGCGCCGAGCGGATAGGGTTTTCCAGGCCAGACTCGTAATTCCATAGCACCTGAACTCTTGAGTGTCAGCGAGAATTGTCGCCGCTAGGGCAGACCTGACCCGACACGGGAAAAGGGATTTCCGGCAAAACGAACCTTGACTCGCGACAGACTCATCCAGAATCGCGTCCATCCAGTCGTCAAAGTTATCGTCTTCTGCCTGACCTGCGTCATCACCGGGAACCGTGACATCATGACTTTCTTGCAAACGCAATGTGTGAAACTGTAAGCCGGCACCGCAAATGTATTCATTTGAACAGTGCCTCACGGCTCGTGATGACGTTGGAATGTAAGGTTTGTAACGGCTTTGACCGGGGACTGTGTATCAGCGGTGCAGTTTCCCTGCCTGTTTTCCAGTGGCAGTGATCAGGAGACGGCATCAAATACCGATACTCAGAAACGAGAAGGTCTGCATTCGTGTATTCATTTGAAACGAGTCGAGCGGAGCAGACTTTCACCAATCGGAGAAGCCGGAGCAGTTTGTGTTTGACTCTGTTTTTCCGAAGGATTTAGATACGCAGGATGGGAAGCGCACGTAGTTTGCTGCTTCTGTACCAGATATGTTGATCTGATTCACGGGACCCGAATAACGTCATGAAGAACAGCATTTTCAAAGTTCTGGCTGTGTTTCTGATGGTTGTATCGGTCACGTTCATGGGGGCGTCGATCGCGGCGTATTACAATCGTCCCGAGGTGACGTCGGAGATGGTTGCCGGTCCGATGAAGGATTACACCTTCACTCGGAATCCTGGTGAAAATCCGACATGGACGGTCACTCGGCGAATTGGCGACAAGGGTTCGGTTGGAAATTTTAAGACACCGTATGAGGCGCTTGTAAAGGCTCATCAGGACGTTGTTACTCGAAAGAATGGGGAAGCCGGTGAGGCATCCACCAAACTGCAGGCATTGAAGGACGCGGCGGGGCCGCTGGAAACCTTCAGGATCAGTCAGGAGCAGGACAGACTGGCGATGAATAAGCGGGTGGCTGATCTTCGGACAGTTTCCACGACTTTCGACCAGGCACTGCTGAAGAAATCGGAAGAATTGCAGGCATTGTCAGTTCAGTCCAGAGTGATTCGGGACGAGACGGCTGTTCGCAGAACAGACGTTGTACGAATGCGAAATGAGCTTGAGGAAGCTCGGACTGATCTGTTTCGTCTGAATGAGATTAAAAGGGTTCTGACGGATCGTCTTTTGCGACTGCAGCTGGACAATCAGGCATTGGAAGAGCGAAAGAATCAGCTGGAGTCTCAGGTTTCTGCGAATTGAATGTTTGCGGAAAAGCTGAGGACGGCAGGGCTCTGAAGCGTTGCCGCAGCTGTTGAAAAAGCGTTGTAATTACAAATGTGTCACTGAGTTGTGTTGAGGTCTTCGGAGTAGCTCGATGAACAACGTCGTCGGCAAGTTGTTGATTGTTCTGCAACTGGTATTCAGTTTGTTGTTCATGTGTTTCGCCGGTGCCGTGTACTCGTTCACACAGAGCTGGCGCACCAAGGCAGAAACTGCAATGACCAGCGTTGCGGAGCGTGACCGGCAGATCAACGAACTGAAGGAATCGCATACACAGGAGCTGGATGCTCGCAAGGTTGAAAACGAACAGCTGAATCAGCGGGCAACTGAAGCGGAAGCCGGACTTGCTCAGGTTCAGGCCAACATCAGAACGCTTCAGGGCGAACTTGCTCAGACTCAGCAGCAGCGAGACAAGCATCTTGCTGACCTGCAGGTTGCACAGGCTGAAGCGGATGCTCGAATTGCAGAAACGAATGAGCTTCGGGCAGAAACCAAGAAGCTTCGAGATACTGTCAGCCTGCAGATCAGTGAAATCCAGGACCAGGAGGACAGGAATCTTGTTTATAGTGGTTTGGTGGCGGAGGCAAAAGAGCGGGAAGTGGGTGCTCTGAAAGAAATCGGACGCCTTCAGGATCTCCTGCGACAGAACAAGATTGATCCTCGCAAGGCGGTCGTGGGTCCTGTTCCGCCGGAGATTACTCGTGTTGAAGGTAAAGTACTGGGAACCAAACAGAATGAATCCCGATCTGCGGAACTGATCCATGTTTCGATTGGTCGCGACGACTATGTCTCAGAAGATATGACGATGGACGTCTACCGTGAGAATCAATATTTGGGTCGCATTCGGATTACCGACGTGTATGCTGACTCTGCGGTTGGGATTTTGATCGAACGCACACGAAACGGGGTTATCGAAAGAGGGGACAATGTCACAACAAAGCTCTGATCCTACAATTTACGATGGCCTGATGTTCGTCTCCCTGGGAGCCGTTATCATGGGCGTAATCTTCCTGTGCCTTGCTCTGGAGAACTACGGCTGGAGCGGCTAGTGCTCAGTCGAAGCTCAAAAAAGGCGACAAACGCTTATTGGCCCAAATCGGAGGCGATTCCGGCATATTTGCCAGCGAATTGCCTCGGATTTGGGTATTTTCTTTTGCTGAGACCGGGTACTTCGCTTTCCCAGTTTCCCGTATCAGGCCTTTTCGCCTCGTTTTCAGAGCTTCAGAATTTTGCGATGTGGACCTGCATTTTTGGCCGGATCAGTTCGCGAATCTGGCAGTGACTGCGTAGAATGCTGAGTGCAGTTCGAATCGAAGACCAGAGTGAGATTTCAGCTTATTTTCTGCCGGTATTTTTCGCCGCCGTTATTCTTCGCCGCAGTGACAGGTGTTCCCGATGAGTAATCAGGTAATTGAACTGAATCACCCGGAAATGGTTCGTCGCCCTGAAACGGTGCGTCAAACGGAGAACGTTTTTCAGAATTCCGTGCAGGCAGGCTGGGGAAGCACTGACGTTATTGACGATTTTGACTATGTGCCGGTGTCTCCCTGGGGTCCGATTGCACTGGCATTTGGAGTCATGGCGCTTTCCGGCTTTGTTGGGATGTTTGGGCTGTATGTTGCTCTGACCGGTACTGTGCTTGGAATTGTGGCGGTTAGCCAGATTCGTGCTGCGCAGGGGACGGTCAAAGGCGGGATGTTTGCGTGGTCGGGCCTGGTTTTGTCGTTTCTAAGCCTGACGCTGGGTTCGACAAAAATGGCATATGCGTATTCCACCGAATGTCCTGAGGGATTTATTCGCGTCAATTTTCCCAACGATATTTCAGACAAGCAGTTTCTTTATACTCCGCGACGTCAGTTGCACCCGGATGTCGTTCCTTTGGTGGGCCAGCGCATTTTCCTGAAAGGTTTTATGTGGCTGACGCAGAAGAGCGAAGGGTTGACGGAGTTCATTCTTTTGAAGGACAATGGCGAATGCTGTTTCGGCGGTAAAGCCCAGCCCTACGACATGATGATGATTAAGCTGCCCGAAGGCGAAACAACCAAAGGGTATATAGGCATGGTGTCAGTTGCCGGAGTTCTTTCCGTCAACCTGAACGCCGGTGAAGATGATGCGGTTTACACGATCGATGCGAGTCTGGTTGAAGAGGCTCGCACAGGATTTTAAGTGCTTGCGGGAACTCAGACATGAGCAGCTACCGGATGATTCAGCGACCAGGACTCGATCTGCCCGGTGTGCCTGATGCCGACTGTTCTGCACCCGTCGACTGTTCTGCTCGTGTCGCCCGGCAGCAGTACCTTATTGGCAACCACATTTTGTGCAGTTGGTTTTCTCGCGCTGTGATCGTTCTCACTTTGTCGAGTGCTATGGCCGGATGCACCGATGGCAGCTCGGGCGGATTTGTAGAGTATTCGAAGACTGCACCTGTTCAGCCGACAGAATCTGAGCCTCAGGCTTCGGACGTGGTGATGCCGACCGCGGTTCCTGTCGTTAAGCCGTCATCCGCGGAACAGTCAGCAATAGTGTCAGTCGAAGCAGTACCAGCGGCGGGAGAACCGGCGACGGGTGTGCCGCAGTCGACGTCAGGCAGCAGTGCAGGTTCACCGCTGACGGCAACCTCGCAGTCCGTCGCCGCTGGAAAAAGTGACTCGTCTGTTGCCGAAGTTTCCGGAATTGGAAGTGTTTCGGAAGCAGGGAACGCTGCACCAGCAACCGTCAGCTCGGAAGATTTGAAAGAAGTTCCGTCCACGACTTCCGTCTCAAACCAGGGTCCATCTTCAGACGCAGTTGCCACCGAAAACGCAGTCGCCACCGAAACAACATCAAATGAATCGTCAGAGAATTCAGCGACCGTTTCATCTGCAGGTCCGACGAATCCAGGCGTTACTCCGGAGCTTTCACCCAGCGTGACGGGAGTGGTGGCCAATCGGGAATTGTCGGTTACCGAAGTTTCCTCTGCTTTGCCTGGTGAGCCAAGGTCAATTGAACTTCTGATTGCGGAAAAGACGTTTCGCAGAGAGAAGAATTCGAGTGCAATTCGGGTCACGTATGATGACATTGACCTTTTAAAAGTGTTGAATATGGAACCTGTACCAATTGATGCGGTGCAGCATTTTCCGTCGTGGCTGAAATCGCTGGATGGCACGACCATTCGGATTCGTGGATTCATGTATCCAACATTTGAGGCGACCGGGTTGACGGGATTCACCCTGGCCCGTGACAATGGGATTTGTTGTTTTGTGCGACAGCCAAAGATTTACGATATCATCGCTGTTGAACTCGCTGCCGGCGTGACTTCGGATTATATCGAAGGAAAGCCGTTTGATGTGGAAGGTGTCTTTCGCATCCAGCCAGAGGCGGACGAGACGGAGCTTTATCGCCTCTATCGAATTGAAAACGCAAGAGTCCTTCGCTGAACGGCATCCGCGGAAGACTCTGGTCACGGTGAATTGAGGGTCTTCTGATGAACAGGTACTTTCTGTCGCTCTTCGGTTTGCTGGCGATTGCATCCACGGGGTTGAATTCCGTCAGCGCTGTGTGCCCATTCTGTGATGCACCGGCATTGCTGATGGCCGAACAAATCCAGCAGTGCGATCACCTGGTATTGGGGCGATGGGTCAGTGGTGAGAAGCCTACCGAAACTCGCGCGGGGACTTCCAGTTTCGAGATTGTAAAAGTCGCTCGGTCTGCGGCCGATCGTTTTAAGCCAGGTCAGAAGATTGAGTTGCCCCAGTACATTGCCGGGTCTGAAAAGAGCCAGTATGCCCTGATGGGCCCCGATGCTCGACTTGAAGACTGGCATGTGCCTGCGGAAGTAAGCGAAGACGCATGGAAATATTTGTCTGAACTGCCGCCACCCGTAACAGATCCTTCCGCTCAGACGGCCCGACTGGCTTTTGCTATTTCCTATCTTGAACACCCCGACATGATGGTATCGAATGATGCGTATTCCGAGTTTGCGGCTGCTCCTTATGAAGTGATTGTGCCGCTGAAGGATCAGTTACCTCGGGAAAAGCTGGGTCAGTGGCTGATGGATCCGAAGACCTCGGTGACTCGAATCGGGCTGTATGGTCTGCTTCTTGGGTTGAGTGGCAATGAAGAAGACGCGGCACTGATGGAGAAGAAGATTCTGATTCCCGAGCTGGACTTCCGACTGGGAATTGAAGGAGTAATGGCCGGTTACCTTCTCATTCGTGGAGAAGACGGTCTGAAGGTTCTTGAAGATTCCCGCATGACGGCCACGACATGCATCAATGCTGCTGGCGAAGAAATCAAGCTGCCATTCAGCGAGACATACGCAGCAATGCAGGCATTGCGATTCATGTGGACGTATGAGCCGGATCGGATTCCCAAAGATCGGCTTAAACAATCAATGCGTCTGCTGCTTGAGCGTCCTGAGTTGTCGGACCTGGTGATTGCGGATCTTGCACGCTGGAAGGACTGGGAGATACAGGATCGGCTGATGGCCATGTACGACGACGAAAAATTTGCGATTCCGGCCGTCAAACGAGCGATCGTGCGATTCCTCTACTATTGCAGTCAGGATAAGCCAGCGCCTGTGGAAGGGGCACCGGCAGCGACAGTTCCCGACCATGCGGTTTCGGCCGCCGCTCATCTTGCCGAGCTGGAAAAGAAGGACCCGAAAACGGTGGGGGACGCGAAGCGATATCTGATTCGCTGAAGCTGCTGTTTTGAGCCATCAGGACAGCTGAGACTGCTGGAAAACCTGATGGATCGCCTTCTCCCCCCAAATGGCAGCACTGCTGAAATGCGCAGAAACTCCAGCGTTTCGGCAGGTTTTGCCGTGGAAAATCTGCACTTCCACTCAGCCGCGCAGAATTGGCTGAAACGGGTCAATAACACCTCATGTTCCCTGCGAACGGGCCTTGTGAAATTCACTGAGCGCTGGTAACCCTTATCCGTCTCTGAAAACAGAGCGACTTTTGGTGAGCCATGATCCATGTCTGAACGACTGATGATGGCTGTCCTGAGTCTGGGTATTGCTGTTGTGTTTGGGATTGCCGCATTGCTGACTCCTGATCCTCGCGGATACGGGACTCATCATCAGCTGGGTCTCCCGGAGTGCAGCTTTCGAAGGATGACAGGGATCAATTGTCCGCATTGTGGAATGACAACGAGTTTCAGCTGTCTGGTTCGAGGACGAATTGGAGAATCACTGCGAGCGAACCCCATGGGGATTGTGCTGGCAGGATTGCTGATCATGTTGTTTCCGTGGTGTGCAGCAGTTGCCGTCAGTGGTCGCAGGTCCGGACTTGCAGATCCCGCCAAATGGCTGATCTGTGGTGCGGTGGTTTATTCAGGGATTGTCTGTTTGTTCTGGATCGTGCGACTTCCTGGATCGTTTTAACGTTCTCAGGCGGATGGCAGGTTCGTGATTTCGATGGAGCGAGTCACAGTGCGTTTATCTTCCGGAATTTCCATCTGGCCTGCGGGACGACTGATGCTGACACTGGCATCAGCGGCAATGTTGTGCTGGGCTGTTACCGGCTGTTCGCTGGGAGTCATGGCTGGCAAACTTCTGATGGGTGACCCGAAGCAAAAAGCTGCATTTCGGGCCGCCACCGGAACGGACCTGACCAAGGGTAAAGACTCGCTGCTGATTATCTGTTCGGCTCCCCATGGCATTCTCGCGCAGTTTCCATCACTGCAGGTCGATATGGCCGATCGAATCAGCCGCAATCTGGAAACCCGCGGCGTTAAAGTCGTTTCCTCGGATCAGGTCGCCAGCTGGTATGACGAACATGGAGAGTGGGGCGACTTTAAGGAACTGGCTGAAGCGTTTGAAGCGGACTACATAATGAATGTTCAGCTTCAGAAATTCACCTATCGGGTTCCGGACAGTGAAAACCTGATGCAGGGAATTGCGGAAGGACGAATTTCGGTGACTCAAACGAGTTACAGCAAGAAGAAATCTCGTCCGGGTGCCATCTTTGAACGTGGGTTTCAGCTGCAGTTTCCAACATCTTATCCTGTCCCTCGTGAGAATCGTTCAGAGCAAATCTTCATTGAGGGTTTCCAGGACAGACTTGCTCTGCACCTGTCACAGTTCCTGTATGACCATCACCTGAGTGAAACGGTTCACTGATTCAGTGACCGGCTGCTGATGGTACTGTGCCTGTCGGCCACATTCTCAACTCCGCCCTCCGCTGACCAATCCTGTCTTTCGGATTCTCCCTTCAGTACAGCTTACTGAACTGAAGCTCATCTCACTTCCCCTCGGAAGCAGACGCTAATGATCAACTTATCCGCGACACAAATCTCAAATCGAAATGGCAGAACGCCAAAAGTCCGTCGATGTTCGGTGGTCTGCAGCCTGATGCTGATCTGTGTGCTCCTGATGACGGGTACATCCGGCTGCAACTATGTCATTCTTCTGGGGTATCTGATCGGAGGCCCTCCGCAGCTGGAGCCATTGTTTGAGAAGGAAACAAAAAAGTCGATGACGGACAAGGATGTCCGGGTAGCCGTCGTCTGTTTTGCGCCTGACGAGCTGAAATATCAGTACGACAACATTGACTACATTATGTCGCGTTACCTGTCTCATCAGCTGGACAAGAACAAGATTGAAGTGGTGCGACCTGATGAAGTTCGTCTGTGGCTTGAACAGAACCCTGACTGGGACACGCCCGTTGAAGTGGGTGCCGCGTTTGACGTCCAGTATGTGATTTACGTGGACATCAGCGAGTTCTCTCTGTATGAGCGGGACAGTGCCAATCTGTTCCGCGGGCGCTGTGAAGCCATTGTCAGCGTCTATGAAATGAAGGCTGACGGAACGGGTCGTCCAATTTTTTCACGTGATCTGACGTCTGCCTATCCAATTCAAATGCCTCGATCTGCATCTGAAGTCAGTTATGAGACGTTCCGAATGGAATATTTCTTTCGGCTGGCCGACGAAATTGGCCGCCTGTTCTATCCTTATCTGAACGGAGACGACATCGGATATGCAACCTGATCTCGCTGATCCAGTGAAAGTGGATGCATCGTTGTCGATTCTGGTCATGCGTTAGCATTCGCGGGAAAGCCGGTTCCTTCTGAAACCTGACCGCTTGAACTATGATGGCGGTCAACGACACTTTTCGTGCTGAGTGAACTGAAGAACTGGCCGAGTCCGGAAATACTGCCAGAAGCCCGGCTTTTTTCAAAAGGCCGGGCTTTCTTCACACCAGCAGGAATCATTTCGAATCGGGGGTCGAAACGGATGAATGCTGAGGATATTAGTCCTTCTTTTTCCGACGAGGAGGTTGCCTCCTTTCGTCGGGATGGATATTTGATTGTTCGGCAGCTGATTCCGCCTTCTTTCATCTCGACCATGAAACGTGTGACACAGAGGGATTTGTTGTCGCATGAAGGTGACGTGGAGTACGAAGCCGATCTGAATTATCCGGGCGCCCCGGAATCACGGGAGTCTGACGGAGGCCGCACCATTCGAAGGCTGAGGCAGGCAATCAGTCGTGATCCCGTCTTTTGCCTGATGCTTAAGCAGCCCTTTATCCTGAATCGACTTCAGCAACTGGTCGGCAGGCATGTGGTAATGCCGCTGGCCCATCATAACTGCATCATGACCAAACAGCCGAAGTTCAGCAGCGATACTGGCTGGCATCAGGATACTCGCTACTGGTCATTCCAGACTCCCGAACTGGTTAATGTGTGGATCGCTCTGGGTCCGGAAACGCAGCAGAACGGATGTCTGCGAGTCCTTCCGGGAACACATTTGGAGCCGGCCCCGCGCGAACGTCTGGACGAAGCCCTGTTTTTACGAACGGATCTGCCCGAAAACCGGCCGCTGTTTGAGAAGTCTGTTCCCGTTGAACTTGAGCCAGGCGACGTCCTGTTTTTTCATGCACTTTGTTTCCATTCGGCCACCCGAAATTACTCGACAGAAACAAAACACTCTGTTGTTTTTACGTTTCGATCACTGGATAATCCTCCGAAGCCGAACACACGATCATCAGCTCTGCCCGAACTTCTGCTGTCCTGAGCATCTCTATGGAGAATCGTTTTTCCGAAGAACAGGTCCTCCTGGTTGAGGACGTGATTCGAACTCGCCGCTCTGTCAAACCCGCCGACTTTTCTGACAGGCAGGTTGAACAGGCCACCATCCGGCGTCTCCTGGAATCTGCAAACTGGGCACCGACACATGGCCTGACGGAGCCCTGGAGATTCGCGGTTTTCACCGGGGATGGCAGAAAGCAACTGGTGGCGGTACTGGAGAAGATCTGTTGTCAGCTGTTTCCTGCAGGTGAAAGCCGCACAGCGAAGCTCGAAAAACTAAGACAAAATCTGCAAAGAGCACCGTGTGTGATCGCGATTGTGATGCGCCGGCAGCCTGCGGCAAAAATTCCTGAAGTGGAAGAAGTTGCTGCCGTGGCATGTGCTGTTCAGAATCTGCACCTGGTCGCCACCGCGATGGGCCTCGCTGGGTACTGGTCCTCCGGCGAGCTGATCTGCAATCCCTCTCTTCTCGAGTATCTGGGGTTTCAGGAACCCGACCGCGTGCTGGGATTGTTCTATCTGGGATATCCCGGAAAAAGTCTTCCACAGGGAAAACGCACCCCGGTCGACGAAAAAATCAGCTGGCGCGATCAAGGCGAAGTCTGAGTATCGCGGTTCTCCCTGCTGTCCAGGAGTGCCGTCCGGATGATTCCACTCCTGCCGGATGTCTGATTCGAGGCACAAGCGTTCTTTTTTCGGGATCGATCTCATGCAATTCCTGCGATCAATGTTCTTAACGAGTGTTCTTATGGCATTCATCAGTCCGGTTGCTTCGGGGCAGGTTATCGTGGCGCACCGTGGAGCATCGCACGACGCACCCGAAAATACGATTGCTGCTTTTCAGCTTGCATGGAAACAGAATGCGGACGGCATTGAAGGGGATTTTCATGTCACAAAGGACCAGCAAATCGTCTGCATTCACGATGCAGATACGCAGCGAACCGCTGGCAAAAAGCTGATCATTTCCGAGTCAACGCTGGCTCAGCTGAGAACTCTGGAATATGGCAGCTGGAAAGATCCACGGTTTCTCGGAGAACCTCTTCCGACCTTTGCCGAGGTTCTGGCAGCCGTCCCGCCCGGAAAACTGTTTGTAATTGAACTGAAGACAGGACCGGAAATCGTTCCATTGCTGAAGGCCGAACTGGAACGACTGAAGCCTGCTCCCACGATTGACCTGCTGATTATCAGTTTCAAAAAAGAAACAGTATCTGCCTGCAGAAAAATTTTACCCGAAATCAGAACCCACTGGCTGACCGGATATAAGAAGGACAAGGCCACCGGAATCTGGCATCCGACCGTCGATGAAGTGCTGGCAGGCCTGCGAGAAACAAGAGCCAGCGGCCTTGGCACTCAGGGAAACCGGGAAGTCTTTACCGACCACTTTCTGAAGCAGCTGCGTGATGGGGGCCTGACAGAATTTCATGTCTGGACAATCGACGATGCTGATGATGCTCGTTACTTCAGGCAGCTGGGAGCGATTGGAATCACAACAAATCGTCCGAGCTTCATCAGAGATCAGCTCTGATGGTGAGTGCAATTTGGCAGCTCGAAGGGATGATGAGGATGTGGCCGAATGGCATAAAGTCTTTAAAGAATTGATCGAGTTCTGAGTTACCGAAAGTCGATTCTCAGGAAGCCGTTGATATGAAACGATTTCCGCTTGACTGATTCGACGGAACTCACTTATAAAGCAACTGGTGATATTGAAACTCGCGGAATGTTTGTGTGTTGGCACCGATAAACACACCGCTATAAATTACTCTTCAGGTGCCAAACAAATCCCCATGGAGGAACCTGGGAATGGCCGCTAAGACCACTGCTGCAAAGTCAGCTACTAAAGCACCGGCAGCAAAGGCAACCGCTGCAAAGTCGACCAAGGCAAAGACGGGAGCTGCAAAACCAGCAGCCGCTAAGTCAACTGCCAAGCCAGCCGCAAAGCCTGCTGCTGCAAAGTCGACCAAGGCAAAGACTGGCACTGCTAAGCCAGCTGCAAAGCCTGTAACCAAGAAGCCCGCTGCTTCAAAGGGCAAGTAATTCCTACCGGATTTTAACCGGCAGAGAAGTTCACATCTCCTTTTGTGGACCTAACTTACAACGGCCGAGCCGTCCATCCGGACAGCTCGGCTGTTTTCGTTTTATCCGGAAGTCCGCTCATCGCGACTTCAAAAACTCCAGCAGGTCCGCCATCTGCTGCACGGTCACATCCTTCTCGATTCCTTCTGGCATCAGCGAACGATTTGTTGACCGAAGTTCCTCAATCTCACGTCGCTGAACGGTCTGCAGAATCGCTTCCGGCTGACGCAGCACGACCGCATCCATTGTCTCTGAGACCAGCAGTCCGTTGAACGTGCGACCGTCTGAAGTCACCATCACGTAGTCAGTAAACTGAGGGTCAACACGGCGGTTTGGATCCAGAATGTCGTACAGAAGAGCATCACGCGCTCGGTTGCGAGTATCACTGATATCGGGTCCCACCTGATGGCCAACGCCGTCGATCCGGTGGCACTTCGAACAGGATTTTTCAAAAATCTTTGCTCCCGACTGAGCTGACGCTGCGATTGTCAGTGCTTCGGCATACTGATCCGCAACCTGTTTTCGGTTCGCAGACACCGTTCCTCCAAAGAGGTCTGTTGCCAGTTTCCGCGTTGCTTCATCAGCGGACTGAAGAAGCCTGAGCCGCTGATCAATACTGACCACAGAAGGGGAAACTTTGCCATCGGACATTTGGTTTAGCAATTCCGAAATGGTCTCTTTTCGGGCAAGCAGCAGGTCCAGCGCCTGAGAACGAACTGCCGGACGCAGCGAGTCCCAGGTTGCGAGGGTTTGCATGGCAAGATCAGGGCGTCCCGTCTGTCGAACAACATCCAGAGCAGCAATCTGGCAGGATAAAGGCTGGTTCGCCTGAAACAGAGAAGAGGTTGTTTCCGCGATGACTGCGGGTGCCTGGAACGGCAGCAGGCGGATACCGGCCAGTCGTTCCGCCTCCGAACGAGCACCGTCGATGGCCACACTGGCGGCCGTCTGCATCAAAGCAGAAATGCGAGCTGCGGAATCGGCAAACTCTGCCGCCGGGGCGGCCAGCAGAGCGGCCAGACTTTTATAATGTTTCGGATCTGTTGTCCGCGGCAGACCCTGCGCAACTCCCGTCAGCATTGCGGTCTGCCATCCGCTGCCTGATTGCGGGCCGGATGCAATCAAAGCAAGAACCTGCTGAAGCTCGGTCTGATCCCCGTGTCCGGCAGCCACATAGGAAAGTTTTCGCAGCAGTTCTTCCCGCGATGCGGCAATGTCCGTTTCCGGAGCTTCGGTATTCCATGCTTCCACCAGAGTGGCAAGTATCGCAGCACTGCAGTTTTCGCATGAGGAAAGTACGGCTGCCTGCAGCCACGGATCACTGCCGGCCTTTAACATGGCCTTTCCGATGATCACTCCCTTGTCAGGGGAGGTGCTGTCTGCCATGGCCAGAATCGCTTCGAGCTGAACTTCTGCCGAGGAATCCATACAGCGACCTTCGATCAGCTGGCGAATTCCGGGATTTTCGGCGAACTGCGAAGATGCAAGGCGGATCGCATCACGTCGCAAAGGAGCAAACTCATCTGCCAGTGCCAGTTCCAAATCCTCGGCGGTGAGCTTCTGCAGTCCGTCGAGCACCCAGACAGCATGCAGTCGACAGTGGCCGACAGTAGTCTTGTCGCCAAGCAGTTCCCGGACCGCAGAAGCAGAATCTGCCTGTTGCTCTTCGACCAGCAGTCGATGTCCCAGCTGTCGGCGCCAGCTGCTCGCGTCGCGCAGCAGTGCGACTCGCTGTTCGACTGTCTCTGTCGGGGGGACCGCCCGAAAACTGGTTTGATTCTCGGGAACAATTCGCCAGATGCGTCCGCGGTCTTCACCGGCTCGCCAGTCCATTTTCGCCGCAACATCGTCAGGTACGAACTTGGGATGCTCCACCCAAAGTCGGTACATATCCGCCAGATACAGCGCACCGTCAGGTCCGGTACTCAGACTGGCGGGGCGAAACCATGTATCCGTCGATGCGAGGAAATCGGCCTTTTCACGAGCTCTCGTGGCGGTCAGAGTTGCACCCAGCGGCTCGGTGACGGAGCGAGTGACGAGATGACCGACAGGTTCACAGGCAAAAACACTGTGCTGAAAGGATGGGCCGAACAAATCGCCCCGATAGGCTGTGACGCCACAGGCTGACGTATGTGTTCCTGCGTGGGAAAGCCAGTTGCTTTTCATATCCACCAGCGGATAAACGCGAGTCGCCTCGCCGGCGGGCCCAACGTCTGTATGACCAGTCGCCAGATTTGCCAGAGGATTTCGACCAAGAACACTCAAGGGCAGGACAGCCGTCATGATGGGGTTGCGATTGGTACTGAAGAACCGGTGTCCTTCGTTATCAATTGTGTTGCCGAATTGTCCCAGGCCAGTGACAGATTCGAACTGCATCGTTCGGGGATGAAAACGGAAGTCGCGTCCCGCCAGTGTCACGGGATCCGTTGTTTCAAACCCTGGCCGCAGACATCTGACCTTTCCGGGACCATAGGTCAGGTAAATCCAGTTGTCGAATCCCCATCGAGGGCATCCGATCTGCATTTGCGGATGAGCGGGAGTAAATCCGGAATACCAGATTTCGCGAATGTCGGCCGCATTGTCGCCGTTAGTATCCTTCAGATAAACGATTTCCGTTTCCGTACATGTCAGAATGCCGTCCATCAGTGCCATGAGACTGTGGCAGAAGGCCAGGTTGTCTGCGAAAACGGTGCGCCGATCCATTCGTCGATCATTGTCTGTATCCTCGAGCAGAACAATTCTGGACAGCCGCGGCGCCGAAGGATCTTTGGGACCGACAGGATAATCGGCGTATTCTGCCACAAACATGCGGCCGAGCCGGTCGAACTCGATCGCCACGGGATCCAGAATCAGAGGTTCAGCGGCAACCAGGTGAATTTCGTGCCCCGGTTCTATCTGAAAGCATTTGAGCGACTCTTCGGCGGATTTTGGCGGATCGGTTGCCTTATCAATCCAGTGTCGGCCTCCTCGCTGCTGCTCCACAGATCGAACCAGGTCCGGTTCCTGAAAGAAGGCCACAGCGTGCGGGGCAATCGCCAGGACCATCAAAAGAAATGTGAGTGGCGAAAACAAAGATTTCGGCATGCGGAGCTCCGAAGATTCGATGAGGGCAGAGAAGGGCAGGACAGGAAACACGCGGAAGAATAATCAGCAGCCGATCAATGGATTCGAGATACCGGCAACATCAGCCGAGGGACAATGAGAGACATGCATCTTTGACAGGCATCGTCAGCAGTGAATGTCAAAAGGCATTCCAGACAATCATCACTGAGCAGGTTCGGACTTCGCAGCATCAGCTGGCTGAGGCTTTCGTACCACTGGCGGCAGGGGTTTTCCATCGGCCACAAACTTCATGGAAACGGAATTCACGCAATGCCGCGTATTCTTCTCCGTCATGCGTTCGCCTACAAAGACGTGCCCAAGATGTCCGCCACAATTTCGGCATGTGATTTCTGTGCGGGATCCATCTGCATCCACATGCCGGTCGACAGCGCCGCTGATTTCGTCATCAAATGCCGGCCATCCGCAGCCGCTGTGAAACTTGGAGTCGGACTTGTAAAGAGGTGCATTACAGCGTCGGCAGATGTAGGTGCCAGGATCCATGAGTTCGGTGTATTCACCTTTGTAGCCGTATCCATCAGGCCGTTCCGTACCTTTGTGAAGGATCACATAGGTTTCCATCTCATTCAGTGGATTATATTCAGTAGGCGCAGTTTCGGCGGTCATATCGCTTTTCTCCGACGTTGGCTCAGGTTCGGCCTCGGGCTCAGGCTCGGGCAAATCAAACTCCGGCGCATCGCTGATAACTTCAGCTGCGCTTTTGGTATTCAGGGTTTCAGCTGACGGTTCTTCCGCACACCCGCTCAGAACCAGCGGAACAGCGATCGAAGAAATCAGCACAATCGCCGCAGTACTGTGAAAGCGGGCACCAAAAAAACTTTTCGTATCCATCCTGGATCTCCATGACGACAGAAGATTCGCACACGACAAAAAATTCGCAAACAAAAATCAGAACGACAAAGAGGCTCAAAATCTCAGCATAGGCCGAATTCAAAACAAATCAGTATCCCGGCCAGAGTCAGTGAATCCTGGCAGTAAAACTGGCAACATTGTCACCTGAGTGTCTCTGCCGAGTTCCGGAACCTGCCTTTCCGCAGAGGATTATTGCATTCTGATCGGGATTGAGTAGCCTTGCACCGGTTTTCCCCGGATGTGCGTGACCTGTGACAATAACTTTTAGGGTCTGACAGATGTTTTCAGCGAATCGCTCGTTTTCATTCAATCGCCGCCAGTTTCTTGCGGCATCTGCTGCGGGCATAACCAGTCTGGCCACCAGCGTCCCTTCGCATGCCTCCGGTCAGGATTCCGCCAGTCCGGAAATTCAATGGCATGATGTGCGAGACTGGGGTGTGGAAGGTAAGGGATTCAGTGACACGGAGAGCGATTTCGATCGTCTTCCTGGCCGCGCAAAGGGGGTTGTGCGCGAGGCAGTCTGGGGACTGAGCCGACATTCGGCCGGAATGATGGTTCGATTTCGTACAGATGCAACCGAAATCCACGCCGATTATGCAGTCACGTCCGAAAACCTCGCCATGCCGCATATGCCGGCGACCGGTGTCAGCGGGCTGGATCTGTACGGGCAGGATACCGACGGTCTCTGGAAATGGATTTCGGTGGTGATGCCAGCGACACAGCAGATTAAGAAAGCTCTGATCACAGGACTGGCACCAGGAGAACGAAACTACGCCGTCTATCTTCCTCTTTATAATGGTACGCAGTATCTGAAGATCGGAGTACCTGCCGGGAACAAATTTGAACCGATCAAACCCCGGTCCGCAAAGTCGATTGTTTTTTATGGCACGTCGATCACTCATGGTGCATGTGCATCCCGTCCTGGCATGCCTCACCCGTCCATTCTTGGACGCCGACTCGATTGCCCGGTCATTAATCTGGGATTCTCCGGCAACGGACGTATGGAATCGACAGTGGGCCAGTTTCTTGTGGAACTGAACCCGGCCGCCTATGTCATCGATTGTCTTCCGAACATGTCGGCTGCGGACGTGACTGAACGCACTGGTCCTCTGATCAAACAGCTGCGAGACGCTCATCCTTCGGTGCCCATCGTTTTGGTAGAGGATCGCAGCTATTCCGGTTCATGGATACTGCTCGGTCAGAAGCAGAAGAACGACACCAACCGCGTGGCGCTGAAAGCCGAATACCGGAAGTTGCTGGATGCCGGTACCGATCATCTGTATTACATTGATGGCGAGTCTTTGCTTGGAGCAGACAGGGAAGATACGACAGACGGATCGCATCCTTCGGATCTCGGCTTTTATCGCCATGCGGATGCGTTTGAGCCCGTACTCCGAAAAATACTGGATGCCAGCGCATAACTCGGCAGGTTTGTCCTGGCACACTGTTGCCGTGACCAGTGGTGTGGGCGTACACTACAATCGTTGAGCAGTGCGTGTATTCAGCAGAATTCGATCTGAAAACGATCGTGAGCCTGTCGCGAACAGTCAACAAGCTGCACCTGATCCCGACGGGTGCGGACTTTGATGCTCGGGCTTCATGCTCGCGCGTGATATCGTCGACTTCTGGCTCACAACGTAAAATCCTTCGGCAGGGAAATCTGATCTCATGTCCAGGACGATGTTGTCCCTCATGATCATTTTCTGGCAGTGGCAGGGCGGCGCTGCTTTGATTCAGGCGTCAGCCGAGCAGCCAGTGGATTTTGAGAAACAGATCCGTCCGCTGCTGAAGGAACGTTGTGCTGAGTGCCATGGTGCGAACGTACAGAAGAGCAGTCTTCGGCTGGATGTTCGACATGCAGCTTTAAAGGGCGGAGCCGGGGGGCCGGCGATTGAGCCCGGCAACGCGGCTGGCAGCGAACTGTTTCGGCGTGTCACCAGTCTGAGTGAAGACGATCGAATGCCTCCGGAAGGCGAGCGTTTGTCTGATTCCGAGATCGAATTGCTGCGAGGCTGGATTGCCAGCGGAGCGAACTGGCCTGAAACCGAGGAGGATCGGGAAGCAGCCCGTGACAGGCGGCTTGAGCACTGGGCATTTCAACCGCTAAGCACCGATTTTCGAAGTTCCGACAGTGATTCAGGAGAGGCGGCGGACGCGACTCGTGGCATCGATTCGCTGATCGCTGACCGGCTGAAAGATGCGGGGCTGACACTTTCGAGTGAAGCCGATCGCAGGACGCAGATTCGAAGACTCACGCTGGATCTTCACGGACTGCCTCCGTCACCTGAGGAAGTGGCTGCGTTTGAATCGGAAACCGATCCGAATGCTTACAGCAGGCTGGTGGATCGGCTGCTGGCCAGTCCTCGCTACGGTGAGCGCTGGGCTCAGCACTGGCTGGATGTGATTCGATATGCTGATACTCATGGGTTTGAAGTGAATACTCCGCGGGACAATGCATGGCATTACCGGGATTACGTCATTCGTTCGCTCAACGATGACAAACCCTATGACCAGTTCGTCCGGGAACAGCTTGCAGGAGACGTGTTTCAGGCAGATGAAGCCACAGGGTTTATGGTGGCATCAGCTGTACTGCTGCCAGGTCAGATTGGTGCTGACGATCAATCCAAACGGCTTGCTCGACAGGATGCTCTGGATGAAATCATCGTGGGAACGAGTTCTACTCTGCTGGGACTGACCATTGGATGTGCTCGCTGTCATGATCACAAGTTCGACCCGATCACCACTCATGACTACTATGCCCTTCAGGCCTTTTTTGCAGGAGTCGAGTACGGCGACCGGCCTGTCCGAAATGCTGCCAGTGAACTCCAGCGAAAAGAGGCGGCAGATTTGCTGCCGGAAATTCAGCAGCTGACTGGTCGTTTGCAGAAATCTGAGCCACCCGCGTTCACCGGACGCACGCTGATCATTGATGAACTGAACAGCAGCCTGACCAGGACGATAAAAGTGGCCAATGGACCGGGCATCAATCCCGAGGGAACTCGGAGGGGCTACAGGGACGACCCGGGGGCATCGGACCGCGTGTGTAACCTCAGCGGAGGCCGGTACACATGGTGGAACAATGTGGCGGGTGAAGATGTGCTGTCCTACAACCCGGGCGTTGCCGGTCGATTCCATTTATGGATCTCGTGGGGAGCACATGGCAGTGGCGTTCATACTCGCGATGCCCGTTATGTTCTGGACTCTGACGGAGACCTGACTTCACGTGATGATCAGCATGAAGTCGCGCAGATCGATCAGTATTATCCGGCGGGTTTGCATGAAGGCGAAACCGAACGAAAGCCTCTCTGGAGCGGGCTTCAGCACGCTGGAATTGTCGATCTTCAGCAGACATCGAAGCTGATTTTGCGAGGTGGCAATACAGGATCCGGGATCACTGCCGATGTGATCGTGCTTCAGGAAGTTCTGGCGGAGGCTTCAGCGGCTGACACCGATGCAGCTCCTGCAGATCGACCGGATACCGCTGAGCCTCAGGCAGCGTCAGAAAATCGTGCCCCCAGCCAGCACTCACATCATCGACTGCCATCGCTTCGAGTTGCCGTGAACCCGCTTTCCAATACGGAAAGATTTAAACCGACTCCCGCCCGATTCGTGCGATTCACCACCTTCGAAACCATCAATGAGAATCAGCATGAGCCGTGCCTTGATGAACTGGAGATCTACAGTTTCGGGCCGGGTGCCGCAAATGTGGGACTGGCGGAGGCCGGGGCTGTTGCGACTTCGTCCGGGAATTATTCTGACATCGGAATCCATCAGCTGAAACATATCAACGATGGCAGGTACGGTAACGATCACAGCTGGATATCGAATATCAGAGGAGGCGGCTGGGTACAGGTTCAACTGCCGTCTGTTACAGTCATTGATCGGATCATCTGGTCACGTGATCGCAACGGAAAATTTCGGGATCGGCTGCCCGTGCGGTACGCCATTCAGTTGTCGGAGGATGGAGAAACATGGACAACTGTAGCGCGGCATGACGACCGACTGACACCCGGTGTTCCGGCTGATCCGACGATCGTTATGCAGTGGAATCGGGCAGAAGGTGATTCCGACGATATCAGCCAGCTGATTGCAGAGCTTAATCAGTTGCAGGACAGAAAGAAGGCCCTCGAAACACCACAAATGGTGTTTGGCGGCACTTTTCGTGAGCCGGATACGACATTTGTGCTTCGTCGAGGTGACCCCGAGCAGAGACAGGAAGAGACTGGCCCCTCGATTCCAGAACTGTTCAAACTCACTTCGCTTCGGCGACAATCCGGTGCGGATCAAACCCTGAAGGAAGAAGTTGCAGTCTCGGATGAAACCGCAGAGTCTTCAGAGTCCGATCCACTATCTGAACGGGACCTTGCGGTTCCAGGTATGACACCAGCCGGGATGAAAATTACGAGCGAGCAGCACCGTCGGCTGGCACTTGCCCGATGGATATCTTCGGCGGAGAATCCGCTGACGGCGCGCGTTATGGTGAATCGGATCTGGATGAACCATATGGGGCGCGGGCTGGTGGATACGCCGAACGACTTTGGAGTTAATGGAAGTCTTCCTTCTCATCCGGAACTACTCGACTGGCTGGCGAACGAATTTATACGCAGCGGCTGGTCTGTTAAGCACATTCATCGACTGATTGTCACGTCCGCCGTCTACAGGCAGTCGCACCAGATCGATCCTCATTCGATAAAGACGGACGCCGACAATCGGCTGTACTGGCGTTTTACCAGTCGCAGAATGGAAGCAGAATCAATCCGTGACAGCATGCTGGCCGTCACAGGAGAGCTGAATCTGACGATGGGTGGGCCTGGTTTTAGTTTCTTCAAAGCCCGGGGTGGTCTGGACGGATTTCCCCCGATTGAAGAATTCACGCCGAACGAGCTGCGACGAATGATTTATTCGCATCGAGTGCGAATGGAGCAGGTGCCTGTGTTCGGTGCATTTGATTGCCCTGATGCCGGCCAGTCAACGCCTCGTCGCAATCAGTCCACGACCGCCATACAGGCCCTGAACCTCATGAACAGTCAGTTCGTTGCAGACCGTGCCGTAAAGTTTGCTGCCAGAGTTCAGTCAGAAGTGCCGTCAGGCGAGGTGAATGAACAGGTACATCGGGCATTTCGTCTGGTGTCGGGCCGCAATGCCTCGAACGACGAGCTTGCTGCTTCCGGCGATTTGGTCCGTCGACACGGCCTGGCAGCGTTATGTCGAGTACTGCTGAACAGCAGCGAGTTTCTTTTTATTCCGTAACACATCGGCACAGGCGTTGATCGCGATCAGGCGACTGAACATTTTACGGCTGGCAGTGAAAATTATGCATGCAAACAAAAATCTTCTTACACATGCAGGCCGGGAGTTGCTGGACCGTCGTCGATTCTTTGGTCAAACCGTGTCATCTCTCAGTGGAATTGCACTGACGCAGCTGCTGGCAGAACAGGGTTTGTCTGGCAATGAAAAGCCACTGAGGCCGGCAGTCGATCCGTCGCAGCCGCTTGCTCCCCGGCAGCCGCACGGATTCGCGAAAGCAAAAAACGTACTTGTGATCTTTTGCGCGGGTGCCTGCAGTCAGCTCGAAACATGGGATTACAAACCTGAACTGATTCGGCAGGATGGCAAACCGATGCCAGGAGGTCCCGCAGTCACATTTCAGGGGCCGGCTGGCAATCTTGCCAGGCCACAATATCAGTTTCGACCATGTGGTGAGACCGGAAAAATGGTGTCGGACATGATTCCGCATCTCGGTCAGCTGGTCGACGATTTCGCCTTTGTGCATACTCTGACCAGCAAAACAAATACACATGGGCCTGCCGAGAACTTTTTATCAACCGGATTTGTACAGGACGGATTTCCAAGTATCGGGGCGTGGGTGACCTATGCCCTCGGATCAGAGAATCAGAATTTACCCGCGTTTGTGGCAATCCCGGATCCTCGCGGGATTCCTCAGGCCAGTGTCAACAACTGGGGACCTGGATTTCTTCCCGCAGTCTTTCAGGGAACTGCGTTCAGCAGTACTCAGCCAATTCGCAACCTGCTGGCTCCTTCAACAATCTCAGCCGATGCCGATCTTGCGGCCCGGGACCTGCTGCGTTTCGTTAATAGCGAACATTTGAAACGCAATCCCGATGACAGTGACCTTGCTGCACGCATTGCCAGCTATGAACTGGCCGCACGCATGCAGTTGTCAGTGCCGGAGATCAGCGATTTGTCGACCGAACCGGAACACATTCTCAAAATGTATGGTGCCGATGATCCGTCGGATGACATTCGCAGAAACTACGCAAGAAACTGTATTCTTGCACGTCGACTGATCGAGAAGGGTGTTCGATTCGTGCAGCTGTTTAACGGAGCGTATGCCAGTGGCGGCCGACTCAACTGGGACGGCCATCAGGCCTTAAGAGAACAGTATGATATTCATGGACGCATCATGGATCAGCCGTCAGCAGCTCTGATAAGGGATTTGCGGCAGCGTGGCCTTCTTGAGGATACGGTGGTGGTCTGGTGCACCGAATTTGGCCGTATGCCGATGTTTCAGAAGGGGGCTCAGGGACGTGATCATAATCCGAACGGATTCACGGCCGTTCTTACCGGTGCCGGCGTTCGTCGCGGCGTAAGTCACGGAGTGACGGATGAACTGGGATTCAAAGCCGTCCAGGACGTCCTGTCGATCCATGATCTGAACGCCACGATTCTGCATTTGCTGGGCCTTGATCACACAAGGCTGACCTTTAATCACAATGGTCTTGAGCGTCGTCTGACCGATGTTCATGGCCATATCATTCAACAGATACTGACGTGATCAAACACCTCGGTTTTATGGGCCCTGAATAATGAAACTGGACGCAATTCGCTGTCTGCGCCGGAAGCTCGCGGCCGACACACCTGCCTGGGGGCTGTGGATAACACTGCAGGATGCGAGCATCACCGAGATGGCTGTTGGGCTGGGTTTCGACTGGATTGTCATTGATGCGGAACATGGTCACCTGGACTGGGGTGATATCGTCGGCCACATTCGTGCGGCCGTCCGCAGCGAAACAGTGGTCCTTGTCAGAATTGCTGAACTGAATGGCGGGCTGATCAAGCGGGCTCTGGATATTGGAGCCGACGGTGTTGTGGTCCCGTGGATTGAAACGGCTGAGCAGCTGCAGCTGGCTCTCGAGTATGCGAAGTACCCGCTCCAGGGTCGCCGTGGAATTGGGGCGGAACGAGCGACCTGCTGGGGGCACAGTCTGGCGGAACATACGGAGCAGGCCAATGACCATGTCCTGGTGGTACCAATTCTGGAGTCTGTTGAGGCGGCTGGCCGAATTGAAGAACTCAGTCAGGTTGATGGTGTCGAAATGTATTTTCTTGGTCCTGCCGATTACTCTTCCACGGCTGGATTTCGGGGACAGTGGGAAGGGCCTGGCGTTGCTGAACAACTTCTTCATATAAAGGATGTGGTCCGCAGGGCCGGGCGTCATTGCGGCGTGATCGCCACAAGCCAGCAAAACGCACTGGAACGTGAGAAACAGGGATTCCGGATGATTGGCACCGGAATGGATGCAAGTCTCCTGGTGCGAGCTCTCCGGTCGATGCTGGCTGGCGTGGGGCGGGACCGGCCACTTCAAACGTCGCTCGATATTCGGCCGACCGCATCGGATCATTCCGGCGATGGTCAGTCTGCGACGGTGGACTCCACAACGATCGGGACACTCAACGTTCGACCGTTTAGAGTGGGAATGACGGCCGATTTTTATGACGCCACCGGACAGCCACGTTATACCGATACTGGACTCTCCATACTGCACTCTGAGCCTGGGATCGAAGTGCTGAATTTCCCGGAACATCGTGCCGAAATTTCCTCCGACCAGCTGCAGGGACTCAATGGCGTCATTGTGCTGACACCGCGAGTGACAGCCAGCAGCCTTTCCGACAGTCAGGATCTCCTGGCAGTTGGCCGGTTTGGAGTTGGATATGACAGTGTGGATGTCGCTGCCTGCACGGCCGCTGATGTGCTGCTTTTTATTACATCCGGTGCGGTCGATCACTCAGTTGCGGAAGCCACAATTGGATGGATGCTGGCCCTGAACCACCATATGCGAACGAAGGACAGACTGGTCCGGGAGGGCAGATGGAATGATCGCAGTCAGTATATGGGAAGCGAGCTGCGCGGCAGGACACTGGGAATTATCGGTTTTGGGGGCATTGGCAGGGCGGTATTGAGAATGTCGCAGGGCTTCGGAATGGCGACTCCTCTCGTTTTCGATCCGTATGCAGGTGCTGCGATCATCGAACAGTCAGGAGCACGAGCAGTCAGTCTTGATGAACTGCTGGCTGGTGCCGACTTTGTCTCGCTGCATTGTCCCCTGAATGAACAGACGAAGAATCTGATTTCAGCCCGGGAATTGTCGCTCATGAAACCAGGAGCCTGGCTGATTAATACGGCTCGTGGCGGAATCGTGGACGAAGATGCACTTTATCAGGCACTGTCCAGTGGCCGTCTGGCTGGAGCAGCTCTGGACTGTTTTGCTGTCGAACCAGTTGTTTCACCAGGCCCCCTGATGCAGCTCGAAAATGTCCTGCTGGCCCCCCATTCGATTGCCTGGACAAACGAACTGTTTCGGGACATTGGACGTGCCGTTTGTCAGGGCATGGTTGATCTTTTCCATGGCCGTCGTCCGCGCGGCATGGTGAATCCAGAGGTGCTGGAACGGCCAGGATTTCAAAAGAAGTGGCAGCGGCTCAGGAGCCCTTCTGAGGCCATAACACCGTTGCGCACTCTGTGATGCCGACGGACGTATACCTCCTGGAGTATGAGTAGAGTATTGGATTTGCAGCTCGTTTTATTCTGAATGGGAGCTTTTTATGAACAAGGCTGACAGATGTGCATGGGCGAAGAAAAGTTTGTGGGCTCAGAAGGCCGTCCTGATTTCCCTTTTCTGGGTAGTAGCCGGGCCTCAGCAGTTGTATTCGCAGGAGTCGGCCGGACCCATTGTTCCGGCTGACGCTAAGCTGGAAAAGTTGTTTGAAGGTCATGTGCTGACTGAAGGCGTGTCAGTGGCACCCGACGGGATGGTGTACTTCAGCGAGATCACCTTTTCCCACGTAGCGCGAGATGAACAGGGCGCCATTGAGGCCGGTCATATCTGGCGTTTTGATCCATCCACGGGAAAGACGTCAATTTTTCGTTCTCCCAGCGGGATGTCAAATGGGATCAAGTTTGACGCTTACGGTCGGATGCTTGTGGCTGAAGGTGCAGACTTTGGAGGGAGGCGAGTAACGCGGACCGATATGAAAACCGGCAAGACCTTTATTGTTGCATCCATGTTCGAGGGTCGGCCTCTGAATTCACCCAATGACATTACGATTGATGAAAAGGGGCGAATTTACTTCAGCGACCCCCGTTACCTTGGATACGAATCCATTGATCAGCCAGTCGTGGGAGTTTACCGAATTGACCTCGACGGATCACTTCATCGCATTATCTCTGATGCGGGAAAGGCCAACGGCGTGTGCGTCTCGCCTGACCAGAAGACTCTGTATGTTGTCAGTAACGAAAATGGGGCAACGTCGATTGATCGACTGAATCGAGGAGATGCATCACAGGCAGACAAAGTGACCACACCTCTTCGAAAAGGGCTGATGGCGCTGCTGGCTTACGACCTGTCGCCGGAAGGAAATGCCACCTTTCGGCGGGTTCTGGTGGACTACTCACCGTTTGACGGGCCTGACGGACTTACCTGCGACAAAGACGGAAATCTGTATGTCGCTGTCCGGGCAGAAAACCGTCCGGGAATCTGCGTCTATTCGCCCGAAGGTAAGGAACTTGCCTATATCAAAACGGAAGTGCCCACAAATGTGGGATTTGGGAGAAGCGGATTTGGGAGCGATGGTGGCAAAGTGCTGTACATCACGGCAGGTTCCAGCCTGTATCGAATTAAAGTGAACCGTGAGGGTTATCATTTACCTCTTAAATAGCAGCATCAGCATTTCCGGGCAAATCAGAGATGTGAACCCACGTACAATTCGATTCTGAATGCCGCTGACGGTAAAAACTGAAGGCGGCCATTCAATGGCATTCGTTTGACTTGCGATGGGGAACAGTTTGTGTTGTGATGGGTGAAAAGCGGTGTTGGGCGGAAAGACCCTGAAATATCCGAACGCGAATCGATCAGAGAGAAGAAGCAAAATGCCTTCACAGGAACCAGTGGTCGTGATACGCGACCTGTCCAAGCATTATGGGGAATTCATTGCTCTTGATCGTCTGACACTGACGCTGGAAAGAGGCAATATTCTGGGGTTCATTGGCCCGAATGGGGCAGGAAAAACGACGACAATTCGAATATTGGTCGGTCTTTCTCGCCCCACATCCGGCTCAGCCACCATTGCCGGAGCCGATTGTGTTCGCGATTTGCACAAGGTTCGGCGACTGGTCGGCTATATGCCCGATAAGTTTGGCTCGTATGACAACATGCGAGTGCGGGAGTATCTGGACTTTTTCGGTGCCGCGTTTGGAATCCGGCGGCGTGAACGCCAGAAACGTATTGCTCAGGTGCTTGACCTGACCAACGCAACATGGATGCAGGACCGATTTGTTGAGAGTCTGAGCCATGGGATGCAGCAGCGAATCGGGCTTGCTCGAACCCTTCTGCACAATCCCGAAGTGCTGATTCTTGACGAACCGGCGAATGGACTGGATCCGGAAGCCCGAATCGAAATGCGTGAAATTCTTCTGAGGCTGGCATCAGAAGGCCGTACATTGATCGTAACGAGTCACATTCTTCCTGAACTGTCGCGCATTTGTAATCTTGTGGCGATTGTTGCGGGAGGAAAACTGCGTGCCATGGGTACACTGGCCGAGGTCACTCGCGAGCTTTCCCAGAAACAGACGATCGAAATTCAGTTTCTTAATGCGAGCAGGCTGGAGGCAGCCAGTCAGAGGGTTCAGCAAATCCTGGGACAGGAGACTGAGCTGACGATATCTGCAGCAGAATCAATCGTCCGATGCCGAACATCAGCAGGCGAGGAGAAGCTGTCCGGACTGCTGCGGACTCTGATCACGGAAGGATTTGAGATTTCGCAGTTCCGTGAAGTCGCAGGCGATCTTGAAGAAGCGTTCATCTCCGCAGCCCGGGAAGCGGATGCAGAGCGAGCGGCAGCAAGTGGCCGTTCAGCCAGCGCACCGGTTTCGTCGAAGGGTGTTGCGGCGGAGGTCACAGTATAATGGGCAGCATCGTAATCATCGAACGCGAACTGCTGGCGATGTTGCGCAGTCGCCGAACTCTGGCGATTCTGACAGCGGTCGCCATGACGTTTGCCGCAGTTGTAATTCTGAAATGGCCCACCAGCGGTATCGTGGATCTCTCCGGAAGTCAGGCTCGCCTGGTTTTTCACTGGCTGACATACGCCATGATGACTGCGACATTGCTGATCATTCCCGTGTTTCCTGCGACCTCACTGGTTAGAGAAGTGCGGGGACGAACTCTCGAGCTGCTGTTGAATTCTCCTCTTTCACGAACTTCCATCTTTCTTGGAAAGGTGGGGGCGATGATGGGGTTTGTGGGCATGCTGCTGTTTGCCACGCTGCCCGCGATGGCCTGCTGTTACCTGATGGGAGGGGTATCACTTTCCAAGGATGTTCTGCAGGTCTATTCGTTTCTGCTGGTGGTCAGTCTGGAGCTTGTTGTTATTGGCCTGCTTGTGGGAACGTGGTGTCGTTCGACGGAGGCGGCTCTGCGATGGAGCTACGGAATCACATTTGCCGTTGCTGTGGTCGCGATTTTCCCAAACTACTTTCTTCAGGGCGGCGCCAGCATATTTGCTGATGCGGCTGGCTGGCTGCGAATGATCTCCCCAATACCCGCACTGATGAAAATCGTCAGTGTTGAGTCACTTGGGGGCACCGGTATTATGGAATATCGCGATGTACTTCGATGGTATCTGTTTTTTGCAGCCGTCGTGATCATTGGCGGAGCTGTTGTGGTCATCAGCCGACTGAGCCATGCTCTGCTGGATCGATCCCGATCACAGGGGCTGATTACGGATGATCGTTCGGCTTCGGTAAAGGCGGCTCGGCGAGTATTCTTCCTGATCGACCCGCAGAAACGATCTGCCGGGATTCCATGGCTGCTGAATCCGGTGATGGTGAAGGAATTTCGCAGTCGGCAGTTTGGCCGTTTGCACTGGCTGCTGCGACTGGTTGCCGGCTGTGCAGTGATGTCGCTGATGCTGACTCTGGCCACAACGGTTGGTACGATTGACTGGGGTGTGGAGTCAATTGGCGGTCTGATTATTATTCTTCAGGTGGCGTTAATTGTGCTGCTGACACCCGGACTCGCCGGAGGCATGATTGCCGGTGAAATTGAAAGTGGCGGATGGAACCTGCTGCGAGTGACTCCGATGACGGCTGGAGGGATCCTGCGTGGAAAACTGATCAGTGTGTGCATTACTCTGGCTCTGCTGCTGTGTGCAACACTGCCTGGTTATGGCATCATTATGCTGATTAAACCGGTACTTCGCGAACAGGTGGTGCAGGTTCTGATCAGTCTTGTTATGGCCGCTTTTGTGTCGATGCTGATGAGTGCGACGATTAGCAGCTTTTTCAGAACAACGGCTGCAGCAACCACCGTTTCGTATGCCACTCTGATCCTTATGTTCGCCGGACCAATGCTGATCTGGATCAACAGAGACGCTCCTTTTGGGCATGATCTCGTGGAGCGTACTCTGATGCTGAATCCGCTGGCGGCCGCGCTGAATGCGATGAGGACACCCGGCTTTGAATCTTATGAACTGATTCCTGCGGCATGGTATACAGCGGGCGCTTTGTGCGCCGCTCTGGTTGTAATCCTGTACGTTCGCATCTGGCGGATCAGCCGAGCGGACTGATGATCGGGATGCTGAACTCGTGTGTAAATCAATTCGGCTGAAGCCATGAACGAAATCGTCGTCGGATTCAGATTTAGAGAAGAGTGCGTTGCATGAAACACCGTTTTTCCGAGTCTCGGGTGTTCTCCGGACGGGGCTTTGCCGAAATCGTTTTTCGTTCCGTTCTGGTTCTCCTGCCAGTCCTGGCGGGTATGGTTCGGGCAGATGAATTCGAACTTACGCTGCCATCAGGCAACTATCAGGGTCCGCTGGAGATTCCGGCAATTTCCCGGTTTGTCAGTCTGCCAATGCGGATGGATCTGGAACCAAAGCTGGTTCGTTCGGGTCGCGATTTTTCGATGAATCCGCAGCACATTAGCCTGTTCGACAAGGTATTGCGCGAATCAGGTGACTCTGAGCTTCTGGAAACGGCAGCGCTGTCCATCCTCAGAATCGTAAAGTACGAACTGGAAGACGTCAGTTCTTCGCTGGATGTCATCGCAAAGCATATGAAGGAAACAAAGAGCATCCGTATGCGGCAAATTTGTGCTCAGGTGCTTGCCCAGTCGAACCACCAGGAGTCGGCTGGTGATTTACTTGAGTTCTGCAGGAATGCCGGTGATGGATTTCAGCTGTCCGTCGAGCCCGCTTTGATTCGATGGAAATATGCGCCCGCTGAAGAGGTGTGGCTGAAGCGGCTCGAGAATCCGAATGTCACACAGACAGCCATGAGACTCGCCTGTGAAGGACTTGCCGCACTGAAGACACAAAACAGTCTGTCAAAGCTGAACGAGCTGCTTCGGAACAAAAGACAAACGATGGGCAAACGATTGTCAGCCGCGAAAGCCATCGCCGACATTGACCCTGCTCTGGGGGCGCAGGAGGCATCTGCGTTTCGAAATGGAGCAGTGCATGAAAAACTGCTGGGAGTTAGTCTGCTCAGTAATCGTGATCCAAAGTGTCTTGAGCAACTGGTCGACTACCTGCACGACCCGTCGCTCGGAGTTGCTGCTGCCGCATGGAAATCAATGCAGCAGATGGACTCTGCGAGGCTTGTCGAGCATCTTGACAAAGGGCGAAAACATGAGGATGCAGGGGTGCGAATGGTCTCGGCACAGGTAATCCAGCAGTTTCCTGATGCTCAGCGATGTGTGTGGCTAAGCGAGATGATCAGCGACTACCACCTGGAAGTCAGAAATCAGGCCAGACGTTCTCTGGTTACGATTGCTGACAATAACGCGGAGCTTCGACAGCAGATCCGGTCAGCCGCTGAGTCCAGAATTGAAGGCGATCCAAAGGACTGGCAGGGCATTGAACAGTCGCTGGTGATACTTGGTCAGCTGTTTGCGGATGGAAACTCGGCACGCTGCGTGCCTCTGATGTCCCACGATCGGGCGGAAGTCCGGGTAACGGCGGCATGGCTGCTGCATTTATTCCCGGACGAGGCCGTTCTGGAGCCCATGCTTGACTGGCTTCATCGCTGTGAAGCGGCGTTCGAGGGTGCACTTCGGCACGAGGATGTTTCGAAGATGGGTATTCAGCTGGAGTTTGCTTACCTCCAGATGGCCCACATTATTCAGCTGGCCGGACTTCTGCGAGCGAAAGGCGAGCAGCAATTTCTTGAGAAGAACTTCAATATGAATGGTGCCGTGGGAGGCAGCATTAAACGAAGTGCGGCAATGTGGGCTATGGGTTTGATCAACGAAGACAGCGGTAATCAGGAACTGGCCGGAAAGTACACATCAAGGATCCTGCAGCGTAATACAATGCCTGAAGAAGCGCTGGATGTCCGTCAAAAATCGGTTTTGGGACTGGGAATGATCCGGTCTGTACCGTCTGAGGAGATCATGACCGGCGCTTATCAGCTGGATCCACCGCCCAGTCTGATCCCGCAGGCTGCCAGATGGTCCCTGGCACGGATTGCAAAGCCCGTACCACCGCCAGTCCCGGCCGAAAAGGTGTTTATTGGCGGCTGGAAACTCAATCCAATCTCTGGAAACTCAGCAACGGCGGCTCCTCCTGATGCCGGTGAAGCGGCTCCAAAAGAACAGGCAGCTCCCTGACGGGCAACAACGATTCCGGTTACCAGCCTTGCTGTTCTTTGCTGTGTGCAGCGTTGGTGCAGCGTTCTCAGTTGGGCGACTTGCGAGGCTGCATGGCTGGCATTGTTCGATTGTCATCCATTAACCTTGCCCGGGAAATCAGACGAACGAGCTCCGCCGTATTCGATACTCGCAGCTTCTGCATGATACGGGAACGATGCTTTTCCACAGTCTTTTCGCTGATTTGTGTAATCAGCGCGATGGCTTTGTTCGTATAGCCCTCAAACAGGAGATTCAGCACCTGGCATTCCCGTTCAGACAGAACGGAAAGCTGGCTGCGGGCTTCCACCATGTAACCAATCACTCGCTCCTGCAACTGACTGTCCAGTCCTGCACTAAACCGCACGAGTCTTCCGCTGGGAAGCCCCTCTTCCGTCAGCACCGCCGACCAGGTGACCTGAATATGCAGCCCGTCGTTACGAACAAGCGTTAGAGTGGCATCAGCCCCCGGCAAAATTCCCTTTGCAATGTCAACAAGAAAATCGTGTGCAAGTCCGAATGACTGAAATGACTGTTGAATTGCGTCCCCGTGAAGGTCCAGAGTCGCCGCCCCGCCCGGTGGAAAACGAGTTTGTATTCTCCAAAGCTTTAAGAATGCATCGGAACAACACGTAATCCGGCTTGTACCAAATGGAATAAAACACCACGCCGTTGGGTCGGAATGACACAGGCTGCGGAGCAGAATGGGTTCCAGCTGCCGATCTGAAAAGGATAAAGCCATGAATCTTTGCCAGCCAGTACGAAAGACGATTGTTGCTGGACACGCAGTCAGTCGGGGATGCAGCATGAAAATCGGGACAGGATGGGGGATAAGCCCCCTCGATTTGATTTCTTCAGGTCAATGAACAATTTACCGCACCACTTTCTGTCGCAAGCGTTCTATCGCACGACCGGCCAAAGACCGGACAAAAATATTTACAAAGCGGGTATTCCCCCATCTGCTTACCCGCCTCTGCCGGACAGTGGTTCCTGAAATGCTCGAAAAATCAGCAATTATTTATGAGGATGAATGGCTGCTGGTCGTGCATAAGCCTTCTGCCGTACCCGTTCATAACTCCGAATGGGGAGATCGAAGCGGCCGATCACTCATTCAGATGGCGGCTTCTTACCTTGGACAGCGGGTGTCAGCAGTCCATCGACTGGATCGTCCTGCCTCCGGGCTGGTCATTCTGGCAAAGGACAGAGAAACCGCTGCAAACGCCGGCAGGGCTTTTCAACGTCGAACAGTCAGGAAAACCTATGTTGCCCTCGTCCGAGGATTCTGTGATGCCAGCGGCGTGATTGGCCTCCCACTGCCGCGTCATCATGGATCTCGTCCCAAAACCGGGCCTGAGATCTTGCTGGAGAGTGAAACAGCCTACAGAAGTGTACAAAAGTATGAGCTGCCGTTTCAGTCCGACCGCTATCCCACCAGTCGACTGACCTTGCTGGCGGTTCAGCCCCTGACGGGACGCTGGCATCAGATTCGACGTCACCTGAATCGTGTGGCCCACCCGATTCTTGGTGACACAACTCACGGCGACAATACACAAAATCGCTTCTTTCGATGCCAGTTTGGGCTGCAGCGGCTGATGCTTGCCAGCACCGCTTTGGAAATTCAGCATCCTCGCACAATGGCTCCATTGCGTCTTGAGGCAACTCCGGAACACAGCTTTTTACAGGTCCTGGAGCATATTTCCGAATGGGCCGTGCCTCCGGTTAACAAAACCAGCTGGCATGGCAAAACGAATTTCGACGACACCTCATCTGCCAGTGGGCTTTCCTGAAGCAGCGCCACATGGGACACTGCGGAACAGTTTCAGTGTTGTCGACGACAGAAAATACATTCCCATTCCGCGGCTCGAGCGTGCTGCCAGCGGATGAAGTCCGAAATCGATTACCATGTCATCAGCGGAACAGTATCTCAAGCCCGAAGTCATTCAGAACATTGCCCGCCTGGACCTGCGTGCAAAGTTTATTGTAGAAGGCTTTCTGTCCGGGCTGCACGCAAGCCCGTTCCAGGGCTTCAGTGTCGAGTTCAGCGAACACCGGCGTTACAACCCAGGAGACGACCCCAAGGATATTGACTGGCAGGTTTTTGCCCGAACCGATCGAATCTATGTTAAGCGTTACCAGGCCGAGACGAACATTACGGGTTACATCCTGATGGATTTGTCCAGAAGCATGGCTTATACGTTTCGTCAGACCCTGACAAAGTTTGACTACGGAATCTGTCTTGCGGCAGCACTCAGCTATTTGATGATTCACCAGCAGGATCCAGTCGGTCTGATGACCTTTGACGACCAGTTGCGGGCAAGTCTTCCGGCTCGCAGTCGCCGATCGCAGCTTGGCGATATACTGGCGCTGCTGCAGAAATGCCGGCCCTCGGGCAGCACCGACATCGCGGGAAACCTGCGTCGCGTCGCCTCAATGATCCGTCATCGCAGCCTGATGATGATAATTTCAGACCTGCTGGCCGACCCGGAGCCCGTCATCGACAGCCTGCGAATGCTCAGATTTGCCGGACACGACGTGATACTTTTTCATATTCTGGATGAAGCGGAGGTAACATTTCCGTTTTCCGGCAGTGTTGATCTGCTGGAGCCCGAGACGGAAGACCACGAGATCGTGGATGCGGCGTCCATTCGTTCGGATTATCTGGAAGCCCTGCGTGAACTGAGGGAACGTTACCGGGACGTGTGCATGAAAATTGGGGCCGACTACGTGGCTCTCGACACAAGTATGCCGTTTGACAAGGCACTTCTTGAATATCTCTTTCAGCGGCAGGCCCGCTTTTAGGACGTGGAAGACCAACTTAACCATGACTGATCTGAACGCCGAACAGGGCAGTTCGACGCTGACATCAGATTCCGATGTTCGTGTCGCCTTCTGGAATGTGCAGAATCTTTTCGATGTCGAGATTTCTTCAATCGCTGCAGAACTGGAATATACTCCGGTTTGCGGCTGGGACCGCAATGCGTTCGACGTAAAGATCCGCAACGTCGCCGAAGTTATTCGTTCGATGTTTGACGGAAACGGGCCGGATCTGCTGGGGCTTTGTGAGGTCGAAAATGAACGAGTTGCCCGGCACCTTCTGCGGGAAATCGGACGTCCCGATTATCAGCTGGCAATCCCCGTTCAGCCAGCCGGTCACGCACTGGATACTGTCCTGATCTATTCTGACCGTCACTTTGAAATCGAAGCATCACGGACCCGGGGACATGTGGTCCATCAGCGTTTTCCCACTAACGATATCCTTGAAGTCCATCTGACGCTGAAATCCTCGGGCGCTGACATTATGGTTCTGGTGAACCACTGGCCGTCACGCCGTCCCGACCGTCGTGATACCGAAGCTTTTCGCGTCACGGCAGCCAGCTCATGCCGCCAGATTGTTCACAGTTATCTCCGACTGGGTCGCCGGGAGTATCTGGATTTGCAGGACAGTCAGGTGTCACTGTTTCACCTGAACGATCTGTGGAATCGAAATATACTGATCATGGGAGATTTGAATGATGAACCATGGAGTACAAGCGTCAAGTCTTCGCTCGGTGCCGAATTCAGCCTTGAAGCCATGCATGAGTCAATTGAGATGACCCGAAACTCACTGCCGTCATGGAAAATGTACTCCAACCGGGCGGCGGCATTGTTCAACCCGGTGTGGTCTCTGATTCAACCGGATCAGGGGACGGCGTATTCGGGCGAATCGTCTCACTCCGCGATTCTTCGCGACCAGATGATTCTGTCACGGGGCCTTTGTCTGGGCATGCAGGGACTTAAGCTGCGACCGGCTTCAGGACTGCCTGAAGTGCGGATCCTGCGTCCGAAAATCATGACCAGTCAGACAAACCGTCCCATAGCATTTCGGCTGGATAACCACACAGGCTACAGCGATCATTTTCCGATTGCCGCAACTCTGCAGATTGCGACTCCGGACAGAGGTGCAGCGATCCACGAAAAAAGCCCGGCTCACTGAGAGCCGGGCTTTAGAACCCCTAACAAAACCTGCGTGAGCCGCGACGTTTGTGGTTGCGTTTCAGGCAAGGAGTGAGGAAGAGACGGGACACCCCGTCGATGACGAATGACGAAGCCTGAGACCCAACCACAAACGTCCCGGAGGGTTGTGTCGAGAGCGGTCGATCTGCGGCGTCATCACTCCTCGACGACATTTGTCGCCATCAGGTCCATTGCAGCTTAGTGTTTAAAGGCACGTTTTGGCTTGGCCGCATTCGATTTGTTCTTGCCGCCCGGACCACGACGCGGGCCGGCATTTCCGGCCGACTGGCTGCGATCGTTGCTTCGGGGACGACTGGACCGGGAACCCGGTCGAACAGCGGGTGTTCGAGCGTCGGCATGTGCAGCACGCCGTGAAGTTTCTCTGGCGTCCTGAGTTCGGGTGATTCTCAGGTGTCGTCCGAGAACAATCACGTCCTTCAGACCCCGGAAAATCTCCATCGGCATGCCTTCCGGAAGGTCCACAAAACTGTGATCCTCACGGATATCGATGCGTCCGATATTCTTTGAATCCAGGCCTGCCTCATTGGCGATGGCACCGACGATGTTGCCTGGCTTCACGCCGTGTTCATGCCCAACCTCAACGCGATACGTTTCCATTCCGGCCTCGGACCCCGAATTTCCGCGTCGAGGTTTGGGGGGCCGCTGTTCAAAACTGTCTGCCGGAAAACCATCCGCCGGACGTTTTCGTGCTGCTCCGGGACTGCCTGCATCCCGACTGCTGAAATCCGAAGGCGTCGATTCGTTTCCGGACGCCTTCACGGCCTGTTCCGGTGAGGAATGCCTTACCGGTCGATGTTCAAAGACCAAGGGTTCAGCTTCAGCAGGCCCCACCGGCGAAATTCGATGGTTACTGCGGGAGTCATGTCGACCATCGGGCCGACGTTCATGACGGTCACGTCCTCGTGCATCCCGCGGATCTTCACGACGAGCCCGTTCGGGCCGTCGATGCTCTTCCAGGAGAAACGGGCGATCACCGAACATAATCACGGCCACAGCAGCAGCCACATCCTCCGCCGATGCTCCGGATTCCTGCTGAATTTCTGCCAGTACTGACTTGAAGACCTGCATTTTGGGTGAGGTCATCGCATCTGCCACCTGCTTTCGCAAATCGGCCTTTCGGCGAGCATTGACAGCGGCCGCTGTAGGGAACTGCATCTCCGCAATTGGCTGTCGTGTATCACGTTCAAGTCCGCGAAGATAGCGGCGTTCGTGCGGGGTCAGAAACAGGATCGCTTCTCCCTGTCGTCCGGCACGGCCCGTACGTCCGATGCGGTGAATCCATGCTTCCGAATCGTGCGGCAGGTCATAGTTGATCACATGGCTGATTCGCTGCACATCGAGACCACGAGCCGCCACATCGGTGGCGACAAGAATATCCAGCTTGCCGTTTCGCAGCTGCTCAATCGTATGTTCCCGCTGTTTCTGCACAATATCGCCATTAATGGCAACAGCCGAAAATCCATGCTCAATCAGTTCATCGGCAACACGCAGCGTCGTTTCCTTGGTCTTTGTGAAGACAATCACGCCATCCGTATTTTCTGTTTCCAGAATCCGAATCAGAGCGCCCGTTTTTTCACGATGGGATGTCAGAAGATAACGCGGACGAATCGTTGCGGAAATCGATGTTTCGGAACGTATCGTTACGGTTGCAGGGTTACGCAGATGCTCGCTGGCAATTCGTCGAATTGGTTCGGGCATGGTTGCAGAAAACAGCGCGATCTGTCGCTCGGCCGGAGTCTGCTCCAAAATCCATTTCACATCGTCCACGAAACCCATTCGCAGCATTTCGTCTGCTTCGTCCAGAACCAGACACTTCAGATTATCCAGTGTCAGCGTGCCGCGCCGCATATGATCCATGACTCGCCCGGGTGTACCCACAACAACATGCACACCACGTTTTAGTTCACGAATCTGATTGTAATACGAGGCTCCTCCATAGATTGGTTGAATATTCAGTCCCGGCAGATTCTCTCCGTAGGTTGAGAACGAAACGGCCACCTGCATGGCCAGCTCCCGGGTGGGCGCCAGAACCAGAACCTGAGTTGCCCGGCTGGAAAGATCCAGTCGGGAAAGCAGCGGCAGGGCAAACGCGGCCGTCTTGCCGGTACCAGTACTCGCCTGACCAAGAACATCTCGCCCTTCCAGGAGGAAAGGAATTGTCTGAGCCTGAATAGGCGTTGGTACGGTATAGCCCTTGCTGTCGACGGCAGCCTGGACCCTTTCCTGTAAACCGAGGGACTGAAAGGACGTTTCAGATGCAACAGAAATCACTGACATAAGCTCCGACATTCTGGCTCAAGCGCAAACACAGGGCGTTCGGTGAGCGCAACGGATTCACGGACCAAAAAAAGTCCGCTAATCAGCTACTTCACGCGACAAAACAGGCCTCACAGAGCAGAACAAACGATGTTCACTGCTCCTGACGGACCGAACAGCGGGCGGGATGGGTAAAGAGTAGGGCAAAAGGCCACTGCCAGACTGCGATTCCTGCCGGAAGCGTATTCGCACCAGACCCCATCTGCTCCGCCACAATTTCACCTGCAGACTTGCGGCAGGTGCACCTGTCCGCCATTCCGGCGGATGCGTTCCCGATGATACTTCGAGTTTCGGTTGCGAAAAACTTCAATTCCCGGTTCGATCCACAGCACTCTCAGGTGCTGTCAATCAATAACCTGTTGAGAACAATACCGAAGAACTCCCAGGATTTCGAGCTGTATTTCTGCAAACCGGCCTGAAACTCCCCGTTTCGGGCTCCTGGGAAAACCAATAGAACAGCTGTTCGGATCAGGCAGGAAGGCGGCGGTAAATCCGCCGTTCGATTGCTTATATCACCTGTCGGGTGGCCTGCTGCCCCGTTTTCGCATGCAATGGTTGGGAACGCCCTTACAGCAACCCGAAAAAGAAAACTTGCATTGATTTGGAAAAATCGGCAGACTCTTCTGAGAATGAGGGGAGAATCGACTCGATGGCCGATCTGTACCTGAGTCTTGGACTGATGATTTTGCTTTGCCTTGCGGCAGGGATCGCAGGAGCGAGGATCGCTCTCCGGTCTAACCCGCGGTCTCAGCTGCTCTTCCAGCTCCTCGCCGGACTGCTGATGGCTGTCTATATGGTCTTTCTCTGGGACCGCCCGGTTCTCACCCGCTGGCTGCCATGGTCCGCCGCGCTGGTGCTGGGAAACTGGCTTCCTGTGCTGGCCTGTTTCTTCGTCGGAAACTGTTCGGGAAACTGTCAGATACCACGAATCCGCCGAAGTGTTCTGACGTTTGTCACGTATGGACTGTCCCTGTATTCGCTGTACAGTCCTGTCACCGGAGATCCGCCTCTGTGTATCTCTCAGCAAAATACAAAGACGCTGCTGATACAAACCAGCGAAGAAACCTGCTCGCCGGCATCGGCCGCATCTCTGCTGAGAATTCATGGAATTCACGCGAGTGAAGGGGAAATGGCACGATTATGCCTGACGCGCGGCGGAACTCACTGGCTGGGTGTTTTTCGAGGATTAAAGCTGAAAGTGGCAGGAACCGGCTGGGATGTTGTCGCTGAAGAATTTGAACTGACTCGGGATTTTCAGAAAGCCAGACTTACCCCCGGCGTCCTGTCCATTGCCTTCAGCGCTCGTTCGGGATCACCGTTGGTAGCCAGCGGCTTTTCAACTCAACAGGGTCACAGTGTGGTATTGCTCGGAAATACGGCCAGTGGCGAACTCCGCGTGTTCGACCCGTCGCCTGAATTTGGCTTCGAAACATGGAACCGGGAATTTTTGAAACAGGTGGAGAGTGCTGTCCTGTTCCGACTCGTCCCGAAAACGCCCCTCGTTCTGCAACAAAGTGAGGTACCGTCAGTGACCGCCGAATCAAATGGTGTACACATCTATAAAATCTGTTCGGCGGCAGAATGGCGGGATGCCTTAAAAAACGGAGTCTATTCGGGTTCTCAGGCGGACCGGGAAGACGGTTTTATACATTTTTCCGCAATCCATCAGGTTCATGAAACTGCCAGGAAACACTTTTCTGGAAAGCCCGATCTCGTTCTGATTAAGGTGCTCGCGCGAGATCTGGGAAACGCCCTGCGATGGGAACCCTCCCGCGGCGGAGACCTGTTTCCTCATCTTTACGGAACATTCCCCACCGAAAAGGCCGTTTCCGTGTTTCCTGTTGTCACCAGACCGGACGGAGAGGTTGTAATTCCCTGCGATTCTCCGGAATTACAATAAAACGAAAAAATACCTTTCTGACCGTGGCGGATCGCTCGCCAGAATTCCGCTCCTCATAAAAACGGCCGCGGAAATGAAACTGGACGCTGCGAAAGGATTGTTCACCCAGATTGTGAATCCCTTTCCTTTTGATGCGGCACGCTTTACTATATTTATAGTTACAGTTCGCTGACACCTTTCCTTCGGGCCAGGCAAGGTCTTGCCAGCACAGCATGATTGCTGCTTCGTCAGGAAACTCTGGACTTCGGGAAAGATTGAATGTTTTGCTTAAAGGCGCGCGGGTATCAGCAACCCTGGATTCAGAGTCTGGAGAATCTGTTCAGCCTGGCATTGCCTGCAGGAAGTCGCAAACGTCGACGGCGCAACGGTTTTCAGTCGGGTGAATTGCTGGAATGTCGCGAAGTGCTCAGCGCGGTTCCATGGGATCGCCCTGCGGAACTGACCGCCAGCATCGCACCGGACGGGACCGATATTTCAGGGCAGTCCAGCCAGTTCTTTCAGACATTTTCAGATCTTGGAACACCGACTCAGCTGCGACAAACAATTGCCGAGGTATTTCAGACGTGGACACAGTACGCGAATATTAACATCGGATATGTGTCGGACGGGGGACAGGCATTTGGCAGCGCCGGAAAAACTCAGGGTGACCACAGATTTGGGGACATTCGCATCGGTGCGGTGAGTATGTCCAGCGAAGTCTATGCGTTTTCGGTACCCCATTCCGGGGGTATTGCCGGCACGTGGACTGGTGACATTGTCTTCAATTCCAATTTTCGTCCGGCCTCACTTCAGCAGTTGAAGGCCGTTGCCATGCACGAGGTGGGGCATGTTCTGGGCCTGGTTCATAACCCGGATCCCGCATCCCCGATGCACCTGCACAATTCTGTTTCAACATCAGCGAATCCGGCTCCCAGCGACATCACTGCACTTCAGAAACTGCATGGCGTGCGAGTTGATGCCGCCGAAATCAAGCGATCCAACAATAATCCCGGCAATGCCATTTCGGCGCGAGACGGAAGTTTTGACGGACAGGTACCGCTGTTGAATTACGGGGAAATCGCCGGTGTTTCAGACGCGGATTACTATCGAATCGATCCAATTGACTCGTACTCGGGAACCGTGACCATTCAGCTGAGGATTCATGGGCTGAGCATGCTGCGGGGTCAACTGCAGATCGTGAACCGCTCTGGTAAAGTTCTGGCTGTCGCACAATCCTCGTCATATGGCACAGACGCTGTCGTGCACCTGGAGCAGACAGGCAACGACAAGCTGTATGCTCGAGTGTCCGCGATTGGCGGCGGACAGTTTTCGTTCGGGCGATATGCTCTCGTCACCGTATTTGACGGCCTTAACCGGGCGTCCGCAGAACTAATTGAATCTGTACCTGCGGCCAATGTGGGATTTTTGGATGGAGAAAAAATCCGGCAGCTGTTTTTAACAGGATTGGCGCCGGAGTATTATAACGACCTTCATTTGGACGACACGCTGGCCACCGCCCAGGTACTCAAAACCGAGCCTGGTTTTACTGAAGGTACTGCGTATCGGTTTGAAGCGACAATTTCTGATTCCGCAGACGTTGACTATTATGAGGTTAAAGGCCCAAAAACAGTCCGTGCAAATGAAGTACTGACCGTTACAGTCGATGCGCCACTGGATATGACTCTGATTCCGGCAATCACCATTTATGACAAAAATGGTGTCAGCATGCCCTTTACGGTGCTGCGAAACGGAAATGGCACAATCTCGGTTCAGGTGCGAAATATTTCAGCGTCGGACATCTACAAAATCCGAGTACAAAGCGATGATAAAGCGGTCCGCTATCGGCAGGGAAACTACACGCTCAACGTCCGATTCGGTGCGTTCGCAGAAGAGCATGTGGACCTGCTGACCGGTGAGTTCACATCAGAGAACTCGCTTGCCCTTCAGGAGCTGGATCTGAAACAAACTCGTTTGCTGGCACTGGGTCTTACGACCACAGGTATTTCGGCAGGCGGACCGGCTGTGGCAACTCAGCTGACTCTCTTCGACGAGTCAGGCAATGAAGTCTACAGAATGGTGAACGTTGGAAATGTCACTCGCACATCAAACAGCATCATTCTGAAGCCTGGTCGATACTTTGTTCGAATCAATGCCGTGAGTCAGGACGGCACGCCGGTCAGCAATGCGAAGTTTGAACTGAATGCCAGCGTCCTGTCAGATGATACCGGTCCTCTGGGAGCAAATCCGCTGGATATGCCGGCAATCGATGCCGACCTGATCGATGTGGTCACCATTGGTGCGCCTACGCTGCCACCGCCCGCATTCAGTGAACCCCTGCTGGGAGAAGATCCATGGATCTTTGTTCCGGATTCGTTCGTGGATTTCGAGGACTGGTACTGGTTCTACAGTTCGAACATCTGATCGAACATCTGACGTTCTGCTATTTCACCAGGACGGTGGGCGACTGCTGAGACTGGCTGCGAATTTCACCCAGGACAACGGCCGGATAGTCGGGAGTGGAACATGCGCGGAGCGTGGCTTCTGCCGCATCCGGTGCGACCGCCATGATCATTCCGATTCCCATGTTGAACACTCGGAACATCTCGTCTTCGGCGATCCTGCCCAGCTGCTGCAGCCATTGAAACAGCTCGGGAATCTGCCATGCCTCGCGTCTGACAAATGCCTGAACATTGTCCGGCAGTACGCGTTCCAGGTTGTCAGCGATTCCGCCGCCTGTGATATGGGCAATGGCGTGGATTCCTGAATTTCCAGCGGCCCCGATGGCTGCAGCCACGATGTCTGCGTAGATTCTGGTGGGTTTCAAAAGTGCCTCTTCCACTGTGACGTTCAGCTGCGGAATCTGATCCAGGGAAGACAGCCGAGCGTGGTCAAAAACCACCTTGCGGACCAGACTGTAACCGTTACTGTGGAATCCGGAGGATGGAATCCCGATCAGCACATCGCCTGCTTCGACTCGAATTCTTCCGTCAATCAGTTCACTGCGATCGGCCGCTGCGACGCAGAAACCTGCCATGTCAAAATCGCCGGCAGCGTACAGATCGGGCATAATCGCCGTCTCACCGCCCAGCAGAGCTGCGCCCGCCTGCCGACATCCGTCACTGACTCCGCTCACCAGCTGCTCCAAAAGAGCCGGTTCATCTTTTCCCATGGCCACATAGTCGAGGAAAAACAGTGGAGTGGCGCCGAGGCAAAGGCAGTCATTCACACACATGGCAACAAGATCGATGCCGATGGTGGAGTACTTTCCGGCGTGAATCGCCGCCTTGATTTTTGTTCCCACTCCATCCGTTCCGGAAACCAGTACCGGATCTTTCCAGTTTCGCATTGCAGATAAGCGAAACAATCCGGCGAACCCTCCGGGAAGATCCATTACACCTGGTGTATGAGTACGCTTCATCAGCGCAGGAAGCCGCTGCATGGCCTGCTCATACAATTCCAGATCAACGCCAGCCGAACGATAATTGAATTCCGTCATAATTCTACATTCTTGTCGGCATCAGCTGTTTGCTTATGGATCGCAGGCCGGCTGCAAAGGTTGTGAAATTCTGTTCCTGAATTGCAGATCACCCGCAAACGACTGTCAAGTCGTCGGGAAACGCTCCGGAACTCTGGAAAAGGCCAGTTTAGCAGATGAACAACGGGAGAACCCGACAACTGCCGTGCCCGAATTTGCAGGAATCATGAAATACAAACCGTTCCTGACGCCTGCTGAGCGATCCGCTCAGAACATGGCCCTTTTTTTAAGGCGAGCGGCAGGTGAAAACATACCAATCACCGCGACAGATTGGGAGGGCGAAGCTCCCGCTGAGCCGAGAAAAGCTCGACGTTCGGCTCGGCATTGGGAGGGCGAAGCTCCCGCTGAGCCGAGAAAAGCTCGACGTTCGGTTCGGCATTGGGAGGGCGAAGCTCCCGCTGAGCCGAGAAAAGCTCGGCTTTCGGTTCGGCATTGGGAGGGCGAAGCTCCCGCTGAGCCGAGAAAAGTTCGACGTTCGGCTCGGCATTGGGAGGGGGAAGCTCCTGCTGAGCCGAGAAAAGCTCGACGTTCGGCTCGGCATTGGGAGGGGGAAGCTCCCGCTGAGCCGAGAAAAGTTCGACGTTCGGCTCGGCATTGGGAGGGCGAAGCTCCCGCTGAGCCGAGAAAAGCTCGGCTTTCGGTTCGGCATTGGGAGGGCGAAGCTCCCGCTGAGCCGAGAAAAGTTCGACGTTCGGCTCGGCATTGGGAGGGGGAAGCTCC
>JALHMY010000080.1:45375-45711 GCA_022843805.1 Fuerstiella sp.
GGCGAAGCTCCCGCTGAGCCGAGAAAAGCTCGGCTTTCGGTTCGGCATTGGGAGGGCGAAGCTCCCGCTGAGCCGAGAAAAGTTCGACGTTCGGCTCGGCATTGGGAGGGGGAAGCTCCGGCTGAGCCGAGAAAAGCTCGACGTTCGGCTCGGCAGGAGCCTCGTCCTCCCGGCTCATCGTACCACACATCTTTTGTGTGATAAAAAATGAGCGGCACGTCAGAACTCGGGGCCGAAGGTCCGGAAGGTGAAAGCCCAGGGCAACGCCCTGGGAACGTAGATCATCAACGACAAAAGCCCCAACGGGGCGGAATGGATGCGTGGTTCATTAGGCCC
>JALHMY010000081.1:0-7853 GCA_022843805.1 Fuerstiella sp.
GGCAGTCCCAGCACTGCGAGTGCAACCGCAGCCTGCTGCACGCATTGCCCAACCGTCCGTTCTTCATTCAGACAGGGCATCACCACCGAGATCACCGGCTGGGGGGAATTGGTAAACGGCCAGCGGACCGGTGCTGCGATCGATGGTGACTCGGCATGGACCATCATGTTGTATGGCCTTTTACTTGCGGCTGCCCAGAATCCTTCGCCCAAACAACAGGACAACGATCACCAGCACGGCGTCGAACCACAGCAGAACATATTCCAGCGTCGACCATGGTCCGGTTCCAAAGAAAAAATGGCCCTGTGGAACCTGAACCGACATCCTCTGAGGTGCAGGAAATCGAGCACTCTCCGGAGTGCCCCAGATCGTATACATAACCGCCATAACAATCAGTACCACTCCCAGCACAGCTTCCCAGCCCACATGATCGTGCAGCGAGCCCGACGAAGCACGATCCGTGGAATGTCTGGCAGTTGCCGCATCGGGATTCGCGATCAGCTCCGCAATTTGTGCCTCATACGCCGATCGGTCACCGGCCACTGTACCTCTTGCGGACACTGCCTCTTTTGAAGCGACGCCTGAAAACAGCCCTTTGATACGACAGGCATTCACGCAGATTGTACTGTTCTCAGTACGCAGCAAATCCTGATCACGAAGCTCGCCACACGCAGCCAGTTCCTGCAGTTCTTCCAGACTGAACGGCCCGGATTCCGTCCCATCATCGGCCTGTCGGTAAAACTGGTTACTCATAAAAACACGCCCGAAATCCGCGAAATCACCCGAACATCACATCAAATTTGCCTGGCACTCATAAACCTCTATCACTCGAACAATCATGACCACATACCTTCGTTGCAGGTAATTCCAAAGCTGCCGATCGCCTAATAAACGCTCGGCAGCATGGACCCCTGAGCCAGCGGCCCTTTCATTTGTCCGCCCTGCGGACTCAGCAATGCCGCATACACACCACCGTCAATCAGTTCCGACAAGAACTGAACATGACCATCAGCAAAGACAACATGAACTCCGCCATTGTGCCAGGACGAAGCCCACGGAGCTTCGCCTTCTGCCTGAGTTCGTGCCGAATTGATGGCCTCGGCAGAGTAAGCCGGATCGCGACTGTTGGCACGCTGATAATCCACCTGCCCCGCACTGCAATTCAGATCCAGACACACATGACCGCTCAGGTAAAACGCACTTCGCTGAGCCTGCGGACACGCCCAGTTGGTTGGCATCATGGGATGTGCGTTGGGATCAACCCCCGAACGGATACTGTCAGCAATCATGATTGTATGAGACAATCCGTCAGAAATACTGTTGAGCGAATGATGTTGTTTCTCGCCCGTTCCTGCTGGCCAGTTTTCAACAAAGAACAACCCGGACTGCAGCAGTAGTTCACGATCACTGGGTGTACCGGCATCGGGATCGGGCTGAGCATCCCCGTTCAGGTCAATTGGTCCTCGCAGCTGCATCACAGCTCTGGCAGCCGTCCATCCAAAACCGCTGTTCACCGCATAACTCAAATCCCCCTGCCCCGTTGCGCTGATATCATCCGGACAGATCAGCAGCGGAATCGACGTTGAGGCGAGTTTGACATGCTCAGGAATCGTGTAAGGCTGATCCCGATCCCACTGTTCAAAGAGATTTGACTGCTCAATCCACGGAAGCAGATCGACCACCCAGTTATGATAAAAACCGGACGTTCGGCCAAAATAACCGGCAGCCGGAAATCGCTTTTGAGCTTCTGCCCAGTTGACAGTCGCCAGACCGAGGTTTTTGAGGTTGTTCTGACATTGAGTCCGTCGAGCAGCCCCGCGAGCACTCATGACCGCAGGAACGATAAGAGCCATAATGAGGGAAATCACGGCAATCACAACCAGGAGTTCAATGACGGTAAACGCCCTGCGTCCCGGAACACTCCCGACCTTCCACTTCCCTCTGACCTTCGTTTTCACAAGGTCAACCACTCTTCCTGGCTGACAGCGTCGCATTCGATGCATGGGGGTCACTCCTGATTCTGAACGACTCGATACAGCCCATTGTGATACAGCCCATAGTCGCAGATCGCTCCGCAATCCAGCGTACCGCTGTCACGAATCGCTCCACAATCCGGCGCAAGATCACACAGCAATCCACCACACTCAAACTGGCACACGCACAAAAACAAAACCGAAACAAAGCCAGGGCACGCAGTATTCCTGCATATTCCGTTTGCCACATTTCTGCCATCAGAAGTGGCTGCCCCTAATGACTGCCAGCCCGGCTGCTGCGACACCACCCCTCAGAACTATGACGAACGATACCCAATAGAAGTTGATTTGTCTATCAGATTTGTCAGTTTCGAAAATTCTCTGCAACTGGCTGCCGTTATCAGAATTTCAGTTCTCGAATGCTGGTTGTTCTGAGAGATTCGGATGCTCATTGGCTGCGTGTCAAAAACTCCAGCTCCACGGCCGAATGAGCGACGAAAAACTCGCTGCCATCCAAGTGTTTTCTCAAATCCGCTTCGCTGACCAGGTAAGTACCATCTGGCACATCAATGACCGCCCAGGTGCGATCCGATTCGTGACGCAGCACAACAAAATGGTCCCCGTTCACGTGAGCAATACACAGGCAATCCGACGGTACACGGTCGGGATCCACTGTGGCCGCCGCTGATTCAAATCCCAGTGACCTGCAGCCGTCGGTCAGATCGGCCATCGAGAGAATTCCGTCAGTCGCTGGCGACAAAACTTCACTCGACCGCCCCAGAGTAACCGGCTGCCCCAAAAGAGAGGAAACAACCGAAAGGCAGATCACCCCGCTGGAATGTTTCGGATCCCGAACTGCCATCCGTCCAGTCCTGTCGGACATCCATCGGGGAAGATTGTCCGACACCACCATCCGCCCAGGCTGCGAGACCCGGTTTAACCACCACAAGTGAACTCCAAACATGACAGCGACAAGAAACCATGTCAGTCTGCGGCGATTCATGGAACTTAGCGCTTTCGATAAAGCCAGAGACCAGCCACAACCAGCACCATGACCCCTGTGAACACAACCAGCATCGTACGCGCAATCCCCGAACCGGAACCAGCCGAAGGACTCGTCGCGTCCGACACCTCCTGGTCTGTCACATTTCGTGCCACGAATCGGCCACCGTTCACCCTGTCCTCCACCAGCGCTCCATCAGGAATCGTCAACTTATCAAACGACACACGACCCAGTTTCCACGACGAAAACTGCAGTTCTTTGCCTGTCACCAAATGGGTTTTCTGAACACCCCCGGCCACATCGGTATTCTCCCACGAAACATGCCGGAATGTTGCGGACTCAGGCAGCCAGATCCCATCCTGTTCAGCAAACCATGACGTCACAAGGTACTCGGCGTTCACGATCCAGTCGTTGTCAGTACCAACGGCTCGCATCAGGGTCGCCGCTCGACGAAGTGCATGTCCACGAGATGCGTCAAGTTCCACCTGAAGCTTGATTTCCTGCCCCAAGCCCCCAGAAGCATTCGCACCCGACTCAAGCAGCAGATCGGACCCCGCGGACTCGCTGATGATCGCGAGGTGATCAAGGGTGACGGTAAGTGGACGGCCCTGAACCGTGACAGCGTAATCCTGGGGGAATGTTCCGTCCGGATAACAGGAAGTTGCTTCGGGCGAGAGATCACCAAATGCAGCACCTCCTCCACTTCTCACCCGAGTGCTCGCCGCGCCATCGAATTCCGCCTCCACATGATGCGAAGACGAGTCAGATCCGTCTTTCCAGTCTCCCGACATCCGCATTTTTCCGAACGAATACGCAAACTGATAAGTCCCCGTTCGTGTTCCCATCGGCCACGGCGGCGGCCCCTCACTCGACTCCCGAAACTCGGTGCGGATCGCCAGCTCCACGCTGAATTCCTGCATCTGCTGTTCCCGGGCCGCGAACAGCTCCTTCACCGCCTCCATCGACAGCTGACCAACCGCCACACCACTGGCCTGGAAAACGGCGAAGAATATCAGCACGGATATCACCGGACGCTGGAACATCAAACGGACCTCCGCTCCACACCCGCAAATTCAACACAATTTCTATCCAACTCCAGAGCACCGGACACGTACCATCAGCGAGCAGTATAACGGCGCTGACTTCCAGCGGACCATTCTTATCAGCTTTGCAGTTTCAGCAAACTCTGACAATCCTCCCCTTCACTCAGAGCTCAATGACCCGGTCAACCCGGAACGTTCCCCACAGTCAATCGCCTCCAGCCCCAGTTTCGCCCGCATCGTGTTGGCCTGATCACAGTCCAGATGATAAATCCGAATCGAATAACCGGCCGTCGCCACAGGCTGCTCCTGAAGAAAATGTTCCAGGTATTCATCCCCTTTTCGAATCGCTCTGCCCATTACCGCGGAATGACCCCGGACGCCTCGCAGTACATTGACGCTCAATGCATACCAGCCAGGCTGTGGCCCTCCCGATGGAACAGGTTGTGAATGAATTTCAAACCAATCCGGATCAAGCATATTATGACAATTTACATACAGGGGTGATACTCCCTGATGTCGTACCAGCCAGCTCTTCAGAAACAACATATCCTGTCCCCAGTCGCCCGCAAGTCCGCTTAAATGCAAGTGGTTGCTGCCCGGTCCCCCAGCCACTTCGCTGACGTACGACAGACAGTGAGGATAAACTTTGAGGCTGCTCAGTGTTGCCCAGCTCAGAAAACCTAAGACAAGCAGTTTTCTCCATTGGCTGCCGCACTGCGCCCACACAGCAGTGCGGCCAACCCACACAAATACAAATGGAAGCATCGGCAAAATGTACCGAAATTGCTTATTCGTCGTGACACTACTCACAAACACCAGTACCGACAGCGCCGGCAGCCAGAACACAAGTGTTGTCCACCAGCCAGCCTCAGCTTCTGCTTCCTGACGGACCGGAACGTGCGTCTGAGCGGCTCCCTGTTCGATCACGATGTTGTCGGTTTGATGGGACTCAGCCCCCCAGCGCTTTGACAGCCAGTCCCACACCGCAACCAAAATCAGCAGCCATGTCCCCACCGGAACTTTAACCAGCAGACCGTATAAATAGTAATACGAGATGTGACGCTCAATAAAGTCACCTTGCACATGCCTCCGCAATGTATCGTCACTCAGATGATCGGCAATCGCATCCACACCCTGAACATACTGCTGAGGCACGGGAATCGGAATCGATTCAAACCATGACTGCTTCCCGGAACCCTTTGTCGCCGGATCCACTGCAAACTGCTGCAACACCGGACTGCGAAAACGAAACGTCGCCCACGGCTGAAGGGTCCGATCAAACCCGTAGCCCGCATTGATCACATAGATCACCAGCAGACTCATCACCAGCATCTGCCCGGGCAAAGGCCAGGACGAAGGTCGAGGACAGGCAAATCGTCGGGCTGTCCACAGGATCAGAAACAGCGGCGGAAGAATCACCCAGACATATTTGGCCAGCAATGCAAATCCGAGGGCAATGCCACTGATCACGGCCGTTCCCATGTCTGGCTTTCTCATCCACTGCCAGAAGACCCATGCGGACGTGATCCCCAGTGATGTTGCACACATATCGCCGGTAATTGTCCCGCCGAAATGAAGAATCATCGGATCAAAACACCATAAGACGAGAACCAATAAACCGGCCACATGTCCATAGAGTTCACGAGCCCAGGCAAAACAGATCCAGCCGCCCAAAACTGAAAACGGTATCAGTGCAAGGCGACCGACGAATACATACGGGAGATACGGTTTCCGCTGGTGAGCGTTGGGTTCAGGATCAGGTGGCTGGACTGGCAGTGAGAATATCATTATCGGAGCTGCCGCGATTAGATCGTTCAGCGGCGGATTGCCGGGATTCTTTCCGAATTCGAGTGATTTCCAGTGATGGTATCCGGCCTCCAGTCGCACCAATTCGTCAGACACCGGTGAATGCCATGCCGCGATGCCGATCAGTAACAGTGATTGAAGACACAACAGAATGACAGCGATTCCCGGGAATCCTTCGGACTGCCACCGATGGAAGCAACTCTCAGCGAAACTCAGCAAACGACTGCTACTGCGTTTCCCCATCGTTACTTCTCTGCCCACTGCTATGACGCTGACCGCCGGGAATGATTCAAACCTGAAGTTTGTCTCCGGAAAGTAATAGCCGTGCAGCGTACCAGTAATGGCGAAAATACTTTACCGAGACGGCCTTCGAACGACAGAACGCCATACAATGAAGAATGCCAACAGAAGAAATGCGGCAGAAATATTCAGCCAGAATATTCCCCCCCACTGTTGAGCCCGGGGAGAATTCTCGACAGGGGCCATCGGCGGCTGGATCACAGCAATGATCGCTGCGCCGCCATGTTCGTCCCTGGGCAGCCGATCGTCAATCACCGTCGTTCCCGGTTTGAGCCCAAAAGAAGTATACGAATACAGCGACGCATCCAGCGGCCTGTTGATGGACTTCCAATCCAAACTCAGATCCATTCGCTCACTCTGATTCAGGCTCGCCGTGCGAAAAGACGTTTCGAGCTTAACAGGTACCCACTCCTCATCGACTTTACTCCACTCTGAGACAACGCGGGAGATTTCGAAATCTTCAACTTGTGTCGCAGCTGATGACCTGGAATCTCCTCCAGCATCACCGTTCTGAGAAGTTTGAATGACCGTAAAGCGAATCGGTGCAAAATCCTTTGATTCCACAATTTCAATTTCCGTGCGACTCGACGGGTAACGGAATACAATTTTTGACACGCCGCCGTCCAGCGTGTCAACGGCAGCAACATCCTGCAGGTGGTTCAGCGCCTCCTCAGCGACCTCACTCAAAGTGGCTCCGCCCCAGAACTGGCGAACTCCACAGAACGATATACAACGCGGATCAAAGCACTTGTTACCAGGCGGACACCGTCGGTTCTCCGGTGAAAAAATGGAACACATGTTATCCGCCAGTCCGTCCCCCGTCTGATAGATCGTAGCCGCATCACGGGTTCGAGCGAAAATCGCCTCACGGTAAACGACCTGAGGCCCGGCCGTGACCGGATCTCCTGGCGACCCCTCCTGTACAGTCGCAATTCGAGGCTCTCGAAACTCGTACCGGACGTTGTCATTGTCGTGATCAAATGCAACCCGATATCGAACCGGAGCGGACTCCATCCTGACGTCCGTCTGGTCGTTCTCCTCCCACTTGTTCCCGGTAACCACACAATCCCCGACGCGAAGTCGCAACCGCGAAGCCTCACAACCACGAAGCAGATACTCCGCTTTGGCTCGAACTGTCTCTTCATCTGCAGCGACACGATTCGCAATCGCACAGCAAACAACGGCAAGCAGTATCTGGATCCACGTTCGCACGTTTCACATTCTCCTTAATTGCAGCGGTGGCCAAGGTACCAGTGCTTATTTCCGGTCGGAACCTCTTACTTTGTCTTTTGGACGACGAGCTCCGGTTACATTGTCGTCAATAAGTGCATTAAAGCGGATTCCAAACTCTTACATGGCCCTGTCAAATTTACCATGGAACTCAGGAACTCAACCCCTTCCACACAAATGCATGCAAGGCAACAGTCGCAGCCTAGCATCTTCGCAACCCCCGATCAGGATGACTAAACATTCGGAATTTACAGAATCGGAATCGCGCCGACTTTGCAGGAATCGGACGTTTTGTGGCAATCACGCGGCACTCCATTAATTCATCGAAGCCGCCTATTTTATTCCATCTTCATCCAGTATGCATTAATACCAGTATCGGCCGAGGGGCCGAGGGGCCGAGGGGCCGAGGGGCCGAGGGGCCGAGGGGCCGAGGGGCCGAGGGGCCGAGGGGCCGAGGGGCCGAGGGGCCGAGGGGCCGAGGGGCCGAGGGGCCGAGGG
>JALHMY010000081.1:7863-45363 GCA_022843805.1 Fuerstiella sp.
CCGAGGGGCCGAGGGGCCGAGGGGCCGAGGGGCCGAGGGGCCGAGGGGCCGAGGGGCCGAGGGGCCGAGGGGCCGAGGGGCCGAGGGGCCGAGGGGCCGAGGGGCCGAGGGGCCGAGGGGCCGAGGGTGATGTTTTTGTTGCTCTTCAGTGTCCGGAAACCAATTTCGATTGTCAATCTCATTTGTACGAAGTTGCAGGTTTTTCTGAATGATTTTTCCCAGGGATTTTTGCCGAGTTTTAGCGGGAGTCTTTCATAGCCTCTCAAAGTCGGTCCACTGTTAACTGGAGAATTCGCTCGATACCATGCATGGCGTGTTGATTGTCGCGGATTACGAAGAGCCGCCTGACGCCCGAGTTCATCCGCGCGTGTCAGAGATTCCAGCTCCACGCCCGAATGAGCGACGAAAAACCGCGCTGCCATCCCAGTGTTTTCTCAAATCCGCTTCGCTGACCAGGTAAGTACCATCTGACACATCAATGACCGCCCAGGTGCGATTCGATTCGGGACGCACACGACAAAATGGTCCCCGCTTACATGAGCAATACACAGGCCCATCCGGGATTATTGTGGGGAGTGAATTCCTACCGGCCGGTTCACACCGGCCGCTCACCGAAACACATTGTGATTCGGCGAGCGGGATGCGTCAGCTTCCCGGTCTGTGATTTCAGGGTACCGGCCGGCTCACAGCGGCTGCAGAAGGCGACTCGAGAAGATTGCCTCATGGGAAACCGAATATCGTCCAGCGTCGAATGAAGAATCGACGCGGAATTTGAGTACGAGTACGAGTACGAGTACGAGTACGAGTACGAGCACGAGCACGAGCACGAGCACGAGCACGATGATGCAATAGTCGGCCAGGGACTCCATTCAATCCCGTGGAAGTCATATTCAACAGGTTCTTTTCGGTCCATCCGGGATTATTGTGGATAGCGAATGCGCCGCCACACGAACCAAATCACGCCAGCCAATAGCCACAGGTTTATCGCAAACGACAGATTTCTTCTCGACCACAGACCCGAAATTGATGGGTCGAAATTCGCCACTATCGTCGCTGCGGGTTGAGTAGTTCCCGTAAAGCGGTTTCGATCAGTTGCTGAAGGCTCTAAGTTCGTCACAACTTACACTGAACCAATCCACTTCGCTTTCGCAGCCGAAATCAGCGGTTCTATTTGTTCAGCAGGAATACGGCGCGGCTGGCCGTCTACGACAATGACCGCGTATTGGCCCAGCCGACGCTTGGTCTCCAGCGCTTCAGTTACCGCCTCTCGCAAACTGTTCAGGATGTCCTGACAGTGAGATTCCATATCTTTCATGGCTTGCCCCAGGCTTTCAATAGTTCAAAACGATCTGCGTCTTCAATGGTCCGGATGTCACCGCGCTGAGGAAAGATCACGTGAGCAGCAGCAATCAGATCCGCGTTGACGAAATTATCGCAGTCACCTGCACCACGCAGGTATTTCAATGCAAACGTCGTCTTGCCTGCGCCATTTGGTCCGGCAATAACAGTGCACACAGGACCCGTCATACGTTGACCTCAACAATTGGCATCGCGCTATTGCCGAATGATATCGAAAGCTCCGGCATGAAGCAATTCCTGCATGAAGGCCAATGGGCGGATGCAGTCATTCCTGATGGTGCGATGCCAGCGTTCGATTTTACCCGTTCTGGAATTGCTAATCTCCAGTACACGTTTTTAACCACGGCTTGAACCTGGGCCATACAGATCCACTCGAAGCACGAAGAGCCGCCTGTCGCCGAGCTCATCGGCTGCGTGTCAGAAATTCCAGTTCCACGGCCGAATGAGCGACGAAAACCCCGGTGCCATCCCAGTGTTTTCTCAAATCCGCTTCGCTGACCAGGTAAGTACCATCTGGCACATCAATGACCGCCCAGGTGCGATCCGATTCGTGACGCAGCACAACAAAATGGTCCCCGTTCACGTGAGCAATACACAGGTCCATCCGGGATTATTGTGGGGAGTGAATTCCTACCGGCCGGTTCACACCGGCCGCTCGCCGAAACACATCGCGATTCGGCGAGCGGGATGCGTCAGCTTCCCGGTCTGCGATTTCAGCGTGGACCGGCCGGCTCACACCGGCCGCTCGCCAAAACACAGAGGAATTGACCTCATTGCGACAACGGGGAGGTGGTGGCTGGAAGCGTACTCAACACCGGCTGCAGTAGGCGATTCGAAAAGATTGCGTCATGGGAAACCGAATATCGTCCAGCGTCGAGTGAAGAATCGACGCGGAAGTCAAGTACGAGTACGAGTACGTCAACGATTCACTCATCGTTCCGAACAGTCAATCGCCTCCAGCCCCAGTTTCGCCCGCATCGTGTTGGCCTGATCACAGTCCAGATGATAGATCCGAATCGAATAACCGGCCGTCGCTACAGGCTGCTCATGGAGAAAATGTTCCAGGTATTCATCCCCTTTTCGAATCGCTCTGCCCATTACCGCGGAATGACCCCGGAAGCCTCGCAGTACATTGACGCTCAATGCATACCAGCCAGGCTGTGGCCCTCCCGATGGAACAGGTTGTGAATAAATTTAAAACCAATCCGGATCAAGCATATTATGACATTTTACATACAGGGGTGATACTCCCTGATCCGGTGATTCGTCTAATACACGTGGAGCCATCCGTTACTATTCCTTCGCATCACATTCAATCCTCGCCAGTCCTAGTCTACTTCGCATTCTGTTCGCTTCGGCGCAGTCCAGATAATAGATCCGGATCGAATAGCCTGCATTCGCAACAGGACTCATTGCAAGAAATGACTCCATGTATTCATATTTTGATCGGGCTGTACCATCGGCTGTATACTGAAATCGCAACGAACCCCGCAGAACATTTGCACTTAAAACATACCATCCTGCCTCTGGGCCGAACTCAGGCATCTTTTTCGTTGACTGAACGCCGACGATTCTGGGATCAACCCAGTTATTACATTCCACGTAAAGCGGCTTCGCCTGCGGATGCGACTCGATCCATTTCTTCAGAAACAAAAAGTCCTGACCATAGTCATAGCTTGGCCCAAGCAGGTGGGCATGACCATTCCATGACCCACCGGCCGCTTCGTTAAAGTATGAAAGGCTATGTGGAAACACAGCAAGACTGCTGAAGACAGACCACCCAATCAAGACCCAGACAAACGGTTTGCGCCATCGTCCACCTCCTTTAGCCCAAATGACTGTATTCCCACTCCAGACAAACATAAACGGCAACATCGGCATAATGTAACGCAGAAACTTGTATGATGTCACCCAGCTCGCAATGCACAATATCGACAGGGCTGGCAGCCACAGTATCAGGTCGTCATGGCGGTTTCGAGGAAACTCACGCACTGTGAATCGGGCAAACAATGAAATCGACAAAAGCATTAGCGTTCCCAACGGCATCTTTACCAGGATTCCGTAAAGATAGAAATACCAGACGTGACCGTCGATAAACTTGCCATGCATATAGGTTCGCATGGGAGCTGACTCCACGTGATTTGCGATTTCGTCGATTCCCATGATGTAGCGATTTGGCAGAGGGACAGGGATCGACTTGAGCCAGCCTGCAAGACCTGATGTCGCATCAACCTCGTTCCAAAACGCTATCGGTTGAAGAGTCTCACTTTTAAATTGATATGCACCAAGCGGCTGCAAGACACCGTCAAATCCGTACCCAACATTGACGACATACAGTGCCATAACGACAATTATGATCATTTGGTAAGCAAGAGGCCATTGAGTCAAACGCGGACTAGTGAATCGTCGCAACATCCAAAGCGTCGAGAAAAGCAACGGCATGATTACCCAGACATACTTGGAAAGCATCGCTATTCCCAACATGACTCCGCAGACAACAGCACTGGAGCTCGATGGACGCGCCATCCACCTCCATAATGCGTTAGCGGACACAACACCTGCAGCAGTTGAAAACATGTCTCCCGTAATCAGTGCTCCGTGCGCCAAGACAAGAGGATCGAAACACCATAACGTAAGGACAAATACCCCGGCAGAGCGACCGAAAAGATCACTTGACCAGGAAAAACAGGCCCAGCCAGCCAATACCGACAGTGGAATCATCGCAAGGCGGCCCAGGAAGACAAACTGCACAACATGCTCGGATTCCAGAAATTTCAGTGAAAACTCTTTTCGTTCATTACTGTCAGCAAAGAGCATAATAGGGGCGGCCGCCACAAGATCATTCAAAGGTGGGTTACCCGGATTGCCACTGAAGTCTCCAGACTCCCAGTGATTGCAACCGGCGTGAACTCGCACAACTTCGTCCCATACTGGTGAATGACAAAAGGCAGAGAACACTAACAGCACCGAATGTATAGAAAGCAGAACCAGCGGAACCGCCTTAACGCAACTTGATATCGTCTCAGGTAATCCACGGAGCATCATAATTCATCGTCCAGTAACGTGGGAATCTGATTCCGCGACACTGAGCAGATAGTGATATCACAACGAACCAGCCTTAGAGAATGTTACTAAAATTTGCCACCGAAAACAAAAACCGGCACTAACACCCAGAGCGAACCTAAATCAATACAATCTCTTTGCATCGCAACAGCAGACTACTGGTCCGATCGGAGGCTTTGCCTGATAATTGACAAGCCAATGTTCCTTGCCGCTGCCTTACGATCCATTCCAAACGGCGACGGAAATACTGAAACTTTTCTCCTTAAATAACTACTCAAAAGCCTGCGTCAGTAAGGGCGCACTCCACAATTACTTTTCGCGGGATCAGCTGTGATACCAGATGTTTTTGCAGTACAGTTGTACTGAAATTCTGCAGCCTATTATTGAGCGCGCCCTAACCGTTTGCAAACATTCTCCACGGACCAAACCGGAAAGCCGAAACGCTTCGCTGACGTCTTGACCGGTCCATGCAGGGTTGTCCCGCCCGCCCATTCGGTGAAAGCGACAACTTTTCAGATCTTGCGAGGCACAAGTATAAGTGGAATTAGAATACTTGGGTCCGATGGATTAGTTGTCGCTGCCCGTAAGTAAGTCTTCACAACATGAGGCGTTGCAAAGACGTGTGTATCACTCAGGGAAAATTTCAATGTATATGAACCGGCGAATTCGTTGCTGCTCATACACTTTACTTCTGGATCATCTACAGAAAACATTATTACCGGCGTTTCTTTACTATCACGAGGAGTGAAAACTAAAGAAGTTGAAGAGTCGTGACCAACCAAGACCAATGCACTTGGCGAAACAGTGAGGTCCGGATGTTCGGCGCGACCGAACACCGGAATCTTCGCGACGGTTTGATATCTGCCGTCGTGAACTACAATTACTCCCGTTTCTGGAAGTCCTGCGACCTGCGGGGTGTATTTTACTTCAAACCGGGAAATAGTTTGTGTCAAATTACCTTTGGCCTGGAATTCATTCTCGACACCACTGATCGAGAATCGATCAGTGTCTGCCCGTAACTGAAGAATTGAAGGTGCTGGAGCAGTATGTAACCTTGTAACTGTCACAACGGCTGAGGCTTCTTCTCCGACCAATACATTAGCCAGTGTAACCGACGATGGTGATACGATTACATCAGGAACAAATTTAACGGCCAGAGCAAGTGTGACGGGAGTCAACGGTTCCCAGCCACCGTCAACAACCGTACTTTCCGTCTCAAAAATCACGCGAGCAGATGCTAAAAACTCTCCCATTCTGCCACGGCCATCTACCTGGAGAGTGATTTCAGACTCTTCGCCCGAAAGCACCGAAGAATCTGGATAGTTGCCAACTATACATGAGCAGGATGTATTGATTCCACGAATGCGTACTGGATTCCCACTCATATTTCGGAACGAGAACGTACCCTTTGCCAATTCGCCAGTGAGAACACTCGCATCACTTTGCAGTGTTTTCGTTTTGAACACAATCGGATCAACACTCGGAGCAGGCAGATCCGAGGTGGGTTCTGAATCATTAGCGCAGCCGCAAACCGCAACCAAGGAAATCGAGAAAAGCAAGCAATTCAATTCAAGCCTCCGGGAGAAAACAAGTGAGGCACTCAGAATTCCACATAAAGAGGTAAGGACGACTATTAGTCCGGTGCAAATCGAATCCTCCCAGAATAATCCTTCTTTTGGTAAGACGGCAAGGAAGCGGAATGTCCATGTCGCCTCGTATTCCTCAATTGAAGCCGAAAAAAGACGGGCCGGATGAAAAGGATCAATAAAGTAAACCGTCGAATTGTTGAAGCTAAGCATGACTCGCGCATGATACAATTCTTTACCATCTGCAGAGGGAATACGATGTACAGTAATTACCGGCATTCCCAGATCGAAAACTGAATCACAGCGATACCCAGCCGCCTTGAAACCAAAATGCTGCGCCGCCAGGGCCAACTGCTGCAGGGACAGTGAACCAGTTTCGGTCTGTTTGTCAGTCGCCTCACAAGCAGCAAGAACGTCGCCGAAAGACGCTGCTTCGCAGCCGTAGGCAGTCAATAGATGCCAAAGCGCCTTCGCACCACACCACCTTGGCGTCGTGTCGACATGAATCAACTTCCCGTCAGTAATTTGAGCGGAAAGTGACTGGTGGGCATTTAATTCAAGCGGAAATGCAACGAATAAAATCGAAAGCACCGACGCCGAGAATTCCGTACGAAACATTTCTAAGTCTCCCCACGGTTACTCTGAACCTGTTTTCGTCGCGCACCGACCTTCTGACGCCGATAGATAATGTACGAAATTACGAAAAGAACAATGAGATTTGCCGCGATTAGCGGAACTCGAAATCGATTGGAGAGGTTTTTCTCTGCAACAATGACTGGTTCCAATTGCTTTGCCAATGCATTTCCGATGGCTGGACCAGCACCCGCAAGTTGATAAACCTCCTTAGTACGCTCGTCCTGAATAATAGTCCCATCCGGGTAACTGCTCGCACAAAGTGGCGAGACTAAGCCTGCGGGTTTTTGCAGGCGTTGGCACAAATGGATTTCCTCGGCGTGAAAAAATGTCTTCACCTCGTAAGACTCAGGATCAAAGACTGGAGCCCCCACCGCCATCTGAACTTGTCCGTCCATGATCAACTGAGTGAACCCTTTGCCACGGTCACGGGGAATGAAACACTGAGCTTCATACGAGATGTGTAGTTTCCCAGCGGTCTGAATTTGGTCACTGAGCAACTGCCAGTCTGACCACACCGCCGTAAATCCCCGCGATTGAAATTCAGGATGATCGTTACCTGCGGCAACCCATCGACAAGTGCAACGAACTGGTGCGAAACCCCTAACCGGATCAACTTCAAGAATCACTTCGTTAAGTAGAGCCGCCGATTGCGTGACCGGAATCCTAAACATCAGTACGAAACTACCAGATTCCGATTCAGTGACTGTAGCTTGATTCTCCATCAGCAATTCTGTAAGCGATTGACTGGAGATCTGAGCCGAAGGGAAGACAAGTCCAAATATGGCAAGCGCCTGCCCGCCCCGCCGTTCGTTTGACAAAAAAACTCGTGGCCCCTTTGATCCACCCGGAACGTAGCGTTCCCACACGCCATCAATAAGACACTCCCGCTGCATCAGGTTGTCGCCATCCACCATTGGCGCACCGTTAAAAAGCTCGAACGTTCGATTGTCTGCAGACAACATGCTGATGCGCCACCAGGAGACAGGCGCAGACTTCGTATGAGACCTGTTAACCGGCGTCTTAGGATTATATTGGTTGCCGAAAAATCGAGCGCTATACACATTATAGTCAGCTACAGCCTCCCAATACGCACTAAAGTCGGGCCCTGTTTGTTCCTGGATGGTAATTTCTGCGACACAGTCTGCATATTGAGCTTCCCTCGTCCTCAGAAAGTCCAACACCAACGATAACGGAATATCTTCAGCATTACATTTAGCAAACACTGAGTGTATTATTAACACACTTAGCGTCATAACGCTAAAATATACACTAGACTGCCGAACCCTCATTTTTCGCACTTTCAGAAAATGCATATACATACTGGCGAGCCTTGCATACTGTTACGTCGTGCCGACGAAAACGTCTGGTGTTTTCGAGATTGCCTGATCAATTAAACATTAGTTCTGGGAATTCAGGCATCGCGATTATCGGCCCACTCAGGCTTATTGTGGGAAAGATGCCGCCTTCCAGGAACCGATACTACACCAAATCGAGACACCACCCAGACGGACTACTTTAGGCCGCTCTCAACAATTTACTTTTCGCCAGATAGGCTGTGATGCCCAGTGTTTTTGCAGTCCAGTGGAACTGAAATTGGGTAAGCTATTGCTGATCTCGCTCTTAACCGGACACTCTGCGAGTGTCAGGCTGGATCCTCAGAAGAGTTGCTCGACGATTTCATCGTCAAAGCGATAGATGCTCTCCCTTTAGCCATTCACCTCACCCCTTCCGGGACGGGCACTCTTCCGGTTTACTCTGCCATACAGGTCCGGTGCTGCGAATTCTTCTGAACCGGATCCTCACATCGGGACGTATGCGGTATCGCCATTCTTCCAATTGCCATGAAAGCCAACACGTGCGCCACAACAGACTCTTCCCCGGGGACGAAACGCATTAATGCGCTACACTCTAAGCCCAAAAACGATTTCTTCTTCCTTCGTTGCCGTCCAACCTCCGGGTTCAGATATGCCCAATCCATATCGAAGACTCATACTAACTCGAACAGTCACGTGCGGGGCAATAGTCTTCTGAGAATGTTGGAGGTAACGGGTTGCATAAACAGCCGATGCCACCTACCCACGAACAACCAGCATCTTTGGAAAAGCCACAGTTTGGTGCGCCGCCCCATCCAGTGCAATAAACCTTGGGAAAAGCAACGCAAAGGAAATAGCTATTCACGGTGACACTGCATGAAAAGCACTGAGCAGTGCCGCAGTTTCCAGCAGCTTGACCTACACAACTATTAAATGGTGCAACGGTGGACGGACATGGGGCAGTCTGTAACGAACACCGAAAATTTATTACTGCCCCGACTTCAACCTTCGCCATTTCATCCGATGTAAGTGTCGTAACTCGGCGAACAGCCTCGGTCATTCCCCATGCAGTCACAATCGCCGATATGCTTAAGACGGAACCACAGGCAAGGAACACATAAGAACGAGTTCTGGTCATTAGTCAACTCCCCGTTTAATTTTGTAAATAGAACAATGGCTCATCGCAAAACAACGATCCCCGTAAGAGTTATCGCGTTTGATAGTGACCTTCTTAAGTTGCGTATTGGTGACATTCTTCGCCTTTTCGTATGTTGATTCCTCCAGCTACGCATAGACTTCCAGACCGGTATCCGTCGTGGTTGATCCTGTCAGGCTGACCACGATCTCTAGTGTCTCAGGAGGGACACCTTGCCGCGTTCGCGTGATGTGGCAGAACAGGCGATGTTCAACTTTATTCCATCTGTTTGTACCTGGGGGAAAGTGATACATTTCGATTTTCAATCCGGTTTCGTTCGCGAACTTCTGCAGAGCCTATCGCCACAGACGAGTTCTCGGACTGTTGCCGCCGCAAGCGGCGGTGATCAGGAGTCGTTTGGCCTGCCGATAGCGTTTTTGGCCCATGCGGTTCCACCACCTTCTGATGGCGGCCACAGCGAACTCTGCAGTGTCATGGCTGATGCCGACCGAAACTCCCGCTCCGTTGTGTGTGATATCGTAAACGCCATATCGCACGGCTTTACCAAGTTCTTTGTCAAGGAAGTCATGAGTTCTGACCTTTCGAGGAGACCCCTTCCTGCGGTATCTTGCCCCGGGATTCTTCATATTACCCAGCGGCTCTTTCTTCCTGGTATCTACGGAAATTCCAGGTTGACTCGTTCTCTGGAACGCCTTCACCCGATCAGCAATTTGCTGGAACTGCGCGTCGGGATACTGCTTCCCTTCGACCGTCTCAAAGCAAAGACAATCATCAGTCAGACAACTCGAAACGATGATGAATTCTTCCTCGGTATCACTGACGCAGTTGGCAATGCCTAATTTCTTCTAAATAATAGGATTCTCCAATCGTCGCCAGACCGCCTAGAAGGGTGATCTTAACTGTCATTTATACAGAATCGCAGGCGGCTCCGATTAAAATCGACAACCTCCACTTTCACTACGGAATTCAACAGCATCCACTCAACGTAATGCAAGGAACCGCCCCAGTCACGAATCTCCGCAATCCCCAACCCGCATGCATGAACACTCGGAATTTACCGAATCGAACTCGCGCCGACTCAACAGAAAAACGGTCGTCTTGTGGCCATCACGCGGCACTCCATTAATTCATGAAAGCCGCCTATTATATTCCATCTTCTTGCAGTATGCATGAATACCAGTATCGGCCGAGGGGCCGAGGGGCCGAGGGGCCGAGGGGCCGAGGGGCCGAGGGGCCGAGGGGCCAAGGGGCCGAGGGGCCAAGGGGCCGAGGGGCCAAGGGGCCGAGGGGCCGAGGGGCCAAGGGGCCGAGGGGCCAAGGGGCCGATGGGCCAAGGGGCCGATGGGCCGAGGGGCGATATTTCTATTTTTCTTGAGTGTCCGGAAACCAATTTCGATTGTCAATCTCATTTGTACGAAGTTGAAGATTTTTCTGAATAATTTTGCCCAGGGATTTTTGCCGAGTTTCAGCGGGAGTCTTTCATGACCTCTCAAAGTCGGTCCACTGTTAACTGGAGAAGTCCCTCGATACCATGCATGGCGTGTTAATTGTCGCGGATTACGAAGAGCCGCCTGACGCCCGAATTCATCGGCTGCGTGTCAGAGATTCCAGCTCCACGGCCGAACGAGCGACGAAAACCGCGGTGCCATCCCAGTAATTTCTCAACCCGCTTCGCTGACAAGGTATGGGTTCAACGACAAATAAAGGGCGAGTCAAAAAAATCCTACGTTTACCGTTAGCCTTATTGCGGACACTTTTGCCATGAAAGCGGGCGGCCATCCGTGATCGAATACCCCTCCTTTTTGGTCGATACAATTTGTGTGATCTGTGCTCAAAACACAGAGCTCATTAAACCACAGATGACACAGATTTTCACAGATGTTACGGGCGTTGGTGCTTGTGCTTTTTATCTGTGGCTATCTGTGTCATCTGTGGTAAAAAATGGTCCATCCGGGATTATGGTGGATAGTGAATTCCTACCGGCCGGCTCACACCAGCCGCTCACCAAAACACATTGTGATTCGGCGAGCGGGATGCGTCAGCTTCCCGGTCTGCGATTTCAGCGTGTTCCATTTTCCGACGGCCGAACCACGCCATCATGTTTTGAAGTTGCGCACTTTCTAACCGCGAAGCGGTGGCAGCATGTAGCCCATGGCGTAAGCCGTGGGAAAACGAAGCCAGCCCAACCGAAAGCCACGAAGTGGCGACAGCAATCTCTGCTGTCGCCACTTCGTGGCTTTCGGTTCAGAAGACACCAAAAACCGCGGGTTCACACCCGCGGCTACATGCTGTCGCTCCTTCGGAGCTGAAAGTGTGCAACTTCAAAACCATCATGCGGGCGGGATAGCAACAACGATCGTGACGCACGATTGTACCGGCCGGCTCATACCGGCCGGTACTCGCCGAAACCCATTGCGCTTTGGCGAGTGGGATGCGTCCTAACTCACTTGCTCCTGCTCCGGCTCAAGAGAACCGCACCAGCGAATCGGTTCCGAATTGCCGGGAAACGTGTTCAACAGGGGCTGCCGAAGGTGATTCGAAAAAATTTCGTCATGGGAAACCGAATGTCGTCGAGCGTCGAGTGAAGAATCGACGCGGAATTCGAGCACGAGTACGAGCACGATTCACTCATCGTTCCGAACAGTCAATCGCCTCCAGCCCCAGCTTTGCCCGCATCGCATTGGCCTGATCACAGTCCAGATGATAGATCCGAATCGAATAGCCGGCCGTTGCCCCAGGCTGCTCGTTCAGAAACAGTTCGAGATATTCGTCTTCTCTGCGAACATCACTGTCCCGGCCGCTTGACGCGAACTGAATGCCACGCAATACACTGACACCCAGCGCATACCAGCCGGGCTGAGGACCACCCGGAGGAACTGACTTTGACGGAATCTCAAACCGCTGTGGATCGATCACCCCGAAACAACTCACATACAGCGGTGAAGCCTCAGGATGCCGCGCAACCCAGGCCTTCAAATACAACATATCCTGACCCCAGTCATGACTGGCCCAGATCAGATGCGCATCGCCGTTCTCCGGGCCACCGGCCGCTTCATTAAAATAGGACAAACTGTGAGGGTAGACAATAACACTGCTCACCACCGACCACGCCAATGCGCCATACACAATGGCCTTTTTCCACCATCGCCCCTGCCGAGCCCGGACAAAGACATATCCCATCCAGATAAATACAAACGGTATCATTGGAAGAACGTAACGCAGCAATTTGATCGTTGTCACACCGCTCACAAACACCAGTACCGACAGCGCCGGCAGCCAGAACACAAGTGTTGTCCACCAGCTAGCCTCAGCTTCTGCTTCCTGACGGACCGGAACGTTCAGTTGAACGGCTCCCTGCTCGATCACCATGTGATCGGTTTGGTGGGACGCAGCACTGCTGCGCTTTGACCGCCAGTCCCACGCCGCAATCAACATCAGTAGCCATGTGCCCAGCGGCATCTTGACCAGCAGACCATACAGATGAAAGTACCAGACATTGCCCTCAATGAATTCTCCATGCACGTAGGTCCGAAAAGATGACAGTCTCAGATGATCGGCAATCGCATCCACACCCTGAACATACTGCTGAGGCACGGGAATCGGAATCGATCCCAGCCATGAGCTCACTCCGGAGTGCTTCGGGGCGGGATCCACTGCAAACTGCTGCAGGACCGGACTGCGAAAATGAAACGTCCGCCACGGCTGAAAGGTCCGATCAAATCCGTAGCCCGCATTGATCACATAGATCAACAGCAAACTCATCACCAGCATCTGCCCGGGCAAAGGCCAGGACAAAGGTCGAGGACGGGCCAATCGTCGGGCCGTCCACAGGATCAGAAACAGCGGCGGAAGAATCACCCAGACATATTTGGCCAGCAATGCAAATCCAAGAGCAATGCCGCTGATTACGGCGGTTCCCATGTCTGGCTTTCTCATCCACTGCCAGAAGACCCACGCGGACGTGATCCCCAGTGATGTTGCACACATATCGCCGGTGATCAGTGCACCATGTGCAAGGATCAGCGGATCGAAGCACCACAGGATCAGCACGAGCAATGCCGATGGCTGACCATACAGATCTCGAGCCCAGGCAAAACAAACCCAGCCGCCGAGAATCGAGAATGGGATTAGTGCGAGTCGGCCGAGCAACACGTGAGTGACGAACTGCTTCGACCTGAAAATATTCTCGATCTGATCGGGTGGCAGGTCACCCTGAGCAAACATCATCACGGGAGCTGCGGCAATCAGATCATTCAGCGGAGGATTGCCGGGATTTTTTCGAAAGTCGAGAGATTTCCAGTGATAGCATCCGGCCTGCACTCTGACCATTTCGTCATAGACTGGCGAATGCCATGCCGCGATTCCGACCAGCGCGAGAGCATGAAGACAAAGCAGAGCAATCGAAAACCCCGGGAAACCCTGACTACGCCAGCGATGAAGACGATTTTCTTTAAGAGTCAGTGAATGCTGACTGATGGCATCTCCCATGGCTCCTCCCCCACTCCAAAGCTAAGAACCCCGGACATAACCTGTATGAGCCGTGACGTTTGTGATTGCGTTTCAGGAAGGGAGTGAGGAAGAGACGAACCACACCGTCGAGGACGATCGACGGTACGCTCGTTGATAATGATTCTGAGGGAACCATATCAGGTGGTATTTTGCATTCCAACACTGCTGCTGTTCGCCGATGACATTTCTCTTAACGGCAGATTGCGCCTTTTGAAAACGAAGTTCATCTGCGGGCGCCGAGCGACGGAGCAATCGGCCAATCTCCAAGTCTCAGTATTCTGCACCCACGTAGGCGAGTCTCTCCGAGACTCGCGCATCCCCGTGTCTTTGCATTCGAGTATCTGCGAGGAGCGGGAGGAGGCGGTTGATCTGCGAGTAACCATTCACGGTATCAAATTGGACTTTGGTCAAACTCTGGAGATTTGTTGGATCCCGAACATGGATATTGGCGACATCCTCAACAAACCAATCTTCGGGCCGTGACTACTCGCTATGATCGACCGGATAATTACTCAGAGAACCCGCAGCGAAGCTCAGCAATTAGCCTGCTCCATCGCTCCCGCACGGCTGACACCATGAACGGTGACTCGGAATGGAACAGGAGGGAACAGAGGAAACGGAGATGAACTATCACTGATCGCATTCTCAATGACTCCTCTGTTTCCTCTGTGACCTCCTGTAAATATCCAACAGTACAATCAACGGTGAGTAGTTCACTTGTCAGACGCCGTTCCCAGAGAAATCCAGCAGCGTTGAGTCGAGCACTTCAAACCGCATTTTGAACGAATGCAAAACACGGACGCCAGCCATGCTCAACGGCTGACACCGTGAACGGTGACATCTGCGAGTCGCTGCGGGTGATGGGCGATTTTAAGGGGCTGATGCGCGAGTCTCGGAGAGACTCGCCTACGTGGGGGGAGCCTGCGTTTATGGCAGATCAGACATCCAAAAATGGGTTGAACAATGAATGTTGTGCGGACGGGCAAATTGCTCTGAAGTCGTGTGTCTACTACGATGCACGGTATGGCAGCCATCGAAGTTGAGAATCTGAACCGCGTTTACCGTGTTTTTCGAAAGAAAGAAGGTCTGTGGGGGTCGCTGCGCGGACTCTGGCACCGCGAATATATCGAAGTTCATGCTGTACGAAACGTCAGTTTCACCATCGATGAAGGTGAAATGGTCGCGTTTCTGGGACCGAATGGTGCCGGAAAAACAACGACTCTGAAACTGTTATCCGGGCTGATCGTGCCATCGTCCGGTACCGCCCGAGTGCTCGGCCACCTTCCATGGAATCGTGAAGACGCGTATCGCCGCCGATTTTCGCTGGTTACGGGACAGAAAGAACAATTGTGGTGGGATCTTCCTGCTCAGGAATCCTTTCGACTGCACCGGGAGATTTACCGGATCGGTGCGGCCGACTTTCAGCGCCGGCTGGATGAGTTGTCCGACCTGCTGGAGGTCGGACAACTGATGGCTCAGCCTGTTCGTGAGCTTTCTCTCGGTGAACGCATGCGGATGGAACTCATCGCCGCCCTGCTCCACCGCCCTGAAGTGCTGTTTCTGGATGAACCAACCATTGGGCTGGATGTGGTCAGCCAGCGGAAGGTGCAGGAGTTTCTTTCACAATATCAGAAGCAGCAGCGAATCACGGTGATTCTGACCAGCCATTACATGAAGGATGTCGAAGCGCTTTGTCAGCGGGCGATCGTCATCAACAAGGGAACTGTGATTCATGACGGACCGCTGGCATCCATCGTGGAGCGGTTTTCTCGCCACAAGATTGTGGAACTTCTGTTTGCCGGCGATATCCGATCGACAGATCTGTCCCGTTACGGAAAGATTCTGGAAAGTCGGGCGCCTCGGGTTCGGCTGCAGATTGAAAAGCATCGAGTCTCCGAAAGTCTGGCCAGCATTCTGTCAGACTATGCGGTGGACGACATCAGTGTGATGGAACGGCCACTTGAAGATGTCATTGCCGAACTGTTCACGGCAGACGACAAACTGGTACCATCCAATCGATGAGACAGCTCGGGGAACGGATCAATCATATGACCACACCAGTCTCAGCGACGCCCCATATGACCACATGGCAGCAGGAGCTGACGGCACGAATCCGAGTCAAATGGATTGTGCTTCAGACCGGGATTGAAGAACGGCTGGTGTACCGCGGCGACTTTGTCTTTTCGACGCTCGTTCGTTTTCTTCCGATCGTGACACAGATATTTCTCTGGAACGCCATCTACGCCGGTGATTCATCGTCAAAGATGAAGGGTTACAGTTATCCGGATATGGTGTCGTACTATCTGCTGGTGATGCTGTCGCGAGCCTTTTCCAGTATGCCGGGTCTGTCGACTGGAATCGCACAATCCATTGCGAATGGCTCTGTGCGGAAGTATCTGATTCAGCCAGTCGACATGCTGGACCATCTGTTCTGGCACCGTGTTGCTCATAAGATTGTGTATTATGTGATCGCAGGAGCGCCGTTTGCGCTGGTTTTCTGGCTGTGTCGCGCATGGCTGCCAGGCTGGCCGCCGTTTCCGGTGACAGCGGCATGGATTGCATCGCTGATCATGTCTTTTCTTGCCGGGTTTCTGATCGAGTCACTGATTGGACTGATTGCTTTCTGGTTTCTGGAAGTCAGTTCGCTCATCTTCATTTATATGATGCTGAATTATTTTCTGTCGGGTCATATGATTCCGCTGGAATGGATTTCCTCATGGATGCCGTGGGTGGAATGGCTGCCCTTTAAATATCTCGCCTACTTCCCCGCTGCCATTATGCTGGGCAAGGTACCGGTCGGCGACTTGTGGCGTGAGCTTTCGATTCAGGCTGGCTGGATCATCACGCTCTTCATTCTGAATCGAATGGCGTTTCACTATGGAGTGCGACGCTACAGTGCATTCGGCGGATGAATGAGCTGAGGGATGCGAGTGCGACACCATGGTTTCGGTGCCAGCGAAATAATCAATCCGGAATTTGATTGTTTAAGGCCAATTGAAGACACAGAAAAGTCGCGATTGTCAACCCCAGGCACAGCACTGGCTGGATCACGGAAGTCAAACTTTTTCACCTCGGGGAATATGGGTTCATTGTCGAATGAGGAACCCAGCGCAGAAACCTGGATGTGATTCAGCAAAGGCGTTCTGAGTACAGTGTGAAGACTCAGCAACGCTGGAAGCAGTGATGGAAAACAGATCGAAACGGCGAATCGAATTGATTCCATACGGCCGAAAGCGGTATTGGGCAGAAAATTTCAGGACAGAAAAATGAATCGCAAAGGAAATGAAGAGTACCACCAGACATCTTCCCTTCACCTCATCTTGCAGCAAAACTCTGGCCTTTCCCCTGACAAAAATCCTTCACTGCGTTGCCCTTTCGGCCGGCGTCGAATCCCTGTCTGCCGTTCTTCCGTTCCTTCCAATTTTTCTGCCACAAAATTCTTCTGCCAGGGCGGAGTTCCAAAAACCGCAGGTTCAGAACCGAAACTCGAGTTACGGACTGCAGAATTTGCCGGGTGGAGGCGTGGGAGGCGGTGTTTCTGTCGCTCATTCATGAGAATCGGCGAAAGAGAACACGCCGCTGAGTCGTTGCAGGTTAGGGGTGTCGTTCTATAATCCGCCCGTGCTGGCGTTTTTAATCCGACTGCCGAAGCTGTCGATGATGGGATGGTTACTTAGTCTTCTTCTTTTTTGAAGGAGGAGCGTCGTCTTGAACGCTCTCGTTCGCATTCTGAGCCTTCCTGCCTGTTGTCTTGCAAAAGTGCCCGGGCTAGGCCCGCTGGTGCGTGCAGCATCTACTTCAGTTGGCCAGAAAGTTGTCATGGCGATCACTGGCCTGGCACTCTGTGGTTTTCTTGTCGCGCATCTGGCAGGCAATTTGAAACTGTTTGCCGGCGAAGCCGAATTTAACCATTATGCCGAAACGCTCCATAGTCTGGGGCCTCTGCTGGCGATCGCCGAAATTGGGCTGTTTGCCGTCTTCGTGGCTCACCTTGGCCTGGCTGTTTCGACAACCGCCATGAATCGTGCGGCTCGAGGAGCCAGCTATGAAATGAAGGAAAGCAAGCAGGAACACTTTGCGTTACCCAAGGGTGGTGCTTCCAACTGGATGCTCCTGACGGGTGTACTGGTGCTCGGATTTCTGGTGATGCACATTGCCGATATGAAGCTGAAGCGAAATCCTCTTGTGGATTATGGTCCTGCGATGCAGACGCCCGGTGATCCATCGGTGATGAGTGAGTTCAAAGTGGTGCGTCAGGTGCTGTCCAATCCGCCAAATGCGATTGTCTATTTTATTGGTATCTTTGCTCTGGGCATTCATCTGACTCACGGCGTTCGCAGTGCATGTCAGTCGCTGGGGATCAATCATCCGCGATGGAATTCGCTGCTGAAGAACTTCAGTCTGTTATTTGGCTGGGTGATTGCCGGTGGGTTCATCAGTCTGATCGCCTGGGGACTGGGAGCAGCCCGTTAGTGTGAAGTCACAGAGTTCTTTCGACGGCGATTTCCCTGGATTTTATTCATTCTTCTGCGATGTGAAGAAACGTTGAGGTTGTGCGATGGTTCGCGTAGCAAGTGAAACGCTGAATTCGCGAGTTCCGGACGGCCCCATTCAGCAGAAATGGGACAAACACCGTTTCAACCTGAAGCTGGTGAATCCTGCGAACAAGCGCAAGTACAGTGTCATTGTGGTGGGTACAGGGCTTGCCGGGGGTGCCGCGGCCGCATCTCTGGCGGAGCTTGGTTACCACGTCAATGCGTTCTGTTTTCAGGATAGTCCTCGCCGAGCCCACAGTATTGCGGCTCAGGGCGGGATCAACGCGGCCAAGAATTATCAGAACGACGGCGACAGTATCTGGCGGCTGTTCTACGACACCGTCAAGGGCGGAGATTATCGTGCTCGCGAGGCCAACGTTTATCGTCTGGCTCAGGTGAGCAACAATATTATTGACCAGTGTGTTGCTCAGGGAGTTCCATTTGCCCGTGAATACGGTGGTACTCTGGCAAATCGTTCCTTCGGCGGTGCTCAGGTTTCCCGCACGTTTTACTGCCGCGGGCAAACCGGACAGCAACTGTTGCTGGGCGCTTATCAGTCGATGATGCGTCAGGTGGGCCTGGGTAAAGTCAATCTGTTCGCTCGCCGTGAAATGATGGATCTGATTGTTGTCGACGGGGTGGCCCGGGGCATCGTGGTCCGCAATATGGTGACCGGTCAGTTTGAGGTCCATACGGCCGATGCCGTGTGTTTGTGCACCGGTGGTTATGGCAATGTGTATTACCTTTCCACCAATGCCAAGGGCTGCAACGTAACGGCAGCATGGCGATGTCATCGCCGAGGTGCCCTGTTTGCAAACCCCTGTTACACACAGATTCACCCCACCTGCATTCCGGTGAGTGGTGATTATCAGTCCAAGCTGACTCTGATGAGCGAAAGTCTGCGAAACGACGGACGCGTGTGGGTACCGAAGAAACCTGGCGACAATCGAACGCCCGACCAGATTTCCGATGAGGAACGCGATTATTTTCTTGAGCGGCGATATCCATCGTATGGTAATCTGGCCCCTCGCGACATCTCATCTCGGGCCGCAAAGGAACGCTGCGATGCGGGTTACGGCGTCGGGCCGTCCGGACTGTCTGTCTATCTGGATTTCCGTGATGCAATACGTCGTGACGGGGAAGACGTCATCCGTAAAAAATACGGCAATCTTTTCCACATGTATGAAAAGATCACAGCAGAAAATCCGTATCAGGTCCCGATGAGAATCTATCCGGCAGTCCATTACACGATGGGCGGGCTGTGGGTGGATTACAACCTGATGAGCAACATCCCCGGCCTGTATGTTCTGGGTGAAGCCAACTTTTCGGATCATGGAGCGAACCGGCTGGGCGCCAGTGCTCTGATGCAGGGCCTGTCAGATGGCTACTTCGTGATCCCGTACACGATTGGCGATCACCTGGCCACGTCAAAGCTGCCAAAGATTTCGGCAGATCACCCGGCCTGTTTACAGGCAAAAAAGGATTCCGAGGACCGGATGACTCGTCTGCTAAATGTTGGCGGACGCAAATCGGTGGACTCCTTCCATCGGGACCTTGGCCACATTATGTGGGAGCTGTGTGGAATGGCTCGAACCAGGGCAGGACTGGAAAAGGCGATTGGTTCAATTCGCGATCTGCGTGACCAGTACTGGAAGAACGTTCGAGTTCTCGGTTCAGGCAGTTCGCTGAATCAGAGTCTGGAAATGGCCGGACGTGTGGCTGACTTTATGGAATTTGGTGAACTTCTGGCTCTGGATGCTCTGCATCGCGAAGAATCGTGTGGAGGTCACTTCCGTGAGGAGTACCAGACGGAAGATGGTGAAGCCAAACGAAACGATGCCGATTATTCGTATGTGGCTGCCTGGGACTTCAGGGGTCCTGGTGAAGAACCAGCTCTTTACAAAGAACCGCTGACATTTGCTGACGTGCTGCCCTCAACGAGGAGTTATAAGTAATCATGAGCGGGAATCTGCTGAATCTGACTCTTCGCGTCTGGCGTCAGCCGGGGCCGGGTGCAAAAGGCGCCTTCCGAAATTACAAACTCTCCGGCGTCAGTACTCACATGTCCTTCCTTGAGATGCTGGACGTGCTGAACGAAAGTCTGACGCAGGCGGGCGAAGAGCCTGTTGCGTTTGACCACGACTGCCGCGAAGGTATCTGCGGCATGTGCAGCCTGATGATTAACGGACAGGCTCATGGCCCGGACAAGGGAACTACAACCTGTCAGCTGCATATGCGGCGATTTCGGGATGGCGATACGATCGTCATTGAACCGTGGCGAGCTGCCGCTTTTCCGGTGCTGCGCGACCTGGTTGTCGATCGTTCTGCGTTCGATCGGATCATTTCTGCAGGCGGTTTCGTGTCCGTCAATACGGGAAATGCCCCGGATGGGAATGCGATTCCAGTTCCCGGGCATCGCCAGGAGCTGGCGATGGACGCCGCTTCCTGCATCGGTTGTGGTGCCTGTGTGGCAGCATGCAAGAATGCATCCGCCATGCTGTTCGTGTCTGCAAAAGTGTCTCAGCTGGCCATCCTGCCTCAGGGTACACCCGAACGAAACGCGCGAGTGGTGAAGATGGTGGCTCAGATGGACAAGGAAGGTTTTGGTTCCTGCACGAATACGTCAGAATGCGAAGCGGCCTGCCCTGCTGAAATTTCTGTTTCCAATATTGCCCGACTGAATCGGGAATACGTGCAGGCTGCCATGACAGCGGACTTCTGATCATGGACAAGACTCCGCTAAACTCCTGGCACCATGACCATAAGGCTCGAATGGTGGATTTTGCAGGCTGGGAAATGCCAGTCCTGTATAACTCCATTGTGGACGAACATCTGGCAGTGCGTAAAGCCGTCGGTCTGTTCGACATTTCGCACATGGGACGACTGGAGTTTCGCGGCCCCGCGGCTGAAGACTTCCTCAACCAGATACTCACCAACGATGCCACAAAGTTGAAAGCTGGCGATATCCGCTACTCTCTGGTGTGTCGACCGGACGGAGGCATTCTGGACGATGTGCTGATCTATCGGCTTTGCGATCGGTGGGTTTTGGTGGTCAATGCATCGAACCGGGAAAAGATCGTAGCGTGGATAAACCAGCAATCGGGGTTTCGCGATGTCGATTTTGAAGATCAGACTCATTCCACAGCTATGATCGCTGTCCAGGGACCCTCGTCTGTCAAACTGATGCACAGGCTAACCGGGCAGGACTTGTCTGCCATGAAGTATTATTCAGGACAGGATCTTCAGTATTCGGGAACTGCCGGGCTTGTTTCCCGAACCGGATACACGGGAGAAGACGGATTTGAGCTGACAGTTCCGGCGGCTGATGCGTTAAGGATCTGGCAGTCACTGATGGATTTGGGTGAAGAGTCTTGTATTGCTGCAGCTGGCCTTGGCTGCCGTGATACTCTTCGCCTGGAAGCGGCAATGCCGCTTTATGGACATGAGCTGACAGAATCAATTGATCCTCTAACTGCCGGACTGGGATTTGCGGTCAGGCTGCAGAAGTCGGACTTCATTGGTAAGCAGGCGATTTTGACTGTTCAAAAGAATCAGCCACCTCAGGTTCGCATTGGCATGGTTCTCGACGGTCGACGAATCGCGCGGGAAGAAACTCCTGTGATGGCGGACGGACGAGTGATTGGCCGAGTCACATCGGGAACATTTTCTCCCACGCTTCAGCAGACGATTGCCATGGCGTACGTTGATCGGACTTATTCCGCCCCGGGCCAGGAAGTGCAGGTTGACCTTCGCGGAACGCAGGTTGCGGCAAGGGTTACATCGCTGCCATTTTATAAGCGATCGGACGGATAGACCTGTTTTCAGAGTCCAGCGCAATTTCTGTAATTTCCCACTGAATTTTCTCAATCTGAAAATCGCCCTCGTTCGCCCTGCTGTGTCGGAATCGCTGTTCCGAAGTTTGACACTTGCCGCTACATTTCAGTTTCAGGGACCCGGCTGAGGCTCCGTTGATGCGGCGGAATGTCAGGCGGTCATCAGATCAAAAGTGTCAGGGACTCCGGTCCTCAGGTCTCAGGAACAGGCGAACATGGCGGATCGGGATTACAGCCAGTACCAGCAAAAGGTTATACAGCGGTACTACGAAAACAAGGATCAGATTGACGAGCAGCGACTGAGCGAACTGGTCACGAACCTGTATCTGGCTCCTCCCAAAAAACAGGCCAAAATGTGGGAATCAGCCCGGGAGCTGATGGAGCGAATGAAACTGCCGGTGGCCCGCATCGAGCATGTTATGGCAGCGAAAGACGCAGCGGTGCTGGCTAAAGTCGTGGAAGAGCTTCAAAAGGGTGTTTTGAAACGAGGCTAGTGAATGGCCAGTCACCCGCTTACGGTTTTGCAGATTCTGCCTGCCCTCGAAGGTGGCGGAGTGGAACGCGGTGTGCTCGAAACGGCGGAAGCACTGGCGGCTGCTGGTCATCGATCGCTGGTGATCTCGCGCGGCGGACGACTGGTGGCTGAACTGGAGCGTCAGGGATCACGGCACATCAGCTGTCCGATTGGCACCAAGTCTCCGCTGACCCTCCGCTGGGTACCATGGCTCCGACAGATCATGTTGCGTGAACGAGTGAACGTGATTGATGTTCATTCGCGCTGGCCTGCATGGATGACATATCTGGCATGGAAAAGCCTCGCTGCGCCGATCCGACCTCGACTGGTTTCCACCTTCCATGGACTCCATTCTGTCAGCAGATACAGCCGAATCATGGGTTGCGGCGAACGCGTGATTGTCGTCTCGGAAACCATGCGACAGCATGTTCTGGAGAATTATCCGGATCTCTCGCCCGACCGCATGGTGCTCATACCTCGTGGCGTTGACCCTGGGGAATTTCCTCGGGGATTTTCGCCCGACGGAAAATGGAAGACCGATTTCTTCCGGCAGTACCCTCAGTTGCAGGGACGCCCGCTTGTGACACTGCCCGGCCGAATTACGCGGCTCAAGGGACACGGTGATTTTCTTCTGATACTGGCTCGTCTGCGGGAAGCAGGCGTTTCGGCACATGGCCTGATCGTCGGTTCTGCCACGCAGGAGAACTCGCGATATCTGCAGGACCTGCAGCTGCAAATCGAACGGCTGCAACTTGAAGACTGCGTGACGTTCACCGGACATCGCAGTGATATCAAAGAGATCTATGCGATTTCGAAAGTGGTTGTTTCGCTGTCAAAAAAGCCGGAATCATTTGGCCGAACGGCCGCCGAATCCTTATCGATTGGCACACCAGTTGCCGGTTATAGCCATGGGGGAATTGGCGAGATTCTGAACCAGCAGTTCCCCGAAGGTGCCGTCCCCTTTCGAGACATTGATGCGGCAGTGAAAGCAATCACGGCGATTTTGCAGTCGCCGGTCACACCGGCCGTGGGGGAGAACTGTTTTCACAAATCACAGATGCTCGCAGATACTCTGCGGGTTTACGAAGATCTCTGCGCCCCGGGACGGCGAGCAGTCGCATGACGAGCGAGGAATGCTCAAATAGCGGCCCGGTGAAACAACTCGATGTTTGCCTGCAGCGATTGCTGAACGGACCATGGCGATTTATTCAGCTTCGAGGAGAACCGATTAGTGCGGCCGATATTGTTCCGATTGAGAAGGCCGGTGATTCTGACGTTGATCTTCTGGGTAATGCCGAGTCGATCCGGAAGCTTTTGAAGGATGCCTTTGAGTGGGTGAGGTCGGGAGATTGTCATCTTCGATTTCGATGCACTCGGTCGGGAAAACGTGAACTGACATTCTTCTCCACGGATGGTCAGTACGCATTGCGACTGGACCTGTGGATTGAAATTCCTCAGTTGAATCACGGAAGCCATTTTCTGACGTTTGACGATTGCGCTGCAGAGCCTGGTCACCATCAAAGTGTGGAACGACTGCCGCCGGGCCTGGAAGCCTGTCTTTACATTCAGCATCTCGTCTGTAAACAACGAAATGTCACAAGTCCCGCCGTGCTTCAGCGACTGGCCGTTTATGTGAATCAATGTCGCGAGCAGGGATTGACGCATCCTGAAATGTTGTTGCAACAGATTTTGCAGACCGGAATGATTTCTGACGAATGCGATCAGCAGACATTTGAGTATACACAGAGAGCGTGTCGACCACAGGCAATGCGTCAATCGGTGCGAGGGCGTCTCCGTTCCCTGCGACAGAGCCTGCTGCGACCGCCTCGAAAACCCATGGTTGTGTCACTGATGGGATGTGACGGCACGGGTAAGACAAGTCTGGCAAACGAACTGCAGTCGAAACGTCCGGCCGACGTTCGCGTCATCACGGGCAAGCATCTGTATCGGAAATCGCTGACGTATAAACTGGCCGTCATTTTCCTGCGTCCGCTGATTGCACGAACGCGTGACCGATTTGATGAGATGATTGCTCCATGGGCTTACTGGCGTGCCAGTCTGAGTCTGAGGTTCAGGCTGTTATTGAAGCGAAATATTCGCCTGACGCTGATCGACCGTTCGCTGGCCGATTTTCTGATGACCGGACGCAAATCTGACCAGCCAACCTTTCATCAATGCGAATGGCTGAGCGAGTGGTTTGGGTGTCGAATTCCGGTGGTGCACTGCGTGGTCTCGCATGAACGGCTGATGGAGAGAAAGCAGGAAATCACAGTTCGGGGACACGCCATTTATGACGGACAAATGCTGGGGCACTTCACGAATCGCGTTCCAACCGATTATGTACTCTTTGGAAACAACGGCCCGCTGGACTCAGCCGCGATCACGCTTGGGCGGCTGCTTGAATCGATCAGACGGCAATAAGGCGAGCGATGTGGCATCAGCCCACCGAGTGCGATTCTCCCCTGTGTTCGAATCACGGTGGCCGCACAGCAGATCGACTATTGGAGGGAGATCGGAACGGGAAACGCAGATTCGCAGGTGCGCGGACCTCGGAGGGCTCACGCCGCTCCGCTCGCCTGACCGCAAAGGCGAGCGGTGTGGCGTCAGCCCACCGAGTGCGATTTCCCCTGCGTTCAAATCGCGGTTGCCCCACAGCAGATTGGTTATTGGAGGGAGATCGGAACGGGAAACGCAGATTCGCAGGTGCGCGGACCTCGGAGGGCTAACGCCGCTCCGCTCGCCAGGACGCAAAGGCGAGCGGTGTGGCGTCAGCCCACCGAGTGCGATTCTCCCTGCGTTCGAATCGCGGTTGCCGCACAGCAGATCGGTTATTGGAGGGAGATCGGAACGGAATCGCAGGTGCGCGGACCTCGGAGGGCTCACGCCGCTCCGCTCGCCAGGACGCAAAGGCGAGCGGTGTGGCGTCAGCCCACCGAGTGCGATTCTCCCTGAGCTCGAATCTCCGGATTGCCGCTCAGCAGATCGACTATTGGAGGGAGATCGGAACGGGAAACGCAGATTCGCAGGTGCGCGGACCTCGGAGGGCTAACGCCGCTCCGCTCGCCTGATCGCAAAGGCGAGCGGTGTGGCGTCAGCCCACCGAGTGCGATTCTCCCCTGCGTTCGAATCGCGGGTGGCCCCACAGCAGATCGGTTATTGGAGGGATGTTGGAACGCAGAATCGCAGGTGCGCGGACCTCGGAGGGCTAACGCCGCTCCGCTCGCCAGGACGCAAAGGCGAGCGGTGTGGCGTCAGCCCACCGAGTGCGATTCTCCCCTGCGTTCAAATCGCGGTTGCCCCACAGCAGATCGACTATTGGAGGGAGATCGGAACGGGAAACGCAGATTCGCAGGTGCGCGGACCTCGGAGGGCTAACGCCGCTCCGCTCGCCTGATCGCAAAGGCGAGCGGTGTGGCGTCAGCCCACCGAGTGTGATTTCCTCTGCGTTCGAATCTCCGGTTGCCGCACAGAAGATTGGTTATTGGAGGGATGTTGGAACCGAAACCCAGGTGCGCGGACCTCGGAGGGCTCACTCTAATTCAGCAGCGGGGCTTCTCGCTGAGCCTGCCGCAGATGCTGCTGAAGCACCGGACGTTCGTCAGGGGGACAGACTTCGAGACATCGCTGGATCTGATCGATTGCTTCGCCGGCTCGACCGGCGCGGAGTGCGAGAATTGCCAGATCACGGCGTTCACGAAATGAGCCAGGAACCAGATGAGAAATTCGGCACTGGACTCGCCATGCAGATCGCCAGTCTTCCTGACTTCCGAAAACGGACTTCAGGTTATTCAGCATGCGAATCATGATTGATCGTTCATCCACTGGTTTCAGTGTGCGACGAATTTCTGAAACCGGAAGTTCAGTCAGTTCGCGAAGCCATTCAATGCACTCTTCTTCTTCCATGATTCGCCCGTTATCAAAGGCATCGACATACAGATTGCCCGAATCCGTTGGAAGGCGAGTAAGAAAATGTGAGGGCGCCGCGATAGGCTCCAGAGAGATCCCGAGGTTATTGGCAACGAACAGATAGATCAGTGACAGCGTGATGGGGATTCCCCGTCCGGTCTCCAGAACCCGGTTCAGATAGCTGCTTTCCGGATTGGAAAAACACTCTTCATCGCCATGCAGGTTCAGTTCTTCCGTCATGTGACGAATCAGCAGTTTTAATTCTTCCACTTCTGACCCGGCCTGAGTAACCGGATGAGTCAGTCGGGCAACTGATTTTCGCAGCTTCCCCAAAGTCGGCTCAAACTGGAGCGACTGCTGGCCGTCGCGAGCGATTTCCAGGGCAGCGGTAATCAGGTCGACATCGGTTTCCCGACGGACCAGCCGCATAAACTGAGTATCCAGTTGAAAGAAGTTTGCAGGAGTCATCATGGCATTGAGCACAGGCGAAAAATCGAACGGTTGTCGAGGCAGTGGAAAAAGGGGGTAGAAGGTTTTGTGATCGGGAAAGGAAAACCAACAATCGGTGGGGACCGTAAATAATAACGCTGAACATCAGGTGTCACAATGGCGACTCCCGCAGCAGACTTCCAGCAAGATTCGCGAAAATAGCCGGATCTGTCACAAAGAGCAGAAGTTGCTGAAGCGGACACTTGCTTTGGCTGAAAACAAAGAAAAACGGCATTGGTTTGACCGGAACGCTGATCGCTCGTATGGTGAACATCCAGAGAGTATTCGAGGGTGACAAATCTCGATTTTTCGATGAATAAATCTTCGTCTGTTGACAATTTTGAGCAGCGAGCAAAGGCGAAAACGATGAAACAACCATTGTGGTTCCTTTTTCTGGGTATTCTGGCAGCCGGATGCCAGCCAACACAGCAGACGGACCCGGCTTCAGACGGAGCATCTGCATCGGGGGAAGCAACCTCCGTACAGCAATCCGGTGAATCCGTTCAGAACACCGGCGCAGCGTCTTCAGGTGAACGTAAATCAGTCGCCTTTGTGACGAACCAGATCGCCGACTTCTGGAAGATTGCCGAAGCGGGTTGCCGGGACGCATCAAAGGAATTTGATATCGATGTGGAAGTGGTGATGCCGCAGGAAGCCACAGCGGTTGTGCAAAAACAAAAGGTAGACGACTTGCTCACATCCGGAATTTCGGCGATAGCGATCAGTCCGCTGGACGCCGACAATCAGATCGAATGGATCAATTCCATTGCCCAAAAAGTACCAACCATTACTCACGACTCCGACGCTCCGCAATCCAGCCGTCTGATGTACATTGGAATGGACAATTATGCGGCCGGTCGCATGTGCGGAGAGCTGGTTAAAAAAGCGATTCCGGATGGAGGCAAGGTGTATCTGGCCATTGGCCGGCTTGAGCAGGACAACAGCAAATACCGCCGACAGGGTGTGATTGATGTCCTGATGGGCCGCGATCGTGATATGGCATTTTATAAGACACAGCCGAATGCATGGGACCCAAATGAAGGAGAAATCGTCGGCGACAAATACACGATCGTTGCCACAGTCACGGACCAGGGGAAACCAGAGGTTGCCCTTGCGAAAGCGGAAGATGCTCTGGTCACATGGCCCGATCTGAATGCGATGGTGGGGTTGTTCGAATACAATCCTCCGGCCTGTTATCAGGCGTTGAAGAAAGCTGGAAAGCTGAAGCAGATTGCGCTCATCGGATTTGATGAAAATGACACTACTCTGCAGGCCATCAAAGATGGGGAATGTACTGGTACCGTTGTCCAAAACCCGTATATGTACGGATACGAGTCTGTTCGAGTGCTGAAAGAGCTGCTGGCCGGCAACAAAAGCGTCGTACCCGAGTCAAAATATCTTGACATCGCTCCAAGATCGATCACCGCAGAAAATGTTGACGAGTACTGGGAAGATCTGCGAGTCAAAAAGGGGCAGTGAGTATCAGGGAAAGAATCAGGCGGGCGGGTTTGATTCAGAGCAGTCGCTCATTCGCGATTCGGCTGTTACTGATGCCGGTGCCCGAAGTACTGAGACTTTCCTGAACCGGAAGCGTCATGTCTGACACGTCGGCATCTGTGTCCCGCATTGAAGTGCGGGACATTACAAAAACATTCCCGGGGGTAAAAGCCCTTCAGCAGGTGAGCCTGCGCGTGGAACCAGGAGAAATCCTGTCTGTTGTCGGCGAAAACGGTGCAGGCAAGAGTACGCTGATGAAGATCCTGGCCGGAGTCCAAAGCCAGGATTCCGGCCAGATTCTGGTCGACGGTAAAGAATGTCACTTCCGATCGGTCAGCGATGCGATGGCGATGGGCGTCGCCCTGATTCATCAGGAACTGAATCTTGCCGACAACCTGGAAGCCGGCGCGAACATCTTTCTCGGCAGAGAGCCACTGCGACGCGGGATGATCGATGAAGCGGAAATCAATCGGCGATCGGCCGAGCTGCTTCAGCGAATCGGTCTGAAGGTGTCGCCTCGTGTTCTGGTGCGGGAACTGACAATTGGTCAGCAGCAGATGGTGGAGATCGCCAAAGCCATTTCCATTAATGCACGCGTTTTGATTATGGATGAACCGACCTCCAGCCTGTCGGCCGGCGAATCCGAAAAACTGTTTCAGGTCATTCGTGATCTGAAGAGAGACGGCGTCAGCATCATCTATATTTCTCATCGGCTCGCAGAAGTCCAGGATCTGTCGGATCGGGTAGTGGTTCTGCGAGACGGCCGGAATGCCGGCGAATTGCAGCGAGAAGAAGTCAGCCATGACAGTCTGGTCAGACTAATGGTCGGTCGGGACATTTCCCGGTTTTATGTGCGTCGGCCTCACGCCTGCCAGCAGACAGCCATCGAAGTTCGTGATCTTGTGACTCAGACATGGCCGCAGCACAAGCTTGGCTTTCAGGTTCGCTCGGGCGAAATTGTGGGCGTCGCAGGGCTGGTGGGAGCGGGCCGTACAGAAATGCTGCGAACGCTGTTTGGAGTGGATGCACCATTATCAGGTGCGATTCGAGTGGCCGATCGCGAGGTGCGGCTCAGATCACCACAGGATGCCATTGCCGCCGGCATTGCCCTCGTACCCGAAGATCGCAAGCAGCAGGGAATTGTTCTGGAGATGACAATCCGACAGAATATCGGGCTGCCGTCAGTGTTTCAGTATTCGCAACTGGGCTTTCTGAACTTTGCGAGGGAGCGTCAGCAGTCGGCTGATATGACCAGTCGGCTTCGCGTGCGAATGCCGGGAGATCAGTATCCCGTTGTGAATCTGTCGGGCGGTAATCAGCAGAAGGTTGTACTGGGAAAATGGCTGGCCATGAAACCCCGAGTGCTGCTGCTGGACGAACCAACCCGAGGTATTGATGTCGGTGCCAAACAGGAAATCTATCAGCTGATGGACGAACTGGCGGGTGAAGGACTGGCGATTCTGTTTGTGAGCAGTGAAATGGAAGAAATCATCGGCATGAGCGATCGTGTCCTGGTGATGCACGAAGGTCGGCTGACCGGCCAGCTGAATCGTGATCAGCTGACAGAAGAAGCAATCATGCGTCTGGCGACAGGCATGTCTGCCGCAGGAAGTGAGAGGCCTGAATGAAGGGTAAGCTGTTTGGAATTTTCATGCTGCTGGTCGTGCTGTGCGGTTTTATGACCGTCACAACATCGGACCCGTGGTGGAATATTGGTTCCTCGCGATTCCTTCAGGCTGGAAACATCCAGAATCTGCTCAGCCGCACATCGCTGTATGGAGTTCTGGGCATTGGAGTGGCGTTTGTGATCATTACGGGAGGAATTGATTTGTCGATTGGTTCCACCGTGTGTCTCTCCGGAGTTCTTCTGTCAATTTTTCTGCACGTGGACTATCGACCGGTTGATCAGGTACCGGTGACGTCCGTCACCGCAGCCAGCAATCGAATTGTTACAGCAATCCGATTGGAGAGTGTTAAGCCAGGAGACCAGCTGCGATATTCGGGAGGAAAGCAATCGGCGAGATTGTTCACGGTTGAATCCGCAATGGCTGAGGCATCCGGATCCGTGCTGACCGTCAGCGAAAAGCCATCTCGCGATGATACCGGCGGAGAGCTCACACAAACAATCATTCCGGTGAGCATCACGCGTCCCGTAGCGGCCGGCCCTGACACTCAGACCGTTGTCACTCTGCCGGGAGAAGTCTTTTTAAACGAACGGGATCAGTTGTCGCTGATTCACAGGACATCAGGTCTGAGTACTCAGGAGATCACTTCGGTACGGCAGGAGGATGGGCAGACCATTGTCACACTGCGGAATGATCCGGGAGAACGCATCGCATCGGACTGTGTCGTGATCCCACTGCAGCGGCATCAGAGAATGTCGATTCCCATGGCCATTCTTTCGGTGTTACTGATTGCCGCATTTCTGGGACTGGTCCATGGACTGCTTGTTACTCGTGCAAGGCTGCAGCCCTTTGTGGTCACTCTTTGCGGTCTGCTGATCTATCGTGGCATGTCGCGCTGGCTGACAAGCGACAATCCTGCGGGTTTCGGCGAGTTTTCGCAGTCACTGGGTGTGGTTGCGACCGGTCGATTTCCTTTGATCAGCGATGCGAATGGAATGGTTTTCGGACTGCCCTACCCTTTGTTTATTCTGATTGCGATTGCCGTGGTCGCGGCCATCTTTCTGGGAAGAACGATCTGGGGTCGATATCTGCTGGCACTGGGACGCAATGAAGAGGCGGCTCGCTTTAGTGGAATCAACACGGGCCGTGTGACACTGATGGCCTACATTATCTGCACGACGATGGCCGCTGTGGGAGGAATGTTATTTTCGCTGGATTCCAATTCGATTTCTCCGTCAAGCTTTGGAAACTTCTTTGAGCTCTACGCGATCGCCGCGGCCGTACTGGGCGGATGCAGTCTTCGTGGCGGTGAGGGCTCCATCGTGGGCGTTGTCATTGGCACTGCAGTGATGCAGGTCCTCAACAACCTGATTATGCTGCTGAAGATCTCAGGCACACTGGAATATGCGATCATCGGTTCGGTGATCCTTGCAGGTGTGCTTGCCGATGAAGCCGTAAAGCGGTTTGCCGCTCAGAGAAAGCGAAAGCAAAACCTCAATTCCTGAAACCCATGACCTTACCAGAATCGTCGAATTTCGTTCCATGCGATCAGGTTTTGAGCACACATGTAGCCGAAGAAAAATGCCAGGAAACCCGGATGCGGCTGCAGCGCCATGACGTTAATTCCTGGAATCATCCACTGAGGGAATGGTATAACGTTGATCGGAATACCGGCCTTGTGCTGTTGAATACAGTAGAGCGCCCAGATTGCAACAGCACCGGAGGCGATCGTGGAGATTCGCATCACCAGATCGGTTGCGTTTCGACCACCATAACGAAATACCAGAGCCTGCATGATCTGGCCTCCGTCGAGTGGCAGACAGGGAACCAGATTCATGATGTTCCAGACGAGATTTGCGAACAGCATGATCCGGATTGCGTAGAAGATGGCATCGTATTCCAGGAGAATTTGCGGTGCCTGACGTTCCAGCACCGTAAAAACACCGTAAACGAGGTAAAACAAAACGAGCCCTGCTCCTGGCCCGGCGGCCGTCACGGCAATTCGCTTCCATGTGGAAAAATGTGACGTGGTTGCGTATCCGCCGAAAAAGTAGAGCACGATCTCTGAAGGGTAACCATATCGGCGGGACATCAGAGCGTGACCCAGTTCGTGCACCAGAATGGATATCAGCACGCACAAAATACCGATGAAAACCAGATCCATCCGGTTCCCGTCGCCCCACACCAAAATGGCGGATGAAAGCCAGAAAACCGGGTGAATTCGGATCGGAATTCCAAAAAGCTGGAACCGAACATCGAATTCCGTTTCTCCTGCCATTCCATACATTGCTTCAAATCCCCGAAAATCGGCTTTCGTCCTCGTTCACGAATCCTGGCGGAAAGTCCAATGGTGGCTGAACGCAGGACAGGATACATTTTCCCTGGCATTCCTGCTGCGTGGATTTCCCTGATCCGCCACAGATTTGCAGATTCTGATGAATCCGGTCACTGACGAATACTGTTTTTTATTGAAGGTCCACGCTGCAGCTCACCGCATCTGTTGCTGAATTTTTCATGAGCATCCTTTCATGAGCATCCTTAAAGAGAGAGCAATGTAAGCCGTGGGAAGCCTTTTTAGAATGCTCATGAATCTGCCGCTGTTTCAGTCCGTCATGCGGCCTGTAACACGCGTCATGGTGGGATTGATTGCAATTCCCATTTTTCGATTCCTGATGCGCAGGGTATTTCGTCTGCAGGATCTGAATGATGAGCTCGAAAAGGATCTGGAGCAGTGGTTTCGCGGTGCCCTGCTGTTACTTGCTGCCTCAGCCAATATGGAACATCTGCTTTTCGGCTGGATGAGTAAAGTTGACTGGCTGGACAGGGCTGACTGGCTGACAATGGGCCTGAGGCTGATGCTGGCGATCGGCGTCATCGAGGCCATGCCGGATCAGGAAATCTTTGCCGTGATTCATCCTGGCCCGCCAAAGCTCAAACCAGGCCGCAGTGTTTTTCGTGAAGTATGGCAAAAGAAATGGGCCATTCTGAAAGGTGTCGTCTGTCGACATATCAATCGATCCTCGCCGGTACTGGCCATGATGTGTGCAATTGTGGGTTCACAGCTTCCGACTCTTCTGGAGAACGAAGACAATATTTTCCGACAGAATCTGATGGCGGGCTGGGCTTATGCACAGCCGCTGGCAAATCCTACGCCAGCTGGCATTGCGATGTCACTCGACGTCACCACTCAGCTGACACCGGAGCTCGTCAAAGCGGCCGATGATTTTCGGCGACACTGGGAACGCTGGCTTGTTGGCTGGTGCTGCTATCTGGCCGCAATCACTCAATACCTGATTATCGGACTGGTTACATCGCGAGATCGGGCACTGGATGTCCTCTCTGAATTCGATCGAGCGGTCGCGGAACGCCGGGAGCAGCTGATCGAAGAGTTCAAGCTGGAAGGAAAACTGAAGGAAACAGACGGGATACTGGTTTCAACCAAATCGGCCGAGGGAAAAGATGCCGCGGCCACACCCGCTACTCAGTCAGGACCGGTTTCATCCGTCCCTGTCGCAGCACAACAGGCCGTCTCCAGTCAGAATGCAATTCCTCGAGATCCCGGAAAATGACCATCAGCCGGGATCAGTGCGGTGAGCTGTCCTTTCCGCGGGCAGCGCGAGCTGCCCGGTAAGTGCTGGTAAAACGGTGCGCACTCACCGGACAGCTGGCGCCCTACCGTTGCTTTGGCATCAAATCTTAACGCATCGGGTGTAAAACAAGCGATGTCTGTCACTTTGCGAACGTGCGGAAATTCGCCAGGATACCCTGATCGTTAACGGTCAGCGAATGGGATGGCATCAGCGAAGGCGATGGCAAACAAACCAACCACCGGATTTCCAGTGCGAAAGGAATACTACAATGCAAAAACGCAGCTCCCTCAGTACGAGCATGACGGTTTTGTTCGTACTGATGTTTTGCATGTCCGGACTGATCAGTCCGTCAGCTGGCTTAGCTGAGGAACCTCAAAGTCTGTTCGATGGAAAGACGTTCAAGGGTTGGGAAGGCGATCAGACGGTATTTCGAATTGAAGAGCAGGCCATTGTGGGCGGGAATCTGAAACAAAAGATCCCGCACAATTTTTTCCTTTCCACAACCAAAGAGTATTCCAACTTTGAACTGCAGCTTGATTTCAGATTAAAAGGCGCGGATACGAACGCGGGCGTTCAAATTCGCAGCGATCGTATACCCGATCATCATGAGATGATTGGTTATCAGGCCGACCTCGGACAGGATTACTGGGGCTGTCTTTACGATGAATCTCGCCGCAACAGGGTTTTAGCCAGACCGGACTCCGCTGAACTTGCAAAAGTTCTCAAAAAGGACGACTGGAATCATTACCGAATTCGGTGTGAAGGGCCGCACATCCAGCTGTGGATCAACGACTTTAAGACCGTTGACTACACGGAGGAGGATGCGGCCATCACTCAGACTGGTCGAATCGCTCTGCAGATTCATGGCGGACCTCCCGGTGAGGCCTGGTATCGCAATCTTCGAATTCAGGAGCTACCGTAACGGGAATTTCGAATCGGGAAACTGCCATCAACGGGCTGCCATCAACTGTTGGGCGAGCGTCAGTCAGGTAAGGATTTGGATTTACCTGTGAAAAACTCGTTTAACCCGTGGCCGAAAGGCCAGGCACGAACCACCCGGCCTTTCGGCCACGGGTTAATCAATTCACACACCTTCGTTGCAGGTCATACCACAGGCTGCCGATCGCGTTAAAGAGATTGGTGACATATTTCAGACATCTTTATTTAGACGGCTTGAAAATTATTTATGACAACTCAAACTCAGACGGCACTCAACTGGAACAGCAGCAAACTGACTCATGGCTGGCAGCGAGGCATCACAGCCTTTTATTATGCCGTGGGAATGACGCCGGAAGACTTCAACCGGGCACAGGTCGGAATTGGTGTTCCACTGCTGGAAGGAAACAACTGCAACATCCACGCTTATCAGCTGGCTCAGGAGATCGCCGCCGGATGCCGTGAAGCGGGCCTGCTGGGGTTTCCATTCGGTACGCCGGGTGTCAGCGACAACATTTCGCAGGGGCAGGAAGGTGGAAACGCCAGTCTGCCTTCGCGAAATCTGATTGCAAACAGCGCTGAATGCGTGATCACGGCTCACTGCTATGATGCAATGGTCGGAATGCATCACTGCGACAAGAATGGTCCAGGGTTTGCGATGGCGCTGGCCAGAACCAACTACCCGGGGGTGATCATGAGTGGCGGCAGTATTCTGCCGGGTTGCCATAACGGCAAAGATATTACCATTCTTGATGTGTACGATTCCCAGGCGGCGGTGTCGGTTGGTGCACTTGAGGCCAGTGAGGCCGATCAGATTCTGCGAAAGGCCTGTCCGGGTCCTGGAGGATGTGGAATTGCCGCGTCGTTCAACACCTGGGGCATCGCCATGGAAGCCATCGGGCTAATGCTGCCTGCCAGCAGTTCGATTCCCGCAGTGGACCCGGCAAAGAAGGCCGAATGCCGTGAGATTGGCAAGGCCATCGTCAACCTTTTGCAGCTTGGAATTCGTCCTCGCGACATTCTGACCAGAGCTGCATTCCATAATGCCGCGGTGGCAATCGCTGCGGCGGGTGGGTCTACAAATGGCGTGATCCATTTGCTGGGACTGGCACGGGAAGCGGAGGTGGATTTTTCTTTGCGGGATCTGCAGAAGATCTTCCGTGAAACACCGGTTCTGTGCAGCTTTGCTCCTCGTGGCACGCGAACCATGGTTGATCTGCATCGAATCGGCGGAACACCCGTGCTGCTGAAACATCTGCTGGACTGTGGGCTGCTGGATGGAAATTGTCTGACAGTCACCGGAAAAACCATGGCAGAGAATCTGAAAGATGTGCCGAAGCCAGGACCGGACCAGGACCTCATCGTGTCGGTTGAAAACTGCTACAAAGCGTTTGCTGATATGCAGATTTGCTTTGGCAATCTGGCACCGGAAGGGATTGTGTTTAAAGTATCCAGCATGAAGAATCCGGTCTTCGAAGGAAAAGCCGTCTGCTTTGACGATCCGCGGGCGATTGTGCAGGCCGTTGAACAGAGAAAAATCCTTCCGGGTAGTGTGATCGTGCTCCGCTATATGGGCCCGGTCGCCTGTGGCATGCCGGAAGTTCTGATTGCGACGGCAGCTTTGGCCGTACCTGAACTGGACGGAAAAGTTGCCTTCATCAGTGATACACGAGTGTCCGGAGTTTCCCATGGAGCCATTGGTGTTCATTGTTCTCCCGAGGCGGCTGTTGGCGGACCAATCGCGTGTGTGAACGATGGTGACCTGATTGCGTTTGATCTGCTGAAGGGAACCCTGACAGTGAACATCAGTGACGAAGAAATGCAGCGAAGGCGATCCGCCCTGCAGCCTCGCCCTGCCCTGAATCCTGCTCGGGGATATCTGGCAGATTTTTCAGCAACGGTTGCTCAGGCGAGCGACGGATGTGTCAGCAAAGCACTGCATCCGCGGTGCAGGTGACAGTCTGAAATATCATCGATAGTCACCCGAGACGCGTTGGTCAGCCCTGCTCAACGACTGATACCATAAACGGTGACTGGGAATTGAACAGGAGGAAACAGAGGAAACGGAGATGAGCAATCAATCAGCGCATTCTCAGTGATTCCTCTGTTTCCTCCGTGACCTCCTGTTTCAATCCAGCACAACGATCAACGGATTACGAGTTCTCAGACGCCCCGTTCCCAGAGAAGTCCAGCAGCGATGAGTTGAACACTGCAGACTGCATTCTGACCGAATGCAGAAACGCGGTGGTCAGCCCTTCTCAACGGCTGATACCATAAACGGTGACAGGGAATTGAACAGGAGGAAACAGAGGAAACGGAGATGAGCAATCAATCAGCGCATTCTCAGTGATTCCTCTGTTTCCTCTGTGACCTCCTGTTTCAATCCAGCACAACGATCAACGGGTTATGAGTTCTCAGACGCCCCGTTCCCAGAGAAGTCCGGCAGCGCTAAGTTGAACACTGCAGACTGCAGACTGCAGACTGCATTCTGAACGAATGCAGAAACGCGGTGGTCAGCCCTGCTCAACGGCTGATACCATAAACGGTGACTGGGAATTGAACAGGAGCAAACAGAGGAAACGGAGATGAACAATCAATCAGCGCATTCTCAGTGATTCCTCTGTTTCCTCTGTTTCCTCTGTTTCCTCTGTGACCTCCTGTTTCAATCCAGCACAACGATCAACGGGTTATGAGTTCTCAGACGCCCCCGTTCCCAGAGAAGTCCGGCAGCGCTGAGTTGAACACTGCAGACTGCATTCCGACCGAATGCAGAAACGCGGTGGTCAGCCCTCCTCAACGGCTGATACGGTGAACGGTTACGAATTCCTTTCTTCAGTAAGCGTCCGGGGAACCCATTCTTGCCAGGGTTTGTAGTCTGAGGCTCGGCGTTTTCGAATTCCGAGTCTTTTCCTGGTGAGGTGTGGTATGGACGAGCGGGAGCGTATCTGGCGTG
>JALHMY010000082.1 GCA_022843805.1 Fuerstiella sp.
TCGATTCCACAGAAGGGGATTCCGGTAACCGTAAAGAATCGGTTGCGGTCATAGACTTCCGTCTTCATCCCGGTGTGCTTATTGCGTGTGATCGAGAAATTCGATTGCGGATCTCGACGAAACCAGAATTTCAATCCCGTTCCGCTGGGAGAAATCTCGGCGTAGGTCCACGGCAATCTCTCAATAGCCTTCCTACCGGTCTCCGTGAAATCCCCGGTGAGTTTGTCAATGCAGTGGTCCACATCCACACCGATCAGGGAACCGTCGTCAGCAAGGACAATTCCGAGGCCGTCAGCTTTACCTTTGAAGTACAAAGCCTGATCAAAGCTTCCCCAGGTCGATGGGTCGGTCACATCGGCAGGGTGTCCGTTATGGGGATTGACAGGAATCTTTGTTCGCCTGCCATTTCTCTGCTGATACCGCCAGCAGACCCACTGGTTTCGCTGGCGGAGTTCCAGCGGGATGTTTTGCACGTTCTCCGGGGGAATCAGGCCCCGAAGAATGACCGGAGGCAGGAACGCCATTCCGGGCAGCGGAACGTTGTTCAACGAGGAACAGGCTGGTAGCATTCTATATCCTCACGTAGTTCTACGCGGAGAAAACGATTCGTAACTGGCGGGACTGGCAGCCCCGCATTTTTAATTTTCTATTACTTTGGCCGAGGGAACGTTGATGATTGACTATCAAGGATTTCCGGAGATCGAAAAGAATAAGGTCAACGCCAATATTCTCTCAATTTTCAAATACGATGACGTTACTAAACAGCGTCGTGATGCTTCGCAGTATTTTCTTGATCTTGAAGAGCAGCTTGCAGAGCTTGCTGAATATGCGAAACAAGGGTTTCAAACTCGTTCTGGCACAAACCGGCACGACGACACGTCGAGGGTACACAGTCAAAAAATGCTTGCAATCCCAGAGAAAGCTGGCACGCTTCTCTATGAATGTGGAAGGAGAGGCTGGCTCAACGAAATTCAAGATCAACCGCTATTGCTCTTTCATTTAGAAGCGATCAGGTTACTGAAAAGTGACTGTTCGAAAATAACTTGGGCGATGTGGCTAATTTCCTCTGGATCGTCCTATCTTGAGGTAACCAATGGCAAAGGCAAACTGGTTTTCCCCAAGTCGGTATTGCCTAATGCATATGAAGAACCGGAACTCGAAAGCAATCTGTGGTTACCAGATGAACGAGGTCGAGAGAAACTGGTTGAGGAGGCCCTGGCCAATTCATGGAAACGATCTGCGGCGGTTGCCAGGCGACTGGCCGAGATCGTAAGACTTAACAACCTTGCTCCACCGAACGCCCCGCCCTGCCCAGATGCTCCCAGTGAACGGATAATTCTGTCTTCAAATTCGGCGGATTTCTGCTCTACGCCATTGGGAGCCTCTCCAGAAAACTCTTGTGATGTAGAAACCCCGCGACCCGGCACCAAAGCGAATTGTCCAGCGGGTATGCTGAACACTTCAGATTCCTGGTCAGAAGAGGATCGACTCGCGATTCGGGAAGTGCTGAACGGACAACAGGCCAAATTATTTGACATTTTGTGGGGACGCGAGAAATGGACATATTATTCCGAATTGACACATAAGAGAGCAGAAAAGCTGTGGCGGGGGCAACCCGATTCGTCAGACATCAAGCAGAAAACGGTGCATTCGGCGTTGATTAGACTTCAGAGAGTGTTGCCTCTGGAATCCAGATATTCGTTAATCATCAATGACGCACTGCATCGAACGAAATTGATTCCGCCGCCCAATGTTAGCTCTGCCACGGAGAATTAATTTAGCGCAAAGTTGCGCAAAATTAATTGACGGTCCTCTGTCAATATGTGCCGAGTTGGTTTTCCGTTTCCACTCGGTCCAAAGGAGGAGCCATATGTCAGAAAACGTTCTTAAGCGCATGCCGACAGTCGAAGATGTTGAGCAGCAGCTTGCGAAGAATCGCCGCGAAGCTGCTTTCCTGCGAGCCCTTCGAATTGCTTTACACCGCCTGAAAACACAGGAAAGGGTGTCGGATTTCTTCAACAGCAAGCGAAAATGCGGGGGGCAAGATGGCTAATCCCGTAATCAAAATCGTCCGGAGGAATCTTTCGGAAGCCCGTATTACTCCGGCGAAACGCGACAGAAGGTCAGGGCAATCTGACGAAGCGGGTAAAGTTGAAGCCAACGCGGCATCGAAAACCCCGCATTCGGACGCACTCACGATGACCGCCGCAGAAGTCGGTCGCGAATTGCAAGTGTCAACGAAGTCCATTAATCGCATGCATGCTGCCGGGAGATTGCCCACGCCCATTGTGGTCGGAGCGAGATCCCTGAGGTGGGCGCGGAAGAAGATTATCGAATGGATGAATGCTGGCTGTCCAGATCGCGTTACTTTTGAGGGTGCTCAAAACGGAGACGCATCGTGGAACTAGTTCACCACGCAAAAAGCTCACAATTTCCGAGATGAAAGTGACCCTTCTATTGAATGTCATTGTCTGGTTTTAGCCAGGAAAGACCTTCAGCACTTTCTGAATTCTTTTGGCCAACGACGTGCTGATACTTTGGCGGCATGGTTTCGGTTGGACGTCTAATTGATTACTCTCGCATCATAACTGGCGTCACTGCTTCAGTTTTTGGGGAAAATGACAGATGGCTACCATCGCTCGTGAAAAGAATGGAACGATTCGAGTTTGGTTCGTCGACGCTGCCGGACAACGAAAAGGCATTCGCATCGGGAAAGTGGCCGACGATTACGCGGACCGTTTCAAATTGAAGCTGGAAGACCTCGTCGCAGCTTCCATCACCAACTCGACACCTCGGGAGGATTTGGCCAGATGGGTTATGGGCCTGTCTGACGAAATTCAGGATCGTCTTGCGCGAGTTGGATTGATTGAGATCGAGCAGGCTGCTCCGGAACCGGAGGTGCCGAAACTTGCCGACCTGCTGGATCAATGGATGGCCGGTCGATATGACGTGAAGCCCACGTCAAAACTGGTTTACGGTCGTTGTAAAAACTGGCTGGTCAAGTATTTTGGTGAGAGCCGCACCATTGATAAGATCACAGAGGGAGATGCCGACGAATGGGCTGCCTTTCTCCGATCAGAGCTTGGAGAGAATACGGCTCGTAAAATGGCGAGTGTGGCCAAACAAGTGTTCAGGCATGCTGTCAGAAAGCGATACGTCGAAGCAAATCCGTTTGCTGATCTGTCGGCTGCGGTACGGGCAAGTGATGTTCGGAGCCATTTCGTGACGCGTGAAGACATCACTAAAGCGATCGAAGCTGCTTCCGACCCGGAATGGAAGCTGATCATCGCTTTGGCTCGATATGGTGGTCTAAGAATGCCGAGCGAATTATTTCCGCTCACCTGGGGCGATATCGACCTTTTGAATGGTCGAATGAAGATCACCAGCCCTAAGACAGAACACCACGTGAAAGGCGGCTCACGAATCTGTCCCATCTTTCCGGAACTGCGACAATACTTCGAGGATCAGCTGTTTTCGGCTTCAGACGGAACGGGACGAATTGTACCGACTCGCCACGTCATTGAAGAACACCGACTGAAGTCCGGGAATTTGGCAACGCAGTTCTGCCGTATTTTGAAAAAGGCCGGAGTAATTCCGTGGCCCAAACTGATGATCAACATGCGTTCCAGTTGTCAGACGGAGCTGGAAAATCGATTCCCAACCCATGTTGTCTGCCAGTGGCTGGGTAACAGTCCACAGGTCGCCTTTCGACACTATCTGAAGGTCACCGATGATCACTTCAAAAAGGCACTGGACCCTGGAGCGCAAAGCGGTGCAAATCTGCTCAAAACGGTGCAGGACAAAACGGGACAGAACGGGACAAAAGAGGACACAGAATCCGTCTCTGACCGCATAAAAAGCAGGGGAATTTGCAGTCCGCCAATAAAAAATGGGATTCCCGAGCAATGCCCGGAAACCCCAATTACTGGACGATATTGGACTCGAACCAACGACCTCCACGATGTCAACGTGGCGCTCTAACCAACTGAGCTAATCGTCCGGGTGACTTAAAGTTTCTGCAAAAACCCATCGTTTGGCGATGCGATTTCGCTTGCTTTCGGCTTTTTCTTACCGTGCTTCACTCCTGACGGTTAATTTCCATGGCACTGTCTGTTTTGGGCAGTGCCTGTGATCCGTCAGGCGGCGGGAGGTTAGTTTAAACGGTCGAGACATTCCAGTCAATCTGATGATCGGCGGACAGAATACGACAGAATGGAAAATTCGATTTGACGACTGTGGACGACTTTTCAGCCGTGCAAATCATGGGGGCGCTGTGACAAATGGTAATCCCCGGCAAAATTCCACGGACCGTTTTGAACCCTGGAACGGCAGGGCTGCGAATTATTTTCAATTCGCTTTTTTCAATTGACCGTCCACGTTCCTCTTATCGTTGAATGCTGGTCTGAGGACGTGTGTTTTTCGTAGTGGTTTGATGTGCAGTTTTTTGTGCAAATGGACGAAGCAGATGATTGGTACCATTCGGCTTCACGCTGAGTTATCCGCCAAAATCGCTTTAATTTTATTGAAGCAAACCGATTAATGAAGTTTCAAATAAACGTCGTTGTGCAACGAAAAGTGGTACGGAGCCCCACAAAAAAACAAAGTCCCCTGTCAACTTGAGAGAATCAGAATGAGCGAAGCAGATCAAGCAAAGACCAGCATGCCGAAAAGTAGTTCGTCCGGAAACGGAATCGGAGTAGGTGTCGCGATCGGCACTGCTATTGGCGCGGCAGTCGGAGCATCATCAGGAAGCATGGCTCCCAGCCTGGCGATGGGGATAGCGATCGGTACTGCCATTGGAGCGATCTTTGACTTCAGGCAACGCGGCCGATCGAAAGCGGACGCTTCTCGAACGTAGCCATAAAGGCAGATAACCAATAAGGCTTTGACTTCGCGACTGTCGGAGTGCGAGCGTGGTTTTGCGGGTCGGGTTGTAGCGGAGAGTGCAGGTGGATGAGCGAGCCCGTGGAGCCGAATCTCACGGCCTTTGTTCAGGAAGCCCGGTGGAATTGGTATGGCGGGTGCGAGATAGGGGAAAGCAATTTCCCGGAGTTGATCTGCGGCGACAGAATGGATGAGTTGTGAATGTTGCAGTGTTCTCAAGCATTCGTGATGCTTTTTGTTCATCAGGATACGTACGGAGAACCTGAGGATCAGGCGAAACATTACGCAGCCTCGTCACTTGTGTTCAGCTCGAATGCAATGCGACGAACAGTGAATTCGATTGTCTTCCTGGTATCGGGCGAAGCATCCGCAACGGTGCCCGAAGGCAGTTCCTTCCCGGAATGCCGTCTGTGGGTTGAAGCAACTCGCACAGAGCAGTAATCGCTCTCCAGGCCGGCGATCCGGGTCGCGATGATGTTGCGGAGCGGGATCGCGTTGTAAACCATCGTACAAACCGATTCGCACACAAGTAAAGAAAAAGCCAGTACACCTGTTCCCCACCAGAACGCAATCCGCTCCATCAACCCCGCCGCGACAGCGGCTTACTTGAACAACCCGTTGCACACGCAGCCGCGGGCCGCGCGGTTTATGAAGTCCATGTCGTCTGTTGCGGCCCGGTGAACGGTGCCGGTAGCAAGGGGTTAAGAAGTGGGCCAGGCGAGTTTTCAAACGCTCGTGCCGCCGAGGTGAAGCTGGGTGGGGACGGTTTTTCGTGTGGCCTCGCTTTAGTTTCCAAATCTGCGCTCGACTGGCGTAAAGCCGACTTGGGACAACTCTGTGAAGCGTTTTTGAGTTGTTTTCCTGGGGTGCGCCGTGGTCACGGCGACCTCAGGCTTTGTTGTGCAACTCCTGTTGGTGTTGACAAAACGGACATCGTTTGGCCACCAGAGATGCCGCAATGTTTGCTGATAGAATTACTTCATGGCGTTGCGGATTGGGGCGAACGCGGGATCATGTCAGGATGTCGTGAATCACGTGGCCGTGGTCAATTTCCAGACGCTTGCGGCCGGGGATTTCAAGGCGGCGGTTGTCGAGTCCCAGCAGGTGCAGAACGGTGGCGTGCAGATCCGTGACATAATGGCCGTCGCCGAGTGCGTGATAACCGAGCTCGTCGGTGGCTCCGTGTACGTAGCCGCGTTTTAACCCGGCACCTGCCATCCAGATTGTAAAACCATTCGGATGGTGGTCGCGGCCCGTGTTTCCGCCGCCCCGGAGTTCCAGTCCCGGAGTGCGTCCAAACTCCGTGCAGAACACCACCGCAACATCCTCCATGAGGCCTCGTTGCTTCAAATCCTGAATCAAACCTGCAACTGGCTGATCCACTGTACGGCACAACTTCGTATGATTGTCCTTCAGCTGCTGATGCGAATCCCAGACGCCGTACGCAGAAGGAAATACCTGGACAAAGCGTACTCCACGCTCAACAAGTCGCCGGGCAGCAAGAAGGCGTTGTCCGGCAACCTTCGTGTCGTCATTGTCGAGCCCGTACATTTTTGATGTGGCTTCCGTTTCCTGTGCCAGATCGATGGCCTCAGGGACAGCCGCCTGCATTCGAAAGGCCAGCTCGTAGGCTCTAATTCTCGCTCGAAGTGCCTGGTCCTCGGGATACTCAACCGCAGTGAGCTCATTCAGCTGATTGATCACTTCGTACTCAAGTCGCTGCTGCTCGAATGACTGAGCGGACTGCCGCTGTCCGAATGGGAGTGGATTCTTTGGGTCGAGTGCCAGTGGAATTCCGGCGTGCTGCGGGCCGAGGTACAGTGAATCGATGGATTCGCGCGTGTCAGACCGAGTAGGACCACCCAATACTGCGAACCTGGGCAGATTCTCATTCAGAGATCCGAGTCCGTAATGAGCCCATGCCCCGATGCTCGGCTGCGACTCATCCAGTTTGTGGCGGCCCGTATGGATCTGATTTTCTGCCGCATGGTCGTTGTCCGTCGTCCACATGTTGCGGACAAAACAGAGATCATCGACGTGTTCCGCAAGATGAGGCCACCAGTCCGTGACTTCGATACCGCTCTCCCCGCGTTTTTTCCATCCGACCTGCATTGGGAAAATTGTCGGATAAACGTCTCGGACGTTGATGTCCTCAGACGGGACAGATCGAAATCGTTTTTTATGCAATGGCGAATTCACCGGATTTTCAAACGGTGTCTTATCAAACGTCATTCCCGAATACTTGTTCAGCGCGGGTTTAGGGTCAAAAGTCTCCAGATGACTGTATCCGCCGGATAGAAAAATCCAGATCACGGATTTCGCTCGAGGAGCATGATGCGGTCCACGGGCTGCGGCGATTTCATTAACGGGTGCGGCTGCCGAGCCGGGCGCGGACGCAGCCTGCTCAGCGGCACGCACAATCCCATCCTCGGCGAGCATCGCGCCCAGCGCCAGTCCTGTAAATCCCATGCCCAGATCGGACAGAAAATGTCGTCGAGTCGGCATGTTATGGCTTTCCGCAAATTTTGTTTGGTGGTTCATGGGAATTGCTCGCAGGCGAAGTTGAATCAGCGAACCGTGACAAAGTCGTTGTGGTTCAGAAGTGCTCGCACGAGACTTTCACGAGCCGCAGTCATCGCTGCCGTCGGTGGAACGCTGGCTTCTGCAGACAATTGCACCTGTTGCTCAATCGCCCTGCGACAAATCTGATGTTCGGTGTCGGTCGGTGTTCTGGACAGGATCTGTTCAAAAACATCTACAATGAACGGATCATGAGACTGATCGGAAGACTGATCGCGAGGCAGTTCGCCCGCGATCTGGTGTTCATTTGCCGAGTGCTCTTTTTCCCACGAGCCTGCGATCACTCTGCTCAGTTCATGCACAAGATCACTGTTCGTCAGAGCCAGAGCCTGCTGAGGAACAATGCTGCTCGTGCGTCGATAACAATCCAGCGGATCGGGAGCATCAAACAACTGTCCCAGCGGACTTCGACCTCCAGCTTCCGGATGAATACTGTAGTAAAGGCTTCGGCGACGAGTCGTCAGAGCCTGGCTGTTTTCCAGTTCTACTCCTCCGATTTGCGAATCGAGGACTCCCGCGCAGTACAGAAGGCTGTCACGTACGACTTCGGATTCCATTCGCCCCGGATTCATTCTCCAGAGCAGCTTGTTTTCCGGATCGGCAGCCGAGGCGCTGGCAACGGCAGCGGGAATGTCCTGGCCTGAAGGAATTCCACTGAAGCGTCGATATGCTGTACTGGTTACAATGATGCGGTGCAGATGTTTCATCTTCCAGCCAGATTTCATCAGCTCTGCCGCCATCCAGTCGAGAAGTTCCGGATGAGTTGGAGCGTCTCCGTTTCGTCCGAAGTCACTGACACTGGCAACGATGGGAGAATGAAAGTGCCATGACCAGAGATGATTGACCGCAACTCTTGCCGTCAGCGGATTTTCAGGACTGGTCATCCATTCGGCGAGAGCCTTTCGACGGCCGGTACTTTGCTGAGGATAGACTGGGCTGAGAGAAGTATACGTCTCCGCCAGTTTCTCATCAGCGAGTGCGGCGCGAGCAGCCGCCTCGGCTTTCATAGCCACAGACAGGGCATTGCCGGCAGCTTCGATTTCCTTCCCGCGAGTTGCATCGTCAGCAGGTTTTGCTGTGGCCACTGCAAGGGATCGCTCGTTCAGAAGGACGTCGGATTCTGCTTTTCGAAGGGCGGCTTCACGTTCAAGTCGACTGGCGGTCTGGATGAGCATCTGCTGATCCGCGGTACGATCGCCTTCATATTTTGCCCGATCGGCAGCGATGACTGCTTCCAATGCCGACAGGCTTGCTTGAGCGGAAACCAGACGGGCTTCCGCTGCCAGCAGCGGCAGTGACGCCTGTCTGATGGCCATTCGGGCGTTCTTTACCTGCCGGGACGCTTTATTCAGCGACATGCTGGCCGAAGTGGACGAGATTACCGACACGGCTGGAGCGATGCTGTAAGATGACCCAGTCCACTGATCGGAACCGGTGAGTTCCTGCCCTTCGGCATAACTGGGTGGTTCGAAATCCAGATAAACCGGATGACGTTTGGCCTGATTCGAGTTGTCAGCTTCGACTGGCACTGTCCAGACAAAGTTATCGATCACCGCCGCACTGCCTGGGCGAGCATCGAAGCTGATGGGTTTCAGCGGATTGTTGACAGGTGACCAGCCATTCAATGCAACCGGCACGGCGTCGACAGCGATGGTTCCATCCGCATAGTACACTGTCAGGAGTGCTCGATCGGCCGACGGTTGCAGCGTGAACGAGATATCAAAGCGATTTTGTCCGGCAGCAAAATCATATTTGCCCGCCTGGAAATCACTGGTCGTTCCCGGCTGGTACGCCATGATGCGTCCCTGATCGAATGCCAGATAGCCAGCTGTCAGGCCCTGGGCGCTGTCTTTGACAAACTGAAAATTGAAATGAGCGTCATTCAGAATCATCAGCTGAAAGTTGAGCATTGCTCCGTCGGAAAATTCGGCGACCTCTGTCAGGAGTCTCTGCACAATTCGTCGTCCGGTGGTCGCATCCAGCAGCAGGGACTGACGTCCGGAGAGGGCGCCCTTTTCTGCCCCTTGTTCAGCCTCAAGCAGAGCCTGCTTCAGCTCCGTTTCCGCATTGGAAAGTTCTGTGAGAAGTTCCGGCGGCACTTCAGTGGCGGTCATCTTCGCGGCGGCGAGTTCTGTTTCAGCCTGAGCAAGTGCAGTTCGTGCATCCGTCAGGGCGGCTTCCTGAATGGCAGGGCGAAGTCCGGGGTACCATGCTCGGGCAGGCAGGCTGACGGTGTCGATCTTCAGTGAATCGGGAGCCAGGAAAGCGGGCAACCCGGCTGGAATGGAACCACGATCCTTCAGACGATTTCGTTCATCTCCGCCCGTATAGAACCATGTGGGTGCTTCAGGACTTCTGTCAAAGATGCGAGCGATTCCCAGACGAGTGACACTGCGTGTGCCGGCGTAGGTATAATCCTGAAAAATTCCCGGATCCGCTTCTCCGGCAATGCGATCCTGCCGGATAAAGATTGGTTCAAAGAAGGCACGCATGCGGAAGTAGTCTTCATGCATGATGGGATCATACTTGTGATCGTGGCAGTGAGCACAATTAAATGTCAGTCCGAGAAATGCCTTGCCGGTGTGTTCAACCGTATTTCGCATCCAGTCGTTGGGGTTGAGTGAATAGTAGTTTCGAATCAGGTAACCGGTTGCGGTGGCCGCATCGTCGTCCTCGGGAAAGATCTCATCGCCGGCCAGCATTTCCTGCACCATGCGGTCGTACCCTTTATCGGAATTGAGAGACTGGACGATCCAGTCTCGCCATCGAAACAGCTGTGACGCGCTGTTGCGAACATCGTTGACGTCGCGGCGACCATACCAGTCGCTGTATCGCCAGATATCCATCCAGTGTCTGGCCCAGCGTTCTCCGTGCCGTGGATCATTCAGCAGACGATCAACGACTTTTTCCCATGCATCGTGTGACTTGTCCGCAAGAAATGCGTGCAGTTCTTCCTGCCTGGGTGGCAGGCCAATCAGGTCGATGTAAAGCCGTCGCAGCTGGACGGCCGCCGGAGCAGGGGGCAATGGCTGTATTCCGTGTTCGATATGCTTCTTCGCGAGAAACGCATCTATGGGGTGTGTAGACTCGGGGTAGCCGGGATTCAGACTGGTGTCAATCAGTGGCACTTCAGGCTGCCGGACCGGCTGAAACGACCAGTGCTGGCGAGGATCAGCCTCCGGCTGTTCGCCTTCCGGTGTTTCGGCTCCCTGCTGAATCCATGTTGCGATGGAATTGATCTGCAAGTCCGTCAGAGGCTCACCTTCCGGAGGCATGCGTCTGGAAGCGTCTTTTGTTGAGACTCTGTCGAGCAGCGGGCTGTCGCCCGGACGGTCAGTCATGACCACTGCTCCGCCTTCGCTGCCAGAACGAATCAGGCTGCCTGCATCGAGCCGCAGTCCGGCTTCCTGCTTCAGGCTTCCATGACATGCATAACATCGTGCTTTCAAAACAGGTTTGACCTGTTTCAGATAATCGACTTCCGCTGAAGTGGCAGTTTCTTCTGCGGTGGTTTCCGGCTTCTGCGTCGCAAATGCCAGCGTTCCATTATGCGAAAGCCATGCCGACAGGATCACGACGCGAAACAAACGGCGAATGTTTGTCAGTCTGTGTGAATTCATGGGAGGCAGTCGGAGCTTAGGGAAGGACGGGGGCGAGGCCATGTTTGACCGGCAACCCGGAAAGATCATGATTCAGGCGAGACACATATTATAAACGACCTGGGACGGATGGAAAACAGTTTAGGCCGTATTTGGATAGAAGTGTCGGAGGGAAACGTTTCCTGCGGATATGGAACTCCGTCCGGTGCAAAGGCCCTGTAAAACCGCGAGGCGAGGTTGTGGGCGAAGGTAAGAACCCATCAATAAATCCGTGGCTTCGGGGATGAGTATGGCGTGTAGTTGCGACAACGTGCAGGCAATCCCGTCGGCGGAGCGACGGGTGTACTGTACACCCGTCGCTCCGCCGACGGGATTTTGCAGCGGTGGAGGCTCCGTCAGGGCAAAACACGGAGTTGATTATGCACAAGTCCTTAGCGACGTTTCATCAGCCGCAGTGTACTCGTCCCTGATTATTCCTGCTGTGTGGGTTCATTGGAAACCGGATGCTGGCCAGTCAGTAAATCCTTCAGGCGAAACTTTTCGAAGACGAGGTGAGACTGGCTGCCTTCATAGATGATGCCGATATGTTCGTCATCGACTCGAGTAAGGCTCGGGTAACCGGCCCCGCGGCCTTCGTCCAGCAGCAGATGATGAGACTCGGGCCATGTGCTTCCATCGTCAAAGCTGACCTGAATTGTGTGGTGAGTCCGACCTTTCTGTGAGTGCGGATTGGCAAACAGAAGCACATGTTTTTTTTCGCCGTTTTGCTGATAATCAGCCCGCAGCAGACTGCCATTGCAGTTGGGTTCGATCAGAGTATCACGACTGGTGGCATGAGCCTTCCATGTCTGCCCCAGATCGCTGGTAACGACAACAGCGCGAAATCGTTCGTGATCATTTCGGATGTTCAGCATAATTGAACCATCCTGCAACATCGCAGCCTGGCATTCGTTTCCGCCGTGATAGCCGGGGTTTCCAACAGTCCAGTTTTCACCGTGATCGCGACTAATCATCAGGGTGGCAAAGGTTTCTTTGTCGCCTCGTCCATCGCGTCCCTGGACAGGCATGACGAGGGTGCCATCCGGCAAATTGATTCCCTGCTGCGGTGACGGAGCGAAGAGCCACCAGGCTTCCTTCTTCAGCAGACGGGTCAGATTCTGTGGTTTCGACCATGTGATTCCATCATCTTTTGAGCGAACCAGCATGAACTGGGCCGCTTTTCCGATTTCAAAACCAGGTTCGGATCCGTCATCAACCCACTGGTGCTTTCCCGGTTTCCCGTACATCCAGAGAGCGAAACAAAAAATCTCGCCGGTCTGCTGATCAATGATGATGCCAGGATCGCTGCAGCCATTCAGTTCCTGAGGAAGACCTCCGTATTCGCCCATATCCATGATGACTCGAACGGGTTCCCACGATTGTCCTCCGTCGGTACTGCGGCTCAGGCCAATATCGATATCTTCCTGCAGATCGCGGCCCATCCGTCGGCGCATGTCGTAAACACAATGCAGAGTTCCTTTGGGCGAAGTTGCGATCGCAGGTATACGATATGTGTGAACGTCGTCGTCTTTGTGTCGACGGACGGCAACACCGATTCGATGACGGTGATTCGGCGGATGAATGTCCTGACCAGCGTCCGTGCCGCTTTTCGGAACGATTTTTCCAGCCGGAGTTTCAATACTGGTGCACGTGGCGGCAACGTGATGCAAAAGACTGGCCGACTCTTTCAGGCGGCAACTCAGCCAGAAATAGTTTTTTCCGGCGGTAAGAATGTATTCGTCTCGAAATGTTATCACGGTCGCTGGTTCTGCTGATTCACCGAAACGCTGCTCCGAAGAAAACTCGGGGTTCTGACCGGTGGAAAACAGTGTCAGGGAATCCATGTCCTGCAGATCATCCGTCCCCTCAGTCGTAAACTGAAACTCCGTGATTTTTCCAGGTGCGGCGTCAGTTGCTTCGATCTCTATGCGAAGCAAACCGCCATGTTCGTTTCGGATCAGGACAGGATGGCCCGGGTAGAACACAGATGCACTGGTGCCCGTCGGCAAACTTTTCAGGGAACATTTCTGCTCTCCATTAAGGTCACCCTCCTGGGCCAGCGTTTGAGAAAGACGCCAGGGAGATTGCAGTGTTCCGCATGCGAGAAAACCGATGACAAGGATCCACGTTAGCGCGAACGATGAGCGAAGCAGGTTCATGAACGGTCCTCGATAAGTTCGCGGATTACTCTTCCATGGACATCAGTCAGCCGATGATCACGGCCGCCATGGCGAAATGTCAGACGTTCATGATCCAGTCCAAGCTGATGCAGCATGGTGGCGTGAATATCCTGGATCGTCACCGGATTGTTGACCACGGCATTTCCGTGATCATCCGTTTCTCCATACCAGCTGCCGCCTCGAAAACCGCCACCGGCAAGGAAGATTGAATAGCAACTGACATGATGATCCCGTCCGCTCGACGAGGTCACTCGGGGAGTGTGAGGCGTTCGTCCCATTTCACCCGCCCAGAGAATAATGGTTTCGTCCAGCAGGCCTCGTTGCTTCAGGTCAAGGATCAGAGCGGCGACGGCCCGATCGGTGATTCCGGCGTTTTTCGCATGATTGACTCGAATTTCCCCGTGCTGATCCCAGGGGGAGTTATTGCCGTCGAAGCTGGGGCAGGTGATTTCCACGAAACGAACACCCGCTTCGACAAGACGTCGGGCGCGAAGTGCCTGAATGGCATAGAACTGCTGATACTCATCAGCCGAGTCAACGCCGTACATCTTTTGGATATGAGCGGGTTCACGAGTGACATCGGCAATGTCCGGCACGGTGCTTTGCATTCGAAATGCGGTCTCGTAGTTGGCGATCGCGCTTTCGATCGCCTGGGCATCTGAGCTTTGCAGGGCAAACTCCGCATCCTGTTCGGCGAGCAGTGCGAGCTCCATTCGCTGAATCTCGGCTGAATCCAAAGGTCGGATATTGTCAACAGGGAGACCTTTGGCTCGCATCATCGTGGCCTGATGGCTGGCGGGCAGATACGAACTTCCAAAGTTTTCCAGCCCGCCGTTTGGTACCCAGTCATTGTTCAGCAGCACATAACCTGGAAGATTCTGGTTCTCTGTACCCAGACCATACGAAACCCAGGCACCCAGACTTGGACCCTGACCGAGCACTCGACCTGTGTGCAGAAGCAGGTTCTGAGCACCATGAAGAGGAAGTTCTCCCATCATGGATCGCACAACACACAGTTCATCCGCAACGCTGGCAATTTGAGGCAGCAGATCGCTCACCCACAGTCCGCTCTGCCCTCGCTGTTGAAATTTCCATGGACTGCCGAACCAGACTCGTCCGGCAGCAGACTGCGAACGCTTTGAAACAGCTGCCTCGCCGATCGCCTGTCCTTCATGCACTTTCAGCAGCGGCTTGGGGTCAAATGTATCGACGTGGCTCGGGCCTCCGTCCATAAAACAAAAAATGACGTTCTTTGCACGTGCAGGAAAATGTTGGGCCGGAGCCGCCGGCTTTGAAGAACTTGTCTGTGCAGGTACCGATGCAGACTGGCCGAAAAGACTGGACAACGCCAGCCAGCCGAAACCCGCCGACGCGGACTGCAGAATCTGACGACGGCTGCCTGTTCCATTCATCGTCAGCAGGTGTGCGATTGAGCTGCGATTGCCGTCTTGCATAAACGCATCCGATGTGTCAGACAGTTGTCGGGAGACGCTGTGTACAGAAGGTGTTAGCGATCGGTGTGCCCTGTTCTGTCGTGATTATTACTTATGTTGTGATATTCGTGGTAAGAATTCAAATCTCAGGCGATATTGAGCCGCCCGGGGTTGCGCAGAGTGTGGTAGAAATCGCGGGGGATGCGGGTGCGATCAGGGCGGCGTTCTGTTGTAGTATCAGCCCCTCCCGATCTTGCTATCGCTCGATCGACCTCCCCCGGCTTCGCCGGGAGAGGAGGTTTTTAATAACCTCCCCTCCCGCGCAGCGAAGCGAAGTGGGAGGGGTCGGCCGACAGGCCGGGGGAGGGATCGCCGCGGGTTGCACTCAACGCCGCCCCAATCACACCCGCGTCCCGCAGTTGCCCCGGCCCCCTCCCGATCTTGCTATCGCTCGATCGACCTCCCCCGGCTTCGCCGGGAGAGGAGGTTTTTAATAACCTCCCCTCCCGCGCAGCGAAGCGGAGTGGGAGGGGTCGGCCGACTGGCCGGGGGAGGGCCCGCCGCGGGTTGCACTCAACGCCGCCCCAATCACACCCGCGTCCCGCAGTTCACCAGCCCCCTCCCGATCTTGCTTCGCTCGCTCGACCTCCCCCAGCTTCGCTGGGAGAGGAGGGTTTCGATGGGAGAGGAGGGTTTCGTTGGGAGAGGAGGGTTTCGCTGGGAGAGGAGGTTCTCGGGGAGACGACTTTTTTTGTCTTGAAATGTCCAGAGTCGCCAAACATCAGAAAGTTCCCCTTTTCTGGATCGGCGGATTCTGCTACTTCTACAGGTATTAGGCTCCGGCTTGCCCAGGATTCGGGTAAAACAACCGGTGTTTTTGGTCGTCCGGGAAGGGATTCCCATGCAAAGTTCAATCTGGAAGATCGTGACGGCTGTCGGCATTGTCGGCATCGGAACACTCGCCGTTCTCGAAGTGCAGCATCGTCTGCAAATCGCTCGCACTGGTGCGCCTGTGGCCGTCTTGTCACCGGAGCAGCAGGCGGAGTTTGGCGAACGATCTGTAACTCCCAATGCGGATACTGATCTTGATCGACTGCTGCAGGGGGCGCAGGAAGCGGACTCAACGTTTGGTGCTGATGCTGCGCTGAACGAACCGGCGGCCTCGGATACCCTCGGGGCACAGGCGGGCGCGGCCACTCTGGCGGTTGCGCCGGCTGTAGATACTACCGTACGAAGAAATCAGCTGCTGGACGGAGAAAATCCGTTTGGGGATTCGGCAGCAACTTCGACAGCGTCGGAGATGCCGAATCTCTCCATGCCCGCCTTTACTGAGAATAGTGGTACCGAAAGCAGCGATACGGGAATTGCTTCGGCAGGAGAGCCAAAGGACGCCACGGTTCGTTCAGCAAGTTTTACTCAGGATTCGCCTGCTGAGACTTCTTCGGGCACACCATCATTTACTGGCGAGACTTCCACAGAGGAAGCAGGATCACCACCGGCCTTTTCCGCGATACCTGAAGGGCCGGGGGAAGAGCCGTTTGTTGTTGCGGCTCCTCAGGCTGCCCCAGTCAATGGGGCGAGCGCACAGGGTTCTGACAATTCATCCAAATCTCCAAATATCATGTTCTTTGGTGATGGCACATCAAGTGCTTCACCGGCAGGAGAGCAGTCTCTGGGTTCAGCATTGAACTCAGAAAATCCGGTTGCAGGTGCTTCAGCAGCTGTGCGTACTGCCGCTGCCGCAAACCCGGGCGGCACGAATCAGCAAACTGCTTTTGCGCAGCTAACTTCTGATGCGGATCTGCCGACATTTGATGAGCCGTTTGTTGACGATACAGCTGGCCAGCCGGCCGGGGCTGTTCCGATACCAATGCCGCGGGTGAATGAACCGAATCAACCGGACCCTCGACGGCCCGTGGCGCAGGAAGAACCATCGCTCGACTTTTTCTCGGACGACTCGGGTGCGGCCCCCGGAGCGATTTCCTCACCCGCAGGGAGTCGAATTCCAACAGGTGCCAGAGAAGGCGGAGATTCTCGTCCTGGTATGGCGAATCCTGCAGAACCCCGGCAGGATATTCCCTCGTTTCAGGAGCCTGATTCGCGGGGGACATCCGGCAGGAGCAACTCTGACAGCGGATTTGACTTGCCCCCGTTTGGTTCAGATCTTTCGAATCCGGATTTCGGTTCAGGCAACCCTGAGAGACCATCGCGTCCGGGGATTGATGCTCCAGTAATGCGTGCTCCCTCGGAACGCATCCCCTCGGAACGCCGCGAGGAAACGAGGCCCGCAACAATACCGGAAAGCGGAAGTAACGACTTCTTTGGAGATGACGAACCAGCGACAATTCCTCCTTCGGGCAATCCACGCTCGAGGACGCCAGATCGAACCGGACGAGGGCCTGGTGAAGTTGATTTTCCTTCGCTCGATTCGCCCGGAACAACGAATCGTGATGGCTCAGAGTTCCCTGAACCATTCAATGCTGACGACGCGAATACACCCGATCCCGAGCCTGGACGCCGCCGGGATCCGGGAAGCGGCATGGATTCAGGCTCCATTCCACGTCCTCGCACTCCTTCAGGCAATCCGTTTGAAGGAGAGCCTGGTGATCGATTGCCGGATGTGAATATCGATCCTGATCCGGATCTCGGACGCGATCTGCCTCCATTGAGCAGAGAGCCGGCAGGAGCCGTGGGTGACGGAGGTCGTTCATCGGAAGGTGAGTCTGTCGGTTCGACATCTGTACAAACTGAGACGCTGAGGCCGCACGTCAGTATTCGAAAGAACGCTCCGGAAACGGCGAGTGTGGGTGTGCCGCTTGAATATACGATCGTCGTAACCAACGAAGGTCAGTCAGATGCGTTTGATGTTGTGGTGGAGGATCAGCTGGGGCGTGGAATTAACCTGGAGACGACGCGGCCGGTTGCTGATTCCTTTGATCGCACCACAGGCAAAATGTCATGGCAGATCAATGAATTGCCTGCAGGCGACAAACGTGAGATCGTTGTGCGAGTGAATCCAGCGAGTGAAGGAACGATGGATGGCGTTGCCACGGTGCGTTTCAAGGCACAGGTGAAGGCCACCACGCTCATTACGGCTCCGCGGCTTTCGATGGAACTGACTGGTCCCGCCGAAGCGAGAGTTGGAGACGAAGTCAGCTTCCGTTTTCTGGTTCGCAATGATGGCAGCGGCGAAGCGAAGAGTGTCATATTGCGCAGCGTGCTGCCGGCAGAGCTTCGTCATGCTGAAGGGCAGGATCTGGAATATGAGATCAATTCACTGATGCCAAGGGAAGAGCGGGAAATTATTCTTACGGTCATTGCTTCGGGTAAGACCACGAAAACGCTCAAGGCAGAAATCACGAGTGCAGGTGTGGCGACCGCCAGTGCAGAAGCAGAAATTCATATTGTTGGTGAGCAACTGTCTGTTGAGAGGCTTGGGCCTGAGCGGCGATACGTGAACCGATCCGCTCAGTTTAAGAATATTGTGACCAACAACACCAACTTTGAGGCAGTGGATGCGGTAGTGCTGGAACAGGTGCCGGATGGAATGAAATTTGTTTCGGCCCCCGGGGGTGAATACAATCCGCAGACTCGGGTGATAACATGGAAGCTTGATCGAGTTGCTCCGGGCAAGCAGGTGCTGCTGGATGTTGAGCTGACGCCGGAATCTGCAGGGCAGATGGAGACTCTGGTGGAAGTGGTTGAAAACGCCGGATTCCGATCACGTGTCACTCGGACGGTTGCTGTCGAAGACCTGCACAATGTCAGTGCTGATATCAGTCGGATGGACGGTCCCATTGCTGTTGGAGAAAAATTCACCTTCACAATTACGATCGACAATCGCGGAACAGCGACGGCGAATGAGGTGCAGCTGACTGTACAGGTGCCGCCACAAATTCTGATCCTTGCAGCCGGCAATAAGAAACAGGGCATTGAAGCACGCATGGCCCGGGGTAATAATATTGTGGTCTACAACCCGATAGTGAAAGTCGAACCCAATGAGGTGAAGACATTTCAGCTGATGCTGCAGGGGCAGGAGGCCGTGCGTAACGGAGTTGTGAAGGCTCAGCTGAAATATGCAGAAATGCAGGAGCCGTTGGTAGTGTCGGAGTCTGTAACTGTTTATTCTGACAACCTGTAATGCAGGCGGTGTCTCAGGTCCGGAGCCTTCAGGAGTGCTGGTCATTTGACTGACATCCTGCAAAGGCTGAAAAAACCATGGTGCCGATTGCTGCGGTTTGCCATTTCGGACCTTTAATCATGGCTTTCGACCTGAACCCGTCAGCGATGCTGAAATACACGCAGGGATTCAAATGCCGGCTGTGCTGCGACATTTGTTTGAGCCTTTGCATGTTGATGGCCGTCACGGCCTCTGTCTCTTTGACGCCGTCGATGACGGTAGCGGATGAAGTGACGCCGGCCGGAGGTGCGTCGAACGGAGATGCGTCGAACGGTTCGGATCTGAAACGAGCCGATGCGACCATCAGTCTGGGCCAGATCGAGCCGTCCTTTGTTTCGAATCGCCTCGCGGATCGAGGTCCGCTGCGGCTCAGACTGTCGCTGGGCGTGAAGATTAAAAATCAGGGCGAAACGGACCTTGATGTCCGCTCAGAAGATTTCTCGCTGCTGATCGACGATAAACCTGCCATGCGTGGTTCGTTCAGTTCCGGCCCTGAACTGAAAGGCAGTTTGCAAAAGGGGGGAGAGCTGGAAGGCTGGCTGTGGTATACGGATATTGAAAACGTCGCAGCGGAACCGAAGGTGATACTCCAGTGGTCGTTGGGACAACACGTTGTGCGACTGTCGCTGAATGAAGAGATACGGCGACTATCTGCATTTGTTCCTGAAACCAAAGGTCCTGACAGCAGTCTTGCGGTCGTTTCCACAGAGAGAAATCTGGACTTCGTTTCCACATGGGTTCTGCCGGACCTGATGGAGAAAATTCGTCAGAAGGGTATTCGGCGACTAGTCATACTTTCTCAATCCAGTGTACCCCTGCAAATTTCAGAAGAAGCAATTCAGTGGCTGCATCGACAGACTCTGACACCGGTTGTTGTCCGATCAGAAGCTGCAAACACAGCGAACAGATCGGACACAGCTCCTGTTCCGTTTCTGGAAATTCACACTGCCGGGCTGCTTCGATCACCTGAACGGCGAATGCCGGGACGAAGCGAGCGTGTTGTGGTGCATAACACGTCGGATGACGCTGTGACTGCGGCTCTGTTGTCAGCCTATGCCAGTGCGGATGTCGAACTGGCGATGGGCGATATTTCTTCCGATGATCGAGGTGTGCGTCGAGCAGCAATTGCGGCCTGCGGTGACAGGCTGTCACATGCTCAGTCGAAGGTCTATCTGTCGCTGTTGAAGTCTTCAGTGCCGGAACGACAGTCAGAGCTGATTGAGCCAATGTATGCAATGACGGATGCTGGTGTACCGCCGTTGCTCAGGGAACTGAGTCTGGCGAGCAACGAAGCGGTATCGCTTTCCGCGCTCACTGCGCTGACAAAGAGTGTGCGGCCGGGAGTAGAAGATCTGTTGCACGAAATATGGGCGGAGGGAGAAACCAATCCTCAGCTCAGAAGCCGCATCGTCAGGGCAGCGCTGAATTCTCGCGATTTCCGCTGGGCAGACTTCCTGTCTGCCTACCTTCAGGAAATGCTGCATCGTTATGCACGTTCAGGCGATGCAGTGGGGGAGACGGGTGATCCAAAGTCTGCGGACCGCGTTCCGAAAGCAGAATCCTCTGACGGTTCCCGGGAAGCTCCGTCGGTGCTTGCGGAAAAACCGGCAGATAGCCCTCCGAACAAGGTGGAAATTCCTCCCCCGGCAAAGGTACCCGAAGAACCTGCGGAAGACGAAATCGTTGCCAAAGCAGACGCACGTAAAAGGCGGATAGCAAAGGAAGCTGTGAATACCGCGAATGCCGAAGCGGTGCCGTTGCGGGAAGTGATGACCTTTTTGCGGCAACACAAACATTCAGCATCCCTTGATGCGGCCAGAGCGGCACTCCTGTCGATCGAGGATCCTGCCATTCAGGATATGATTGTTGATTTTTTGATGCAGTGGCGAAGTGACAGCGATTCTGAACTGCTGCGGATGTATCTTGCCAGGCGACTCGAAACGGGTCAGATCACGGATATTGTCCGCCAGACAGCCTCTCATTATCCCGATCCCCGCTGGACTCCCGCTTTGCTGAAGGACTTCCAGAAGTCGGGCAATCAGTCGATTACTCAGCGCAAGACCTTATCTGCTATCCTTCGGGGAGCTTCAGGGGAACAGCTGGATGAGGTTGTCGATCAGTTCGAATCAATGGATGTACAGTCCCAAAGCCTGATTTTGAATCATCTGGCCGCCATTGAACATCCTCAATGGAGGTCGGTTGCTCAGGAGTCGCTGAAGAAGCGATCTGTACTGATGCGTGAGGCTCTGGACGTACTGCAGCAGGATAGTTCTGAAGAATCGATTCGAATTCAGGTTCAGCATCTGCAGCAGCTTCTCGCTGCCGTACCTGATGAGAAAACGACTCTGACTGATGTGGCACGAATGGAGCTCGAACATGTGATTTCCCACACCGCGGGGACTTTACATCCGGAGTGCCAGCGCATACTGAATCGGTGCCTGCGCCATCCTGATCAGCGGATTCGACTGCATGCCGGAAGAGCAATCGCGGGAGCTCGGCGGCGTTCACCTGCCCTTTCGCTGCTGATTGAAGTTCGTGATCTGAAGCAGACGCAAAAGTTTGACGAAGCACTGGCGAAGTCCAATGAATGTGTTGCGCTGGATCCGTTTCTGCCGGAGGCATGGCTTTATCGCGCATCATTGCTGTTACGCAGTGATCGTCTGGAGGAGGCAATGCAGGATCTGAAACGAGCGGACGAGTTGTCTCCGGAAGAACTTTCGACACTCAGCACGATCGGGCTGGTGATGGTGCGACAGGGAAAGCTTCAGGAAGGGCTTAAGCTGGCAAACGAAACTCTGCAGCTTGATCCAAAGGAAGAAAGTAACCTGTATAACGCAGCCTGTGTTTATGGTCGTGCGAGCGAACTGAAGGGCATCTCCTCTGACGAACGGAAACAGTATGCTGATGAAGCGATGCGTCTGCTGAAACAGTCGGTGGGTGCCGGATTCTCAGATGTCCCACATCTCAAAAATGATCCCGATCTGAATTGCCTTCACGATCATGATGAATGGCAGGAAGCCATCGCGAGCACGGACAAAAATTTTCAGGAACGACAAAAAGAGGAGAAAGCTCCGGAATAATTGCCGGTGACCCCAAAATCATGACCACAACTGTGCCTGCGTCGCCCCCTTTTCGAGTTCGCTATATTGACCATGTTACCCTGATCGTCAGAGATGTCTGTGCCAGCCGGAGTTTTTATGTTGGTCTGCTTGGTATGGAAGAGGTGCCGCGGCCGGCGTTCAGTTTTGGGGGAGCATGGTTTCGGGCGGGAAGAACGCTGGTTCATTTGATTGAAGAACATGATCAGAGCGGACCGGCTGGTTATCCGGCAGAAGTTCTTGTGAAATCCAGTCGCAATCATCATTTCGCCTTTGAAGTTGATGATGCAGTAGCCGCAGCGGAGTCACTGAAACGGCTGGGAATTCCACTCGTCGACGATGCGAAACGCCGCCCGGACGGAGCCATTCAGGTGTTTCTGACCGATCCCGACGGACATGTGATTGAATTGTGCACCACTCATCCATGATCGGATCTGCGGCCGAGCCTGAAGCCGGACCGGTTGTGCAGACACCGGAAACGGACAACAATACGGTTGCTGCGAATTTGTAATTCAGTGGATGGGGATTAAAGGATGTCGAAAGAATTTATCATCACGATGACAGCCGCCAATCGAGCGGGAATTCTGTCTGCTGTGACGCGTGCCATGGCCGAACTGGGTGCTGACCTGCGGGAATGCAGCCAGACGGTGGTGCGTGGATTCTTTACGATGATCTTTTCGGCCGAGTTTCCGGACAACGTTGATCCGGGAATTATTCGGGACCATCTGATGGATGTTTGTCGACCGTTTGGTATTGAGGTTGGTTTGAAGGATCCCGCAAAGGAGTTGCCCGAGCGAAGCGCGTCGCGGGATCGCACCTATGCACTGCGACTGGGTGGCAGGAACCAGCCTGGAGCTCTTCGAAAGCTGTCGTCAGTCATTGCCATGCGCTGCATCGATATTACCGGTATGCATGCTGTCCGAACGGCGGACGGTGATGGCTTTGAAATGGTTATGAAAATTGCTGTCCCGGCTGACACTGATATCGCGGAGCTTTTGCAGGAACTGCACGCTGCAGGAGCAGGATTCCAGACGACAGCAGACATCAGCGACATGCCGGCCGGAACAGTGTGAGCGCGACCGGCAAACTGGAGGGCGAAGCTCCTGCTGAGCCGGGAGTAGCAGACGGGAGGGCGAAGCTCCTGCTGAGCCGAGCTCGGCAGGAGCCTTGCCCTCCCGGTAAAAACGACTTTGCTGCTCGTTCGGGGAAAACAATTCCATAACGCGCAGTTGTTTCCAACTGTTTCAGATGTCTTTGCGTCTCAGGCGAAGAGCGTTACCGATGACGGAGATTGAACTCAGGCTCATGGCCACACTTGCCCAGACGGGAGAAATGAGCAGGCCAAAGAACGGGTAAAGTATTCCAGCAGCGACGGGGATACTGATGGCGTTATACATGAAAGCAAGCACCAGATTCTGATGGATATTGCGAAGGGTCGCCCGGCCAAGCCGGCGAGCTCGTACAATGCTACGAAGGTCACCGTGAATCAGTGTCACCCCTGCGCTTTCCATGGCAATGTCAGTCCCCGAACCCATGGCGATGCCAATATGTGCCTGAGCCAGAGCCGGGGCGTCATTTATGCCATCTCCGGCCATTGCAACAATGTCACCTGCTTCCTGCAATTGTCTGACAACCTTCAGTTTGTCTGCTGGCAGAACTTCAGCATGAATGTGGCTGATCCCGAGTGATTTTCCAACTGCTTCGGCGGTACGCTGGCTGTCTCCCGTCAGCATGATGATACGAAGGCCATCCTGCTGCAGCAGCCTGATAGCTTCTGCAGTGCCAGGTTTTATTCGGTCGGCCACACCAATGAGTCCCGCTGGTTCGCCATTGACAACAAGCGTCATCACTGTCTGGCCCTGATCCCGAAGCTGTTCCATTCGAGGCGTCAGCGCCTGGATACGAACGCCATGATCCATCAGCATGGCGGGGTTTCCGAGGATGGTGTTACGATTGCTGATCCGTCCCATTACGCCCTTTCCGGTGACAGACTGAAAGCCATCGGCGGGGAGCAGAGCAATTCTCCGTTCTTCCGCGCCCCGCACAATCGCGTCGGCCAGAGGATGTTCACTGCCTCGTTCAAGCGATGCCGCCAGCAGCAGAATTTCATCCGGGCTGAAATTTCCGACTGGTTCAACGGTAATCAGCTGCGGCCTGCCTTCAGTCAGTGTTCCGGTCTTGTCTACCACCAGCGTGGTCACCCGCTGCAGCACTTCGAGCACTTCGGCATTGCGGATCAGAATGCCGTTCTCCGCTCCTCTTCCGACTCCCACCATAATCGCCATTGGTGTTGCCAGTCCCAGAGCACATGGACAGGCAATAATCAGTACAGAAACCGAATTGACCAGCGCATGGGCAAGGCGAGGTTCAGCACCCCAGAGGCCCCAGACAATAAACGTCAGAATGCTGACAAGAACAACAGTCGGCACAAAGTAGCGGGCCACCTGATCAACGACTCGTTCAATAGGAGCTCGACTGCGCTGAGCCTCTCCCGCCATGCGAACAATCTGTGAGAGCAGAGTCTCTTCACCGACTCGTTCTGCACGAATCAGCAGACTTCCGGTACCATTCATTGTACCGGCGATCATCCGATCGCCGGCCTGTTTCTCCACAGGCAGAGGTTCCCCGGAAATCATGGATTCGTTAACCGTGCTTGTGCCGTCTGTGACGATTCCATCTGCCGGGATCTTCTCGCCAGGGCGAACTCGAAGTCTGTCACCTTTCTGAATCTGGCTGAGATCCACGTCCTCCTCTGTTCCGTCCTCCGCGACCCGACGTGCACTTCGCGGCGCAAGTTCCAGCAGACGTCGGATAGCACTGCTGGTCTGACCGCGAGCTTTTTGTTCCATCAGCTGGCCGAGCAGAATCAGAACGGTCACAACGACCGCCGTATCAAAGTATGGCATGACTGATCCGTCGGCATGCCGAAATCCAGCTGGGAAAACAGATGGAACGATCGTAGCGATCGCGCTGTAGCTCCATGCGGAGCCTACTCCCAATGCAATCAAAGAGAACATATTGGGGCTGGCGCTGCGGACGGACAGCCAGGCCCGGTGGAAGAACGGCCATCCGCAGCCGAACACGACGGGTGTGGAAAGCAGCAGCTGTACCCAGTTCAGCAGTTGCGTGTAATGGTGCAGCGGATTGGCCGGAAACATATCGGCCATGGCAATCAGAAAAACAGGAAACCCGAGAACCATGCCGATTCGAAATCGGATGGACATATCGCGTTCTTCAGTGCTCGGTCCCTCTTCAGGCTGAGCAATCAGTGGTTCCATTGCCATTCCGCATTTCGGACAAATTCCCGGACCCGTCTGTAGTACTTCAGGGTGCATCGGACACGTGTATTCGGCGGATGCGTCAGCGGGAACGGAGGCGTTTCCCGGGCGGCCGGAGATATATTGCTGCGGATTTGCTGCGAACTTTTCCTGACATCGCATGCAGCAAAAGTACCATGTCCTTCCATCGTGAACGAAACTTGCCGCAGCAGTGCCGGGATCAACCGTCATTCCGCAAACCGGGTCTGTGACGCCCTGCGAGGAGCTTTCCTCATTGAGGATATTCAACCGGGCGGGTTGCGAATCCATGATCTCTCCTGAGAAACACCGTCGCATCAGAATTGCGGAATACGGCGGTGTCGAAGGAACGGAGGCGAAGGAATCGGGAACTTCATTGATACTCCCGGGACTTCTTCAATTATACCCGGCGCAGAAGTCCGGGCAAATTTCCCGAGATTTCGGTGAGGCCTGAAGGGGGCTCCTGGCCGAGCCTTTTGTGGCGGATTGCTCCATGATCCTTCGCTCGATCGCGGAGCGATCTTCGACTATTACTGCTTTACCGAATGAGAATGCGTGGACTGACTCAAGGAACTCTCGTCGAGCAGTTCGTCGGAATTGGTCGAAAGTTCGGCTGAATGCACAGCGCCGGCGGGAACACCATTCTGACCGGAATCAAGGCGAGCGGTGACAGTGCTGGTTTCCAGATCCGGCTTATGAAGATCCATCGCCACTTTGTGACCGGGGAGCCACAGCGGCTCAATGTTCTTCTTCTGGAACAGGTGAGCCAGATGCTCATGGCAGGTAAAGAACAATACCTGCTGCCCGTCTGCGGCGAGTTCAATCAGACAGTCGGCAGCAGCGTCGGTTCGTTCCTGGTCGAAGTTCACGAACAGGTCATCCATCACAATGGGCAATTCAACTCCGCGTCGTGCAAATTCACGCACAAGCGCAAATCGGATGGCAAGGAACAGCTGTTCGCGAGTACCACCGCTCAGCTGTTCGACTCGAAACGTCTGGCCGTATTCGTCATCGATGCAGAGGAAGTCCTCACCGAGAGGAGCCCAGATGCGATGGTAGCGGCCGGAAGTCATTCGATGCATATACAGAGATGCGGTGACCAGCGTTCCCGAAATATTTTCCTGCTCGAACTGTCGACGAATCTGCAGGACGGCATCCTGTTCGATGCGTAGCGCGAACCACTGTTCCGCCGCGCGATAGATTTCCGTGGCCACCTGTGCCTTCTTAAAATATTCAGCGTGCGAGTCACGGCTGGACTCCAGGAGCTTCAGTTCCTGTTTCAGGCTTCCGAGCTCTTCATGATAACCATTGAGTTTTTCTTCAACTTCACTGAGTTCCATGTCGCGAAGCTGGATGGTTTCCCTGGTTCGCGGAGGATCGAATCGCAGCAGATCGTCTTCAACGATTGCCAGTTCCTTTTCGGCTGAGGCAACGTCGTTCAGTTCATCCATGGCCTTTTGCAGCTGCACATCGATTTGTTTTCGTCGGGTTTCCCATTCCTGCTGCTGAATCAGTTCTTCACGCGAAGACACCGCGGAACGTGCCAGTACAGCGCTGCGTCGCAGTTCAGCGGCTTCCAGCTGGTGCTGCATGTGAATCGCGTCTCGTCCTTTTGCATCGGATTCCTGCAGGAGTCGTTCGCGCTCAGTGCGATCCCGCTCATGCGTTTTCATCTGCTGCTGCCATGCAGTCAGTACTTCAAGCGGGCGAGTAAAATTGAGTTTCTTTCCAGCTCCCATTCGGAGCCCGAGCTGTTCTACTCGAAGACGCATGCCTTCGAACATTCGCCTTAGACCTTCCACCTCGGGGGCGGAATTGCGCCACTGCGCGTGCATCTCCCGAACCTGCTGGATCTTTTGCCACCAGTCGAAAGCCTGCTGAACGTCGACCGTTTCATCCATACCCAGCTTCGACAGAAGGCGACACCATTCATTGCGTTCCTGAACAACTTCCTGCTGGGACGTTCGAAAACGCTCTCGCAGGATTTTCAGGCGAGCACGACGGAGCAATGCGTGGTCCTGCCGGCGCATCAGTCGTTCGAGATCAGTAATGCGGCGAGAGCATTCGCCAATTCGCTCGATCAGTTCGGCCGTTGAAGATCGATTATTTCCATCGGGCGTCTGGCTGCGGCGCATGGATTCGCCGGCAATTGCCATTTTCTGAATACGTTCCTGAATACTTCGAAGTTCCCGATCGGCCTGGCGAGATTCTTCAGTCAGATCATCCAGTTTGATGCCCGTCTGGCGATCAAAATGATTTCTCAGGCCATTTCGAACTCCCCACCACATCATTCCTGCAAAGCCGAAAGCTGCGGCCGCCAGGGCACCACCGAGGGAGCGTCGCGCATCACCGCCGAGAGCAAACGTCATGATTCCGAACAGGAACAGCGCTGTACCGATCCACCAGATGGCATTGACGGCTTTATCAACCCATGCCGGAATTCCCTCGTCCGTATCCACCCGACTCATGACTCGACGAACCGTCTGAATCTTGAGAGCAAGGCGTTCTTCCTGCAGACGCAGGCGACCGAGATTCTCCAGTTCCTGCATGCGGTTCTGTTCGAGCTGAATGGCTTCCACGACGGACATGCCCAGCGCGTCCAGTTCCGTATTCAGTTCAATCAGTTCGTCCTGGCTTTTACGGGACAGGCTTCGATTCCAGCGTCGCAGCTTGCCTCGGCGCTGCAGTGCCGTCTGATATCGACGAGCTGATTCAAGCAGCTGATGGTGAGCCTGGGGAGACGTATCAACCGAACTCAGACGATCAATGCTCCATCCCGCCCCCAGCTGGGCCATCTGATGATTGAGCTCTCGCCGCAGTTCGGACGATCGATCTTCGGCCTGTCGAATCTGTTCATCAATCTGTCGCAGCCACTCGGCCTGATCGATCAGGCTCTGGATTGCGTATCGTTCCTTTTCAAAGGCCGCGTCCACCTGCAGACGTTCGGCCTGAGTTTTGAGCTGGGTGGCCTGATCGTTCAGCTTTTCGCGGCGGTTTGTGCATTCCTGAATTTCTTTTTCGCACGCCGCAAGCTGTTTCAGAGCTTCGGTGGGATTGGAATGGACAAAGGGAAGTTTCTGCAGTTCTTCCTGAAGATCGCGACTTCGTTTCCATGGCTTGTAAGCGCTCTGAAGAAATCGCAGACCTCGCAATTCGTTACTGATGGCCGACTCACGAGTTTGCAGTTCCTGAATTTCTTCATTCAGTTCGCGTCGTCGTCGAGTGAGTCGGGCGTGGCGGTCCCGGGCCTGGCCAATGTTCCGCCGGGCTCCTGAGAGTTTTGAGTAACGATCGAATAACTCCGGCAGAGTACCGGCGGTCCCCTGGTTTTTGAACAATTCCAGTCGCCGATCCTTCACAGAAGCGATCGAATCCAGAATCTGGCGTCCCTGCGGGCCCATGGAAAGCCCGTAAATGTATTCTGAGACCTGATCGGTGCCGAGTGTGGCCAGTTGCTGAAGCTCGCGAACTCCAACGGCAAAGATATCGGTATAGAGTGATTCACTGGTACCGGAAAGAAGAGCGTTTAGCGCTTCCTCTCTTGAGAGTTCTTCGGGGCCGCCGGAAAGTCTGACCCTGCCTCTGCCGTGAAGTTCGGCCCGGCGATGAATTCGCCATGTCCGGCCCGCATGTTCGCAGCGGATGGCACCTCGCCAGGGCTGTTCTTCGTCGGGTCGCTGCCATGCCGGTTCTGCCGACAGCGGTTCAAAGCCGTACAAGACAGCTCGGACAAAACGCATCAGCGTGGTCTTGCCCGCTTCGTTTGGCCCATAGATCACATTCAGGCCGGAAGGATCGAGCCGCAGCAGAAGGTTTCGCCAGATTCGGAAGCGGTCGATATCGATTTCCGTCAGCTTCATGCTGAGCCTCCCTTGCCGTTATGTCTTCGGAAGTCGCCGTTGCTGTGTGGCCTTCGCTGGTCCTTCACTTCGGATTCTTCATCGACTTCACTGTCGTCCGCGTCGGCCTCGTTCGCCTCGCTGTCGTCAGATTCATCATCATATACCGAAGCGTGTTCGTCTTCGTCATGCTCCATCAGCGTCTGCACAGCATCATCATCAGTAAACTGGCCGTTCGCCTGAACACTGTCTTCTGTCAAAACAGACAAATCGGGGATGAACCAGCCTGCACCGTCGATCCGCATGCGAGCCTGAATCTGTTCGGCATTCAGACCGGATATCAGGGCACTGATTCTCTGTCGCCATCCAACCGTCAGTTCTTTGTCTGTATCCAGCAGCTTTTGCAGCTGATCAGGCTCAACAAGCAGGCTGCTGTTCACCATGTCAGAATAACGCTGCGCCAGACTCTTTGAGTCTTCCAGATGCCATTCATCGGGCACAAGTTCAACATTATGTAGAAGGCGAATGGCCTGCCCGGAAAGATTGAGTTCATCCAGTTCAACGGCCACAGCAACGGCCAGATCATCATGGACAAGTTCCTGGAGTACCGGAAGAGAACATCGGAGCGTCCAGTGAACGGACCAGATTCGATCGGATGGGCCCACGGTTTGCTGAAGCAGTCGGGCCTTCATTGTTTGCAGCATCGACGACAGCGTCGTTTGCGCGGCCACATGAATCTGAATGTCCTTCCAGTCCACAGAGCTGGTATCGATCGACGAAATCTGCACCAGTCCGTCTGCAGAAACCTCAACCAGAGAACAGCATCCGGCGGTTGCCTCGCGATGGCTTCGCGGTTGTGTTGTGCCCGGGCAATGAACGTGCCCAAGCGGGCGACGCATCGTTGATCTCTCCAGCTCGCCCGTGAGTGCCAGATAATTCAGGCGACCTTCACGCAGCATCTCATCGACCCAGGCAACAAAGCCCGGTTCCCACTCCTGCAGATCGGCTTCCAATTCTTCGCCCGGCACCTGATGATCACCGGAATGAGCACCTTCCGGAGGTACTCCGGGAAGGATCAGCGACTCTTCATCCTCAAGTTCACTTAAGCTGACCTGCGATCTGCTCCGACGCTTTGGACGGTCCGCGAGTGAAACCAGCTTTCCGTGAGGTTTCAGATGATCTTCATCAACCGCTTCACCACTGGCGGCATTCTGAAGGCCGGTATCCAGCAGATTATCAGTCGCTGCGGCCGCCATCGCTGCCATTCGCTGCGATTCTTCGTACTTTGCCTGGCTGATCACCGCAATCCGGAATGGCTGAATCCCATCATGTGATTCAGCAATCACTCGAATTCCGAACGAGTCGGTTTCGCCGTACCACATTGAAGCCGACACCGTCGCAAGGATATGATCGCCTCGCGTCAGTTCAACAGGCTCCGGACTGGAGCTGTAGCAGACGTGCACGTTTGCGGGCATTTCCGGAATCGATCGCCACGCCTCGGCCGGATCGGCATCTCCTGGCAGCACAAATACCTGAATCTGTTTCGCTTCCAGCTGACGAAACCCATTGAGTAGCGCAAGTCGGGCACGCAGGCTGCGATCGGCTTCAATAAACACATTGCCGGACAAAAGCAGATAGTCAACCCTGCGAGCAATGCACGCACGAATCACATAATCAAAGGACGTCAGTGTTGCGTCTTCAAACGCCTGCCGAAGCTCGTCCGTGAGCACATCAGATGTCTGAACGCTCACCGGCACGTCCAGCCGAACATTGGCGGCGTGAATAAATCGTTGCGGCTCGAACGCCATCAATCAGAGTCCTTTCCGACAACATGCTCCCTGTCAACACCAAACCCGGCGTCATCTTTTCAGCCCGATTCAGCCCGGCCGCATTCACGTATCGAACAACCGGGTAATCTGCCCGCGCGGCGTGAACATTAATAAAACGGGAGGTTTAGGGAAAGACTTCTGTGGCAAACTTCGGCATTTTTCTACAGCTCGTGCACTGTATTTCTCTCAGCGACCCCTTTGCAGTTCAGCTCGAACACGGAATTCGTCGCTGGAAAACTGCCTGGAAGGTTACAGGGAAAGGGCTGTCAGGGTCTGCGTGATCACTTTGCGCCGCGTGGGGGATCGCTTACTGTTAACGGATGAACGGCAGTCGATTTTGAATGTTCCGGAATTCAGGAGCCATCTGTGTCGTGTTTTGTTGGGTTTGGGGAAATTATGGCCAGGATGGCCCCGGCGGGATTCCTTCGGCTTCAGCAGGTGTTGCCTGGTTCACTGGAGGTGACGTTCGCCGGTGCGGAAGCGAATGTCATGGCGTCTCTGGCGATGCTGGGCGCGTCTTCCCGATTCGTAACATCGCTGCCGGATAATCCGCTTGCCGACGCCTGTATTGTCGACTTAAGGGGCCTGGGCGTCGACACGTCCTGCATTTGTCGGCAGGATGAGGGACGGATGGGGATTTACTTTGTGGAAACCGGAGCCAATCAGCGTCCGAGCCGCATTACGTACGATCGGGAATTTACCGCCATCAGTCAGGCGCAGCCGGATGATTTCGACTGGGATGCTGTGTTTCAAAATGCTCACTGGCTGCATCTGACCAGCATCACGGCGGCGTTGTCGAAGAACGCGGCTGAGACAACTCTGGAAGCAGCCCGTCAGGCAAAGGCTCGTGGAGTCTCCATCTGCTTTGATATTAACTTCCGTGCCAAACTGTGGAGATGGGACAAAAGTCTGACACCGTTGCAGCTGGCAGGTAAGACAGCACAATCTCTGATGCCTTATGTGGATCTTTTTCTGGGTAATTCAGAAGATTGTCGGCTATTGGGGGTTGATACGCAGGGATTTGCGGCAGCAGCGTCGGACGAGCAAATCATGCCTGAGCTGGCTCGACGAACCATAGCCCGATACCCGAACGTGAAGCGGTTCGCGACGACAATGCGGCAGAACATTTCGGCTTCGCATAACAACTGGGGTGCCATGTTGTACGATGCTGCGACGGATTCGGCCGTTTTTTCGCCAATTCGCGAGGGCCGGTATCAGCCGTGGGAAATCCGCAGCATTGTGGATCGCGTTGGCGCGGGTGATGCTTTTGCTGCCGGTCTGTTATTTGCGATGGAGCACTCGGATTATGATTCAAATCAGGCGGCAATTGACTTTGCGACCGCTGCCTCCTGTCTTGCTCATTCGGTTGTTGGCGACTTCAATTTTGCCACCAGAGCAGAAATTGATGAGCTGGCAGCCGGAAGTGGCAGCGGTCGAGTGGTACGCTAAGGCGACCGGCAGTTGAAAACATACCAATCACCGTGACAGACGGAAGGGCGAAGCTCCTGCTGAGCCGAATACGGGAGGGCGAAGCTCCTGCTGAGCCGAATTTGGGAGGGCGAAGCTCCTGCTGAGCCGAGAAAGCTCGGCTCGGCGGGAGTCTCGCCCTCCCGAGAAAAGTTCGGCTCGGCAGGAGCCTCGCCCTCCCGTGAAAAGCTCGGCTCGGCGGGGGCCTCGCCCTCCCGAGAAGAACGATTTAGACGCTCGCCTTAGAACGTTGACATTTTTCTGCTGCCATTGAGCAGAGACAAACATTAAGAAATCAGAAGTGAAGTGGAGACAGATCTGATGAAGGCCGCTTACATCACAGAAACCGGACCCGCCTCAAACATTCGTTATGGAGAACTGCCGACGCCTGTACCAGGAGAGAACCAGGTGCTTATCAGGACTCAGGCAGTTGCAGTGAATCCGATTGATACTTATATCCGCAACGGCAATGTAAAATTTCAGCTGCCTTTTCCGTGGATTATTGGCTGTGATTTTTCAGGAGTGGTCGAACGGGTCGGATCGGAAGTTAAACGGTTTGCTGCCGGGGATCGAGTCTGGGGAAGCAATCAGGGTCTGTTTGGCCGTCAGGGGACATTCGCAGAATATTGTGCGGTTGATGAGCAGTGGGTGTATCCGGTTGCTGAAGGCATGACGCCGGAAGCGGCAGCCGCCGGGGCACTCGTCGGGATCACAGCGCATCTGGGGCTGTTTTTGCATGCCGGTATCAAATCAGGAGATGTGGTGTTTGTGAACGGCGGAACCGGCGGCGTGGGCTCCTCGGTGGTTCAGCTGGCAAAAGCTGCGGGAGCGACCGTCATTACAACGGCGGGTTCCGATGACAAACTGGCCGCATGCAGGAAGCTGGGAGCGGACCATGCCCTTTCGTATCGATCCGAACAACTCGACCAGGCTCTGACCGATCTGATAAAAGTAACAGGCCCCATCAATATCTGGTTTGAAACGCAGCGGACACCCAATCCTGACCGATGTATTCCGCTCATGGCGCTGCGAGGGCGAATTGTTCTGATGGCGGGGCGAGATGCCAGGCCCGAGTTTCCCGTGGGGCCGTTTTATGTGAAGGATCTTCGTGCCATCGGATTTGCCATGTTCAATGCATCGGCTGAAGAACAGCGTCAGGCAGCCGAACAACTGAACCAGTTCTACCGCGACGGCAGATGGAAACCTCAAATTGGAAAAGTGTTACCACTTTCCGAAGCTGCTGCCGCTCATCAGCTGCAGGAAGACAATACACTGAGTGGTGCAGGCAGTCTTTCCGGGAAAATCGTGCTGAAGCCATAATCTCAGGAATTCTGCCGCCTCAGGCCTTCAACCGCTCGCGAGTTGTGTTGACTGAGTCAAATTAGCGGCCGGCGTTATTCAGTCCATCGTATTTCAGTCTGATCCGTGCACGTCAGCGAAATCTCCGGAGCACCGTTTTTCTTTTTTCGTTCTGCATCAGGGTTACGAGAATGTTGTCACACATGGTGTATTTTACTCTGAAGGACTCCTCAGAAACTGCGGTTCAGGCGCTTGTGCAGGCCTGCCATAGATATCTCAAAACGCACGATGGAGTGACGTTTTACGCGGCCGGAAAACTGGCTCCTGAATTTCAGCGGCCAGTGAATGATCAGGCATTCCATGTGGCGTTGCACGTGGTGTTCACAGACAAAGCTGCTCACAATGCCTATCAGGTGTCAGACGATCATCAGACGTTTATCAGTTCGAACCGTGAAAACTGGGCTCAGGTGCGAGTATTTGATGCATGGGTAGACGGCTAGTGCTCTGTCAAGATAAAGAGTTCGGGTTGGAGGTAGTGGATCTTGCTAAAGATCCCCTGGCTGCAGGACCTTTAGCAAGGTCCACTACCCGAAATTCAAAGCCTGACAAAGCACTAGTGCTCTGTCGATTCCTCGATTTGGGGTACGATGGGCATTCCAGCCCGTCAAAACGCAGTCGAATCGTTTTATGCATTGTTGACTTTGAATACTGTGTTGATTTTGAACTTTTCAGCGAGTGCTGATGTCACTGCACTTTGAACCTATCTGGTCATGGCCGTTGACGCTGATTGCCTGTCTGGCAATGCTGTCTGTGGTTGCGCTGGGTTATTCTCGCAGCATTCGCCACCTGCCGCCCGGATGGCGGCGGGTGTTGTGGACACTGCGAATTCTGTCGCTGCTCATGCTGTTTCTGCTGATGATGCGCCCAGCGGCTGTCTTTCGGAGGCAGGACCAATCGGACTCGATACTGTATGTGCTGCTGGATGCGAGTCGCAGTATGCAGACGACTGATATGCCGGGCGGTGCGGCTCGACGAGCCGCATTACTGGCAACGATGCAGTCGGCACTACCTCATCTCGAACTGCTCGGGAAGAAGTGTGAAATTCGCGTTCGTGACTTTGCCGATGCACTGCAGCCAGTTACGACTCCCGGTCCGGGTGCTGAGGGCCGAATGACGGCAATTGGCGGAGCCCTTCAGCAGCTGGCGGAAGAGGCTGGAAAGTCGCGAGTTGCCGGAATCGTTATGCTCAGTGACGGCCGTCAGGCGGCGGCAGGAAGTCTGGATTCCGATCCGCTTGAGGCTGCTCGTCTGCTGGGTCGACAGCAACGGCCCATGTACACCGTTGTTTATGGCAGCAGTGAATCGTCGGTGGCAGGACAGGATCTGGCTCTGGAAGAACTGGATCTTTCGCGCGACGTGTTTCGCGGAAATGTGGTTCCTTTGCGAGTCAAACTGAAATCGGCGGGTGCCCAGGGTCAGCCGGTTAGCGTTCGAGCCTTTATTGAGGATCGTACGGGTAAGCTGCCGGGGGATGCGGGAGAAATGAAACCGGTTTCTTCCGGAGATCAGAATCTGCCTGTGGTTACGCACACGCCGGCAGCGTCTGACGAAGAAGTGACGATTCAGCTGCGGATTGTGCCCGATACCGTTGGTGAAATCAAAGTGGCCGTGGAAGTGGAGCCACTGCCGGGAGAAGTCCGGCGGACGAATAATCGAGTGGAAACGATCATTCGAGTGCGTCAGGGTGGGATTCGGGTTGTGCTGTTTGACAAGGCGAGATGGGAGGCAAAGTGGTTGCGGGGCATCAATGTCAGCAGCCGCGTGCAACTGGATTTTCATGAAATTCGAAGTGGGCGTTTTGCCGACAGGAATCGGATCCCGGATTCGCTGTTCGAACCGGGAAATTATGACGCATTTATTATTGGAGATGTTCCGGCGTCATCCTTTCAGCCGCGTCAGCTGGCAGCAATGCAGCAATGCTGTCTTCGGGGAGCAGGGCTGATGATGATTGGCGGGTTCGAAAATTTCGGAAGTGGCGGCTACGAAAAAACACCACTCGCCAGTCTGCTTCCGGTGGAAATGACACCCGGCGATAATCAGCTGAGCGATCCTCAGAAAATGCTGCCAACGGCTGATGGGCTCTCTCATTTTGTCATGGTGATTGCTGCGCCCGACCAGAACCGGTCTCGCTGGGAACAATTGCCCGCCCTGGAAGGTGCCACATTATTGCGTCGGCGAGAACAGTCGGCAGCTCAGGTGCTTGCAGCGTCGGCAGATGGGACACCTCTTCTGATCGGACAGAACATTGGACAAAGCCGTGTGCTGGCATTCGCTGGAGATACCACCTGGCAATGGGCGATGCAGGGCTTCGCAGAAGAACATCAGCGATTCTGGCGACAGGTGATTTTCTGGCTGACGAAAAAAGAGGTCGACAGTGAGCAGCCGGTTTGGGTCAATGTGGAACCTCGGGATCTCTCCCCCGGACAGGTGGCCGAGCTGACTTTTGGTGCCCGGGATGAACAGGGAAACACACGAAGTGACGTTACTTACGAGGCTGAAGTCATTACGCCCGACCGAAAGTCTCGCCCGCTGGTTACTCGTCGCAACGAATCCGGTGGAATCGCGGAGTTTACTGAGACTGCTGAGTCGGGGGATTACTGGGTTCAGGTGAAAGCCATTGCCGGAGGACAACCTGTGGCCGGGCCGGCGATTACGCGTTTCCATGTCAACACGCGTGACCCGGAACTGGATGTTCCCGCGGCTGATTCAAGCCTGCTGCGTGAACTGGCGCATGTGAGCGGCGGTGACTTCCTGACGTCCGACGAGCTGCTCACTCGACTCGAAACCTGGGCTGCCAAAGGTCTTCCTGGAATGGAACTGGAACGGACCGAACGAATGACACTCTGGGATAACTGGATTGTCATTTGTGTCGTGGTGCTGCTGCTGACGGCCGAATGGATCATTCGCAAGAAGCGTGGCCTGGTCTGAGTGACAGGCTCAGTTTGCATGCGGTTCTCATTGCGGGCTGATGTTCGTATACTTGCCGCTGGCATACTTTGGCCGAATGGCATTGGTGCGGAATTTTCTCGTACTCTTACACGGATCAGTACTTCATGTGCGCCAGTCAATACTGTAAACAGATTCCTGCTGCGATACGGACGATCGTTTTACTGGCATCAGCTCTGCTTTTCGATTTGAGTTCGGCTGTCGTCGCGGACGACTGGCCTCAGTGGGGCGGCCCAAAGCGAGACTGTATCTGGCATGAAAGCGGAATTGTGAGGCAGTTTTCAACTCAGGGCCTGCTGCCGCGAAAATGGTCGGCGCCCGTGGCTGAAGGTTATTCGGGACCGGCTGTTGCGAATGGCCTGGTTTTCATTACCGATCGACTGGCCGACGCCGGAGAAGAGCGGATTCTTTGCTTCGACGCGGAGACTGGTAAACAGGTCTGGAGCTATCAGCACCCTGCACGCTATGGCAGTCTGAATTACCCGGCCGGACCTCGAGCGACGCCAGTGGTATTTGCCGGACGGGTTTACACCATCGGCGCTGTTGGTCACATGTTCTGCTTCGAGGAAACAACCGGGAAAGTGTTGTGGCAGAAGGATTTCCAGGCAGATTTTGGCACAACACTGCCCACATGGGGCATGGCTGCATCTCCTTTGATTGACGGTGACAGGCTGATTACTCTGGTTGGCGGATCCCCCGGCGCACTGATTGTGTGTTTTGACCGCCGTACAGGGGCCGAACTATGGCGATCTCTGGAAGATGCGGAAGTTGGATATTGCCCCCCTGTGATTTACGAGTTTGGTGGTCGACGACAGCTGATCGTCTGGCATCCTTCAGCGGTGAGTTCGCTGGACCCGGAAACCGGAAAACTGCTGTGGGAGATTCCGTGGAAGATTAAGGCGGGTCTGACGGTGCCGATGCCCCGGCAGCTGGGCGACCGGCTGTTTCTGACGGCTTTTTATGACGGGCCAATGATGCTGCAGGTCACAGCCGATTCTGCAAAAATTCTCTGGAAGGGAGATAGCAGCAGTGAGATTGAGACTGACGGTCTGCACTCAATTATGCCCACTCCGATCGTCAATTCAGAGAACATCTTTGGAGTCTGCAGTTATGGGCAGCTTCGGTGTCTGAAAACCGAATCGGGCGAGCGAGTTTGGGAGACTCTTGACGCAACGGGAAGTGGTCGATGGTGGAACGCCTTCCTGATACAGAATGATGACGTCACATTCTTACATAATGAACAGGGCGATCTGATCATTGCGCAGCTGAAGGCAGACGGCTATCACGAAATCAGTCGGGCAAAACTGGTCGAGCCGACTCGACCGGTGCAGCGAAGAATGACAATCTGGTCGCACCCGGCGTTTGCCATGAAAAGTGTCTTTGCTCGCAATGACAAAGAACTGGTGCGAGTTGATCTGGCAGAACCGCAAAAGTGATGTCCGGCCCATGCGATTGCGGCCCAACGGGGTTCCACAACACGATTAACGATCGATCGCAATTTTGTGGAACCCTTTCAGGGTTCGGAGCGAACGAACATCACGAACTTGGGGTGCGCCGCTTCGCGTCGACCCCAGGCTTTGTTGTGAAACCCGTTCCGGGTTGAATCGCACTGTTTTCACTCAAAAAAACGCTTCACAGCGCTGGGCCGGTCGCACCTCTGTGATTTCCGGTCCTGGCCCGATGGCCCTGGAAGACTGATTCTATCCTCCAATGGAGTACATCGGGCGATCGGGCTGAATGAAGCGGGCTGTATTGATTTCGTGGCCTTCTTTCTTTGCGGCAATGCAGGTCAGCATGGCTTCTGCCATTTCCTGATCGGTTCCGCTGCCTCGAAGCAGGCTCTTGATGTCAGTTTCTTCGTGGCTGAAGAGGCAATTGCGGAGTTTTCCATCAGCCGTTACTCGAAAGCGATTGCAGCTGCCGCAGAATGGCTGGCTGACACTGGCAATCAGACCGATGCGGCCAATGCCGTCCGCAAATTCAAAGTCCTGTGCCGGCGCATTCACATGATCGGAGGGGATGGGGCGCAATGGGCCGAATTCGGATTCCAGACGATCGATAATCTCCTGTGCAAACAGAACCTTGTCACGCTGCCACTGGGCATCGGCATCGAGGGGCATGAATTCAATGAATCGAACAACGGTATCTGTTTCGCGAGCGAGCTGACCGAACGGCACGATCTGTTCCTCGGTCATTCCTCGTACCGAGACCGCGTTCAGTTTAATCGGGTTGAATCCGGCGGCCCGAGCTGCTTCAATTCCCAGCAGGACCTGTTCATAGCCGTCGCGTCGAGTCACTCGGCGAAAGACTTCCGGATCCAGTGCGTCAAGACTAATGTTCAGACGTGTCAGTCCGGCATCGCGAAGTTGCTGAGCCTGTTCGGCCAGAAGAATTCCATTGGTCGTCAGTCCGACGTCGATAATCCCCGGAATGTTGACGAGCATTGAAACGAGTTTATGCAGATCCTTTCGAACGAGAGGCTCTCCTCCCGTCAGTCGCAGTCGATCGATCCCGAGCGTGGTCCCCACTCGAACAACTCGGGCGATCTCTTCGAAGCTCAGCAGATGCTCTCGCGGCATGAATTCAACATTTTCGGCCGGCATGCAGTAAAAGCAGCGAATGTTGCAGCGGTCAGTCACGCTGATTCGCAGGTTATTGTGCATGCGACCAAAGCTGTCAATCAGCTGTAGTGGCGATGTGTTTGAGCTCATGGGATTGTCTCAGCTTTCCGAACCTTCGAGCGGTTCGTGTGCGGATGACTCAAAAATCGGACAGTACGTGTCGTTAAGTCTTCGTAACATTCAGGCGAACGACAGGCGAGTTGAAATGGCGGATCAGGGAGTCTGGTTTGTCATTGAATTTGATGCACCGGAAGTCCCCGGATGCACCCATTCAATTCGACCATCCTGATAGTTCTCCTGTTTCCAGATGGGAACTCGTTCCTTCAGAGTATCGATCAGCCATCGTCCGGCGTCGAATGCCTGTGCTCGATGAGGCGCACTGACGGCAATGGCCACACTGATTTCCCCCAGATCAAGATCGCCAGTTCGGTGACTGATTGCAATTCGCACAACGGGAAACTGTCGGCTGCATTCCTCTTCGAGTTCCTGAAGCTTTTTCAGCGCCATCACGGGATAGGCTTCATATCGAAGAGAAGACGTTTGTTCTGTTCCGGTGAACTCGCGTACGGTTCCCAGAAACAGCAAAACAGCCCCCGCTCGATGATCCCGAACGAGGTTGGTGAGTTGTGTGAAGTCGATGGATTTTTCAGTTAATTCAATCACGGCTTCAGTTCATCTTTTTCATTGAGGCTGCGAGATGACAGGAGAGTCTGAGATCTTATTGAATCGCTTTCCAAAACCATTGTCGAAAACAGTGGCATCGTCGCACTTCGCCAAAGTCTACGCATAAAGCGAAAACGAAACTCGTAAAACATGGCTGCATGACCAGAAAATCAGGCGAAATCGTCAAAGGAACTTCAATCGGTGAAAATCGGATCATCCGCCGCTCACGGGTGGAAAACAGGCGACTTCGTCCGTGGTCTTCAATACGTGTTCGACGCCGACATAATCATTGTTGACGGCCCACAGCAGAGACGGCCCAAGGTCGGTTAACTGTGGAAAATCAGCAATTAAAATCTGACGCAGCTGTGCCACACTCGCGTTCTCAGGGACTTCTATTTCAATGGGGGATTTTCCTGCCAGATCCCGGGCACGAGCAAACAGTTGCAGGGGAATCTTCATTTTGAAAGACCTCGGGTCACGGTTGTGTTAAGAGAGGGCAGCGATAAGATCTGTGTTCTTCCTGAATTCTATGAAATCTCGACTGCTGAAGCCCGGTTTTGGATAAAAAATGCCGGGCTTTGTGGATTTATGAACTATGAGCCTTGACCCGAACTCGTCGAGTACTCGACAGGGGCCCCGCCTGCACCCTTTTCAGGCCCCGCAGGGCGACCTCGCCATCCTCGCCGGATCGGGAAATCCCATTTTTGCCCGCAGAATTGCCGACGAACTGGGAGTTCGTCTCACCCCCTGCGAAGCTCAAATTTTCAGTGAAGGCAACGTTTTTGTACGGATTCTGGAAAATGTCCGCGGCCGTGACACGTTTGTTATTCAGGGTGTGCATCGGCCGGTCAACGACAACTTTGTAGAGCTGCTTTTCTGGATCGACGCTCTGAAGCGAGCCAGTGCTCAGCAGGTGACTGCTGTCATTCCGTATTTCAGCTATGCAAAGGGTGACAAAAAGGACGAACCCCGAGTGTCCATTCGCGCTCGTGTCTGTGCCGACGCGATTGAGGCAGCCGGAGCGGATCGGGTGCTGACAATGGATCTGCACAGTCCACAAATTCAGGGTTTTTTCAGTGTCCCGGTGGATCACCTGTATGCTCGGGCGGTGATCTGTGAACACGTCAAAAAGCTGCAACTGGATAATCTCGTGGTTTGCAGTCCCGACGTCGGATTTGCAAAATCCGCATCGGCATTTGCGAATTTGCTGGGTGTTCCGGTCGTGATCGGAAACAAGCAGCGGAAAGATCATTCGGAGCGTGCTCAGATCCTGGAGGTGATTGGTTCAGTTGATGGCTGCAATGTGCTGATGGTTGATGATTTTACGATTACCGGCGGCTCACTTTGCAGTATGGCCGATGTTCTGAAAGCTCGCGGGGCGAAAGATATTTATGCTGCGGTTTCTCACGGAGTGCTTTCGAAAGGTGCTTCGGAACGCATTCAAAATAGTCAGATCTGCAGAATGTTTATGACGGACACCATTGAAACTCTGGTTGAGGAGCCTGGTGACAAGTTTGACATTATTTCCGTGGCTCCGCTGTTTGCACAGGCCATCCGATCGATTCATGATCGTACCAGTGTCAGTATGCTGTTTCCTGACGAAAAGGCTCTCTGAAGAAATCGGCACCCATCGGTAACACGAATTTTAATCGCGTCTTTTCCGCAAACCTTTGTTCCGTTTAGTTTTTGCGAACTCTGAATGCTCCCATGACTGCCAAGCTCTCGCCAATGATGGAACGCTACATGGAAGTGAAGCGGGAAAATCCTGGCACGATGCTGCTGTTTCGTATGGGCGATTTTTACGAGCTGTTCTATCAGGACGCGGAAAATGCAGCTCGTGTGCTGGGCCTGACTCTCACCAGCCGCGACAAGTCATCAGACAATCCGGTACCAATGGCCGGATTCCCCTATCATCAGCTCGACTCTTATTTGCAGAAGCTGATTCACGCCGGCTTTCGCGCGGCGATTTGCGATCAGGTTGAAGATCCCAAAAAGGCGAAGGGACTGGTTCGTCGCGAAGTGACTCGGGTAGTAACACCGGGAACATTGACGGACGACCAGCTTCTGGATCCTCGGCAAAGCAACTTCATCGCGTGTATCGCTCCGGCTCGCAGCAGCATTGGACTGGCGTGGCTGGAATTATCTACCGGGCGATTTCTGGTCACTGAGATTGAACCGGCGCAGTTGCAGGAGGAACTCGCTCGCATTCGCCCGGCCGAATGTCTGATTCCGGAAAATGTTGTGCAGGAACAGATGCTTGCGCTGTCGCAGGCGGATTCTGGCAGCCCTGTTCTGACACCCCGGCCTGCCTGGTGCTTCGCCAAAGATGAGGCGCGCCGCATCCTGAATGAACATTTTGAGACGACGACTCTGGAAGGCTTCGATCTTCAGGATGACTCACCGGCCGTCACAGCAGCCGGTGCACTGATCGAGTATGTTCGGGAAACGCAGCGTACAGCTCTGCCACATATTGAGCGGCTGGAGGTTTGGCGTCGCGGACGACATATGGTCATTGACGAAGTTACTCGCCGCAGTCTGGAACTCACACAGACGATCCGGGATGGTCGTCGCGACACAACGCTTCTGGGAGTTATGGACCAGACAAGTACTCCGATGGGCGCGCGTCTGATCGCCGAATGGATGTCGAGCCCTTTGATGGATCTTGTTCAGATCGAACAGCGTCTGGACGCTGTAGAAGAACTGGCATCCGAGCTGACTCTTCGTGACCAGCTGCGAGAATCTCTCAAACAGATTTATGATCTTCAGCGTCTGACGACTCGGGCCGCGACGGGCCGGTGCAGCCCCAGAGATCTTGCGTGCCTGGCGGCCACACTGGAGCAGTTGCCCAAACTGAGAGCAAGACTGGCAGAACGTCGTTCGACTCGCCTGCAGACTCTGGAGCAGCGAATTGAGCTGTGTCCTGAAGTTCGCGCGGCCATCCGCGATGCTTTGATTGAAGAGCCTCCACTGACCTTAACAGATGGAGGTGTCATCCGACCAGGTTTTAGTGCTCAGCTGGATGAACTGCGGGATCTGAGCCGCGGTGGCAAGCAGTGGATCGCTGGCTATCAGGCCAGAGAAGTTCAGCGTACCGGCATTCCCAATCTGAAAATCGGATTCAACAAGGTCTTCGGTTACTATCTTGAAGTAACCGGCTCGCATCGCGAAAAAGTACCGGAAGACTATATTCGAAAGCAGACACTTAAGAATCAGGAAAGGTATATCACCCCGGAACTCAAGGAGTATGAAGATAAGGTTCTGCGAGCAGAAGATCAGAGCAAGGCACTCGAACAGGAGCTGTTCGCACAGTTGAGGGAGGAGGTTGCCCGATTCGTGCCGCTGCTGCTGAAGACTGCGGAAGCACTTGCAGAGATTGATGTGTTTGCCGGACTCAGTCAGCTGGCTTCAACTGCGAATTACTGTCGGCCAGAGCTGACAGTTGAACCGTTAATGGACATTCGTGAAGGCCGACATCCAGTACTGGATCGTCTGATGCCAGCCGGACAGTTTGTGCCCAACGACATCCGACTTGGGATCCCGGGTACCGAAGCAGACAAACCGGTGGCAGGCCGAATTCAGATCATTACCGGGCCGAATATGGCCGGAAAGAGTACGTATATTCGTCAGGCGGCTTTGATCTCCATCATGGCACAGATGGGGTCATTTGTTCCTGCCGGAGCCGCTCGCCTTGGAATTGCCGATCGCGTTTTCGCTCGAGTTGGTGCCAGCGACGAACTTGGACGCGGACAGAGTACATTCATGGTCGAGATGACCGAGACGGCCCGGATTCTCAACGGCGCGACTGCCCGCAGTGTTGTGATTCTGGATGAAATTGGACGCGGTACCAGTACATACGACGGTATCTCACTGGCATGGGCGATTACCGAATTTCTGCACGACGAAACTCAGTGCCGCACGATGTTTGCGACACACTATCATGAATTGACCGAGCTGACTCAGACCCTGAAACATGCATCCAACTGGAATGTTGCCGTTCAGGAAAACAATGATGATGTCATATTCCTGCATCGGATCATTGAAGGAGCAGCCGGAAGGAGTTACGGAATTCACGTCGCGAAGATTGCCGGCGTTCCGCGAATGGTAACTGACAGAGCTGCCACGATACTGGAAACTCTGGAGAGTGACCACCTGAATGCCGACGGCCGACCTCGGGTTCCGCAGCGTGAAACCAGCCGACAGCGAAAACAGCAAAAATCTCTTTTCAGCATTCCGGAGGATCCTGTTCTGGATGAGCTGCGCAAGCTGGAAGTCGACAATCTCAGTCCCATGCAGGCACTTCAGGAATTGTATCGCATTCGCAAACAGTTGACTCAGCGAAAATCAGGCCCCGGATCAGAGGTGATGTAAGCCCGGGTGGCAAATATGCATGCTGGTGACGGCAGTCTCCGGCCCCGACGAGTTCGTCTCATGGGCTTGCCTCGCCTCTGTAAAGGTGATGTTGAACAACTAAAAGATGCGAACGAAAGATCAAGGTTGGCGCAGTCTCCTCCGCTGCGGTATCTGAATTGGGTCGAAATCCGCCACCGGGGACTCAATGGCTTTGTGGCGGGAAGATTAGCCTGACTTCCCCAGAATCGACGAAATCTGATCCAGCTGGAAGATTATTTGCCGTGTTTTTGAGGCGAGTTTTCAAAAAAGCCCGTGTTTGGAAAGCCGAAACGTGATGTAGTGAGAACCCGGGATCTGGCGGGGGTGAGGACCAGCGATAAGATTCCCGGCTATGTTTATTCGACAGTACTACAAGCAGGAGAATGGGCGACGCACGGCGTATTGGGCGCTGGTGGAATCGCATCGCACGGCAACGGGGCCGCGACAGCGAATCGTGGCCTGGCTGGGCAA
>JALHMY010000083.1 GCA_022843805.1 Fuerstiella sp.
TCACCGTCCCCCTCCCGATCTCGCTGCCGCTCGCTCGACCTCCCCCAGCTTCGCTGGGGGAGGAGGTTTTAATAACCTCCCCTCCCGCGCAGCGCAGCGGAGTGGGAGGGGTCGGCCGCCAGGCCGGGGGAGGGCCCGCCGCGTGTTGCACTCGACGCCGTCCCATCAACACGCTCGTCGCTCCGTTCCCCATCCCCCTCCCGATCTCGCTGCCGCTCGCTCGACCTCCCCCAGCTTCGCTGGGGGAGGAGGTTTTAATAACCTCCCCTCCCGCGCAGCGCAGCGAAGTGGGAGGGGTCGGCCGTGAAGCCGGGGGAGGGCTCGCCGCGTGTTGCACTCGACGCCGTCCCATCAACGCCCTCTTCGCTCCGTTCCCCATCCCCCTCCCGATCTCGCTGCCGCTCGCTCGACCTCCCCCAACTGCGTTTGGGGTAGGAAAGTATAAGAACAACCCCTCCAGGCAAGACCCTCCCCCACGCAAAGCGTGTGGGAGAAGGACCTTCAAGGCAGGCCTGAAACGAAACCCTCACAGTTCCCACGGCTGTATTCGACGACTCGGCCCTGCTGATGTAAAATCGCCGGTTTGGATTTCTGAACTGGGCAGCCTTGTCGGACGAGTTGTAGGTCTGCGGGCTCAAATTCTTCGGCGCGAAAGTTCTGCAGGATGAATCTTAGTAAATTAGTACGATGCGATTTGCAGACAACAGCGATTGTGATGATGCTCTTTCTGCGGCTCGGGGCGGCACAGGTTGTCGTCGCAGATTCTGGCTCAACAGAGGTTTCCAGCCGAGCCGGAGAACCAGGCGTTGTCCCTCCGTTCGTCGCTGGCTTTGACCGCTTTGCCCGGCACGGTGAGCTTTCGGCCGAGGCGTCCGGTGAACTGCTGCTGACAGAACTGTCGTGCACGGCGTGCCATCACAGCGGGTTGCCGGAAATGCAGCCGAAGCCCGGCCCCAGCCTGAAAGCTGCGGGGGGACGATTGCAGACTGCATGGCTGAAGAAGTTTTTGGAATCGCCTTCCGGTACGAAACCCGGTACCACCATGCCCGATCTGCTCAACTCTTTGCCAGAGGCCGAACGGTCATCCGTTGCTGACGCACTGGTCGCTTTTGTCATGTCCCTGAATGAGCCATTTCCGGAAGTAAAGGCATCTGGACTGACTCCTGTGCCCATGGAGTTCTGGAACCGCGGTGATTCCTCGGCTGGCAAGGTGCTCTATCATCAGATTGGATGTGTGGCCTGTCATGAGCCTGACCCGGACCACGAGGCCGTCAGGGTCCCAGCGTCGCCGGTTGATCAGCTGCTGGATCAGTTGAATCCGGAAGAAATTGCCGAACTGGGACTCGCTTCAGAAGCTCGTCAAATCAATTCTGTACCTCTTCCCAATCTATGGGAGAAATACAATCGGCAGTCGCTCACTTTTTTCCTTTTGAATCCCGAACACGTTCGACCAGCCGGAAGAATGCCGAACTTTGGGCTGGCACCTGTCGATGCCGCCAATATCGCCACATGGTTGTTGACCTCGAGAAATTCCGGTTCGGAAGCTGAGCGACCGTCTCATGATTCGGCGGATCCCTCCCCCTCCCCTGCCCTTCTGCAGGCTTCTCTGGTAAACCGCGGTCGGCAGTTGTTTTCCGAGCTTCGATGCGTCAGCTGTCACACGTTGCCCGACATGCCCCCTGCTAAGTCAGCCGTCCCGCTGGACCGATTGAGACAAACAGCCAGTACTGGTTGTCTTGCGGAAACTCCTGCCGGAGTTCCCTTCTATGGGCTCGATGAGCTTCAGAAATCCTCGCTGCGATCAGCGATCGTGCAAATTCAGGGGCCGGGTTCAGACCAGGCTGCGGTCCTTGAAAATCGGCCTGCCGGACTGGAGACGGTTCCGGACGCTGCCGAATCGCGACTATTGAAAATGAACTGCCTTGCCTGCCATGAACGCAATAAACGAGGCGGGATCGCTCGTTTTCGAAAGTCATGGTTCGAAACAGTCGGCCACGTCGATATCGGAGACGAGGGCCGATTGCCGCCCGGACTGACCGGCGTTGGTGCCAGGCTGACGATTCCGTGGCTGCGAGACGTGTTTCGTGGCAGGGGAACTCTGCGTTCTTATATGACGGTTCGCATGCCACAGTTTCCTGAGAACATCGTCAAAGACCTGCCCGAGCTGTTGCGACAGTCGGATTCGACTTCGACGGATCCGGTTGCTGAATCAAAAGTTTTTGCTTCTCAATCGATGCCTTCGCTTGTCGCGGCCGGACGTGCGCTCATGGATACCGGCTGTGTGCAATGCCATTCCTTTCGAGGAGAGACGCTGCCTGGGACGGTGGGAATTGATCTCGAAGGAGTGGCCAGTCGAATTCATCCGCAGTGGTTCCATGATTTTCTGAAAGATCCCGGGGCAGTCAAAGCTCGCACCCGCATGCCCACTTTTTTTCCGGCTGGCAGGAGCCAGAACAAGGAGATTTTGGGAGGAGATATGGAACTTCAGATTGCGGCGATGTGGGCCTATCTGAAGGAACTGAAGACACAACCACTGCCGGAAAAGATCGTGCACGCTCGATCTCAGAATTATGAACTGACTCCCGGGGATCGTCCGATCATTCTGCGAACATTTATGCGACAAGCCGGAACGCACGCCGTTGCCGTTGGTTTTTCTCAGAAAGTGCACTTCGCATTCGATGCCGAACAGATTTGTGTGGCGCAGGCGTGGAGAGGACGATTTCTCGACGCCGAAGGTACCTGGTTCGTCCGGTCTGCTCCGCCTGCTGATCCTCTGGGGGAACAGCTGATCGACTTACCTGCCGGAGTTCCTATTGCTGATCTGCCGAATGAATCACACGTGTGGCCGCAGAACAGTCGGGAAGCCGGATATCGATTTCAGGGGTATCGGCTGGACAAAGCCGGGGTGCCTTCATTCCTGTATCGATTTGCGGAATATGAAGTGAACGATCGAATTGTGCCCACGGAAGATCATGGTTTGCAGAGAACAATCACAGTGACTCGCCGCATTTCACATGCACCGACTGATCAGGGGAAAAGGGAGAACCCGAAACCCGTCGAACACGCAATTGAATCGAATCGGCCTGTCTGGTTTCGAGCACACATTGCGAAGGTACTGAAAATGGTTGAAGGAACCCCGGCCGAAGTTCCGGCAGTCATCTCGGGAGACAATCTTCGGATCGCGGTGGCCTTCAGCATGGCCGACTCAGAGAATCCGACATCCGCCAGCGGGAGGCACACCATCAAAGACGGCCGGATCAGAAAGTCGGGTGATTTGTTTGAATGGCTGATACTGCTTGCGATGCCTGAGACGGCTGACGATTCTGTCGTGATTGAGGTGAACTACAAATGGTAGAAGATCTCAGAAAAATCGGATGGTCTGGCAGCCGAATTCGCTTGCTGTCGCCAAATCATTACTGCAGTCACTTTGCTCTGAGGCTGTGGCTGAAAGGTATTGCCGTTGCCGTTCTGATGGTGCTGGCGTGCGGTTCCACGAATGCACAGACGGAAGACGATTATTATCGAATCATTTCGGTGAGTGTTTCGCAGGCCACGGCGGACTCTCGTGCAAAGAACTGGAAGCCAGCGCCCGAAGGGCTCGCTTTGGAAATCAGCGGCATGGATGTGCTGGACGATCATCGGCTGGCTGTGGCGATTCGCAAAGGGGAAGTCTGGATACTGGATGGCGTGTATCAGGATCCTCCGTCCGGCGTCACGTTTCATCGGTTTGCATCAGCCCTTCATGAACCTCTGGGACTGCTGAACCACAACGATTCGCTCTATACGGTCCAGCGCAGCGAGCTGACTCAGTTGAAGGATACTGATGGAGATCAGGTGGCTGATCAGTATCTGACTGTGGCGAAAGGCTGGGGCGTAACCGGGCATTATCATGAATACGCATATGGTCCAAAGCAGGATCGCGATGGAAATCTCTGGCTGACGCTGAATATTGGACTGGGATTAAAGGGCGAAGAGCTGAACCGCACAATCCATGAACCTGTGCTGAACTATCGTCAGGGACTATGGCGCGGCTGGGGGATGAAAGTCACACCAGACGGTGATCTGATCCCGGTTTGCGCCGGGATGCGTTCTCCCAGTGGAATTGGCTTTAACAAAGCCGGGGATATGTTTTATACCGACCAGCAGGGGAACTGGGTTGCGACGAATACGCTGCATCACATGCGGGAGGGCGTTTTCTTTCATCATGCTGAGGCACTGGCGTCAATGAACCAGCCAGGTTCGCCGATTCGCGGTATCCGTCGAGTGCCGGACGGGCTTCCGTTTCCGGATGCGATTCGGGAGTTTGCTCAAATGAAGCCTCCGGCGGTATGGCTGCCTTATCGGAAAATCGGTCAGTCGGCCACCGACATTTTGCTGGACAGTAGTGGCGGAAAGTTTGGCCCGTTTGAAGGTCAGTTTTTCATTGGCGAATTTACGCAGGCGGGAATGAATCGAGTCTTTCTGGAATCCGTTGACGGGGAATATCAGGGCGCGTGTTTTCCATTTCGATCTGGATTCGCGTCAGCCGTGCTGAGGATGGTTCAGGGCACGGATGGCAGCGTGTTTGCGGGACTCAGCAATCGTGGCTGGAGCAGTCTTGGAACTGCGTCGTATGGACTGCAAAGGCTTGTCTGGACAGGGAAAACTCCGTTTGAGATTCAGGAGATGCGATCACGGCCCGACGGCTTTGAGCTGCTTTTTACAAAGCCAGTAGATCCGTCAACGGCCGCCGATCTTAGATCCTGGTCGATGAACAGCTACACCTATCTGTATCATGCGGACTATGGCAGTGATGAAATTCAGAAGCAGGACCTGAAAATTCGCAGCGCAAAACTTTCGGACGACGGCCTGCGAGTGCACCTGCAGATGGACGGGCTCCGCGAACTGTATGTGCATGAATTGCGTGCAACAGGCGTTCGCAGTCACGACGGCGAGCCGTTGCTTCATCCTGATGCATACTATACGCTGAATCGCATTCGCCGCCCGTGATCAGACGGCCGCCCGTGATCAGACGAATGGCTGCCGTGCTGCAGACTGATTCCACATTTTTTTGAATGAGTGCGTTGATGAAAGAAGCTGAGGGAGAACCTGTAGAGTCATTGCTGCAGAAGATTCAAGAGCTTGAATCGACTCAGCAAACCGAACTGCTGAAGCAGTGTATGCAGGTGATGAGGACGGAATTTCATAACGCCGCCAGGGCCATTGACGAATACGACGCCGTTTTTCTGAAGCAGACACCTGTTCCGGCACGTGTTGCGGAAACCATTTCTGAAAACATTCTCCCACAGGGTCATATCCCGCGAACGATTTCATTTTCCCCGTCGAAAGCCATTGCCACGGAGGCCAGAGCTCCGATGCAATCTGACAATGGTACGGTAACCGCCATTCGACATCTTGGTCCATACGAACTGATCAGGGTCATCGGCGAAGGCGGAATGGGAACCGTATATCTGGCCGAACAGCGAGCACCCATTCAGCGTACGGTGGCGATAAAAATGGCACGTATCGCCATTAATTCGCCGGAACTGCAGCAAAGATTTGAGCTGGAGCGACAAACTCTGGCGATGATGAATCATGAGTGCATCGCAAAGCTGCTGGAAGCAGGCCAGACACCGGACGCACGTCCTTTCTTCATCATGGAATATGTTGAGGGGAAGCCGGTTACGGTGATTTGCGACGAAGCTGGTGCTGCTTTACAGGATCGTCTCGACATTTTTCTGATGATCTGCGACGCCATCCAGCATGCTCATCAGCGAGGAATTCTTCACAGAGACATCAAGCCGGGAAACATCCTGGCAACTGCAGCCGGGGATGTGAAGAAAGTGAAGGTCAAAGTCATCGACTTTGGTCTTGCAAAGCTGACCGATGCGGCGTCTGCTTCTGCCCCGTTTCAGACAGGCACCGACAATGATGCACATCAAACAGTCGCCGGGCAGGTGATGGGCACCTTAAGTTATATGAGTCCCGAACAGGCGGGCGGAAATCCGGCAGACGTTGATACTCGAACGGATGTCTATTCGCTGGGTGCACTTCTGTTCGAGCTGCTCACAGGGACAACTCCGTTTGAGACGCAGGAGCTGAACGCGCTGAGTTTTCAGGAGATGATAGCAAAGGTTCGGGCGATGCCCGTCCCTCTGATGAGCGTTCGTTTGAGTACCCTGAATGAAGCGAGTCTTTCCAGCTTGAAGTTGTCTCATGCATCAGCGATTAGTAAGGCGAAACTGTTGACCGGAGATCTGGATTTGATTGTTGCCCGCGCAACTCATAAGGATCCTGGGAAACGCTATCAGAGTGTGCAGGCGTTTGCCGACGATCTGCGACGTTTCCTCGGACATGTGCCGATTGAGGCCCGACAGCCGTCTTTTTGGTATGTGAGTTCGCGGTTTGTGCGTCGCAACAGGCGGCCGGTCACTGTAGCCGCCAGTCTTATTCTTGCTGCGGTATTTGGGCTGGGATCACTGCTGATCAAGATGAATTCGGACCGTGAGGCAGCAGAGTCGCAGGCCAAACTGTCGAGAGCGGCGAGCGCTCAGAAACTGGCGGAGACAACGGCTGAGCTGGAGTCACAGAAGAAGGTCGCAGCAGAAGCATCCCTGAAAAGCAGCGAGCGGGATCGCATTATTCTGCAGCTGGCCGGTTCCGGGAATCCGGATGCTCCATCGCAGGAACGAATTGATGCAATCACGAATGCCCTGCAACTGAATGTGATGGACGATGCCGGGCGATGTGAGTTACAGCTCGCACAGATCGATCTTCTGTATTCCATGCAAAGGTTCGATAAAGTTCGCGAGCTGGTGAGTACAATCCGTCCTGAAACTCTGAAGCAGCGTGCCATGCTGCACTTCTGGCAGGCGAGAATGAGTCCGGACCGCTCCGGAGAGCGATCCGCCGCTCAAACCATACTTGGTTCAGACGAGTCAGAATCGCTTGCTGAACGCGAAAAACTCTTCCTGCAGGCGATGATGTCCGAATCTCGTTCCGATGCGGTTCCGATTCTTCAGCAGCTGCTTCAGAAATTTCCGATGTACGTCGATGGACGAAAGCTCCTGATGGCATGTCTGCTGTTCGAAGGCAGGTACGACGAAACGCTGGACGAAGTTCGGCTGCTGAGAATACTTCAGGCGGATGATCCGGAAACGGAGATTGCAGCCGCACTCGTGTATTCGCTGCAGGGCTCTGACGACGCTCTTGCACAGCAGCTCGAACGACTTCGAACTCTGCTGCCCGAGCGGGACATGAAGCAAATCACGGCAGTTTTTGAACAGCTGACACAGACACCTCAGCTGATTGCCACATGGGATTCAAATGAAACGCCTTACGTGCAGCTTGCCAGGTCGGCATTGGTGCTCAGTGAAATCCTGGATGGCTTTTCTAAAGAACAATCAGTACTTGATTCCAGCCTGACCACTTTGTCAACAGGACTGAGATTTTCCGAGTCAGAAGAATCCTCGAAGTCGACCGTCAGTCTAAGCCTTCAGTTTGGTGCTCGATTTGCAGTCGTGACGGTTGCTGTTGCACTGAAGAACCTTCGTCCATTCCGGGTGCTGATTGATGACCTTGCAGCCGCTTCTCCCATTGAAAAAGATGCTCTGTTTGCATTCATCAAAGGGGTTAGTTTCTTATACGAAGACAACTATCCGGAAGCTGTCACTGAATTTCAGAAGGCTGATGCGGCTCCATGTATGTTTCAGCGACTCAAGCCCGAGATTCTTTACTGCCTCTCAATGTCATGGGCAGCAATTCATGTTAACAAAAATGATCCGGAGTCGCTGAAAAATGCGGGTGATGTGGCGGTTCGCTGGCTGAAAGCTTCGACGGACCTTCCAAACGGAAGATTGTCATTAATGTTGGGCAACCTGAGGGCCGCCGGGCGATTCGATGCGGCACTTGAGGCGCTTGACCGAGCTCAGCAGCAGGTTCCCGAGAATCAGCTTCAATGGGACGAAATGCGTCTCTCAATTCTCAATGCCGCCCAGCGAGATCTCGATGCGTTTCATCTGAGCCGGAAGCTTCTTGAGATGCCGCAGCTGACTGACCAACAGCGAGCAGCAGTGACCGCAGTCCAAAAAACGTCTGTGGAACGACTGTCAGAGATCATTCGACAGTTCGAATCCGTGGAATAAGTGAGTCAAGGCGAGCGGTGTGGCGTGAGCCCACCGAGTGCGATTCCTGCTGGCGTTTGCTGTCCGGTGTTCGCAGTGACCTCAGAAACTGGAGTGCCATTGACTCGGCAGGAACCGCAGAGTCGCAGTTGCGCGGACCTCGGAGGGCTGACGCCGCTCCGCTCGCCTGATGCGGCCAAAGGCGAGCGGTGTGGCGTCAGCCCTCCGAGTGCGATTCCTGTCGACGTTTGTTGTCCAGTTTCCGCAGTGACCTCGGAAACCGGAGTGCCATTGACGCGGCAGGAATCGCAGAATCGCAGTTTGCGCGGACCTCGGAGGGCTGACGCCGCTCCGCTCGCCTGATGCGGCCAAAGGCGAGCGGTGTGGCGTCAGCCCACCGAGTGCGATTCCGGTTGCGTTCGCTTCCCGGTTCCCGCAGTGACCTTTGGAAACCGGAGTGACATTGGCGCGGCAGGCAACCGCAGAATCACAGTTTGCGCGGACCTCGGAGGGCTGACGCCGCTCCGCTCGCCTTCTCTGCGATCGAATTTCAGCTCCCGCTAAGGAACGCAGTAGATCATCGGCTCTCAGGCTCAAAAACCACATCGGTCGCTGTGCCAAATTTGGCTGGAAGTGGCATATTCGACCAGCTCGCATCATCCCCGATTCTTATCTGCCAGCGGCCGCTAAGATCGACCTTCTTCGAGCCAGCCGTCAGCTGAGGTGCATCCAGCAGAGTTTTCTGCGGCTTGTCTGACTGAATTCGAAACACCAGCAGGCTGGCATCGTTGATGTTCACTGCGGACGACGGCAGAACAAACCGGATCGTGTCAGGAGCGGCAGTTGACGCACCGGCGGGCTCATCAATTCTGAGCTCCACGCCATTGAGCCATGCCTGAACTTTTCCATTTCCAGGCGAATCGATCAGAACTGCCGTCGTTTGCCCCATTAAAAATGAGTCTGACAGCCGCAGAGTACAACGGTACCAAACGGTTCCCTGATGGTCCTGCATTCTGCCATCAGTGATGTCAGACCAGCGAGCCGGAAGGCTGACAACAGTCCAGTGCCGTCCGAGTGATTCTGTGCTCACCACAGATTCCCCGTTCTTCACAGCTGCGGTAAGGCTCATTACATCCTTTTGCTGTCGAGTGTCACCGCGGAATCGAAATGCTTCGCCGCCCAATACCTGATCGCTGGTGACTGTTGGGCAGACGAATCGTTCGACGTGCGAAATGATCAAGTCGTTTCCTGTGAAGTGATCGGTATACGGCCAGCGTTTGGGGTTGTACATGCAGTCCGTCATGTCACGCATCAGCACAACATTTTTGCCGTTGCGAGCCATCTGCCTCAGACCAAACGGCCGCCCAAGCACGCACATGTTCGTATGCACGCCGGTCAGCACGACGTTCTGAATACCCTTCTGTTCCAGGATGTTCCAGACCTCGTCACCCCGATCACTGATGTAATCTCGCTGGCTGTCGATTTCAATCAGCGGAGACTGCGTCTTCCACGGCATACCAGGGTCGCGGCCCAGAGCTGTAAGTTCAGCTGCCCACTTTGCATGTTCTGCGGGATCATCGTCTTCTCCTCCGTCCGACTGATCAATTGGGTAGGCCGCCAGTTCTTCCGACGGAATCCGGGAACACCAGTGCTGTAAGTCCGGAGGAGACAGTTCAGGCGCAGGAACCGCCATGGCACGCAGGCGAGCCGGATGGTGTTCATAAGCCGGCATACAGTCGCTGGGCGAATGAATGATTATCGCACCACGACGTCGGGCTTCGCTGAGAACCTGATTCAGCCGGGGAGCAAATTCTTCCAGACGACGGACGGCATTCAGACAGTGATGCTTGTCCCAGACGTCACAGACGATAAACGCAGTTTGCTCTGCAGGCCATTTTTCGCTGCGCTGCGTCCGCTCAAACTGTGGTGAGTTCTCTGGCTTCTGCTGCAATCGCATCTGCCAGTGAAAATCGTCCGCAAAAAGTGATGCTGGAACCATACAACATGTCAGGCACAGAAGGCGGCAAAACAAATGACTGCTCACAGGCAATTCTCCGTCGAATATTCTGAACGTCTGTTCTGACGACGCCTGACTGTCATCCCCGGGCAGGAATGCCCAGGCTACATATTCGCACATCGTCAGGTCTTCGCGTATTCTCGTTCCGTATTCCTGTGCCCTGCTTCTTCAGCTGGAAACTCGCTGCAGCTCATGAATTGGTGCACCGGAATTCAAAATGGGCACAGGTCGACCGGCAAAGTTCTGGATGGCAATGTGTTCGTAGTCGATTCCCAGATGCTTATAAATGGTTGCCAGAAAGTCCCCGGTTCCAACTCGGCGTTCTACCGGGTCTTCGGCCTTTGAATCAGTCGCGCCGATCACCTGCCCGGTTCGGATTCCCCCGCCTGCGAACAGCATGGAATTGACTCGAGGCCAGTGGTCGCGACCAGGCTGCACAGTTCCCGCAGGTCCGCTGGCAACGCCGCCGCCGCTGCTTGGCACATAAGAAATTCGAGGAGTACGGCCGAATTCACCAGTGACAACGACCAGAACACGCTGATCCAGACCTCGAGCATAAATGTCTTCAATCAGAGCAGAAACGGCCTGATCGAAAACGGGCGTGCGAAACTTGTAGGCATCAAAAACATGCTGATTGACGGAATGGTCGTCCCAGTTCTGGACTCGCCCGCACAGCGGACCATCGAATTCTGTGGCGATGATCTCGACACCCGCTTCGACCAGACGGCGAGCCATCAGCAGCTGCTGGCCCCAGGCATTCATTCCGTATCGTTCACGGACAGAGGCGGGTTCCAGTTTCAGATCGAATGCCTGACCGGCCTGAGGGCTGGTGAGCAGGTTCATGGCCTGAGTTTCAAAGCGGTCGACAGCCGACAGTGTTCCGGAGGTATCCAGATCGCGTCGAAGCACGTCAAATCCGGATTTCAGCTGCATTCGCCGACCCAGTCGCTCTCGCTGATCGGATGCCAGGCCAACATTGGGAACCTCAAACGACGGATTGCTGGGATCACCGACCACCGCAAACGGCTCAAATGATGGGCCAAGATATGTGGATCCGGCGATGGTAAAGTTGTCGTAACGGTCAACCGGGTTGATGGCCACATAATTGGGAAGACTGCGGGCCGCATCCCGACGCACATAGTTCGCCACCGACATCCAGTCAGGCAACACGGGCATCAGTTTATCCTGCGGGTCGGGGTCCCCGGCCAGGACCTGCAGAGAACCGCCAGGATGTCCTCCACCTGTATGTGCGATCGATCGCAGCAAAGCGTAACGGTCGGCAATCTTCGCCAGATTCGGCAGCAGTTCAGAAATACGAATGCCTGGGACGTTGGTATCGATGGCCGAATAGGGCCCACGAAACTCAGACGGTGCTTCGGGTTTTGGGTCAAATGTTTCCAGCTGACTGGCGCCTCCCCGAAGCCAGACCATAATGATGGCTGTTCTGGGAGCCGTCTTTGAGGGTGTTACGGCAGCCTGCAGCCGAAAAACATCCGCCATACTCAGCGCTGAAAATCCGGTCAGCCCGGCCTGGAGAATTCGGCGTCGAGTTGAACCGGACTTCGATCCGGAAAGTGCGGGAAACTGAAGCTTCTGCATACGACCAAACTTTTTAAGGAGATCACACTGAAACAAAGCCGTGAAGCCCTGCCAGTGCCAATTGCTGCGTTAGTTGACAGTATTCTCCCTCATTGTGCGTGAGTTGAAAGTCTGCACTCCCACGATTTTTAATGAATTTGTAGCCTGGGCATTCCTGCCCGAGCGTTGTACGTGTGTGGAGACATTGGCGTCTTTACGAACGCTCGGGTGCCTGGCGTTTGATGCAGCCGGTTCCCGCGAAGGATGACGGGCAGGAATGCCCATCCTACGAGAAAGGGAAAGGCGGGTGCGGTGTGAGCCATGGCACTGAGTGGGAAAATGGAGTTTCCGCCGAGGTGACGCGAAGAAGAGTTGGTCGTGCTTCGGCATTGTTGTCAAAACCAGAGTCTCGCGATTGATTCCCTGAAAATCAAACTACTGCTATTGACTTCCAAAGACAGTCTCGTACCCTACACCCTACACCCTATACCCTACACCCTATACCCTACACCCTACACCCTACACCCTACACCCTACACCCTACACCCTACACCCTACACCCTACACCCTGGGGTTGGTGAACCGCGGCTTTGAGTGGTAATCGAGGTTCCTGTCGTCGAGCTTGAGGCCAAAATTCCAGGTTTTCAGCTTGTGGCGGTTTGTCTTTACTCTTGTTGAAGGAAATTCACATGCGCATTAATCGAGTGTTTTTGGCAGCTGTGACAGCGAATGTACTCTTACTTTGTGCATATTATTGTTCCAGCGTCTATGCTGGATTTTGTGTGCGAACCGTGCAGAAGTCTTGTGCTGCCTGTATACAGCTTCCCGCAGGAAACCCTGGCTATTGCATTCAGCCGGGCCTGGCTTCCAGCTGTGGTTTACTCCCTTGCCAGAATTATTGTGAGTGCGATGCCGCAATTCATGCGACGGATGAGACGTTCATCGATGTTGTAACCGGATCTCCAGGGAAAGTGAATTTCGAAGTGGATCTTAATATGCCTGTTCACTGTGCCACTCTAGAAGCGTGTGAACGGGAATGTGGCCTCGTTTCTTGTCGGGCAGTAGAACCGACCATTCATGTGGCGTGGTATTGCACGAATAAGTTTCTCGTTGGGGCCGTTTGCCAATAATGAATGATCAACGGGTGATATTGAATACGTCTGAATACGTCCATGGAATGACTCAATGCGGTGTGGCTGTCAATCCGCATCTTTCCTGGAAGACAGTCGGCCTAGGCAATGAACATTGCGAAATAATCGGGAAAGTGACACATGCTGACCGTCCCCAGGGGAACCGGATGGCACGAACGGCTTTGGAATAATTTTTCGTCGAGCCCATTTTTGTTTAACCCGTGGCCGACAGGCCAGGTTGTCTCCCCATCACGCGTGGCCTGACGGCCACGGGTTAAACGATCTCTGCGAGTCAAATGGCAGACACTGTCCAAACAGACGCTGGAACGAATCCTTTCGCCAACTGACGCTGAAACACATCGTATCGATCTTTTACGGAATTGTCCGGTACCCTGGGCAAAGGACACGGCAGTGATGCGACTTTCACCTCAGACGAAATGGTGTCATCAATGTTTAATGCGGGCGACCTGCTTTGCTCTGACGATGGTCTTCTTATCCTGCGGACAGGCGGATGAACCGGACGAAGTTTTGAAACGAGTGGTGGAATCTCGCGAACAAATTCGTAACGGGTCATTCACAGCATCTGGTGTTCGCAGATACAGGACGAAAACTGGCGAAGAAGGCGAACTGCCGACGCAGGTCGAGTGCATCTTTGACATTACCAGCAGGTTACTTTGGTTCCATCGCAGAGGGCATGTTCGCATTAGCATTCAACCCAGTTCTTCGCTGACTCCGGAAACGGCGAAAGCAATTGTATCAGGGGAGGTGAAGCCAGACGCAAACCTTCGATCGCTGTCCGGAACGTTGGTTCGAAATTCGGAGTACCTGACTTATTGGTATGCAATCGGGGTGCAGGGAGAACCGGGCAGTATGGTCTCAAATATCGGACTCTACGAACCCGAAACGACCGCGACATGTCAGTTTGTCGACGTGTTTGACGTGACTTCAGCTGGTATGGCCACAATTCGAGAATTCGATCTGGGGTTCGGAATCGACGAGGTTTTGGAAGAGTGCCGAAAAACGTCTTCGATCGTTTCGGTCGACGTTCAGGAATCTGGCTTAATTGATCTTGTGTTCTCCGGCGCACGGTATCGACGCACGTTGACTGTGAGCCCCGATCAGGGTTTTACATGTCAGCAAATGGTGATGGTCGGCCTGGATGAAACAGGTAAGATTAAGGAGTTTCCGAGATCGCTGTCGACGGCTAAGTGGCAGAACCTGAACGGTGTTTGGGTGCCACAAGGTATCCACCTCACCGACGAATTTTCGGACGGAAGTGCATCGTATCGCAGCTATGAGTTCAAATGGAGGGATGTGAACGCCGCCGAAATTGATCCAAACCAGTTCACTTACAGAAAGATACCCGACGTTTGGGAAGGGGCCTATGTTTATGAACGTCGCAGCGGTCAGCGAAAACTCATTGATGCCTATGGTGGCAGAGCACTTGAGACCTTAAAGTTTATGCAGAGGACTGAGGGTGGAGATGTTGATGGACCCACCGCCAGCATTGCGACTACAGAGCAGAAACCCCGTACCTGGCTCATCATTTTAAATGGGGCCGGGGCCGTTTTGCTATTGATTCTGTTTTTCTGGAAGCGGCGAAAAGCTTCACAGGAGCGGCCGGGCGAATGAGTCCACAGGTTTAATTCGCTGCGAAACGACTTTTTCTCAAGGTTTCATCGGCTCGGCATAGATCACTCGGCGGGATCGTACCATGAAAAATAGCAGCCTGAAATCTGATCGTCATGTATCCGACGCTGTTCTGATCGTAGTGATGGGGCTTTGCGTGATGGCCTTTCTCAACGTCGCAGTCTGGCTTTCTGAATCTGATGTACCTCGGCAAGTCTCTTTCGAGGATGTTCACAAGATCCGGGATCCACTCCTGGCGTTGTCTGAAGATAACAACAACGAGTTGTTTGTGGGCGATGATGCAGCATTTAGTATTCTTCTTAAGAACACAGGGTCGGAGGTTCTGTCTATCGAAGACGTTCGAACTTCGTGCAGTTGTGTTCAGACGACTGTCAGCGACCGGACCGTTGAAAATGGTGGCAGTGTTTCGTTGCAGGGTATTTTAAGAAGTCCTGCCGACGCTGGAGTGGTTGAACAAGTGGTTGAGTTGGAAATCGCAGGAAGCAAATCCGGGACACGCGAGCGGCAGAGAATCCCGGTTAAGAAGCGTTTCTTATCGAATTTGAATGTAGAAGTACATGTGCGTAACTCTTCGGAGTCACCAATTGCAAACCATACAGACTCTGTGATTGAGGTAACGAATCTAACCTCTCATGAGTTGTCAGTTTCCGTAAGCGAAGAGAGTTTACATGGTATTCAGTTCACGCCGTCTGCATTCGTAGTTCAGCCGAAAGGAATGCAAAGCGTAGCCTGGCATTCTCCTCCGAATTCCGGCGTAGTGGCTGCAGCCCGAATCAACGTCAACCAGGGCCGCGAAATCCGTTTGATCCCGCTTTCGCTGCAGGTTCCCGGTAGTGCCGTCCCGATTCCCCGGGTTTTGATTCTTGGAGTTATTTCTGAAGAATCGGCAGGCCATCGGTATTCCGTGGATGTTTCCGGAACGATTCTGCAGAACAACACGATTAGTGTTGTCTCACTGCCGGACGCTCTTCAGGTGGAAACAGTTGATCGTACTTCACCCATGAGCCATAGATTTGACTTCACTTTACGAGCAGCCAATTCTCAAAATAATCGACTGACCGGAACGATCGAATTTCATGTAATCTCAGATTCAGGATCTGTTCTTCAAATGCTGCGTATCCCGGTGGTTGGTGTTCGGAAGTAAATTTTCTGGCGAAGTTGCTGGCCGCCTGCTGCTTTTTCGACATCTGAAAGATCGAATTCCCTGGCTTCACCGGGTATGGCAACGCGATGTACATCTCCGTTCGTCGAGGTGTCGAGGCGTTTTTCTTACCACAGATGGCACAGATAAAAACACAGACGCCATCGCCCCTGGAAGGCCACTGTCGTCGCACAATGCCCATCATACGAGAAATGCGAAGGCAGGTGTGGTGCCTGGCAAGCTTTTTATGTCGCACTGCTCTTTCCTCTTTGCGTCTCTGCGTCTTTGCGCGAGAATTTTGTCGTACGCAAAGAAGACGGCGATCGGGGTCAGGGGCTTCGACGGCCTCCTTAGACACTGACAGCTCCTTAAGCACTGTCAGCTAATAAGTGTCGCCTTTTGCTCCGAAAAAGAACGGCCTTTCGCGGAGCGAAAGGCGACTATGGCGGAAACTTATTGAGGAAAAAAGAGTCAGGTTTCATTCTTTGGTCTTCTTAACGGAAGAAAGCTGCACTGAGTACTTGTCCACAATCAACTTCGTGATTTGCGATGACGGAATCTGCACGGCTGCAAAATCCCGTCGACGGAGCGACGGGTGTACAGTACACCCGTCGCTCCGTCGACGGGATTGCCTGCACTTTCTAGCAACTGCACTCCATCCATATCACCGATGTCACGGATTTATTGATGGATGGGTTCTGAGATCCGCATCGCCTGCGCTCCCGTCCCAGCGCAAGCGCGGGACGATCCGCTGCCGGGATCCGGCCCAGCGAGCGAGTTACGGCATGGGAGGAGAATCGATTTCGTCAGGCCTCAGAGTATCCTGTGCGATACTTCACTTCTGACGCTGCCGTAATCCCAGATTTGCTCGTATATCATCGAACGCTTCATCGAGCGGAGTGCCCAAACCGGCTTCCATCTCGGCAATTCCCTGAGCAATGGCATCGCGATCCTGCTGGCGGTGTAGCGCATCCATCGCCTGTCGGTGCGTTTCACTCTCGACAATGAAATAGACTCGAGACGTGTCGGGATCGACGACTTTGAGTTCCCGATCCCCAGTCGCGTGCAACGCGGCAGCCAGTTCTTTCGTCAGTTTCGCGGTCATACGCCGATTATATCGCAAAGTGGCCCCCCGGAGAAACGGCGATCCGCAAAAAAAAATGGCCAACATTCGCCGTAATGTCCAATCGTCTTCTCGTCTCCGGACGAAGTAAAAAAAGGTGTCAGGTCTCATCGAGCACTTCATTGTGCCCAAGTTGACAGTCTGTAATGCCACGATTTCTCATGAATTCGTAGCCTGGGCATTCCTGCCCGAGCGTTGTATGCGTGTGGAGACATTGGCGTCTTTACGAACGCTCGTGTGCCTGGGGTTTGATGCAGCCGCTTTCCGCAAAGCATGACGGGCAGGAATGCCCATCCTACAGAGAATTGCAAAGGCAGTTGCGGTGCCGGGCCTGGCAAGTCTTCGTTGGCAGAAAGATTTTTTGGGCGGAAAAATTTGGACGGAACGGAAGAACAGCCTGGAAACGCCATGTGGGAGTCTCGGCAGATAAGAACGTCGGACGATCCGAATTCATCTGTGTTCCATTTTTCTGTCCCGAAATTTTTCTGCCCAATTCGCCCTCCGGCTCAACAGGCCCACCGAACTTCTGATGCTGACAACTCCTCAGTTTCTCGTGATCGTCTCATCGAGATTCAGCAGGATGCTGGCAATCCAGAACCATGCGGCCTGTTCGGCCAAATTGATCTCTGGCAGGCGCTGAACTTCAGGGATCAGTGTTTCTGCCATCGCGCGATTGGCCTCATAGAACCTGAATCGATCGGTCCACAGATCATTCAGCGGAAGTATCTCGGCCGTCTCAGGAGTGCGGGCGACGCAAAGGCGGAACGCATAACTCAGGCGGGTGCTCAGCGGAACGTCAGGTGTTTCCCGAATCACTCTGGCTGCGAGTGCGTGGGTCATTTCGACAAACGCGGGATCGTTCAGCAGTGTCAGTGCCTGAAGCGGGGTGTTGCTGCGAGAACGACTGACAACACAGGACGCGCGATCCGGAGCATCAAAGTTCACGAAACTGGCATACGGCGCGCTTCGTCGCCAGATCACATAGATACCTCGACGAAATCGATCTTCATCAGTGTCCGTCTGATACACCGGAGCGTTTCGTCCCACATGTCGCCACAGATTATCAGGCTGAGGCGGATAGATGGGAGGACCGCCCATCTTCGTCGAAAGCAAACCGCTGACTGACAGTGCGTTGTCACGAATGGATTCTGCTGAAAGGCGAAATCGTGCTCCGCGAGCCAGCAGGCGGTTGAACGGATCCTGTTCGAGCAGTTGTGGAGTGACGCGAGATGACTGCTGATAGGTGGCGGACAAAACGATCAGCCGATGAATGTGCTTCATGGACCAGCCATGTTCCATAAACTCCACTGCCAGCCAGTCGAGCAGTTCCGGATGTGTGGGCGGACTGCCCTGTGTGCCAAAGTCTTCCAGCGTTTCGACGATGCCTCGACCGAAGAACTCAGCCCACCAGCGATTCACTGTCACCCGGGCCACCAGAGGATTCTCGGGGGAAACAAGCCATCGCGCCAGATCAAGGCGATTGGGCGGGCTGTTGTCGCTGGTCGGCGGTTGTCCGGACGCTGACATCCGGGATAGCGGGTGCAGAATCGCGGGGGTTGCCGCACTGACTGAAGCTCCCACATTTAAAAACTCGCCTCGTCGAAAGATAAACGATTCACGGCGATCGGTTATTTCCTGCATGACAGCAGTCTGTTCAGGACGGATTTGCTGCAGAGACGTTTTAAGGGTATCAAGCTGCTGCTGAAGCTGTTTCAACCGTTCATCGCTTTTTCGAAAGTGACTGGCAAGCGCTTTAGACTGGTCACTGGTGCGATTCTTTGGCGCAGTCCATTCGATATCGGGGGAACCGGCAACAGGCTGCGGAGCGATATCCCCGGCGAGCAGTCCTGCAAGTCGCCGATTAAGCTCCTTTCGCACTGACTGTTGCTCCGACTGCAGCTTTCTGCGCTGGTCCTCCTGATCGGGCCGCAGTGCCATCTGCAGCACGGGTCCGGCGACTTCATACTGAACTCCGCCGTCCTTAGGGGGTTCGACTTCCAGCGGAGTCTGATTAAAAAAGGCGAACAGCTGAAAAAAGTCCTGCTGTGTAAACGGATCGTATTTGTGGTTGTGACAGCGAGCACATTCAAGCGTTGTTCCCAGCCAGACAGTTCCGGTCGTGGTCACTCGATCGGCCACCTGATTCGTCCGGTTTTCTTCCGGATCGACCCCTGCTTCGACATTACACGTTGTACAGCGATGAAAGCCTGTGGCAATCTTTTGCTCCGCAGTTGCGTCTGGCAGCAGGTCACCGGCAATCTGCTCGATTGTAAACTGATCAAACGGCAGGTCCTGATTGAACGCATTGATGACCCAGTCACGATACGCCCAGATCGATCGAAATTGATCTGCCTGATAGCCATTCGAGTCGGCATATCGGGCCAGATCCAGCCATTGTCGCGCCCATTTTTCACCATATTGAGGAGACGCAAGCAGCCGATCGACTGCTTCCTCATACGCCTGTCGGGAAGGATCTGCCACAAATGCATCGACTGCCGCAGGTGACGGAGGAAGTCCGGTCAGGTCCAGTGAGACTCGACGCAGCAGCCGTGCCGGGTTCTCTGGAGGGGAAGGAGAAATGGGAGGTGAGAGCAATGCCAGAGGAGCTCGCACGAATGCATCCACGGCATTATGCACCGGATAGTCTCGTTCAGCATGGCCACTCGAAACGTTTGAGTCGGCAGGCACCTCCTTGGGAGCGGATTTCCGGGCTTTGCCGGTTCCTGTGCTGCCAGCTCCTGTGTCCCCGATCACTGGCACCTGTGGTCGCACAGGCTTTCTCCATGCCCAATGGTCGGCAGCGCCGGACTGATGCGACGGCCAGACGGCTCCGTCATCAATCCATTTCCGCAGCAAATCGATCTCCTGCCGAGTGAGAGCGTCACCTTCCGGAGGCATTCGCTGGTCGCCTTCCGCCGTCACTCGATGAATCAGCACGCTCGTCTGGCTGCTGGAAGGTACAACAGCCGCTTCACCTGAATCATTTCGAGCCAGCAGATCAGCGCGTGACAGAAATCGGAGGCCTCCTTCTCGCTTCTGTGGGCCATGGCATTGAAGACATCTCTGAGTCAGGAGATTCAGCACAGCAGAATTCAGGTTGTCGCCACGAATTTCATCCGCCACACTGATTTCATCGGCCACACTGAATTGAGCGAAACGGAAATGAGCCGAACTGATATGGCAGATGCAGGTGAATCCCAAAACCCATATCAGCCTGCACAGTCCCTGCCGAATTGCGTGCAGCTGTCCGGCAGCGTCCGGGCAGTTTTGGCGATCGTAGTTAGCGCGACGGCAATCAATGGGATCGCAATCAGTCACTGGACTCGGGAGATGGTACATCACTGCAGTTCCTGATGAGTGTCAGAAATGTCTGGTTTGCAGAATACCAGAAAACATCGGGAAAGACGTTTCAAAGCCAGCATTTTATTGCCATCTCCGGCTGGTAACGGGAAGAATGGCCATTTCGAACACATGACGTGCGAGCGGGCGAGGCGCTTCCCAGGCTGAACATGTCCGGGTAACTTATTTCCGGAGGGGCTTTGAAATTCAAAAGACTCCTGACAACAGACGCCAATCGTAATGAGAATCGCCATGACCAATTCGACTCAGCAGAAGGCACAGAACCTGTCTCGACGACTGATGTTTCAGCGTTCGGGAATGGGAATTGGTTCGGTGGCGCTCAGTTCTCTGTTGTGTGGCGATTTGCCGGCGAATGGTGATTCGTCGGCGAAGGAAGTCTCCGGAGCTGAAGTGGCCCATCGTCCGGCTCGAGCGAAGAACGTTATCTTTCTGCACATGGTTGGTGCACCTTCCCAGCTGGACTTGTTCGACTATAAGCCGGAATTACAAAGACTTGACGGGCAGCTGGTTCCAGATCATTTGTGGAAGGGTCTGAGGCTGGCATTTATTCGCAAACAGCCGGCTCTTCTGGGAACTCGGATGCGTTTCCGCCAGCATGGTTCTTCGGGCATTGAGATGTCCGAACTGCTGCCTCATTTATCGACAGTGGCGGATGAACTGTGTGTAATTCGATCCCTGCATACAGAACAGTTCAATCATGCACCCGCACAGTTGTTCTTCCAGACCGGGTTTTCACAGTTTGGTCGTCCGACGCTGGGTTCCTGGGTGAATTACGGGCTTGGCAGTGAAAATCAGAACATGCCGGGATTTGTGGTGATGATTACCGGCAGCGTGGCGGGGGCGGGTAACAGTCTGTGGGGCAGCGGATTCTTGCCGAGTCGCTATCAGGGGATTGAATTTCGCAGCAGCGGTGATCCGGTTCTGTTTCTTTCCAATCCTGAGGGCATCAGCAATGAGGACCGGCTGCTGCAGGTGGACAGTATTAATCAGCTGAATCGGCTGCAGCTTGTCGACGCGGGAGATCCCGAAATTGCCACCCGGATCCGCCAGTACGAACTCGCCTGTCGCATGCAGCTGGCCGTACCGGAACTGATGGATCTCAGCACGGAGTCAAAAGAAACTCACGAACTGTATGGTACTGAGCCGGGGAAGAGCAGTTTTGCGAACAACTGCCTGCTCGCCCGACGACTGGTTGAACGAGGTGTTCGGTTTGTGCAGTTGTTTGATGAAGGCTGGGACCACCACGGCGCGGTGTTCTCAGGACTGCGACAAAAATGCCGCCAGGTCGACCAGCCGATCGCCGCTCTCATACGTGATCTTAAGCAGCGAGGTCTGCTGGAAGATACTCTGGTGATCTGGGGGGCCGAATTCGGTCGGACACCGATGTTACAGGGGGCAGAGAACACGGGACGAGCCAGCGACAAGGTGGGACGTGATCACCATAAGGATGCGTTTACTGTATGGATGGCCGGAGGAGGCGTGCGAGCTGGCACGACTTACGGAAGGACGGATGAAATTGGCTTTCACATTGTGGAAAACCCAATGCATGTCAATGACTTCCATGCCACGATTCTGCATCTGCTGGGTCTGGATCATGAGCAGCTGACGTTCAGGTTTCAGGGCCGCCGGTTTCGACTGACCGATGTGGGAGGAAAGGTGGCCACAGCTGTCTTGTCGTGACGAATGGCGCCGTGGCTGTCATGGCAAACCGTTACATGGGCAGGGTGCCGAGGGCCTGGGGTTTCATCGTATCATGCAACTTTTGTGTGATAAAATATGAGCGGCAGGTCAGGACCTGGGTCCGAAGGCATGTGATTCCAGCCCAAAGGGCCAGCCGTTTTAGGGCGACACGAACGCCTCAATCGGTCGGCCCGGTGGGCGACGCTGTGAAGGATTCTTGTCAGGGAAAAGCCATAGTTTTTCTGGAGAGGAAGTGAAGGGAAGACTTCCCGTGGTCCTCTTCATTTCCTTTGCGATTCATTTTTCTGTCCTGAAATTTTTCTGCGAAAACATTGTCATCCTCGGATCAGTCACACTATGGTCGGGCTGCCGTGGATAATCACTCGGTGTGCTGGCACAAGCGAGTCTGGAGGCGAATCGGGCGAAGAATGTTCCGTGTGCGGGGGAGAGCAGACCCGGGTTGGCAGAAAAATTTTGTGGGCAGAAAAATTGGGGGAACGAAAGAACGGCAGGCAGGAATCCGATTCCTTCCCAGCGTACAGCGCTGTGAAGGACTTTTGTCAGGGAACATGGGGGCGGCATCTCGGGTGGCCAGACGATGTCCGTTTTCCAATCCCAACGAGGTTCCACCACACTTTTAACCATCGATCGCGACCTTGTGGAACCCTTTCAGGGTTCGGAGCGAACGAACATCACGAACCTGGGGTGCGCCGCTTCGCGTCGACCCCAGGCTTTGTTGTGAAACCCGTTCCGGGTTGAATCGCACTGTTTTCACTCAAAAAATGCTTCACAGCGTTGCCCGTTGGGCCGAAAACACCACTGCTCCTGCTGACCCTTTTCATTTCACAAACTTAGTGAAATGTCGAACTTTTTGCCGGTCACAAGGATGTGTGGTACGATGAGGGCCGGGTATTGGGACCGGTCACTTGACGAGCCGCACGCCAAGGTCTTTTGAATCCGCTCGGTTGCTCGACGGAACCAAGTCACCTCCATCGTCTTTTTTGTCGTGATAGATACTGTAGATCAGCAGTCCAGCCGGTTCATTTCGAAACCGGAGTGGTTGTCCGTCGAAAGGGTCGGTCATCCGACGTGTGATTTCTGATTCGGTTCCCGGAACGAATGTTCTGAGATCTGCCATGGAATCCGGAAATTGTCCGTGCTGAAGTCGATAACGCATTGCGGCCAATGCGACGACTGTGCAGTTTTGCCTCGCTTCAGCTCGAACTCCTGCATTGCCCATTTGTTGGACACCTGTCATCAGCTGAAGAAATGGCAGACTGGTCAGTTTTGTTAAGGTACTCGAATTTTTTAGCTGGTGACGTTTCGAAATTTCATCGTGCAGGATGAGTACTTCGGGCCACGGTTCAGAAAGTGCTGCGCGAAGATCGCCAAAATCCTGCAGAATGAGTTGTTTATTTGAAAGCCGAAACCCGAAAAACGAAAAGTTGTCGACGGCAGACAGAGTCAGTCCACATTCGCCCCCAAGGGCAAAACGCAGCTCTCCCCGGAAGTCAGCCGATCCGGCAACATTCTGCAGTGACAACAGGTCCTGTTCACTGAGTGATTCCCGAGTCAGCAGGCTGCTGGTCGCCTGACATGCAGTGGCATGCAGAGCAACCCGTACCAGCCAGGCAATGTTACAGGCCGCGGTGCTCTGAGAGTTTGAGAGACTGAAGATTGCTCGAACGTCATCGACTGCCTGTTCAATGTTTCTGTCGTGAGCGGCAACATGAGCATCGAGAAGCAACAGTCGGGCGATCGTTCGTGAATCCTGGATCTCTGTCAGAGGTGCATTTACACCCAGCGCAAAGTCTGTCGGAAATCGTACCTTGCCTCCGGTCTCAGCAGCAGTGCGGATTGCCACCATTGCAACGGGCACTTCGTTGAGGAAGTTGCGGGATGCCTCCAGTTTTTCCCAGGGTTCGCCTGGATTGGGGATCTCTGTCTGATCACTGCCCACGATTTGCAGTGCCTGTCCGCGCCTGCTGATTTCAGCTGCACGCACTTCCGAGATTGCAACGAGCCACTGGGCCGTACTGTCGGTGGCGTCTGTTGGAACCTTGTAATATTCATTGACTTCACTGGCATTTGTGGGAAGTCCCTTAGATCTCATATCGGCGAGCTGCGAGTTGTACTCCCACTGCTCGACGAGCTTCAGGCCCGCTCCAAAAACCAGGATCACGCAGGGAGCAGCGACCAGACAGAGCATCAGTCTTGAACGGCGCATAAGGAGATGAATCCTTGAGCTGGGCCTTAGGACGATCGGAATTTCGGTGTTTTAATGTTCAGGATCCTGCGACGGCGCAAGTTTGTCTGTCAAACCGCCAATACTGCAAATCCCCAGCGGCGCAGATCGCCGGTCTCGCAGAGACTTTTCGGCCAAATCGTAAGACGGAGCAGCACGAACGGACGAGTTTCAAGGATCGTTTTTCGTGTGGAACGTGTTTGATTATCCTTCGGACTGATCTTAGTGCCTGAATTTGCATAATTTTTCGGGAGAACCTGGATGATATCGTTCTCATTGCGGTGGACCGCCTGCACCGTCGTGTTGATTACGCTCATGGTGATCGCATTTTCGCTGCGACCGGGGATGGTCTCCGCCGGGGAGTCCGCAGACGATGTTTCGATCACATTTGTGGCGCACGATTTAAATCCTGAGGCCACGAATGATTCGGCTGCTGTGCTGGATGTGAATGGTGATGGATTGAAGGATATCGTATCCGGCAGCTGGTGGTATTCCGCTCCGGACTGGAAGAAGCATTTCCTGCGTGATGTGGAAGTCATTCGAGGCCGATTTGATGACTATTCCAGCCTTCCACTGGATGTCAATGGGGATGGACTCACAGATCTGATCAGCGCCAACTATCGCAGCGAAACTCTGTACTGGGTTCAGAATCCCGGCCCGAATGCTGATCCCGCGGTGGCATGGCAGCGGCATGTTGTGGCGAAGCCAGGAGCAATGGAAACCGGCCGACTCTTTGACGTGGATGCCGATGGACGGCCGGATGTTGTTCCAAACGGAGTGAAGTTTGCAGCCTGGTGGTCCGTTGAGCCCGGCAATTGTCCTGTCTGGACTCGGCATCCCCTGCCCGATCAGCTCGCCGGACATGGAATCGGCTTCGGTGATATCAATGGCGACGGACGCGGAGACTTTGTAGGCCGTTTTGGCTGGGCGGAAGCTCCTGAAGATCGGCGAAACGGGCGCTGGGTCTTCCATGAAGAATTTCAGGTCGAACGTGACGCCAGCATTCCCATGCTGGTGCATGATGTGGATGGAGACGGGGACGCCGACATCGTCTGGGGACGAGGACACCGGATAGGTCTGCACTGGCTGGAAAATACGAAAGACGCGAACGGATCGCGAGTGTGGACTCGCCATGCCATCGACACGTCCTGGTCTCAGCCACACAGCCTGTTGTTCGCAGATGTGGATGGCGACGGCAGTTCTGATCTGATTGCCGGCAAACGATTTCTTGGGCACGATGGCAAAGACCCCGGAGAATACGATCCGCTGGTCAGTTACTGGTACCAGTTTGATTCCACCACCTGCACATGGACTCGCCATCGGATAACTCAGGGTGGTCGTGCCGGGTTTGGTCTGGATCCCAAGGCGGACGATCTGGATGGAGATGGTGACACAGATCTGATTGTTGCCGATCGAAACGGACTGTCGTGGCTGGAGAACCGTCGAGTTGTATCCAGCCTGATCAGGGCAGGTGCAACGGTGGTGACGACATCACTGACCGATGAAAAGAAAACGGCAGATGCCGTCGTTCCGTATGCTGATCACAGCAATGTGATGGTCTTTCGAAATGATTCGGGAGAGCTTCAGCCTGTTGAGTCGCCTCTTCAGATGGGAGTTCGCCGTCAGCACATCCTGCAGGGAATGTCGCTGGCGATGGGACCTGTTCCTGGACCGGAGCAGCGAGTACCTCTTGATGTGAAGATTGAAGCCGAGGAAGATGCCGGTAAGTATATTCGTAAACGAATTTCTTATACTCCGGAACCCGGTGACCGTGTTCCCGCATGGCTGCTGATACCAAAAGCTCTGGAGGGAAAAGCGGCGGCAATGCTTTGCCTGCATCAGACGACTGGAATTGGCAAGGGTGAACCCGCCGGGCTGGGTGGCCTGGTAAACCTGCACTATGCTCACGAACTCGCCGAGCGGGGATTTGTGTGTCTTGTTCCCGACTACCCTTCGTTTGGTGATTACCCTTACGACTTTAAGAAGCAGGGGGCACACTACCAGAGCGGTTCGATGAAGGCGATCTGGAACAATATGAGGGCAGTCGATCTGCTGGAGACGCTGCCTGAAGTTGATTCAGACCGCATTGGCTGCATCGGACATTCTCTGGGAGGCCATAACACGCTGTTTACCGCCGCATTTGATGTTCGCATTCGCGCGTCGGTGACCAGCTGTGGCTTCACTGCTTTTCATCACTATTATGAAGGAAAACTGGCTGGCTGGACCAGTGACCGCTATATGCCTCGGATTCGAGATGTGTACCAGAACGATCCCAATAAAGTGCCGTTTGATTTCTACGAAGTGCTGGCTGCGATTGCTCCGCGTTCGATCTTTATCAATGCACCTGTGGGCGATTCCAACTTTGAAAATACAGGTGTGCATAAGGTCGTGGCGGAGGTTACGAAAGCATTCGCCGTCTATGGGGACGTGGGCGACAAGCTGGTTGCAAAATATCCTGATTGCGGTCACGACTTTCCACCGGAGGTCCGTGAGGAGGTCTATGCGTGGCTGAAACAGCAGCTTAAATGACAGATCAGCCGAAGTTCAGCCCCAGAGCTTCGAGAATTTTTTCCGGATTTCTGAAGTGTCGCCCTGGATAATTCCCCCGTGCCCAGGTTCGCGGGGGGATTGTCTGCCATAGATTTCGCCGCGGGAATGTTGTTCCATCATTGCCTGAATCGAGGACGTCAGAAAGCGAGTGACCTTGCTGAGTGAATGCTGATCACTGCGGCGTCGGTGATGAAAGTAATAACGTTCCGGCCGCATGACGTACAGATTATTCTTTGCACGCGTCATGGCGACATAGAACAGTCGACGTTCTTCTTCCACTTCTTCCGGAGTTCCGGTGGCCATATCAGAAGGGATGTTGCCATCGGCCGCATGGATGACGAACACGGAGTCCCATTCGAGACCCTTGGCCGAATGAATGGTACTCAGAATCAGATAGTCTTCGTCCAGCAGCGGATCAGCCGGCAGTTCCTGAGTTGATGTGGGCGGATCGAGCGTCATTTCGGAAAGGAATTCACCTCGCGACTGGTATCGGGCTGCGATTGCTTCCAGCTGTTTCAGGTCATTGGTTCTGGCCTGTACGTTGTCGTATTTGGACTGCAGTAGAGGAGTATAAAACAGACGGATGGCATGGATGTCCGTCGCAACGCCGCCTTCGTCATCACGTCCCCGTCGTTCCAGTGTCTGCATCAGCCGGATCAGTTGTGGCCAGTCTTCCCGCAAAACCGAAGGCGGCGTCCATGACAGCCACGATTCAAATTTACCGCCTGCTTCGCGGAGCGATTCCAGCAGGCTGGCTGCTTTCGACTGACCAATGCCTGGCATCAGAATCAGAACTCGAAATCCGGCAACGCTGTCCAGCGGATTTTCTGCCAGTCTGAGGAAAGACATCAGATCTTTCACATGGGCAGTTTCCAGAAATCGCAGTCCCCCATATTTAACGAACGGGATGTTCCGGCGGCTGAGTTCTGCTTCAAGAGCCATACTGTGATGAGACGCACGGAACAGGACAGCCTGTTCGCGGAGAGCCGTGCCTTTTTCACGTTGTTCGAGCACCCGGTCAATCAGAAACTCGTTCTGTGTATCCTCATCGCTGCAGGTGACCAGTCCCGGTCGTGCGCCCGTACCGCGACTGGACCACAGTTCCTTATGGTGACGCTCGGCGGCCTCTGCGATGACTTTGTTCGTCACATCCAGTATCAGCTGTGTGCTGCGATAATTCTGTTCGAGCGGAACGACGCTGGTTCCGGGGAACTCTTCCGGAAAGTCAAGGATATTCCGCACGGTTGCCGCTCGAAACGAGTAGATCGACTGAGCATCATCACCAACAGCTGTGAGTCCGGTGCCGGTCGGACAAATGTTCTTCAGTATCTGAGCCTGCAGAACGTTTGTATCCTGATATTCATCAACAAGAATTCGCTGAAACTGTTGCCGCAGTGCCTGTCCGCCATCCGGGCTTTCCGCCAGTGCGTTCCAGAACAGCAGCAGGTCATCGAAGTCCAGAACACGCTGTTTTTCCTTGACTTCGACGTAGAGATTGAACAGCTCACCCAGGCGCTGCTGATGTTCGAGACACCACGGGAACCATTTCTTCAGTACAACCTCAAGCGATTTTTGCGTATTCACGCATCGGCTGTAGATGTCCTGACAGGTGGCTTTTAGCGGAAAACGATTGCCTGATTTCGGCAGGTTCAGTTTTGAACGAACCAGATTCATCAGATCTTCCGAGTCACCTCGATCCAGAATGGTAAAATCCGGATACAGCCCGATTAACTGGCCGTAACGTCGCAGCAGATTTGTCGCCACCGAGTGAAATGTTCCGCCGCGAATTCGCCGGACGGCGGATCTCTGAGCGACCGAAGGATCCTTCAGCTGAGCCACATCGAGGCTCAGCATAATCGCTTCAACTCGCCTCAGCATTTCCGCGGCGGCTCGGCGAGTAAACGTCAGCAGCAGTATTCGGGACGGATCTGTACCGGAAACAATTTGCCATGCAACCCGATGTGCCAGCGTGGTTGTTTTTCCAGTTCCAGCGCCGGCGATAATCAGCAGAGGTGATTCACCGTGCAGCACGGCTGCTCGCTGTTGCGGATTCAGCGAACTCAGGAATTCCGGAGCCTCCGCCGAGTCAATTGATTCCGTGGTCATGATAATGAAGTCTTCCGAAGACAAAGCCCGGCTGCATAGCGTGATCCCGACAGCACGAATATGATAGCAGACGTTCCGCAGACAATCGACGGCTTCCCGTGCGGGAAATCGACGGCTCCCGTTCGGGAATCTGCGGTTATCTCAATCAATTATCATCAGGATCGATGAATCCTCAGGCTTTTCCGTTGGTTCTGAGCAGACCCGACGATTTGGGCTGTCGCTGAATTACAGGCTTTTATCGCATGGAAACATACAAACAGCACTTCATGGAATTTATGGTCCGATCAGGTGTGCTGACCTTCGGAAACTTCACCACCAAAAGTGGTCGGAAGACCCCCTTTTTTATCAATACGGGCCGATATCGGACCGGTCATCAGATGAATCAGCTGGCGGGCTATTATGCGGACGCCATTCAGCAGCAAAACGTTGAATTTGATTTCCTTTTTGGACCGGCCTACAAAGGAATCCCGCTCGTCGTGGCAATTGCGATGGAGTTTAGTCGACGCGGAAGAGACCTGCCCTTCTGCTTTAATCGCAAGGAGGCGAAGGATCATGGCGAAGGTGGTACTCTGGTCGGTCATCAGCCTGCAGCCGGAGAACGTGTTCTGATTGTGGAAGACGTCACAACGGCCGGAACATCGATTCGCGAAACGGTCCCTCTTTTGAAGGCCGCAGCCGACGTACAACTGGCTGGTCTGGTGGTGTCAGTCAATCGAATGGAACGTGGGACAGGACAACTGAATGCTCTGACGGAACTTCAGAGGGAGTACTCGATGGCCGCGTTTTCGATCGTGGATATCAGCGAAATTGCCGAATACCTGCGAGGCCGGGAAGTCGACGGCCGAGTCGCGGTCACCGAAGAATTGTACGAAGCCATTCAGGATTACCGCAAACAGTACGGCGGCATTGAATAGTCACTCTGTCTCAGTTGTATTGGACAAAAAGAACAGGAAAGATCAGGCGATGCCATTCATTAATATCAGCGATTTTACACCAGTTGAACCGGTTCCGGGTTGCCGACTGCGGACACCATTTGGTCAGAATTTGATGCTGTCGTATCTGGAGATGGATGCCGGAGCAGAAATACCTCTGCACCACCATCCTCATGAACAGGGCGGCATTCTGCTGAAGGGTAAAGTTCAGCTGACGATTGGTGATGAAACCAGAGTTGTTGAACCTGGCGCCATGTTTCTGATTCCGCCGAATGTGCCCCACCGGGCCGTGGCGGTGGACGGCCCTGCCGTCGTGATGGATGTCTTCAGCCCTGTGAGAGAAGATTACGCAGCGCTGATGAATCAGTATATTCCTCCGCTGAAGGGTACGACCACATGATCCTGTCTTCTTCTCTGCGTGCGGTGACTTGTGCAGACCTGCCGGAGCATCGTTTACAGTCTCGGCGACGTCGTTCATTCATAACCCGAACCAGTGTATGGCGTGTTGCCTGCATGGTCGCCATCATTCTGGCCGGAATGTGTCTCAGGGAGACCGTAATGGGTGCGGAGCCGGTTCAGGGTGCGGAGCCAGTTAAGAAGGGAATTCGTTTTGCGTCTGCTGGTGATCAGCCTCTGCTGCTGGATCTGTATCTGCCTCAGAAATCTGAGAAAAGCGGATTGCCTCTGATCGTCTGGGTACATGGGGGTGCATGGCGAGCAGGAACCCGCAGCGATGTTCCCGTACTGGGCCTTGTCGATCACGGGTTTGCCATTGCCAGCGTCGACTATCGGCTGAGCACAGCAGCACGGTTTCCGGCTCAGGTTCATGATATCAAAGCGGCCATTCGTTTTTTGCGTAAACACGCGGACGAGTATGGTCTGGATGGCAGCAGAATCACCATCGCCGGTTCATCAGCCGGAGCACATCTGGCGGCTCTGGTTGGCGTTTCCGGCGGCATTTCTGAGCTTGAAGGCAACGTCGGCGACTGTACGGAGACTTCATCCGAGGTGCAGGCGATCGTTTCCTTCTTCGGTGCATCGAATCTGCAGAGTATTCTTTCACAGTCAACTCCGCATGGCCTGCGAGTTCGAATGCCGGCGCTGGACCTGCTGCTGGGAGGTCAGCCGGACCAGCAGCCGGAACTTGCCAAACTGGCGAGCCCCGTTGCTCACGTTGACAGCAGTGATCCGCCGCTGCTGCTGATTCACGGCGATCAGGATCCTCAGATGCCCATCAATCAGTCACACGAGCTGGAGGGAGTCTATGAAAAAGTAGGCGCTCGAGTTGAATTCGATGTGGTGCACGGCGGGGCTCATGGAGGTGATGGCTTCTTTGAAATGCGCGTTCTAAATCGAGTGGCCGGGTTTCTGAAGGAGAATGCTCTGACGGTGAAGCCAAAGCCATAAGTCGCGGCAGATCGCCAGCCCCTTCGGTTTTTCGGCACCGGACCGCTCGGGCTTTGCCACTAACTGGACACGTTATTGCCGAGCCCAGCGTTATAGCCGAGCGGAGCGTAAGAAATTGTAAAGCAGGGATGTCCCCATGGAACAGAATCCGTTCGCTGTACTTTCCCTGATTGTTGCGCCAGCCATTTTGACGAATGCGTCGTCGGTTCTGATCATGAGCACCAGTAACCGTCTGGCTCGAGGTGCCGATCGTGCGAGGGAGTTATCGAGGCAGCTGGAAGAGACGGCCAGCCTGAACAGCATGGAAGCTCAGCGACGTCTGCGAGAATTGTCTGCATCGGAGCAGAGAACTCTGTTGCTGTTACGGGCATTGCGAAGCTTCTACGTCGCACTTGGTGCATTTGCTCTGGCTGCATTTGTGTCGCTGCTCGGAGCCGTGGCGGCTCCATTGCAGATGTTAGCCGTTGTACTCCCGCTGGAACTGGCGGGAGTGCTGGCCGGCATGGTTGCTGTGGCGGCTCTGGTTTACGGTTCAATGCTGCTGCTCCGGGAAACCAGGATTGCAGTGCAGGTGATTACGGAACGCGCCGCGACGATTCGAGAACGTTTCGGCGCCGCAATAATCAGTTCCCGCGAACCTGATAAGTTTCTTTAGTGCTCTGTGAACGACGTATCCAACCTCCTCTCCCAACGAAGTTGGGGGAGGTCGAGCGAGCGGCAGCGAGATCGGGAGGGGGCTGGTGATCCGCGGGACGCGGGTGTTATAGGGACGGCGCTGAGTGCAACCGGCGGCGAGCCCTCCCCCGGCCTTCGGCCGACCCCTCCCACTCCGCTTCGCTGCGCGGGAGGGGAGGTTTTTGAAACCTCCTCCCCCAACGAAGTTGGGGGAGGTCGAGCGAGCGACAGCGAGATCGGGAGGGGGCCGGTGAACGGCGGGACGCGGGTGTTATAGGGACGGCGTTGAGTGCAACCGGCGGCGATCCCTCCCCCGGCCTTCGGCCGACCCCTCCCACTTCGCTGCGCTGCGCGGGAGGGGAGGAGCGCGAGTAGAGCATTAATCCGGAACTGATGGTTTTTCCCGTTCGGGACAATTCACCTTGACGCAGGCCGCTATGCGTCGTAAATTTCCCGAGCGGGAAAAAAACTTCGTAAAGGGATCGTCGGGTGAAGAATCTTCCCGATCGGGAAGATTTTTCACCCGACGACAACAAAACTGCAGTTCGATGGCGAAAATTACCAACACCAAAGAGATCGGTCAGCTGATACGCCAGCGTCGAAAGGAAGCAGGCCTCACTCTCCGCGATGCGGCGGGAATGGCTGGTGTTGGCGTACGTTTCCTGTCCGAGCTGGAGCGAGGTAAGCCGACTCTTCAAATCGGGCTCGCCATAAAAGTTCTGCAGCTCTTCGGCCTGGAACTGCATGTTTATCCTCGAGGTGAACGCTGATGCAAGATCCGCTTTACGTTCATTTTCGAGATCGATTCGTGGGAGTGATCACGCTCAATGCTTCCGGATCGATGCAGTTTCGGTACGACCAGTCGTGGCTGGAGCGTTCGGATTGTTTTCCGATATCGCTGTCGCTGCCTTTGGACCGATCGATTGAAGACGCTGCAGACAACCACTTTTTTGCCAATCTGCTTCCTGAAGGTATGGTGCGCGAACAAATCTGCAGGTCGTTAAAGATTTCCCAGGACAATGATTTTGAATTGCTGAAGGCTATTGGCGGCGATTGTGCAGGTGCCCTGACAATCACAACATCTGACAGCCCTCTATCGCATGAACAGTCACCTCAATACGAACCTGTGAGCGAAGAGCAGCTTGCGCACTGGTCTGCGGGAACTTCGGGAGCTTTCTCGACTGTCACAGGACAGAATGCGGTTCGGTTGTCATTGGCAGGTGCGCAGGACAAGCTGCCCGTTTATGTAAATGGCGATCAGATCTTTATTCCTGGAGCGAATACTCCAAGCACGCACATTTTGAAGTTCACATCGCCGCACTTTTCCCACCTCCCGGAGAATGAAACGTTCATCACGTTATTGGCTCAGGAGGTCGGGTTACCGGTGGTGGAAGTCAGAATTCGAAGAACGGCGAAAGCGGCCGTTACTCTAATTACCCGATATGATCGTCGACAGGATTCGGGGCAGTGGTTACGTCTCCATCAGGAAGACTTCTGCCAGGCACTTGGTATTCGTGCTTCACAAAAGTACGAGAAGGAAGGTGGACCAAATCTCAGGCAATGTGCGGAGATTATAAGGCAACACGCGGCCTACCCACTGGCCGACCTGCAAAAGCTGCTTCAGTGGACGCTGTTCAATTTACTTGTTGGCAACGCCGACGCTCATGGTAAAAATCTGTCGATGCTTTACAGCTCATCGGGCTCGCCAGTCCTGGCACCTTTCTATGATCTTGTTTGCACGCGGAACTACAGGACAATATCCCGAGAAATGGCAATGAACCTCGGTGGAGCGTGGAATCCGGACCTCGTGACCACGAAACACCTTGAAGGTCTGGCGAAGGATTTTGGATTTCGGTTCAGCATTGTCAGTGACAACGTTTCCCAGCTGACAATGCGTATTCTGGATTCGCTGCCGGCAGTCGTTGAAAAATACGGCAGTCAATTCGGCAAGTCGTCTGTGCTCGAACGACTGCCGATTGTCATACATAAAATCGTTCGTCGCATCGGAACCCAGATCAGCCAGGCAAACCACTGAAGCTGCTGTCGAATCGATATGATTCACCTGATGAAGCAGATCGGGCAGATCAGTCAGATCAGTCAGATCAGTCAGATCAGTCAGATCAGTCAGATCAGTCAGATCAGTCTGCCCGTTGAGGTTTAATACCTTCTTTTAAAAGATTCATCGGAGTCAGGCTTAGGAATGAAGTCGTCCAGACGAGCTGGTGATGGCGGTCCCACTGGCGGTCGTGGTTCAGACTTCATTGGCGGAAGAATACGGTCCTCGTAAAACGTTTGACCACCGGATTTGCTTCCGGGAAAATGGGACCAGGACGCGGGGAAGCCCAGTCCGGATGCTTCGTTTTCCAGCAGCTGCAATCGCAGTTCAACCAGTTTGTCCCGCGATTCCCCACGATTCTGCAGCTGATGTCTCAGGCGAGTCAGCTGCTTTTCAAGTTCCTCCAGCTGTCGTCGTCGGTTTGCCAGATCCTCGTCGAACTGTTTTCGAAGCACTTCGGCAACCTGCGTCCTTGCTTCAGCTCGCTGTTCGTCACTGGAGTCCGGCGACTGCAGAGTCTGAATCAGGTCAGCGATACGAGGATGTTTCTGTGACTTTGACTGCCGAGTCAATCCTGGATCGTAAAATGGGGAATCGGGAAAATAGCCTCCGTCTTCTTGTTCCGGCTTCTCCCGCTGCCGACCTAATTCTTCCTGACCCAAAGGTCCTCTTTCTCGCTGATCTGTACCTGGTTCAAGGCGAGGCTGCGGTGAAGTCGCCGCGGGCGCTCTGCGAAAAGTCTCAGTCGAGTCCTTTTCATACCGCGGTGGAGCTGACGGCAGTGCAGGTTCACTCGGTGGCTGAAGATCCAGTGGTGAGTCGTCAGGGTCAAGCTGGGCCGGCCTGGTTATTGGGTCCTTTGGCAAATCTTCCTGAGATCCCGGCAAAAGCCGAGACGCGCCAACAAGAATCAGACCTGTCATGACTATGAGAATGGGAAATCGTTTCACAGAAGGACCTTCCATAAAAGAGTTGTGGTGAAACTGTTCGGCAGTGGCTATGGCAGTGTTTCAGCGGTCATGGTCCGAAAAATCGACGTCGTTCAGCAGGCCGGGCAATGCGTCCAGCCGAGATTTCAGTCGAGCGGATTCACGAAAAAACAGGTCGTCGCCCATGGGGATCGGCAACGAGCGATTCTCCCGTTCCAGCAAGCGGAGCTGCTCGGTGAGTTCCCCCATCTGCCGGGAAAATTCAGCGTCCTGTTGCTGCATTTCCGCGTATTCTCGCCGCATCTTTCGCAGATCGGCAATTGTGATGGGGTTGCTCGCAGGGTCTGGCGCCGTAGTGCTCGCAGCAGGACTGCTGTTCTCCGGCTGCCCGTTCTCCGCCGGGCTGGAGGAGCTGACAATCTGTGGGGTAGAATTGATTTCCAGTGTTTCAGGCGTCGGAATTCGCATGAGCCAGCCGAGACAGAACGACAGGATCAGCAGGAAGGTACCGGCAAGGAGAATTCTTCCTGCAGGCCATGCCACGTTCCGATTTGCCGAGTACTGGTTTCTGGTAAGAAGGCGGCGAATAAGAATATTCACCTTCCGCCATCCGGCGCTGCAGCGGCCGGGCAGTCGGCCCTGCTGCAAATCAGACAGCAGATTACCAATGGCCGATTCGACTTCCACTGCGGTCTGAGTGCGTTCGCTCACTCGTTTTTGCAAAAGTCCGTCAACCAGAAATGTAAACTCTTCGGGAACATCAGGATTCAGCTGTTCAAGGGGCTGATGTGGCTCATGGCAAATACATCGCAGCACCGCCATGGCGTTGGACGCCCTGAACGGAACTCGACCTGTCAGCATAAAGTAAATCACTGCGCCCAGACTGAAGAGATCGCTTCGCTGATCGATTCGTTCGCCCAGTGCCTGTTCGGGCGACATATAAAAGGGTGTTCCGGCAACGATGCCGGTTCGAGTCAGAGAAGCATCGTCGATTGTTCGAGCCAGTCCGAAGTCACTTAACAGGACCCGGTCGACCTGATCTTCCAGAAGAATATTGGCTGGCTTCACATCGCGATGCACAAGGCCCTGAGAATGTGCGGCAGCGAGCCCCGCGGCCGTCTGCATGGCGATTCTCAGCACGTCGGACAGTGGCAGAGGTCCCAGTCGTTCCACTCGCTGCTGCAGCGATTCGCCCGCGACATACTGCATTACCAGGTATGGCAGTCGTTCGTCCGAAGCAACGTTATAAATGGGAATCACATGAGGATGGACAACGGCGGCTGCCGCCTGAGCTTCCCGGGCAAAACGGCGTCGTGCGGATGAGTGATTGGCCAGATGCGGGCTCAGCACTTTAATTGCAACAACGCGATGCAGATCGGTGTCCCATGCCTTGAGCACGATTCCCATGCCACCTGTTCCGATCACTCGCTCAATATCGTAACGGCCAAGGCGACCGAGCAGTTCCGGATGTGACGGTGTTTCAAGAAAGTCAAGCGGAACCCGCTCGAAATCAACCGGATCATCTTCTGCAAGAGAGCCGTTGACCTGCACGGTGACGGAATGTCCGAGATCGTCCGCGGACAGCTCAGGCAGCCCTTCTTCCCGCAGAATGTTTTGTGCATCCTGCAGCCATTCCATGTCCTGAATCACGACCTGTTCCAGTTCGCCGTACAGTTCGGGATGGTCTTCAAAGTGTGAAACCGCCCGTCGAAACTCGTCGGTATCTTCGCTGGCGGTCAGCAGAATTCGGAGCGATGCGGGATCAATCGGCATCTTCGTTCTCCCACTGGCGAATCTGCAGTTTCAAACGATGAAGTACTCGACTGCGGGCAACGTAGACGGCTCCCACGCTGAGGTTCAGCGAGCGAGCCACTTCTTCGACCGGCAACTGAAGCACACTGCTTTTCCAGAACGCTTCCCAGGTGGATGGCTGGAAGGAGTCGCGGACGGCTGCCGCTGCCGTCCGGAAAAGTTCACGGCGATAGTCGGTTTCGAGGGCTGCTGTCGAATTTTCCGGGGACGGCCATTCATTCAGAAACTGCATCTCAGCCGATTCGCCGCTGCCTCGATCACACCGCTTTTTTGACATCAGATGAATCAGCTGGTTTCTGGCAATTCGAAACAGCCATGCCCGAAATCGCCCTTTTTTTCGGTCGGGTTTCCAGTCTCCGACGGCCTTCGCGACAGAGATCAACACGTTCTGCACAACTTCTCGTGCATCGGCATCCTGCAGACCGCGACGTCGAGCAAAGCGGAGCACAAGTGGTTCATAAATACGAACAAATTCCTGCCATGCCGCCGCGTCTGTCAGCGTGGGCAGTCTGAGGATCAGGCTTTCGCGAGTTTCTGGATTGAGTGCCATAGGAATTCCGTCCGCGAAAAGCCCGGGTACAGGCTCGTTCTATCGGTTTCAGAGCTGCTCAATATCTCAACACCGGCGAGCAGACGGAATCTTTCAGACTATTTTTCCGGAATTAAACTCGCGATAAATGGCATCATTGATGGCCCGGTTCCGCCTCTGGTGCTGCCCTTCTCCGCAAAAGCCGTTTGCTGCCCAGGCCACAACGAGTTCTGCTTCAGGGTCGCAGAATCCGATTGCGCACTGAGATCCTCCGTGGCCAAACGTCCGGGGCGAACAATGTGGACTAAAACCATAGGGGACGGTCTCTGCGCCCCAGGCATTTGAATCCACAATCACTCCCAGTCCAAAATCCACGATGTGCTGAAGCGTTTCATCATAAAGTCCGGTGCGATGGCGGGATGTCATCAGGTTTACGGTGTCGGACGACAGAAATGACGTGCCGTCTGCCAGTTTTCCCGATCGCAGCAGCATTTCATAGAAGCGACCGAGTTCACTGACCGGTCCTCGCAGACTTCCGCCCGGTGCGGGGGTCGTCTGGTACGGTCGTGAATTGTATTCCGATTCGATCAGCTGCCCTTTGTCGCGTTCGTACAGAGTTGGCACTGCAGGCTGATCGGTCCCCAGCTGGTTCGCGGACAATCCGCATGAAGAGGCTGGCATTCCGACCAGATCAAACAGCTTTGTTCGGATCAGCGAGGGAAAGTCCGAGCTGCTGCCGTCCGTTCTGAGCAGAATTTCGCCCAGCAGGAACCAGCTGGACTGGGGATGATAAGCGGCTGTGCCGACTGGATACTGCAGTTCTGCCTTCACCAGAGTGCTGATGGTGTCGGACCAGCTGGAAAGCGGCCAGCCTGTTTCTGCGGAAGGGAAGCCGGACGTATGCGTCATCAGCTGAAACAGTGTTACCGCAGCCAGCTGAGTTTTTCCGAACTCCGGCAACAGGCGGTCCAGCGAGTCGGTTAACTGCAGGCGACCGTTTTCGATCTCCTTCAGAATCAGGGCTGCCGTCAGCGGCTTTCCGGCGGAACGCCACAGAAGCAGCGAACTTTCGTCCATGATACGTGTGGTGGTGGCCATGCCAAAACCGCAGTTCAGCAGCGTCTGGCCGCCCCGGGAAACGTAGATCTGAATTCCCGTATGCAGTCGCCGGTCAATTCCTTCCTGACACGCACGATGCAGCAGAGGAAAGTCCTGTAACGAAGCCGTCATGATGGATCTGTTCCGACAGAAACGCAGAGAATGTTCAGGTGACCGGCAGTCCGCGTTCTTCCCGAATTCTGCGGACCTCCGCCAGCACTCCCTCCACAAGGGAACTGTTGCGGGAAATGGCGATGAGTTCCAGCAGGTTCACAAAGATGTTGGCAAGACCCGTTGTACCAGCTACCAGAAAGTGGATTGTGGCGCCCGACATGCCCAGGAAGCCGTCCAGAGAAACGGGTGTAGCCGGATCAGCGGCGGCGCCCACGGCACCGGTGGCAATCAGCAGCAACAGGCACACGGTCATGCCCGGGAGAATTCCATACTTGATTTTCTGGTTCTGATGATGCCACTGTGTATCAAGGCTGTAGGCTCGGGATGTTTCTTCAAGCCAGCGGCCGGTGCCCATGAAATAGGTGAAAAGGATGGCGTGCACAAGAGTCGCAAACGTCAGCGCACCGAGTCCGATGAGCATATGCGTTCCGACCCTGCGCTGCACTTCCAGTGTGCGCTCGTTGCCGTCACCAATCAGCAGCCCCATAACGATGGCAGTCACAATTGCCATGTTGGCCAGCACTGCGAGTGTGAGAAAGATTCGTTTCACAACAGAAAATTCCACCAGAGAATTCAGTCAGTCTGGCTGAGTCATTTTACAGCCAGCGGCCGTTTTTTAGGCGAGCGGAAAAATCGTTCCTACCGGGAGGGCGAGGCTCCCGCCGAGCCGAGCTTTTCACGGCTCAGCAGGAGCTTCGCCCTCCCATTTGTTCCTACCGGGAAGGCGAGGCTCCCGCCGAGCCGGGCTTCTCACGGCTCAGCAGGAGCTTCGCCCTCCCATTTGTTCCTACCGGGAGGGCGAGGCTCCCGCCGAGCCGGGCTTCTCACGGCTCAGCAGGAGCTTCGCCCTCCCGTTTGCTTTTCCAGGTTAAGCAGGAGCTTCGCCCTCCCACGAGAACGAGAAGCCTTAACCACAAAATACCGCAGGTCGCGTCATCCCTGCGAACAGAGACCGCGACCTGCTGTGGATTTCGGGATCTTTCTCACGGTTGGCAAGGTTCTGTGAGGTGTACTCTCCAGACTGGCGAAGTACCTGCGACCTGCACTTCACTGCAGAAAACCGTCAGTTCGTAAAAAGCTGCTTCACGTCAGACTTTACTGAGCAAGCTGCATTGTTGTTTTCTGTTTGACGACCTGATCGATGACCTGTCCCTGCTGAGTGACCTGCATTTCGAGGGTAAGCTCCAGATCAGAACGCACAATACGGCCTCGCTGAGGATCAAACAGAACGCGGCCCATCCCGTCAGATTTTTTCATGGTCATCTGCAGTGGCGAGCCTTCTTTGGGAGTTACCGAAATCGATGGCTTCATCGCAATACGGGCCATACCGGTCGCTGGATCCCGACCTTCATAAGTCATCTTTGATGAGACCTTCATTTCTCCAAACGGCAGCTGGATCTGCTGAGAGCTCTCCCACATCTGGCCGGTCGTTACAGGTTCCGCAGGCAGCAAAACAGAGGACTGCTCCATCATCTGTTTGAGAGTGTCTTCATTCAGCGCACTGCCTGCACCGGTCGTGCTGAGTGCGGTGAGCAGCTGTTCGGGGACCTTCACGTTCTGCACTTTTCCCGTGGACTTCATGGTCACCTTGAATTCCTGGCCGATGATCTTTCGGAAGACATCCGCCATGGCTTTCACGATGGCATTCGAGGGAACTTCGGTGCTGGTTGTGTCAAACTGCAGTGACCCGAATGGACCGCCTTCCATCTTCATCTGAACACGATCAACAGTCTGTGCGATTTCCGCGTCACCCTGCTCTGTGACACCGCTGACCTTCCATGCCATGTCCATGGACTGCTGCATGTTGGTGTTGATTTTCTGACCCCCAACCATCATCTCAGTCTGCATGTTCTGCATGACCTGATACTTCAGTGTTTCACCCGACTGAAATTTCCATCGCAAATCGTCCTGCGAATGCGCCGTCAGGGGCAATAAAGACGCAATAACCAGTGACAATCCTGGCAAAATACTTCGCAACAACATCAAAAAGTCTCCGAAAGTTTTCAATTGCCGTCAGGCGATTTGAGCACTCTGATGAGCACTCTTACGGGGAGAAAATCTGGCTGAACGGAGATTCGCAGGCCTTCTCAGCCGAATTTTCCGCAATCTCTGCCGCAAAGCATAGCAGAATGCCCATCTTCTGCTGAAGATCGGTTTGCCACGGACCGCTTCAGAGAGGTTTTCGCACACCTACGGTGAGGAGAAGGTTTGCCCAAAGGGCCTGATCGCCAGTCTGAATTGTCAGCACATGATCACGGGAGGCAACGGTATCATAAAAATCCCACCGGGAAATGGGCTGAAGTTCCAGCAATAAACCGGCCGAGCTGATGATCGATCGATAGTCGCTCCATACGGGGGGATCATGTGCCAGGCGGTAGGGATCGTCGGCCGGCATGCCCATCGTGCTGATCGCTTCGACCGGCACGGCTGTCAGCAGCACTCTCAGCACCTGAGCGACGGTAACCAGCCCCGGTGCGAGATTCAGACTGACGAGTTCCGCTTTCGGGCCGATGGCGGAAGAGGCCGGATAGTTTCCATCGGCGATCAGAATTTTTGCACTGTGCCCTGCCCGGGCGATCACCTCAGAAATTTTGGGGTGGATGAGTTCCGAGTACAGCATATTCGTTCTTTCAATGTTTGAGTTTCTTCCGTCCCGTGTCGGGATCAGCGAGGAAATACTTTCCGAAAAGTCTTTATCGTTTGTTCTGCCGCTGTGTCGGAGTCTGGGATAGGAAATGCTTCGGCAGAAGCGTAACCGGCAAAACCGATCGCATCCAGAGCTGCCGCGATGGCTGAATAATCCATATGTCCGCGACCCGCTGCCTGGCGATTGGAGTCGACGAAGTGCAAATGACCAACGAACGGTCCCGCCTTGATCAGCGCCTCTGCCGGGCTGGACTCTTCGATGTTCATATGAAACAGGTCGGCGAGGATCTTTACGTTAGGGGACGACAGCGGTTTAAGCAGTTCCACCGCTTCGTGAAGCGTTGTCGCCAGATTTGTCTCGTATCGATTCAACGGTTCATAGAGCAGCGGCACTCCTTTGGTACCTGCATAATCACCCAGTTCGTTCAGGGCATCCTGCAGACGTGAGACTGCGGTTGGTCGGTCAGTCAGATCGTCCCATCGGCCCTGCATGGAGCCGATGATCGCGGGGGCTCCAAATTCGGACCCCGCGTCGATGATCGACCGTATAAACTCGCGAGCCTGACGTCGGCGGTCCGGATCTGCATCACATAGCTGCAGCTTGTGCACCACCATGCCGGCGCCTGTTCCAACGGCAGCCAGTGACAGTTGATTTTCCTGCAGCAGTCGTCTGAGAGGCAGCAGGCGAATGGCGTCTCCTGAAGGCGCAAAAACTTCAACAGCGTCAAATCCGAGTTCCGCTGACCTGCGGCAGGCGCCTGCCACATCGTCATGAAAAACGAACGGACCTTTTCTCGCCTGTTCCACAATACAAACCGTGACGGCCGATTTGATCATCACATTTCCTTCAGTCGAATGTCCACGCTGGCACTGTGTGCTGTCAGGCCTTCTTTGGAGGCCATCAATCTTACTCCGTCGGCGTCGGCAGCCAGTGCCTTCTGATCATACCGAATGACAGAGCTGCGTTTCAGAAAGTCAGTAGCGGCAAGGCCGTTTGCAAACCTTGCGGTTCCGCCGGTGGGCAGAACGTGTGACGGTCCGGCCACATAGTCTCCAAGTGCGACAGGCGTATAATGACCGAGGAAGATGGCCCCTGCGTTCTGAATCTGCTTCAGCATTCGTTCGGCATCATCCATTGAGATATGCAGATGCTCGGGCGCCAGCAAATCGGTCAGTTCGGCGGCTTCCGATTCGCTTCGAGCGAGTATCAGTGCTCCGTAGTTTTCCAGTGACTGTCGAGCCAGATCGCCCCGGGGCAACCGGGCGAGCTGGGCCGTAAGTTCTGAGCGAACCTGTTCAAGCAGCGGTTCATGCCATGTGATCAACACGCCCGAGCCTGGACTGTGTTCTGCCTGTGAAATCAGGTCGGCGGCAATGAAGTCGGCTCGAGCGGTTTCGTCGGCAAGAACGATCACTTCGCTGGGACCTGCGATGCTGTCAATGTCCACATCGCCAAAGACATATTGCTTTGCCAGGGCCACAAACAGGTTGCCTGGGCCAACGATTTTGTCGACTCGGCCAATTCCTTCCACACCGTACGCCAGAGCCGCAACCGCCTGAGCTCCTCCCACTCGATAGACTTCCTGAATTCCGATCTCATGGCAGGTGGCCAGCATATCCACGTTGTAGCCACCAAAATCCGTTGGAGGCACGACGATGGCAATTTCGGGGACGCCAGCTGTCATCGCGGGTACTGCCGTCATCAGAACGGTTGAGGGATAAGCGGCCGCTCCGCCGGGAACGCAGATTCCAACTCGTTTCATTGGCAGATGTCGCTGTCGAAGCTCAATGGTCCCCCCACCCGGACTGCGAACGACTCGGGCGTCAGTCGGCAGCACGGCCCGCTGAAACTCGGCCACGTTGTCGCGGATCTTCCGTACTGTTGCCAGAAACTCGGGTGACGCCCGGCGAGCCGCTTCCTGCAGCTCTTCGGGCTGCACTCGCATCGTTTGCTGTGTCAGCTGCTTTCCGTCCAGTTTTGCAGTGTATTCCAGCAGAGCCGACAGCCCCTGCTTTCGGACATCTTCGCAGATTCGCTGAACAACATCGCGGGGACTCAGCGGTTCACCAAACAGCTGGATGGTTCGCTGCCTTCCGGCCTCGGATACGACATTGCCGCGGGGACTCAGCTTGTCCCGCAGCTGACGAAACAGTTGTCTGGCGTCACCGTGACGGCAGTCGATAGTAGTGATGGAAACAGTCTGGTTCATTCCGGTAACATATTCTGCTGGCGTAGAAAAGTGCAGCGACTTCCTGCGGACTCACGCTGACAGATTGAAGCACAGCCTTGCCTGAAATACAGCCTGGCTGTTATCTTCGTGGAAATTGAAGAGAAAAATTCCCGACTTTCCGAAAGTGGAAATCTTTGAATAAAATTGACTTGCGCAGTGACACCGTCACTCGCCCCGTGGCTGCCATGAAATCGGCCATGTTTAATGCCGAAATCGGCGATGATATGATGGGTGAAGATCCAACTGTCAATCGCCTCGAATCCATGGTTGCTGAACTGCTCGGGAAAGAGGCGGCCGTCTTCGCCTGTTCCGGCACTCAAAGTAACCAGATGGGTGTGCGTGCTCATTGTTCGCCGGGCGATGAACTGCTGATCAACGAAAGCGGTCATATTGCCAACTTTGAAGGAGGTGCCCCGGCGATTCTCAGTGGAGTGACAGTACGTCCCATCCCCGCTCCGCGCGGATTGCTGGATGTTGGGGATCTGGAAGGCAAACTTCGCGGTAATGACCAGCACTTTGCCAGGACTCGGCTGGTCTGCCTTGAAAACACGACGAATCTCGGCGGCGGCCATTTTTATCCGCTGGCTCAGCTGCAGCGTGTCTCACAATGGGCTCGGGCTAACTCGCTGAAACTGCATCTGGATGGAGCACGTCTGTTTAATGCGGCCGTGGCAGGAGGCTATTCAGTGGCCGATGTGGCCGCATGTGTGGACACCATTTCGATTTGCTTCTCCAAAGGACTCGGCTGTCCGATGGGTTCCATACTTGTCGGGAACGCTGAGGACATTGCAAAGGCCCGTCGATTTCGGAAAGTGCTCGGCGGAGCGCTTCGTCAGGCCGGGCTCGTTGCCGCTGCCGCGATCTATGCTCTTGAGAATCATGTGGATCGACTGGCTGAGGATCATGCGAATGCCAGTTTGCTGGCAGGCATGCTGCAGGAAATTCCTGGTATTCGGCTGGATGAGGGCGGAGTCGTCACGAACCTTGTCTTCTTTCATGTCGATCCCGCCATGGGCACCGCCGCTCAGCTCGCCGCCGCTCTTCGACAGCACGGGGTGTATGTTGGATCAATGGGCGGTCAGCGCATGAGGGCGGTGACGCATCTGGATGTCAATACGGAAGATGTTCGAAGGGCGAGTGCAGCGATTCGACAATGTCTGGAAACCGGATTCTCCAGCCAGTCACTCCAGAGTTTTGATTCGTATTCACGCTGAGGCCTGGGACGCAGGTGGTATAGGGACGGCGTTGAGTGCAACCCGCGGCGGGCCCTCCCCCGGCCTTCGGCCGACCCCTCCCACTCCGCTTCGCTGCGCGGGAGGGGAGGTTTTTGCGGGGAGGGGAGGGTTTAAGAACCTCCTCTCCCAGCGAAGCTGGGGGAGGTCGAGCGAGCGGCAGCGAGATCGGGAGGGGGCCGGGTGAACGGCGGGATGAGGGTGTTATTGGGATGGCGTTGAGTGCCACCCGCGGCGGGCCCTCCCCCGGCCTGGCGGCCGACCCCTCCCACTCCGCTTCGCTGCGCGGGAGGGGAGGTGCGTGGAAGGGGAGGTTTCAAGAAACCTCCTCTCCCAGCGAAGCTGGGGGAGGTCGAGCGAGCGGCAGCGAGAT
>JALHMY010000084.1 GCA_022843805.1 Fuerstiella sp.
CTCGCTCCGTTCACCCGCCCCCTCCCGATCTCGCTATCGCTCGCTCGACCTCCCCCAGCTTCGCTGGGGGAGGAGGTGTTTAAAACCTCCCCTCCCGCGCAGCGCAGCGACGTGGGAGGGGTCGGCCGCCAGGCCGGGGGAGGGCCCGCCGCGCGTTGCACTCAGCGCCGTCCCTATAACACGCGCGTCGCTCCGTTCACCGGCCCCCTCCCGATCTTGCTATCGCTCGCTCGACCTCCCCCGGCTTCGCCGGGGGAGGAGGTGTGTATAACCTCCCCTCCAGCGCAGCGCGGCGAAGTGGGAGGGGTCGGCCGTCAGGCCGGGGGAGGGCTCGCCGCGTTTTGCACACAACGCCGTTCCCATAGCACGCGCACCCCTCGGTTCACCGGCCCCCTCCCGATCTCGCTATCGCTCGCTCGACCTCCCCCAGCTTCGCCGGGGGAGGAGGATTCGCGTGTGAGGCGGCTTGCAATGCATCAGCCGATCGTCCTGGTGAATTCGGCCGGACGGTTGACAATGGCATGGCAGAAAGGTCTGCTTTGTCGTTGTTGGGTTCGTATTAGGGGTAACAGGGCCTGGAAGCCCGGAGAGCACCGAGTCTGGACTGGAGTATTGCACCATGAAATATGAAGTGCGGGCATTGAGTCTGGGGGGAATTTTGGATCAGACGATTAGTCTGACGAAAGACCATTTTGGGGCTCTGTTTCAGATTGTTGCCGTGACGCTTTTACCGCTAAAGCTGCTTCAGGCAGCAATCGAGTTGACGGTGATACCGCCCCTGCCCGCCGAACTGAATTTGGAGACGCTTGAGACCTGGACGACGGCCAGAAATCAGGCGATGGCCGAAAATTACCCGCTGATTATGGGAAGCACGTTACTGGCAATACTTGTCATTCCGGTTTCGAACGCCGCTCTGATTCATACGATAGCAAAATCTTATCTTGGAAGAATGACAACGTTCGGAGAGGCTCTCGGGCTGGCGTTTAGGTCTGTTGGGAAACTCTACTGGACATGGATATTGGTTGTTGCCGCAATTGTTGGAGGATTAATCTGTTTAATTATCCCCGGTATTCTGGCTGCATTCTGGTTTTCTCTGGCAACTCAGGTTGTCGTTATTGAGGGAATTGGGGGATTTGGAGCGTTAAAACGCAGTCGGGCGCTGATGAAGGGTAACATAGGGCGAATTTTTGCCATGGCTCTGGTGCTTGGGGCGATTGGATTTGGAATGCAGATTGCCGTGGGACTGATTCCTCAGGCGTTTCTTCAGACTCTGATTTTTGTTCTGATACAGTGTGTCCTTTTAATCGTGAACTCGGCTGCGCTGGTGATCTTCTATTTCTCTGCGAGATGCCAGCATGAACAGTTTGACCTGCAGCTGCTTGCAGAAAACCTGAATGTGAAGAATCCCGATGATGTTCTGGCGGACCGATGAATTCGTTAGGAGGTCGTCGGAGATGGTCGCGGGAATCGCCACTCCACCTGAAGAGAGTCTTCGACAGAAACTTCAGGAAGTGTTGTCCAGGCCTGAATTTCAGCATACCACTTCAGAGCAGTCAGAGTCAGACCTGCTTTGGTGGCTGTCAACTCTGCTTCGCTGGGTTATGGGACCACTCCGCTGGCTTTATTCGATGACCGAGGGACTGCCGGAAATTTTCAGATGGCTGATCGTTGCAATTCTTGTGGTTGCTCTTGCGACATTGATGGTTCATATACTGTGGACTCTCCGGCGTGCAATGGGAGGCGGAGACAGGATCATCCGCGGGCGGTCGCATTCTGCGAATGGAGAACAGGCACAGCTTTCGGTGGCTGAACTGGAAAAGGCGGCCGAGCGAAATGCCGTTTCCGGGGCGTTCATTGAAGCCGTGCGATTGTTGTTTCGGGCCATGCTGATGCGGCTGGAGGAACGCGAAGGCAGACGATTTCGAAGGGGTATCACAAATCGTCAGCATTTGCGTCGTTATCATGGTTCGCCGTTTGCATCGTCAATCAGAATGCTGGTAAACACAATTGAGAAGAAATGGTACGGAGAAGAAGCCTGCGACCAGACGGACTTTGAAGAGTGTCGGCAGGCCTATTCCGAAATCTGTTTATCTTTGCAGGCAGCGACATCAGCAAAGCCAGGTGAAAAATGCTGACACCGCGCAACTTCATCGCGACTGCCATTATCATCGCTGTTGTGTCAGTTGTATCGGCAGGATGGTCACTGCTTCGAACCATCGCTGGCGAGGGGGGAGAATTCGGATCGGATTCCTTTGGTGTTTATTCGACGGGCTACAGGGCATTGTTTGAAACGCTTTCAGAACTAAGCATTCCTGTTCGGCGTTCAACGACTCCTCCAAACGTCGATCAGCTTTCAGATTCCGTTTTTGTTCTTTGGAGACCCGATCTGAATCTGGCTGAAAGCGAGCCTCGGTGGCTGACGAATCTGAGCGCATGGATTAAGGACGGCGGCGAGCTGATTGTTGCGCTGGACAGAACCAGCCCGGCCACTTTGCAGCAGATGCTGCAGGATCAAATGCAGAAAGCGCAAAAGAGTGACGGTGATGACACAACTGGGCGCAGGTCTGTCATGGATCGACGACAGACGCAGAGAGCGGATCGTGTCGGGGATGTTAAGAAATTTGAGCCAGCATCAGTTTTTGAATTGCTGGGACTAAAAGACGTCGAATTGTACACTGTGCCGCCGATGGAGGATCATGCTGAGCTCGAAGCCGCCAGCAGGCCGCAATTTGAGCGATACCGAGTTCACGCTGCGGGAGCGTTTTCCGAAACCATCAGCCAGGATCGGCTGGTTGAGCTGTCTGCCGATGGCTTTGATGCAATCCGCATTCGTTCGAGCATTGGTTCAAATAGTCCAGCCGATGCCCTCTGGATTCGGGGAGGATCCGGATCCGACGCAAGAGAAGAAAAGAATTTGCACTGCATCGCTGCGCGGTATTCGCATGGCGATGGCCATGTGACGGTGGTCAGCACGCCGCAGCTGATTACCAATGGAAGGATTGCCGTGGCAGATCACCTGCCGATTGCCGCGTCGATTTTGCTAAGAGGTGGGAAGACGATTGTCTTTGACGAGTTTTATCATGGTGCGACGATTCGGGGCAATCCGCTTTGGCTGTTTACCCGAAGGACATGGCTGACCGCATGTCTCTCGCTGCTTGGGCTTGCATCCGCTGTGATCTGGAGGGCCGCCATATTCCCGGGACCTCCGCTGGCGGATCCGCCTTTTCGCCGTCGTGCTGTTGGTGAATATCTTGAGGCGATGTCAGGATTATTGAGACAGAGCCGAGGCCATGAGATCTGGTCTCTTCAGAATGTGTGCGAGGGCGTTTTGTGGCGGCTTCGCAAAGATTATGGGCTGCCACCTGATCAAAAGGAACGGGAGCCACTGCTTAGCGCTATTGCTCGCAAAGACCCGGAATCCGCTTCGGTTCTGGAACAGGTCCTGAATGAAGTCAGTCGGTACTCACGTTTGACCGGTGCTGTCAGTGAACGGCAGACTGGTGCACTTATACAAAGGATGATGGCGTGTCTCTCGAAGACCGGTACAAAGCGATCCGCAGTGAAATTTCGAAAGTAGTTTGTGGGCAGGACGAAGTCATTGATTTTTCACTTGCCGCGCTTTTCAGCAGTGGGCACGTCCTGCTGGAAGGTCCTCCCGGGACTGCCAAAACCCTGCTGGTGCGTACCATTGCACAAACACTGAGTTTGCAGTTTCGGCGAGTGCAGATGACCCCTGACCTGCTTCCCGGAGACATCACGGGCTCATCCATCTACCTTGAGGGGACCGGTCAGTTTGAATTTCGCCGTGGCCCGGTGTTTACGAATTTTCTGCTGGCTGATGAGATCAACCGGGCGTCTGCGAGGACTCAGTCTTCGCTTCTTGAGGCCATGCAGGAGATCGGAGTGACTCATGATGGAGTGACTCATCCGCTGCCCAATCCTTTTATTACGTTTGCCACACAGAACCCGGTGGAGCAGGAAGGAACATATCCGCTGCCACTGGCGCAGCTGGATCGGTTTATGTTCAAAGTGATCATGCCTTATCCGGACCCGGCTGCCGAACAGCGTATCCTGCGTGAACATCATGCAAACGGCGGTCTGTCTGATCCTGTTGCCATGGGTGTTCAGCCGGTTGTGTCACCGCAGGATATCGTGGAGGCACGACAATGGATTCGGAATACTCATGTAAGAGAAGAAGTGATTCAGTACGTGTCAGCACTGCTTCAGGCAACACGCAATGATGATTCCCTGTCTGTGGGAGCAAGTCCCAGAGCCGGCCTGATGCTGCTGATGGCGGCGAAAAGCTTCGCCCGTTTTGCCGGCCGCGATTTTGTTATACCGGATGATATTCAGCAGGCGTTTCTGGCCGTGATGCGGCATCGTGTTGTGCTGAGTCCGGCGACTGAGCTGGAGGGTACGGCAGCGGATGAAGTACTGCTGAACCTGCTGGAATCCGTCGAGGTTCCTCGATGAAGTTTCGTCCTGGTAAGAATCTGATTCGCATACTGGCGGGCGGATTGTTTCTTTCCGCAGCCAGCTTTGTGCTGCCGCAAATCGTCTGGTTCTGGCCGCCCGTTTTGCTGGGACTGCTGATTGTCGGCATTCGTGATGCTTATTATATCCGGCAGTATCTCAACAACCTGAGTGTCAGCCGCACACTGCCATCGCTTGCCGGACGTGATCAGGACTTTCGGATTTCATGGACGATCGTTCGAAGTTCGGAAACTGAACAGCCCGCAAAGCCTTCCATGGCGCGTATGATTCAGGGATTGATTCGCGACTGCGTTCCTGACGCTGCTATGCCGGCACTTTCGACTCAGAGTTTCGAACTGTCCGGGGAGCAGCGGAGATTTCAAGTCGACGAAATTTTTCGTATTCCGGTTCGTGGTGTCCACGTTTTCGGACCAATGTGGATGAGAGTCAGCGGACCGATGGGGCTGCTGGAAGGTCAGAAGAAGACTCTGTCTTCGGAGAGTATTCGAGTATTCCCGGAGACGTATTATTCGGCAGACCGACTGGCGCAGGACGCGGACGCACAGGTGGTGCTGCTGGATAAGGCGTCGAGGATACGTCAGCATGGAACTGGAACCGAGTTTGAATCGCTGAATGAGTTTCGCGAAGGCGATGACCCCCGGAAAATTGACTGGAGAACAACGGCCCGCGTTGGCCATCTGGTTGTCAGGAAGTACGAAATTGAACGCCATCGGGACGTGATGCTGCTGGTCGACTGTGGACGGCTGATGGGTGCTGACGCTGGCAGGGGTAGTAAGCTTGACTGTGCTGTTGATTCAGCCCTGATGCTTGCGAGAGTGGCACTGCGTGGGGGGGACCGCTGCGGTATCTCACTGTTTGACGATCAGGTGCTGGGATATTTGCCGCCTCAGGCCGGGATGTCTTCGATGCAGGCAATTTCCGAATGTGTATTTGCCGCGCAGACTCGCTGGAGGGAAACGGATTTCAGCCGGATTTTTGCCAGACTTCAGCAGCGACAGCAGAAGCGAGCCATGATTATTGTGCTGTCAGACCTCATAGATGCCGAGACAACTCAGCGTTTTCGAGCGTCGCTGGCGACACTCGCACGACGCCATGTCATTCTGTTTGCTGCATTGCAGACTCCGCTGATGGATCAAATGATCAGTCAGCCGCCCGAGGGGACTGCCGATTCCACTCGGCTGGCGCTTGCCTTTCAGCTGCTGCGTGAACGAGAACGCGCATTGCACGCTGTTCGTCGGAGCGGAATTGAGGTCCTGGATGTTGTGCCCGATCGGCTGACTGTGCCTCTGATTAATCACTTTCTTGAACTGCGAAGGCAGGCCCTTTAATCAAAGCCGTTTAATCAAATTGAAAATATTAATCAGATGCACGTTGATCACTGAATGGATTCGTGTGTCATTATCAGCCAGCACAATCAGGTGAGCAAAGTAGCCGTCACTCTCCGAGTGACGAATTGCGATTCCCTGTTACGCCAGGCCGTGATCCCGGTGATTCGACTCAAACTCGACGCTTCATCAGTTAAGACGATTCCAACTCAGATCCGGCGTTCCTGAATGAATCCGAAGCTGATATAGAGAATCCAGAAGACTGCTGTCGCGGCTGCAAAAGTCAGCCGGACTGTGGTTGAAAGATGGCTCTGGCGAAAATAGCTTTCGATGATGGCTGCGAAGATCAGCATCAGCCCTGCTCCGATGATCGTCCTGCCCGTTTCGGCAGCTACTTCTTTGAGTGCAGCCGCCCGCGACCGGGCTCCGGGGCAAACTGTGGCCCAGCCAATCTGCAGGCCTGTTCCTCCGCAAAGCACAATGGCGCCGATCTCGGTGATTCCGTGAGGTAAAATCCAGGCCCACATTTCCCCATAGATTCCAGCCTGGTGATGCACGGCCGCGAACGCGCCCAGGATCATGCCGTTATAAACGATCAGGATAACAGTGGGAACGGCCGCCAGAATGCCGAGTGCCATGGACAGCAGTCCAACTTTAAAGTTGTGACTGAAAAGGAACGAAGCAAATACAAATTTTCCGGCAGAACCCATTTCACGTCCCGATCTCAGCGTCTCCATCAAAAGTTCCCGTGAGGCTCCCGGCACACGGGTTTCGCCTGCCGGAAGCAGGGCATATAACGCTGCAACATCCCCTGCCCCTGCGAAAGATGCCAGTAACGCTCCGCTTAACAGCAATATTAGCGAAATCGCATGCCAGACCCAGCTGCGTGCAATGGAACGAGCAAACCCTTCGATCAGAAATTGAAGTCCTCCTCTGACAATACTGCCTCGGGGAGACACATAAATGAGGCTGTGTGCTGCCGAGGTCAGGCTGTTCAGATATTGAATCAGATTCCTGTCGTCTGTACGCGATCGGACCTGTGCCAGGTGCACTGTCGTTCGACGATAAAGCACATCGAGCCGACTGACTTCATCCGGAGTAAGCTGCCTGACGGATCGGCGAGCACGGCTAAGCAGCTGTTCCAGCTCGTCCCAGTCAGGCTTGTTGCGGGAGATAAAAGCGACCATACTGACTGCTGATTCTGATCATCAATGACAGGGATAAGCTGGAATCGTCCGGTTTGAAAATACCAGAACGGTTGCCGTCCGGACAGTGAACAGCGTTTAGACCAGTGCTCTTTTGGAACTGAGCTGAATGTCGGCTGACTCGATTGCCTTTGAAACACCGGAAAATATTGAACTTTCGTATCGCAGTGCCGGGCTGGGTACACGGTTCATTGCCTGGTTTGTTGATCGTCTGATACTGGCCGTCATTTTGTTCCTGGTGTTCGTAGCGCTGCTGATCGGTGGCGTAGCCTCAGACAGTGTGCTGCGGAATTTTATTGAACCTGTGGCAAATGAGCTGGAGTCGGAAGAATCAGGGCAGGATGCCCTGATGTACATGATGGGCCTGGTGGTTCTGGTACTGGGTCTTGGAAACTTCTTTTATTTCGGGTTGTGTGAGTTGCTGTGGCGCGGTCAGACGCCTGGAAAGCGAATGTCTCGAATTCGAGTCGTCAAAACAGACGGTTTCGCACTGGACGGTCTTAGTATCCTGCTTCGCAATGTCTTTAGAGTACTCGATCATCTGCCGGTGCTCTGGATTGTTCCCCTGCTGTCGGTTCGACATCAGAGGTTTGGAGATATGGTGGCAGGCACGATCGTTGTTCAGGAACAGCTTGCGACGCTGGGAGGAATTCGTCAGAGACTGGGTTCGCGTTCAGTGTCGGAGATGATGTTTCGAATTCCACCGTCATCCCTGAGTCGGCTGACGGCCGCGGATTTCACAGCGATCGAGACGCTTCTTGATCGCTGGGATCTGCTGCCAGCAGTTCAGGCTGACCAGCTGAAAACGCAAATCGCCACAGGTGTGGCGAACCGTCTGAAGTTCGACCTGCCCAGTGATGCTGACCAGTTGCGATTCCTTGAGGATGTACTGGCGGCAGAATGTCGTCGTCAGGGCCGCGAACTGGGTTAGACCAGGAGAAAACCACTCGGCGCTGGACAAAAAGGCAGCAATTTGTGCCGTGAGCCGTTAATAAACTTTGCCTGAGAGTCAGATGAAACGTTGTAAAGAGTGGAGTGATGATTCAGAATCTCCTGAGAGGCCCTTTGGGCGTTGCTTTGGGCGTTGATTGATGATGAGGGTGACCACGGTCGTGAAAAGTCTTCCATGAGGGGAGAATCGGATGTTGCGGATTCAGATGGGGCAGTCGGCCCGATATTGTGACGGGATTTCTCGGCGCAGCTTCGTACAGCTGGGAGTGGCCGGGATGGCCAGTGCTGGTCTGTCGGACGTTCTCAGGGCTGCAGGGTCCGCTAATCCGGATCGTAAAGATCGTTCGGCCATTCTGATCTGGCTGGACGGCGGTCCAAGTCATCTGGATCTGTATGATATGAAACCGGATGCTCCGGCCGAGTATCGCGGAATCTGGCAGCCAGTTCGCACCAATGTGCCGGGAATCGAGATTACAGAGCTGTTTCCGAAACAGGCGAAAGTGGCGGATAAGTTTTCGATTGTGCGATCGCTGTATCATGACACAGGTGATCACTTTGCCGGTGGCCATCGAATGCTGACCACCAAAGACATGGGGGTCAGTGGAGCCGCCACGGCTGGCAAATTTCCATCGCTTGGTTCAGTGATTGCGCAGCAGCTGGGTCCGCGGCATCGCAGCATGCCGGCGTATGCGGCTGTCCCAGTCGCCAGCAGTATTGGACTGGTTCCGGGGTACTTTGGAGGTAACTGGCTGGGCGGCCAGTACGATCCGTTTCAGACGGGTGGTGATCCAAATAGTGCAAACTTTAAGATTGACAACCTGAATATGCATGCCGGACTCACGCTGGAGCGTCTGCAATATCGCAGAACTCTTGTCAGCGATCTGGATCGACTTTCACGCACTGTCGATGCGTCAGGCCAGTTTGTTGTTCGAGATCGATTTGACGAAGACGCCTATGACTTTATCACGGGTGACCGTGCCCGTAAGGCGTTTGATCTGAGTACCGAAGACGAAAAGCTTCGTGACCGTTATGGTCGTCATTCATGGGGTCAGAGCACATTGCTGGCTCGTCGTCTTGTGGAAGCCGGGACTCGGTTTGTTACGGTCCATTATGGCGGCTGGGATCATCACTGGGACCTGAAGTCGGGGATGGAAAACTATCTGCCGCAGGTTGACAGTGCAGTCTCAGCGTTGTTTGAGGATCTGGATCAGCGAGGGATGCTGGAGTCCACAATGGTGATTTTGTGCGGAGAGTTCAGTCGTACTCCACGTATGAACGATGGAGGTAACGGTGGTCCTCCTCTCAGCAAAGGCACGCCTGGTCGCGACCACTGGGGGGCTGCTATGTTTTGCCTTCTCGGAGGCGGGGGAATCAAGGGCGGTACGATTGTGGGCTCAACGGATTCCAATGGAACTCGCCCGGTAACGCGCGCCGTTCGTCCTGAGCACATCCACGCAACGATTTACAAGGCACTCGGTATAGATCCTGCCTTACAGTTGCTGGACCATCGTGGTCGACCGACCGCAATGCTGGAAGACCCGACTCCAATTGGCGAGTTGCTTGTATGAGGGGGTGGGCTGATCTTAAAGAATGGATGGGCGGCTGAAGAGATAGCCCTGAACCAGGTCGAACCCGATTTCTCTGCACATAGTGGCCATTTCTTCTGTTTCAACTCCTTCGGCCACAGCAATGACACCTTCGCCCTGAATTCCTCGAATGATTGCCGTAAACAGGCGGAGCTGTTCAGCGGAGACCTGCTGAAGTTCCCGCAGAAGTGATGGGTCAAACTTGATGTAGTCAGTGGATGCGGAAATCAGTTCTCGCATTCGAGCCTGTCCGCATCCGAAGTCATCGAAAGCCAGTTTGATTCCGACAGCAGCCAGCCGTCTTCGGGCTTCGCGGATCAGTCCGGGTTCCGTGTCGGCTGCTTCATGAACTTCAAGCACCATCGCGCGTCCGGAATACTGTTTCTGGAGCTCCAGCATATGAGGAACCACGACGTCAAGAAGAGGTTCCATGGGGTGCGTGTTCAGGAATACGGGTGTGCAGGATGGAATCAGATGGCTGAATTGCATTCCCTGAGCGCGGCAGAACTTACTCAGTTCAATTTCACGACCGGCCTTGCGAGCCTGTTCGAACAGGCGTCCCGGAGTTTCGATTCCGGGAAGAGCCGTTCTGACGAGATATTCATGTCCTATCACGGCACCCGTTTTCAGACAATGGATTGCCTGGTAACACGGCAGTGCTTCGCCTCCGTTGAGCAGCTGGGACAAACTTCGGCGTCCGACGACATTGAAGACATCCTGCGACGAGCAGGTTCGCTTATACAGTGCTGCGGCTTCGGGGCCGGTCGCGTTATGAAAATGCTTTACAACTCGAAACCCCGTGTCGCCCACATCGAGTGCTGCTCCGTCGGAGAGCAGTGTGTCTCCGGTAATGCGGATGCCATCGACGAATGTTCCGTTCGTACTTCCGCTGTCCCGTACATACAGATTTCCCCCACTCTGGAACAGCTCGGCGTGTGAGCCACTCACCACCGGAGAATCAATTCTCAGATCCATATCCGGCCGCCGACCAATTCGAAAAGAACAGTTCGGCACCACGATGCTTTGAGTGGCGGTTCCTGGTGCGGTAGCACCCAGCAAAGACCACCTGACAGTGGCATTTGCTGTTTGTTCTTTTTGAAATTCACCAATCGAAGACATGAAGTCATCCTTCTGACTGGTTGTCACGGATATGTGAAGATGCCGATGCCCGTCGTTCCGCATCGAAGGTACGGCAAAACCCGGGTTTTCTGCATACCGCCAACCACTATGGACTTTGCTGCGCAGAAGACAGAAGAAGTTTGCGAACTGTGTCGGCGTGCTTTAAACAGCGGTAGTTTTGACTGGCTAAATCCGGGCACGCGAATTTGTTTGGATAAAACGGTTCTTCCGAGCATTCCCGCACGCGTGAATACTCCGGGGCGTCGGAGAGCAAAGACCCGCCTGAGATGAAAAATATTCGGAAAGAGGGAATATCGGGAGATCGAATTTGACAGGCTGTAACCGCACTGGGCCTCTTCTAAAAACTTTAGGGCGCGCGGCGATTGAAAACATACCAATCATCGCGGCAGATGGGAGGGCGAAGCTCCTGCTGAGCCGAATATGGGAGAGCGAAGCTCCCGCTGCGCCAACGCTGGGAGGGCGAAGCTCCTGCTGAGCCGAAACTGGGAGAGCGAAGCTCCCGCTGAGCCGAGAAAAGCTCGGCAGGAGCCTCGCCCTCCTGGAAAACACTCAAGCTGCGGTTCTCAGTGGGTTATCTGTGCTTTGAACCATGCGGCCGTTTTAGCCAGACCTGCGTGAACATCTGTCGGAGCGCCCAGCAGTTCAGCCATTCTGTCTGCATCCAGAAGCGATCTTTCCACATCGCCGGCGCGACGTTCAGAAAAGGTGACAGGAACCCTGGATCCGAGTTCCTTCTGCAGGCATTCTGCAAGTTCCTGTGTTGTGGTTTCTCGTCCGGTTCCCACGTTAAGTATGGGGTCAGGAATCAATCCTTCCAGTGCTGCAATGTTTGCCCGGGCCACATCATCGATATAAACATAATCCCTGACACATCCTGCATCGCCAATGGAGCGACGTGCATTGATTCGAATCGCCTCACCCGCCAGCATTCGATTGCAGAATATGGCAACGACTCCGGCTTCACCATGTGGATCCTGGCGAGGACCATAAACGTTGGCATATCGAAGGATTGTTGGCTTAAGGTGATGTTCTGTCCGAAAGCACTCGAGGTATTTCTCGGTTGCAAATTTACTGCATGCGTAGGGGCTTACGGGCACAGGCGCTGTGGATATGCTCGCCCGCGTACCGTCGGGAACTTCACCGTAAATGGCACCACCGGTACTTGCGAACACCAGCCGCTGCACATTATGGGCGACGGAAGCCTGCATAATGTTCAGAGACCCGAGGATATTGATTTCCGCATCCAGCTGAGGTTCGCGAACACTGATTGCAACGCTGGCCTGAGCCGCCTGATGGCTTACGACTGTGGGGCGAAATTCTCGGAATGCCGCTTCGACTTCCGCCTTATTTCTGATGTCTGAATGAAGAAATGTGGCCGAAGGCGGCACATTCTCGCGTCGACCGGTGCTGAGGTTATCGAGAACGCCGACTGTCCAGCCTTTGGCCAGGGCGGCTTCTGCAATATGGCTGCCAATGAAACCAGCTCCGCCGGTGATCAACAAACGCATTCCGTCACTTCTCCAATAGGTCCATAAGGCTGTTGCCAGTGTCTGTTCCGTCGGCCTGTTTGTAAGGATCGTACAATTCGGCAAAATCGGATCCACGAAACTGTTAATATTAGCAGACAGAATCAGCAGAGTAAGACATTTTGATAAATTCGTCTGCCGGTGCTTTGCTACGCGACGATGCTGGCATTTGAACGTTTTTTTGCAATGACGTTGGAATATACATCGTGAGTGCAGCAGAATGTCGATTCTTCGGGTGGGCCACAAATTTGGCGGAAGGGGGGGGATTTTCATGCAGCCGTTGATCTTTGAGCCAGTTCTGAAGCGAATTCGCTGGGGCGGAACTCGGCTCGGCTCGATGCTGGGCAAACCCCTGGGGCCCGAGTCAGATTATGCGGAAAGCTGGGAAATTGCTGATCACGGGACTGATCAGAGTCGGGTCGCTGAGGGCCCATATCGCGGAATGCCGCTGAATCACCTGGTCCAGCGGGATGGGGAAGAATTGCTGGGTCGCCAAAACGGAATCGACCAGTTTCCGCTTTTGATCAAGTATCTGGACGCTCAGGACTGGTTGTCGCTTCAGGTGCATCCAAACGATGCACAGGCTCGAAAATTTGATCCTCATGAAAATGGAAAAACCGAGGCATGGGTCGTTATCGATGCGGCGGAGGACAGCCGAATCTGCGCCGGATTGAAGCCCGGAGTGACGGCTGCGCATGTCAGGGATGCCGTGCAGGCGGGTTGTGTCGAAGAGTGTTTGCACCTGATTGGAGTGCAGCCGGGGGATTGCGTTTTTGTCCCCGCAGGCACCGTCCATGCACTGGGGCCTGGAATTTTGCTGGCTGAAGTGCAGCAGCAGAGCAATCTGACGTTCCGCTTACACGACTGGGGCAGACTTGGGACCGATGGAAAACCCCGATCGCTGCATCTGAACGAATCAATTGCCTGCACAGACTTCAACCGAGGGCCTGTCAACCCGGTGATTCCGACGGCAATGAACGACAATGGCCATGCATTTGAGGAACTGGTCAGGTCGGAATATTTTGTGATTCGTCGGCATTTCGGGGCGTGTCAGTTCGAGTTTCGCAGCGGAAACTGTTTTCGAATTCTGATGTGTCTCAAAGGAAAGGGTACGCTGACTTCCGATTCCTTTCAGGCAGTGTTGCGTCCCGGGGCGACGATTCTGATTCCCTCTGCATGCAGGCACGCTGATGTCAGTCTGCAGGATGGGGCTGTGCTGCTGGAGGTGTTACCTCCTGATATCGCTGTCATGTGATTTGAAACGCGGACGATCCCGCCGTACTCTTCGTTTTCCAATGGTGAATTGACCGGCAGCAGTCGCCATTGCAGTTAACGGACGACTTTTTCGGGTTCATGCCGCGTTTGCAGCAAAAAAGGTCCTCTATGATTTTAAGTGGCAGCGAAATCAGGGCTCAGCTGGGAGGTAATATTCAGATTCAGCCATTCAACGAAGATCAGCTGAATCCGAACAGCTACAACCTGCGCCTTCACGATGAACTGCTGGAATACGAAGAAATTGTATTGGATATGAAACGTCCGAATCGATTTCGCAGGATTTCCATCCCGCCGGAGGGACTTGTGTTGCAGCCAAATCAGCTGTATCTCGGCCGTACAATTGAATATACGGAAACTCGAAATCTGGTGCCAATGCTTGAGGGTCGGTCTTCAATCGGCCGGCTCGGTCTGTTTGTTCACGTCACGGCCGGTTTTGGAGATGTGGGATTCTGTGGCTACTGGACGCTCGAAATGTTTGCGATCCAGCCTGTGCGAGTTTATGCCGGGGTGCAGGTTTGCCAGGTGTTCTATCACACCGTTGAAGGAGCTGTGACAGAGTATAAGAGCGGAAAGTACCAGCACAACCGCGACATACAGCCCAGCCTGCTGTTTCGCGAACTGGCCGCTCGTGATGAGCGGCAGAAAAAACTGAAGTTCGATTCGTCTGGTTCACCTGAAGATCCGAAAACGGATCCCTGATGTCCACGCTGGAGTTCATTGTTGAACGTTATCTTTCCGGTGTGCGGATCGACTCGTTTCTGAGCAAACATCTCCGCAATTATACGAGCTGGCGACTGCATCGAATGGTCAGCCAGGGCCTCGCGCGGATTGATGATCTGCCTGCTTCCGCCGGCGATCGGGTTTTTACGAATCAGAGAGTTGTTCTGAAGCTTGTTGAGCCGCCGGATAAATTACTGGAACCATGTTCCGGTTCAGTTCCGATCGTGTATGAGGATCCCTGGATTATCGTTGTCGACAAGCCTGCGGGTCTCGTCGCACATCCTGTTGGAGATTTCCAGGAAGGTACCCTGTCCAATGTGCTGCAGGGGCATCTGGATCGGCAATCCGCGATCCGTGGTCTGCTGCGTCCGGGCGTGGTTCATCGGCTGGATCGGATGACCAGCGGTTTGCTGGTGGCTGCGAAGGAGCACCTGTCTCATCGGCTGCTGTCGATCGATTTTCAGCAGGGAAAATTATCGAAGTCCTATCGGGCTCTGATTGAGGGTAACCCACATTGGGAATCACGGCTGATTGAACTGCCGATTGGTCAGTACCCGGGTGGCAACAGTGTGCTGATGTCTGCGAAGCCGGGTGCCAGAAACGCTCGACCTGCAAAGACCCGAGTCTCGGTCATTCGCCGATTCGGTGCATATTCACTCGTCGAGTGTGTTTTGTTTACCGGAAGAAACCACCAGATTCGTGTTCATCTGGCCGAAATCGGATATCCGGTTGCTGGCGACGAATATTATGCTGCGTTTGGAGCGATTCGGAAGGCTCCCCGGTTTGATGGTGAGGAGCCAACCGAAGAACGCCATGCTCTCCACGCTGCATCCCTGGGATTTCTGCATCCGATTCTTCGCCAGTGGATTCACTTTCAGACAGAACCGCCGGCAGATTTCTGGCAGCTTGCGTCACTGAGTGTTCCGGTGTCAGATTCACGGGTCTCAGGTTAAAACCAAACGGGTCCGGGATTTGAGATAGTTGGGGCGAGGGATTCGATGGTTCAGTCGATTCAGCACCCTTCCAGCCTGACGGGACGGCGACAGCCTCCCGTCCGGAGAAAAGCCCACAACGTCACCCACTCCAAAGACTCCTGTGCACCACGTCTCAAAGTGATTGGCACACCACAGCTTGCCGTTCTCGTCCGGCTCCACGCCAATGGCCGACAGATTTAGGTTCTCCGTAAAACCCACTGACCTTCGACAGTCCACCAGGGTTCTCGTTTTAGAAATTTTCATGTCTGCCAGCGGAGCCGCTTCATCGAAACAGTGATGTCCGATTCTCACGCCAGTTGATTCAGCAAGCTCCATAAGAGCACTCGCCCGATCTTCCCGAGTGAGTAACTCTGCACGCACTCCAAACAGGCTGAACAGAGAAGAAAGCCCTGCGCCCATGTCTCCTCCACCAACCACGCAGATGTCCGGCAACAGTTGACGACCATCAAAAAGAGATTCCGGGCGATGATAAGGCAGCAACCCCAGCGGCCGATGTACGGCCGTCTGTCGCACTCCCGTGGCGATCACATAGTTTGCCGAATTGACGGCCGTTCGACTGAAATCCACTCCTGATGAGACAATCACTTCAAGTCGATTACGGAACCGCGTCTCACCAATAAAGACATCAATGCCCAGTGGCTCCAGCGTGCTGATCTGTTCGCTGACTTCTGCAGCCACGGCTTTGGCAAGCAATCGCTGCAACATTCCTGGAGTGCCCGACTTTTGCATCAGTCGTCGCCGTGCGGCGGTGCTGTCGGCCATCAGTCCGCTGACAAGACGCCGCAGCGACTGCGACATTATCCACGCCGAATGACATGATTCCGACAGAATCGCGGCCACGCGCAGTTTTGCTGCCGCCGCCGCATACAACATTTCAAACGCACTTTCGTCGTTTCCAATGACCGCAATATCGTATTGCATTTCCAATGACTCCTCGGAGACCCTGGCTCCGGTGTTTCCTTTAACAGCAGGGGGAATTGCTGTCCGCTCCGTGATCTGATGATTACAGAGTGTGGGGTATTGATCGAACATAGGGTGGCTTTTTCGTGAAGGAATAATGGGTAATATGTGGTTGAATTGGAGTGGTGCGAAGAATTTGTTGATTAAGCGGATTGTGCAGGGTGTCGTCCTAAATTCTTAATAAGTTTCAACTTGTATCTTTGCTTTTGAGTCTGTTAACTGCATGAGGCGGCCTGTGAGGTTTTCCTGACAGCAGTGGCAAGGCAACGTCCGGGAATAGAAGATGAGACTTTGATGTTGGAGACAACAGTCAGCGAACGTTCTGCGGATGGTGTTTGTTCGAAGCGGGGGCGACGGCAGAATGCCCTGCTCGGCCGACTGGCTGTGGTGGTGAGCTGCCTGGGAATTCTTTTACTGGGATTACTTTTCCCGTTTCCCGTGAATGGTCGTGTCTGGAGCAATGCGTTTGACCTTGGCCATGCACCCGCATTTTTTCTGATTTACGTGATAGTTGCTGCGATCCTTGACCCTCGATGTCTGGGGTTATCTGAGAAACATGTGATCCTGGTGCCCCTGGGATGGCGGAAACTGACGCTGCTGGCCATAACACTTCTGGGAGGAGGAGTTACTGGCGAATTACTTCAGCATCTGTCGGGACGGCAACCATCCGTGGGAGATGTGGCAGCCAATGGAGCTGGAATTTTAGCCGGATTTCTTTGCGTTATCGCATTTCGGCTTCGACGATCGTTGCGCAATCTGATGCTGACCATTGCCTCCGGGACACTTCTCGCAATCAGTTTGCCGCCGATCCTGCAGATTTGGGACAGTTACTGGCAAGAGCGGGAGTTTCCGTTATTGAGCTCTTTCGAACGGCTGGGGGAGATGGGTCTGTGGTCTGAGATGGACTCGATGATCTCCCGATCTGAGGAATGGGCTGCAGCGGGGCGATACTCGCTCAGGATTGATTTAGTTCCTGCGATGTTTTCCGGAGTTGGAATGAACTGGCCGAATCCGGACTGGACCAAGGCAAATACTCTGCAGCTGACTTTGCACAATCCTGGGGCTCGCGCAATCAGCATGGTTCTGAAGATCTCGGATGCCGAACATGTGAACAGTGAATTCGATCCGCTGGACAGATTTCATCAGAAATTAACGATTGCGGCGGGTGGAACAGAAACGTATTCCATCCGTCTGAAGGACGTGGAATCTTCTCCGGCGACTCGGCGTATGCACATGGATCGTATTACGCAGGTTGAACTGTACTGTGTCGATCCGGAATCCTCGGCCACTGTTTACATGGACCATCTGATTCTGTGCCCGTGACGCTGTCGGACTTCTTTGGGAATGCGGCGTCTGAGCAGTGAACTCCCCGCCATTGATCGTTCAGTCTGATACCGTGAACGGTTACCGAATTGTTTACTGTTCCGTGGTGTTGCAAGGTCTCTGCTTCACTGTTAGGGTGCACTTGGAGAAATTGATTGGCAGGTTTAAAAACTAACTGTAATCCGTAAGGCAAGTTGCTGTCGCGGGTCGCACGACAGGGGGCGCTGAGGTGATTGCTAAAACGACTGGACGTTTCCAACAACTCGTTTTCGTGCCTGGGCTGATTGTTCTTCTTCTGCAGTCGGGGATTGCCTTTGGCGATGACTTTGAACTGACCGCTGATTCTCAGGTTCGCTGGCTGAAGGGAAATATGCATACCCATTCACTTTGGAGTGACGGGGATGATTATCCTGAAATGATCGCATCCTGGTATAAGGACCGTGGCTATCAGTTTCTCGTATTTACGGACCACAATGTGCTGCTTCAGGGAGAACGCTGGGTCGGCATCGATCAAACCAAAGGCGGAGTCGAAGCGTTTGAAAAACTGATCGCTAAATTTCCTCCTGAATGGGTTATGACTCGCGAACAGGAAGGGAAAAAGGAGGTCCGCCTAAAGACGTTCGACGAAATTTTTGATCGCATTGCCGTTCCGCAGGAGTATTTGCTGATTCAGGGTGAAGAAGTGACTGATCGATTCCGCAACCTTCCCATCCATTTGTGTGCGACCAACACCACTGAGCTGCTGACTCCTCTTGGCGGCTCCAGTGTTGTGGAAACAATCCAGCAGAACGTTGATGCCGTGATTGCTCGCCGTGAACGCACGGGTGTTAAGACTCTCCTGCATCTGAATCATCCGAATTTCGGTTATGCGGTGACCGCTGAACAACTGATGCAGATCAATGGCGAGCGGTTCTTTGAGGTCTATAACGGACATCCGGGAGTTCATAATTCGGGAGATGCAGAGCATGCTTCCACAGAACGCGCGTGGGATATCATCAATACCTGGCGGCTGTCGAAACTGGACTTGCCGCTGATGTACGGTTTGGCGACGGATGATGGTCACAACTATCACAAGGGCGAGTCGGTTGAAGGCAGTCAGCCTGGACGTGGATGGGTGATGGTGCTCGAATCGGAACTGTCTCCCGATGCGATTGTCACGGCTCTTGAAGATGCCCGTTTTTATTCCAGCAGTGGCGTTACGCTCAGAAAGATTTCCCGAAAAGGAAATCAGCTGAAAGTCGAAGTCAGTCCGGAAGACGGAGTGACGTATCGCATTGACTTTATTGGTACTCGCAAAGGCTTTGACGACAAATCAGAACCCGCGGTTTCTGACGAAGAAAAGGCAGCCGGTCTGACTCGACGTTACAGCAGTGATGTCGGAGAGATTTTGAAATCTGTCGAGGGATCCGCTGGGACCTACGAAATCACCGGCGATGAACTGTATGTGCGGGCGCTCATTACGTCGTCTCGCCGCCATCCCAATCCTTCGGAAGCCGGAGAGTTTGAGCGAGCGTGGGTACAGCCGATCGTACCTTAAACTTTGCCGGAACCGTGTGAATGTCATTTAGCCGCATCGGAAGGCGGTGCCTGCTGAAGGAACGCAAACAGGTCGCGAAGCTGCTGAGGTGACAGCTGCTCAAGAATTTTTTCGGGCATCAGCGAAACGAGCGATTCCGTCATTTCCTCGATATCATTTCGACTCAGCCGAGTGCGCTGGTTTTTTGCATCGAGCAAGGTCACTGATGCCGCGTCCTGTTCAACCAGAAGTCCCGTGTGGATGGCCCCGGTGGTTGTGGTCACAATGTAACTCAGATACTCCAGTCGGACGACGGAGCTGGGGGCAACGATATTGGTCAGAAGAGACATCTGATCGCCTCGAACCGTGCCCGAAAGATCGGGACCAATGGGTGTCCCTTCCCCATGCAGTTTGTGACAACTGCCACAATGTTTTGCATAGATCAGTTTGCCATCCATTGGGTTCCCGGATGCTGCGCGAAGATCGTTGCTGAAACGGCGAACGTCGGCCAGTCTTTCTTCAGGTGTTGCCGGTTGTATGTTTCCCCAGAAACGTCGAACAAGACCGTCAATTTCTGCATTCTGAAACAATGCCAGAGGTCGCAGCTGATCCAGCGGAACGTCAGCCGGCTTGACCTGTTTTTGTTCGACGAGCTTTAGGAATGCAAGGGTCGACTGCGGACGCTGGAACAGAACATCCCGACTGCGTGATTGCATCGCCGGTGACATGGTCAGAAAATCTCTCAGAATTGCGGCTGAGATCTCTGGTTGAGCAAATCGCTGCAGCACGTCTATTGCCCCCATTCGGACGGACTCCGGCTGGCTTTCGCCAAGAAGGGGCAATACGGGCTCCACACAGTCTTCTTTTCCGTAGACCGCCAGAATGGCCAGTCTATCCTTCAGGTCGGTGGCGGATTCCTGACCGCCAATCTTTTCCAGAAGATGGGTGTAGGTTTCGTCCAGACGAACCTGCAGCGCCAGTCGCGTGCGAAGACTGTTATCGGGGTTCTTTTTCCACGCTGTCAGGATTGTTTGTTTCAGCTGGCTGGTGGCCGGAGATAAAGAAGCTTCACCGGACCGTTCGGCCAGCCCCTGATGCAGAGCCTGCAGGACGACTTCCTGCTGCGATTCAGGTGCGGATTTAATCAGGTGCTGACAGGCATCATAGGCGTCCGGGGTGCCTTCGGACCCGTAGCGACGGACGAGTCGCAGCAGGTCGGCATGAAAGGACGGATTCTTCCAGGATTCCGGTACAGCCAGGGTCGAGAGGATCACGTCACGATCAGAGATTGTTTTTGCTTCAATTGCCCACCAGATCAGCAGGGGGACATAAGGATCCTCAGAGTCTTCGCCACGGGAAAGCATCGCATGGATGACGGGGATACTCTGTTTTCCTGGAAGCCGTTTGGCGGTCGCCGCCAGCTGAGCGCGGACAATGACATCCGGATCGCTTGTCGCCATTTCCACCAGCATTTTCTGAACTGATTCGGTGATTCTTCCCGTATCGCCCTGCAGCCGAACTGTCCATGAACGCACGTGCTCCGCCGGATGCCGAAGCAGGCGAACGGCCGTGTCTTCATCGATCCCACTGATTCCGTTGAGCGCCCAGAGTGCCTGTAAAGCCAGATCGTGATTATCTGTATTGAGGGCCATTTCCTTTAACAGTGGCACTGCTTCCGGATCCTGTCGCTCGGTCAGAATTCGGCGAGCTCGCTGAGTCAGCCATCCGTTTTCTGATTTCAGAAGACCGACCAGTTCTTCCGTCTTCCGACTGGACAGGTTCAGCGCTGGATTGGCTGACTTTTCGACAGCCTGATTTTGAAGGCGATAAATTCGGCCGTTGGATGTGTCCCACTGGGCATCAGGATCAGGGTGAGCTGTGCGCTGGTCATAGAAGTCTGTGACATAAACGGCACCGTCCGGCCCCAGACACAGATCCGTTGCGCCAAACCATGTGTCGTCGGATTCGACCAGCAGACCGCCGAGCACTGCCTCCACCGTGGATCCTCGAGGCTGCACTTTCCACCAGGAACAGGTGTGTGAGAGAAAGTCGCTGATCATCAGGGTGTCGTGCAGATACTCGGGAAACGACTGTCCGAGGTACATCGTGACACCTGGATTTGGCCGTCCTGTGTCTCCCTTGTGCTGCACGTATGAAAAATAGCCATACGTATACGGGTTATGCAGAGGTCCGTGTTTTCCAAAATTCTTCTCGTAGTATCCGCCCTGCACTCCATGATAAAACAGGCCGCCGTTGGAGCTGTAAAACAGCCGTCCCACGCGATCGAAAGTCAGACCGAAAATATTTCCGCCACCTTCGCAGAAGAGTTCAAATTCGCGTGTCACCGGATGGTATCGCCAGACTCCCTGCTGAAACTCAATGCCGCGGATTCGACAGGTTGTCGTGCTGCCGTTCAGTCCATAGAGCCATCCATCAGGTCCCCATGTCAGATGGTTGGCAAGCGACTGAGAATCCTCAATCCCAAATCCATCCAGCAGGACTTCAGGATCGGTGTCCGGAATATCGTCCTGATTGCGATCGGGATAAAAAAGCAGGTACGGGGCCTGAATGACAAACACTCCTCCGAAACCAAATTCAACCCCCGTGCACAGGTTCAGTCCCGACACAAAATCGTGAAACTGATCGGCTCTTCCGTCGCCATTGGTATCTTCCATGATCGTAATTCGGTCAGCGCCTTTCGGGCCGTGTGGCGGAGGTTCAGGTTTTCTGTCGTAGACCGTTCGCGAGTAACGATCCACGCTGATGCGTTTAAGTCCTGCCGGATTCGGGTACTGAAGATACTGAATTGTCCACAACCGTCCGCGGTCGTCACATTTGCAAAAAATGGGCTGGCGAACTTCAGGCTCACTCGCAAATAACGTAACTTCCAGGCCATCGGCGACCGACATTCTCCGGGCAGCCTCCGAGGGTGCATATCCCTGAGCGTGAACGGAGCTTCCGGACAGGCAGAATACGAGGATCGCAACAAGACGGCTTACATGCGTGACGTGCATCAGGCAACTCCAGTTCAGTTCATTTCACGCTCGCCGCAATGTTCCGGCCCGAACGTGTTCAGTTATTCTGCATTCTGTCATCTCTGAAGGCTTTTGCAATTCGTCTCATTCATCTGCCGATGAATGAGAGAACCGGTGAGTTGAGCGGCGGAGTGCAGCCACCTAGATTACGGATTCGCCGCGTAACGATCTGTTCCGGGTGCATCCAGTTCAAAGGTGAGCCGTCATGTTCGAAAAGACAATGCTGGTGAAGTCATTGGCAAAGCGGGATGTTAAGACCGCACTGATTCTGTTTACGGGCCTTGTTTACGGGGGTCTCTGTAAAGTTCCTGTTTGTGCAGAGGATCCCGTTTTTCAGCCGCCGGTCTATGAGATCCACCGGGCCGGTCAAAAGATCGCCATTGATGGAAAACTGGATGAGGCCGCGTGGTTCGCTGCACCTGCCGTCGGCGATTTTCACTTTACCTGGTATCGGGAGGGTGAAAAGGAGCGAACCGTGGCGAAGCTGCTTTGGGATGATGAGAATCTTTATATTGGTCATGTTTGTCAGGATGCTCACATTACGGCAGTGCATCCGGAACATGATGGCAACATACCAGCCGATGACTGTTTTGAGGTCATTTTTGCCCCCGATCCAGGAAAGCCTGAGGTCTACTTCAATATCGAATGGAATGTCATTGGCGGGTACGTCGACAACTTTCGTCCGGACGGTCCGACGAAGCCACGCGCAAAGGTCTGGGACGCAGAGGGTGTTCGCATCGCTGGCGTATCAGCTGGTACGCCGAACGATGATGGGGACCGCGATTCCATGTGGATCGTTGAGGTGGCTGTTCCTCTAAAAAACTTTGCGAATTACATGCCCAGTATGCCTCCAAAGCCTGGCTCACACTGGAACCTGAACCTGAATCGTCATGGTGGTAAGACCAATCCGCAATACAGTCAGTGGTCAAAAGCGGATACCGCGGTCCCCAGTTTTCATACGCCTCACCGCTTTGGCCGTGCGATTTTTTCGGACAAGATCAGCCCGTTTGCGAGCGAATGAGCAGGCCTTTAGAGAGAACGCTAAGGCGCAAAGAAATCAGCTGGAAGGTCGAGTGACCAGACTTCGCTGTTCAGTGGCTGGGCATGTCCGCCGCCGATCCACAGTTTGTCTTCATGCACCCATGTGGAATGTTCGTGACGTTCCTTCCAGGTTGTATTCGATTTCAGCTGCTTCCATGAACGACCGTCTTTCGAATACCACACATCTCCCCAGTTGCGTGAAGGATGATTCGACCAGCCACCCAGCACCCAAAGATGATCTCGCCAGGAGACAGCAGAGAACCAAAGTCGAGGCGACCATGGTGCCATTGCGGTGACCTGTTCCCAGTGAACGCCGTCTGACGAGCACCAGACATCGTTCTTTGCATGATACTCCGGCACATAGTTGCCGCCGCCCATGACCCAGATTTTTCCGTCATGGACGACCGCCTGGTGGTAGGAACGAGGTGACCAGCCTGCATTGGCTGTTTCCTGTTTCCATGATTTTCCGTCTGCCGAAGACCAGACATCATTTTTCAGGCTGCTGTTATCGCCAAAATAGTAGTTCTCCGTACCACCGAGTACCCAAAGTCGATCTTTAAACACGACGGTTCCTGCGGCAATGCGAGCGCTCCATTCTGCCTTTGGAGTTGCCTGTTCCCATGTTTTTCCATCCACGGACGACCAGACTTCACTGCAGGCACCATGGCCTTCAAGGCGGCCGTTATACCATCCGCCCAGCATCCACATCCGGTCCTGAAAACTGGCGGTCATGGGGAGGTCGCTGTACTTCCATGGGGCATCTGCCGTGGCCTGCTGCCAGTTTTTTCCATCCGCCGAGCTCCAGACATCGCGTGGCGGGGCTGAATAGGAATCAAACCATCCGCCCAGGATCCACATCTGATTGCGATGGACCACTTCGCCGCTTGAATCCCGCGCTTTCCATCCGGCGTTTTCTGTCACTTTCACCCAGTCGGCAGATTTGGATTGCTTTGCTGAGTCGAGGCTGGTGACAAGGTTGTGCATTGTGGCAGCGATCCGGTCTTCAACCTCGCCCGACCAGCGAAATGCCGGTCGACCATATTCATACAGACTGGAGCCGCCTTCGTAACCGCCCTCTTCCCACACTCTTTTGGATGGAATGTAGGCGATCATGTCATCGGCATATCCGCAGACCCACGTGTTTGCTCCGTATTCGGTCTTGAACCGCAGAGCATAGTCAACAACGGTTTCAGCTCCCATTCCCAGCATCAGCATGTCATCGCCCAGACGCCAGGCATGCAGGGGATATGGATAGGCAGGAAGAAATGTTTTGCCTGCATCCAGTTTTTTCAGAAGTCTTGCGGACCACCGAGCCTTGATGGCATTTGAGTCCTGCAGCAGAGCCGTGAGTTCTTCACGCGACACAACACTCAAATAAGGAAGATCAATCATTTGAAATGCGGTTTGAAGCTTTGGACTGATTGTCTGTCCGGGGTGCTTTAATGCGGCTTCCACTCCGGCCGCCAGCTGACGTCCATAGTTTTCGCAAAGCTCAACGGTTCGTCGCGGCAGGGGGTTCTGATCACCTCCACAGGTATTGACAAACATGGCCGTTGCGCCGGGGTGACTTTTCTCCAGTTCGATCTGAGCGAATCCCGGGTAATCTCCGCACCACAGAGTAAAGCTGAGCGTGGTTGGGTGGCATGCATAGCCGAAAAGAATGGCATCCAGTTTCCCGTCGGATCGGGTGACTGTCAGTACGGGAACATTGTGGTCGACAGGTCCCACCAAAGGTGTTCCCGCTGCGAGCAGTGCCGGAACATCTGCTTCGCGATTGTTGCGGCGATTCACGGCAAACGTGGCTGTCCCGCGATATGACTGAAGTGTTGCGGGACTCAGAGCAGATATGGCTTCTCCGATCATGGAAGACATACGAGTCACCATCAGAGCGGAATACTCGGCGATCAGGGCCTCCTGTTCGGCTTCCACCTGATAATAATCCTGCAGGTCATCACCGAGGCGCGGTCCGCAATGGTTGTGAGAAAACGTCAGCATGACCTGCGAACGTTCCAGACCGTAGTCTGCTCGAATTTTTTCAAAGACCTGATCGCTGAAGACTTTGGGAATACCCTGGAAATCGCTGGTGACAAGGACAGCTCGCTGGCCATCTTCGGATTCGAGGGCCAGGGCTTTCATCCACAGATCATGCAGTTTGCCTTCGGGAGCCCGCTTTGAGCCATAACCTGCCAGCCACACCGAAGTCTCCGGCGTGATCACGGCTTTAGCGACGCCAGCCTTCCATTCAGCCGCACGGCAGGTCACGTCCGTCAGTGTGATGCTGAAGATTACGGAAAGCATCACAGGAAACGCGAAAAGCAGTGCAGTTCCAGATAACGACTTCATCCTGGAACTGAACGAGACGGTGGGGCCGCAGCAGACACTGAGTCGAGAGCAGATGGGCACGTGGCAGGCTCCTTGAGGGGAGATTGGAAAGTTGCAGGCGGGGAAGAGGAAACTCCGGGAAAATTCATAAACTGAAAATTCGGGAGAAGATTTCTGACAGAATCCGCATGGCAGACGTCTGTTTCGCAGCGTGCATCCTCGCATTTACGTTGAATTGGTCAATCGATTCGTGATACCACGGTTGCAGAATGTGATCGATTCAGGATACTGTCAGATTCATGAAAAGTGGCTCCCGATTTGATCGTGGCGAGTCGGAAACGTTCAGCAGAGAGTGGAAGAATAAGCTATGGCCGTACATCCTGTACTGATCGACGGACACTGGATTCCAGGACAGGGAACATCGACATTTCAGTCTGTGAATCCTGCCACGGAAGAGAAACTGCCGGGCGAGTTTCCGATCAGTCCGTGGAGTGAGATTTCGCATGCCCTGGATGCTGCGTCAGCAGTCTCCAAAGAAACTCGCAACTGGCCGGGAAGTCGGTTCGCCGACTTTCTGGAATCGTATGCGGAGGAGATTGAGGAACGCGCCGAGTCGCTGATTGAGGCGGCACATGCAGAAACCGCCCTGCCCCGCAGTCCTCGTTTGAAGGACGCAGAATTGCCTCGGACAATCGGTCAGCTTCGACAGGCAGCCACAGCAGCCCGAACGGAATCCTGGAGAAGCCCGATTATTGACAAGGCGAATGGCCTGCGTTCAGTGCTTGCTCCTATTGGGCCAGTTGTGGTGTTCGGGCCGAATAACTTTCCATTCGCATTCAATGGGATTTCCGGCGGTGACTTTGCCGCGGCCATTGCCGCAGGTAACCCGGTCATTGCCAAAGGACACTCCAGTCACCCCGAGACCACTCGGATTTTTGCCGACGCTGCTCTGACTGCAGTGCGGGAATCCGGCATGCCAAAAGCGCTTGTTCAGCTTATCTATCGAACATCACACGAAGACGGTTATCGTCTGGTTTCTGATCATCGCGTTGGCGCGGTTGGCTATACCGGTGCGCGGGAAACCGGGCTGAAACTGAAGGCGGCCGCTGATGCAGCCGGAAAACCGATTTACCTGGAACTGTCGAGTATCAATCCGGTATTTGTGCTTGCAGGCGCACTTCGCGAACGGGCAACCGCGATCGCCGATGAGTTCACCGGCAGCTGTCTGATGGGTGCCGGACAGTTCTGCACAAACCCCGGGGTTGTGGTTGTGCCGGCAGGCAGTGAGGGAGAATCATTTCTGGCAGCAGTTGCCGAACGATTTTCAAAGGCTGCCATCGGCACCATGCTGGGAGAAGGCGTCAGAAAGAGCTTCGCGGCCGGTGTTGATACTCTGCTCAAGGCGGGAGCCGTGCTGGTAACGGGTGGAAAACCGGGCGGTGGCAAAGGAGTATGCTTTCAAAATACTTTGCTGCGAGTCAGCGGCAGTGATTTTCTGAAGAATCCACCGATCTTTCAAACAGAAGCGTTTGGAAATGGTTCGCTGTTTGTGATGGCTGATTCGACCGAACAAATGGAGCAGATTGCGGAATCACTCGAAGGTAATCTGACAGGGGCACTGTACACGGATACGGCCGGCAGTGATGACAACGCGTACACAAGAATTGCTTCAGCACTGCGAACTCGAGTCGGTCGTCTGATCAACGATAAAATGCCAACCGGGGTCGCAGTGAGCGCCGCGATGAATCATGGAGGTCCATTTCCTGCAACCGGACATCCTGGTTTCACCGCGGTTGGAATTCCGACATCTATTCCGCGGTTCGCAATGCTTCAAAGCTATGACAATGTTCGCCCGTCGAGGCTTCCTGCAATTCTGCAGGATAAGAACCCCACGGGCGAAGTGTGGCGAAAGATTGATGGTCAGTGGACTCAGGGGGACGTGGCCTGAGTCTCGCGGGAATTTACCGGAATCCGTTCAGGCAGCTCGTCGTTGTGGCTGGCTGCCGAACTGGCCTGGCAAAGTTCGCTGTGAGTGTCGGTGTACAAACGCCGCATAGTCTTCCGGAGTGTCAATGCCGGCGGTGGCATGATTAATCACGGCCAGTGAAATTGTGGCGCCTGACTGAAGGGCACGCAGCTGTTCCAGCTTCTCCAGCTGTTCCAGAGGAGATGGAGGCATTGTAGTCAGCTGCAGCAGAAAATCCCGTCGATATGCGTAAATGCCAACGTGCAGCATCCACGGACATGGTTCACCATCTCGGAAGAAATCTTCAATCGGCGTATCTCGACTAAAGGGGATTGGCGATCGGCTGAAGTACATCGCCTTCCCCTGAATATCGGAAACAACTTTGACACAGCTGGGGTCTCTGACCATCGCAGCGCTGGTCATCGGTGCTGCGACAGTCGCCATCTGACATTTTGTGGTTTTCATTTCCTGAACCAGTGCCGTCACCACAGAAGGTTCAAGTTCCGGTTCATCACCCTGCAGATTGACGACTACGTCAGCGTCCGGGCAGGAGCGACGAGTGACTTCGGCGATGCGGTCCGTACCACTGTTGTGGTTTCCCGTCAGTTCTGCTCGCCCTCCAAATGCATACACCGCATCGGCGATTTCCTGGCTGTCAGTGGCCACGATGACATCGTGCAGCTCGGGACATTCGCAGGCGGTTTCCCAGACGTACTGAATCAGCGGCTTACCGGTTACATTCAGTAAAAGTTTGCGGGGAAGTCTGGAGGACTGCAGTCTTGCAGGAATTATGCCAACAACCTTCATCGGAACCTCCATGTCGTCGCCGCAAACGCTGAAAATCGTAACCCTGCCCCGCAACTCCGTGCGAAGGCCCGGCAGTGTATTCTGAAATTGCCCGAATCGACAAGAGTTACTTCCAGAATACGAGAGTTGACAGTGAGTACTGCAGCCCTTCGTACTCATATTGGGCTTCGCCAAACACGGCAACTCTCTCGGAATTGTTCCGAATTGCGTGCCCGGAGAATTTTTCGCCATTACCAGTGAGTGGTTTTGATTCCCATCGGGATTGACGGAAATCGTTGGAATCTGACGTTGCAACCCAAAGGCTGGCGCTCTCTGGCTTTGAACTGACATTCATAGACAGTCCAACGCGGTTGTCGACAATCTGAGGTTCCCAGGTCAGAACGGGCAGTTCCTTTCCGGCGACACTGTGACGAAAGAAGACGCCCAGGGTACGCAAAGCCTGGTCACGGCCATCATCCAGTCCGTGCCCCGCATTGGGAGCCCGGTGGATGTGTTTCTGCCCCAGGAGGTCGGACCAGTACAGATTCATCGCATCAACTGACCAGTAACGATCGTTGGCACCCACAATCAGAAGTTTCGGCATGGTCAGCCTGGAGCGATAGGAATACGGATCCATCATCTTCCAGAGGTGCGATTCCGGACCCTGTTTTGGAATGCCATCTTCATGGACAAGTCCCTTGCTTGTGTAGTCAGCGATTTGTTCACTGTAAAATCCCCAGGTCTTTTTCTGGTGCTGCATCTGAGCCGGAAAATTCAGCACGTCGATGACAATGGGGGCTGTGGCGACAATTCGAGGATCGACGGCCGAAGTCAGCCAGCTGGTCCAGCCTCGTTTTGAAGCGCCCGAGATCACGAAGCCCTGCAGGGGCTGATTGAACTGTTTAACTGAGAACTCTTCCAGTGAGTCCATCGCTTTGACAGCGCTCTTGACCATAGGAAACAGCAGAGGCCATGTCGAATCACCCGTTTCGAGATATTTCAGCCATGTTTCGGTAATCAGGTCGTCTTCCTTCCGCCCGTTCATCAGCGGCTGATTGGGAACCTGATGCAGCGTTGCAACTCTGGCGCCGCAGTAATTGGCCATCAGCAGGCCCATTCCCATGTCTTTGCCCTGGGGTACATTACCTGAGCTGCCACCGGTCACGAACAGCAGCATATGTTCTTTGTGCTTCAGCTCGGCCGGTTCATAGACGACGAGTGCATGCTTCCAGACAATATCCTGCCACTTCTGAGATGTCAGTTCCAGACGATAGATTCTGCTGCCACCGATATCGAGCTTCTCGGCGAGATTCCATGCATAGTCCGGTTCCGGACGCTTTACAAAGTCAAAGATATCCAGAGGGATTTCGCGTGAATCTGCCCCCGTCCTCTCGTCAGCGAAAGCACAGGATGACATCAGTAACATCGCAATAAAACCGCCACTGAATAATGTTCGATAAAATGATTTCATGGATTCAGCAAGCTTTCAGGCAGACGTTCAGTCAGTGAGGATTACGGGATGTGTCCGAGTGGGAGCTGAAACAAAGAACGATTTTCAGGGGCCATCAACTTCAAATGTTACCGGTTCGGTCAGACTGGTCGTCACTTCTGTCTTCAGCGAGGATGACTGTCGGCTGGCGTATTTCCCTTTCAGCAAATCGGGCCCCGGTTCAATCATGCCCTGCATCATTTGCTGTGGAGTAGGTTTTACCGATGGGTCGGGCCATGTGATCGTCACAGTATAATTGCCGGGAGTAATTCCCTGGTCGACTCCGGATGCTAGTGTGAACATTCCATCGTCACCGACAACTCCGGAGGCCGTCAGACCTATTGGATCTTCCGGATGGAACATCACCATAGCGCCAATCAGCGGCTGACCTTTTGACTTGACCGTTCCCTTCACCGGGACCAAAACCTTGCCACCAGAACACCCTGTGATCAGGATTGGCGGTCCGAGTGCAACAAGCATCAGCAATATGGAGAATACAGTGTGACGGGCAGACCGGCGACTCAGCGATTTCATCCTGTGAAAATTCCTGTGAAGGAGGGAAGAGCCTGATTGGATTGGAATTCTCCCTCACCGGCTCATGATAAGAATTGGAGAAAGCCCGGCTCTGGAAAGCCGGGCTTTAAGTGGTTTTCTGGTTATGGAGGGACTGAAACGTTAGTCCAGTCCAAACGCTTCACCGCCGTCTCGCGTGATGATTGCCGCAAGGATCGATGAGGCGATATTCTCTGAAATGAACCGTGCGGAACCATCGCCCAGCACAATCTGAACGCCGCCTGTGTGGAACGAATACAGACCATTTTCATTGACAATATTGATAGAGGCACATCCCGGTTCAAAGATGTTGTTCAGATTGCCACCACTGAATCCGTTGATTCGGCGGCCAATATTGTGATCACCATAAAACGTATTGAGTACCAGCCCTGCTCCGGCAAATGTAACAGAATTCGTAAAGGTACTGGCGCCGGTGGGCCGACCGCGATAATAGAGTTTCTGTTTGCCAGCAAGTTCGGCGAAGCAGATCGTGTTTGAAAGCCCGTCGGAGACACTGGCAAATTTGATCTTCCAGCGATTGACAAGATCATTGGAACCCAGCATGGAATTGTCAGTACTGCCGGAAGGAGACATACCGGCACAGCCTGCGAGGCTGCTGTGAACACCTCGAATCGGAATGTAGTCGGTTCGAGGAAGTACGAGAGGACCAAGCGGCAGGCCCACTGTGGCAAAGTAAGGACCGTAGTCCGAAGGAGGTGAGCCAGGCGTTGACGGACAAAGAAACGCATTGATCTGTGCCGTCATTGCGGCCGGATTCAACGTTCCATACGCCGGCGGCATGTTGATGGGGTCGATATAAGAACGCTTCAGATCAAACATCTGATAAATGGCATTCTGCTCAAGATATGGCAGCAGATGAAACAGCGTTCCGAATGTGGCTCGCGATCCATACGGATTCGGCGGAGTTGTCGGGTAGTCAGCGGGCGCAATATCGCGGGCGTAGGCGTGAATATAACCATAAGTGCCTTCGAAGTTGTGAACGGCCAGCCCCAGCTGCTTCAGGTTGTTCTTGCACTGCGTGCGCCGAGCGGCTTCGCGAGCCTGCTGGACGGCAGGAAGCAGCAGCGAGATGAGTATCGCAATAATGGCGATGACCACCAGCAACTCAATCAAAGTAAATCCACCGCGACGGTGCACAGGTGCAGTTGACACACACGCAGTCGACACACAACGGTGACGACTCCTGCAGGAGACTTTCATAGATGCTTCCTCCATCAATCCTGAAATCGTAAAAGGAAAAATTGCGGATCAAATAAACTGAAAAACTGATCAGCAAGTCATGCGTACACAGATGCTCATTCAGTTCGATCATATTGAAGAAGCATGATTCGTCTGTCAAAGCACAGTTTGTTAGAATCGCGTGAATCAACACGATTCGCCTGTTCAGCCACATTTTGTTAATATTGTAAATTAAGTCGGATTTTTGGTGAGTGCTTTGAGTCGTGCCTTAAACGGGATCGTGGCCGTTCCGGCAAGGCGCAAGTGGATCTGCCGTCCGGCATTGATGCAGAGATTTCGCTGTATTTGACGTCGGATCCTTCGAACTGCTTGATGAACGACACTCAGCCCGCCAGAATTGAGGCAGGCGGATAAGGCGACCGGCAGGTGAAAACAAACCAATCACTGCCACACATGGGAGGGCGAAGCTCCTGCTGAGCCGAGAAAAGCTCGGCAGGAGCCTCGCCCTCCCGGTAAAAACGATTTTGCCGCTCGCCTAAAAACCAATGGTAAGGAGCAGTTTTCAGTGCCGGTGCTCATGGAGCTCAGTCGAGTCATTGTTTCGGAAATGAACGATCAGCAGGCCATCTACCTGAAAGAGGTGGGCGGGACACGCACGTTTCCTATTCTCATCGGCCCTTTTGAAGCGCAGATCATTAATCGCCGCTTGCTTGAGGAGGCTCCTTTTCGTCCGCTGACTCATGATTTGCTTAAGAACGCCATCGAAATTCTGGGTGGAGCTCCCGAAGGCATTGTGATCTCGGATATGAAAGAGCACACGTATTATGCAGTGCTCAGGGTTCGGGCAGGCGAGACGGTCTATGAAATCGACTGTCGTCCCAGCGATGCCATCGCTCTGGCTGTCCACTACACTCCACCCCTGCCAATTGAAGTGGCCGAACATGTGCTGGCAGTTTCCGGCAATTGATGAATGCAGTGAAGGTGATGTTGGATGAGATATTCGGGATTAATACCTGGTCTGCGTTGCCAATTTCAGGTGGTGCGCTGGTGTTGTTGCAGTCTGGCATTCTTCTTTTGCTGGTCAGCAGCAACAGGATTGTCAGCCGCTCCGCCACTATGGGGGATGCGGGCCGGGGACAGTTTCATTGTGGATGTCATGCTGATCCGATCCACTCAGATTGACATTCCCGAACATGAGCCCATCATTGCGAAGACGACAGAACAGCTCGAGGTGGACTATCGAGTGGAGAACGTCGCGCCGAATGGAACGATGTACGTCCGGGTCAAGGTGACCGGAGGCGCTCGGAAGGGAGATCCTGAAGAGTCCGGACTGTCAGTGCTCGCCGATCAGCGTTTGAGATTGCTGGAGACGGTCGAACTTGTGATGGAAGTGGCACCGGATGGACTTGTTGAACGAATTTCGGCGGGTGATCGTGCAGCGATGATCAGTAACTTTTCCGGGCTGAACTCCGCCACGACAGCCTGGCTCGAGCAGTGTTGTTCCGACAACACTCTGATATCGTGGTTTGGCAGGCCATTTCTATTCAGCTCAAATACGAAATCTCATAAACCAGATTCCTCATGGGACCGATCCGATGAAGTTTCGCTGGGTGTACTTGGAACACTCAGAACGAATGTCAGGATTTCTGTACCGGATGAGGATGGCGAAGGAAAAGCCTCAGAGAATATCAATCTTAGACTGACCGGGAACGGCCGGTTTGTACCGATTTCAGTTTCCGAAAAATCTGCCGCTGCTGCCCCACTGCGTTTTGTCAGTACTGAAGCTGTTCTGGATGAATATTCCGGGACTTCTGTTCTGAGTACGACAGCTCCTCCGGAGTCTCGAGCCGCCGGTAATCGTCCACTGTTTGAACAACTCAATCTGAAAATCGTGCTGCACGGCTCCTGTGACATTCTTGTGGGAGCCTCGTCGCGAACCGTGAGTTTCCGGCAGGTTCAGACACACTCCTGGATACTTCGCTCATGGCGAATGGGAGGACCGTTTCCGCTGGGGGCCGCCCAGGACATCCCACTGCCGCAACCGCTGGCCGAGCCTGAACCAGAGCCAGAACCGGAAAAAAAATAACGGCAACCGGGCATTTCGAAGTACATCGGCCAATGAAGTGTCAGTTTGGGTGGAGAATCGAACCCAAATCCGGTTGACTGTGTCGAATTATTGCCAATCGTTTCGCTGACACCTGATAACTTGCCGGACTTGAGTTACAGACAGCCTTTGGCAACTTCGGATTCCGTCGAACGACGTTCCGTCAGTCGAAGTCTGCTGAGGGTCTCTTCAATGAATGCCCGACAACTTGAAAAACTGGGTATCCCGCGAGCATCCTCTAAGCTGGCTGTTCAGGCGATCCAGAAGCTCTGCGAGCTGCCTGAATACAATCGAAAGTCGGTTCGAGATCGGCTGACTCAGGTTGCCGACAATCCGCAACTGTTTCTGGGTGACCCGATTCTGAATTCGCTGGCTCAGGATTTGATTGCGAATACTCGTTCTGCAGAGAATGACCATGTATCGCCGGGAGATGGGGCAGGCGATATCAGATCATGCGGCTATAAAACCTGGGGCAGTAACATTGATGAGGCTTCTCATCGGCAGATGCAGAATGCCTGTGAAATTCCCGGAGCGGTCGCCGCGGCTCTGATGCCCGATGCCCATGTGGGTTATGGCCTGCCTATCGGTGGGGTCCTGGCGATGAAAAATGCAGTAATCCCATACGCTGTGGGAGTTGATATCGCCTGTCGAATGAAGTTGTCCATACTGGATATGCCGGTCGCGACGATGGCGAAGCAGTTTGACCACTATCGAAATGCTCTGGAAAACGGAACTCGATTTGGAGTCGGGGTTACTCAGCGAAAACCGCAGCATCATCCGGTTCTGGATGCTGATTGGTCGGTAACACGAGTCACTCGGGAGAACCGCGATCGTGCTCGTCAGCAGCTGGGTACGTCCGGTTCAGGAAATCACTTTGTTGAATTTGGAATCCTGACGCTGAATGAGCGTTCCCCGGAACTTGATCTTCAGCCTGGACAGTACACCGCACTGTTGAGTCACAGCGGAAGTCGTGGCACCGGAGCCTCTGTATGTTCAACCTACTCGAATATTGCGAGACAGAACCTTCCGAAGAAATACCAGCATGTCGACCGACTGGCATGGCTGGAGATGTCGTCTGAAGCAGGACAGGAATACTGGGCCGCAATGAATCTTATGGGTGATTATGCGGCAGCCAATCATGCAGTCATTCACCGACTTGTGACGGGACTTCTGGGGGCGAGGATTTTGTCCGGGGTTGAGAATCATCATAATTTTGCGTGGCTGGAGAAGCATAACGGTAAAGAAGTGGTGGTCCATCGCAAGGGAGCAACCCCTGCCGGTCGAGGAGAGCTTGGGGTGATTCCGGGTTCCATGGCGGATCCGGCATTCGTTGTGCGTGGGCTCGGGCACCCGGACAGTCTGATGTCTGCATCGCATGGAGCCGGGCGGGCAATGTCGCGAACCAAAGCTCGCGAACAATTCAGCTTTCGAGCTGTCCAGAAATCGCTCGCTGCTCGCGGAATTCAGGTTCTGGCCGCCGGGTCGGATGAAGTTCCGATGGTTTATAAGAATATTGAACAGGTGATGGCCGAACAGCGGGATTTGGTGGAAATTGTTGCCCGATTCGATCCGCGAATCGTGAAAATGTGCGGCGATGGCAGCCCTGCCGAGGATTAACCGGTTACTCTCGTCGTGCTCGTGCTCGTGCTCGTGCTCGTACTCGTACTCGTACTCGTACTCGTACTCGTACTCGAAATCCGCGCGGAGCGATCCCCGACGCAACAATTGCTCCCCGGCTCTATTCGACAACGATCCCCCGACAGAGCAACTGTTGATCACTGTTCCCGGCGATCAAAGCACGATTCGTTGTAGCAGTTTCTTTCGAGCACGAGCACGAGCACCGCGATGCTGAGCACGAGCACGAACGATGCACGAGCACGAATTGGGAGTCCGCGAGTGGAACCTGGCAAACCGGGATCTGGCAATTGATATTTTGGAGACTCAGGTTCTGTTGCTTCAGCCCGCGGCCAAATGCCACAGTTTCCGAACTCTGATGATTTTCATCACTGTTCAATCAAAGCGCCAATAGCAATCTTTGTATTGCCGAACAAAACCTGTGAGCAGCAGTACAAGAAGGCAATGCTCAGCAAATCCAAAGACCTGCGGCCAGAACACCGGCATTGCACAGACCATTGCGGCAATCAGGGCAGCAATCCGCATGGGAGTATCCCCTGTGAGTCGCGACACAGAATGCAGATATAACGTATAACCGATCATGGATGAAACGGCGATGAATATGTGGAAGTGACCGAATTGTATCGGTGCAAGAAACAATACGAACAAAAGAATTGTGAGGCTCAACATGCCCAGAATGGTTGGAATATTTGATTCGGTTGCTTGAACATTGCCATTCTGAAAGCTGGACTCGACGCGGGCAAACTGACGTCGCAGCATCAGGAAAGAAGCCAGAACGAGTAATGCGACGAACAAATTTCCGAGATAGTAATAGTCGGCGGTCTGGTACATGCTGATCGGACGAAAAAGCTCATGTTCTGAATCGAGCGTGAGGCAGACGAGTTTGACTGCGAGCAACAGTACGACAATCAGCGTCATTTAATTACGACACCACCGTGTAAGTGACAAAGGACTTTTCATTAGCTGTCGCGCCCCCTGTTCAACATCCTCGCCAGGTCAAATGCGGAACCACGAGCGATATCAAAGAATCGACTGCGATCACTGAGACTGTGCTTTCCGTTTCCTTCGGCGATGTTCAGCGGGATCGATTGGGCTGCACGCAGCCACTGATCTCGAGTATGTCGATTGTTGCCACCGAGCAGAATGGCGATCCTGTACGAATAAGCGACGTAATCGATCGACAAACGATACACATCGAGCTTTTCGTGGTCGAAGAATCGTTCGCTCATGATTAACCTTTCGAGAAACAACGTCACGAATCTGATCAATCAGGAATAGAGAAATCCTGTCGGCAATTTACCTGTTTTCGCTGCCGGAATGCAACGTTTCACGGATGTCGATCTCCTCCCGGTTCCCGCGATTCGCCCGTTTTCTTCCGTTCGTGCTCGTGCTCGGAATCCGCGAGGACCTATCCCTGACGCGACAAATTGACCGTTAGCCCGACTTCCGCGGCTGACTTAAAAACCACAATGTTTTGTAGTTTGAGGCTGAGTCGATCGAGCAGAATTTCCTGATGGTCGCTGGGCCGGGAAATGCTTCGGGTTCTGCTCTCCGGTCCGGCGTAAGTCGGTAGAACGACATCAATCGAACTGATCTCCGAGAGTTCCGAAAGTACCCGGCGTGGTTCACTTCCCAGAGGCGGTCGCTCCATTCGTTCTCTCGATCAGGTCTTTCAGAACGACGGTTTCCCCACCCGATCGCCACCACGTAGGCGAGTGTCTCCGAGACTCGCGAACCCCGACGTCTCGGAGAGACGCCGCTACGTGGTTTCCGCCTCCAGTCGGGGTTCCGGACTTAGCGGAGACATCGAGCCTGAGTGCGGCGGAGTTTCGTCAGCTGGGGATGTCCATGGCCGGGCAGCTTCCGGAGGAATCGCTGACGGCGATGCTTCCGGATCACTGGGCGGCCGCACATCCTGCCCAGGTGCTGGTGCATCGCATTGACGAGGCACGTCAGTTGGCCAGCCGAAAACGAGCCGATCGTCAGAAACGTCGGGAAAAAATCGCGACCGCGGACCTCCGCTCGGCGGACGATACCGCCAACTGAACGCCAGCGAATCCCAATGGGTTCGCCAGACGCTTACATAACAGCAGCAGTAAAAGTAGACTACGACACAGAAGTCTGTGAAATCCAGCGGTCGCTTCCCGGGCTGTTGAAGACATATTAGGTGCCTGGGCGAAGACAACTGTGACAAACATTCGAGTCAGTGAAGCGAAGCGCCCGTGACTCGAATTCAGGCATTTTGGCTTGTATCACAACGGCCTGATCACGGAAAAGCTCGGAAGAACATAGCATTCACGCATCGGCGGGCGAACGTTGGAAAGGCGTGACTTCAATGAGTTCCGGATTTCCTCGCGCCGCCGACACTTTCATGCGTTTGTCAGAATTTGTTGTCGCACAGGCACTTACCTTTTTCTGAATTGAGTATCACTTAAGTCACCCAGCTGGTCGCTTGAGGAGTCATTACTGCTCGATCATTTGATTCACTTAGCGATCGATTGATTAAAGAGGCCAGGGCCTCAATTGGAGCCTTTATGATTGGGTTTTCAAGATTTGTCACGAATGCATCTGTAAGGCAGATGTTTTTTCGATCGGTGATGGCTTTCGTGTTAATACCGGCAACTATCACTGCGGACGAGAGTCAAATCGTTGATGCGATCGTGAACGATGATACTGGCCAAGTCGCCGGAAGGGCGTTGAATGACCTTCTGGGTCTATCGTGGAGTGAAAGGCAGAGCCTGTTGGACAAAATGCGTTGTAGTAGCCCCACAATTGCAGTCCATCTGCTCTGGATAGAGCATATAAGAAGTGTTCCGCGGAGCAAAAAGCAGCGAAGACGAAGCAGTTTAGGCTTGAGTAAACCGCAATCACTGGACATTGCGGGGGTCCACCGGTTCTTAGGATTTGTCGAGGGGAATTTATGCGTGCCTGTTCCACTCTGGTGGGAGAAGATGCTCATCAGTCCCGATGATCAGCACCCGACCAGGCTGGGATTTGAGCTCCCCAGGAGATGGTCATTCGAAGTTCCCCTGGCTCAGGAAACCGTTGCTCTTCGTCTGTCTTCTGGTGCAGAACGTCAAGTCTCCCTTCAGATCAATCAACATAAGTGGGTAAATTCAGGCGAAGAGTACATTTGCCTGAGCGCGGGCACCGGTTTCATCGTGGTGACAGACGATGAGATTGTGTTTTTATCCTCGGAGGAACGTAAAGTCGTATGGAAGCAGAATCATTGGCTGCCAGGTAAGTCGCCGATATTGACGGGACTTGGTGAAGAGGACATCGTCTTATCTGTTAGTGTTTCATTAGAAGCGAAATGCGTAACGGTATTCGGATCAAAGACGATCAAACTGGTGCATCAGAACGGTGCCTCCTTTGGAGATCCAGTGTTTTTTTTCGAACAGTTTTCTCTGGATGAAGGTCTGCCTATATGTCGCTTTTCTTCGAACCTTTGGGGGCACATTGGACCGAACCTGGTGGTCTCGGGCTGGCAGTGAGTTGACAGAGGAAGGCGAAAGGGGGCAGGTCCAACAGTGTTCGGCACTGCGATTCCGGTTGATTTACGGCAGTATGATTTGTGGTAACCGTTCACAGCCTCAGCCATTCAGCAGAGACCGCGCGGGCCGTTTGCTGAGCTTTGCTTCGATAGAAGACTTCAGAAATTCGAAGAAGTTGGGTTGTTGTTTTCGGCATGTGGCCAGAGCAGTGCACATGCGTTCGTGATATCGCTGGCCGACTTCGCTCCGAGTCCCCTGAGTGATCATGCGGTCGATCACGCATTGGCGGATCTGTTGTTCGTTGTGATTGTTGGTCGGTTCGACTCCGTCTGCAAACATGAAGCGGAAGAAGCTGTCATCCAGCGAATCCGAAATCAGTCCGGTGCAGAGCCTGGCCAGATAGCCTCGCGAAACCGGCACCTGCAACACATCTTCCATGTACGTTTCGATGGTGGAATAGCTGCAATGAGCTCCGGACTTCATCCATCCGATCATCGCCAGCAGTCGCGGCCCGAAGATCGGTTTATTGAGGATGTCACCAACAACCGGAACATTTCTGTCTCCGTCGGTGGGCGTCAGGTCGAGACGCTGAACGTCTTCATCTGTCATTTCATAATCTCGACAACTCTCGCCGTCAGCGTGATTGTACCGGCCGGTTGACACCGGGCCGCTCGCCGAATCGCAAAGCAATTTGGCGAGCGGGATGCGTCAGCTTCCCGGTATGCGATCCCCCGGGTTTCGGTGGTGAGACAAACGAATCAGTGGATGAGCCGGATATGACGGTGCCGCGGGTTTGTCCCGGCCGGTTCACTCCGGGCCGCTCGCCGAATCGCAAAGGGTTTTGGCGAGCGGGATGCGTCAGCTTCCCGGGTATGAAAGCTCTGCAATGGGCCAGCTGGGAATTTTTTTCCTGAATCCTAACGGGTGACTGCTGGCCTTTGTTTTTATTGGGTTTGGTCGTTGTTTTGGATCTTGCGGGGACCAATTGTGGCGAGTGATCGGCTCGGCAGGAGCCTCGCCCTCCCAGTTATTCAGTGAAGCGCAAAACTGGTGGCTTCCAGCGACTCCAGCGTGTCTGTGTCTTTCAGGTGACGTACCTCAGCCACGTAGCGGCGTCTCTCCGAGACGCCGGGATTCGCGAGTCTCGGAGAGACTCGCCTACGTGGGGGCGAGCTCGTGGGCGAGCAATCGTGTTACGCAGCCCCCACGAGTTCACCTCGTGGGCTTGCAGGGCCTTTGCGCCAGGGCTTGCCAGCGGAACGCGGACGTTCGACGGGAGTTCCGCCTGGCGCAGAGGCGAGGTAAACCCACGAGGCAAGCTCGTGGGCGAGCAATCGCGTCCGCAGCCCCCACGAGTTCAGCTCGTGGGCTTGCAGGGCCTTTGCGCCAGGGCTTGCCAGCGGAACGCGGACGTTCGACGGGAGTTCCGCCTGGCGCAGAGGCGAGGTAAACCCACGAGGCGAGCTCGTGGGCGAGCAATCGCGTCCGCAACCCCCACGAGTTCAGCTCGTGGGCTTGCAGGGCCTTTGCGCCAGGGCTTGCCAGCGGAACGCGGACGTTCGACGGGGGTTCCGCCTGGCGCAGAGGCGAGGTAAACCTACGAGGCAAGCTCGTGGGCGAGCAAGCGCTTCCGCAACCCCCACGAGTTCAGCTCGTGGGCGAGCAGAGCCTTTGCGCCAGGGCTTGCCAGCGGAACGCGGACGTTCGACGGGAGTTCCGCCTGGCGCAGAGGCGAGGTGAGCCCACGAGGCGAGCAATCTTGTTCGCAGCCCCATGCTTCAGCCTGGAGTCGGAATGTGTCCAACAAAACGACCGAGGCATGGAAACGGCCTGAGCCGATTGTTGATCTGCATCCCCCTCTCCCGCCGTTCCACGGCGAATGGTTTTGGTTCGATCGGAAACCCCACGCTGAAGCGTGGGGCTGCGCGATATGCTCGCTCTGCGAGCGAATCGCAGAATTACTCGGTTGCGGATTTGGTCAGATGATTGTGGGATGACTGTATTCGGTGACACTGACAAAGTGGTATGTCAGTGATGTGAAGCTACCCACGATGACTCTTCTGCTGTCGCCGCTTCGCTGCTGAATGTATCGGGTTCAACGACAAATGAAGTGCGCGTTAGGAAAATCCAGGGTTTACCGCTGACCTGATTGCGGACACTTTTTGCCACGAAAACGGGCGGCCACTTCACTTCACCCTCCGACTGATTTCCGCTTCGACAAACTTGTCCCGCTCCCGAAAACTGCCTGAAAAACTCAGCCGGTGGGAGTTCTGCGCGGAATTGGACGGCTACCTAGACACCCGGGGCGGTCTGGCCTTCCGTCCCCAGAAGAGCGACGCAGTTGAAGCCCGCTGCGTTGAGTTTTCGCACGGCGCCCCAGCCGGTGTCGCCGACCAGCATCGAAGAGTTGTAGGTGAATCCGCTTGATCCGCAGTCGATGATCGGCCAAACAATCTGGTTGAACCCTGGTAAAGCAGCCATTGCACCCTGAAGGGCTTGATTCTGATAGGGGTCAAACGCGTCTGCCCGGAAGGGGGCGCGTCCCTGCCGTATGTTCGCCATGGGACGGAGCCGTTCTGTCAGAGACCGCTGATCAGGGGGATTTTTCCAGAGCAATGCATCCAATTCCGCTCGGAGCCTGCTGATTTCCACGACAGCCGCAATTGGCAGGCCCAGCACGTTCGCCGCTCGCGGATTCGCAAGCGACACCGGAAGGAAGGTGTTGAAGATCGCTTCGGCGAGGTAGGTGTCCGGACGTTGGCGGTAGGCGTCGACCGCGAACACGAACAGCGCCAATTGTGACACCGTGAGCCCATTTGGAATTGGCGGGTTCATGCTCGAGGCGATCAGATGGCCAAAGTACCAGCCTCGCAAGTCAGCTGCGCGGCGGATCTGTTCGAAGCCGATTGGAGCCCGACCGATCTGTATGTTGCCTCCCCCGACGCGAGTCGGTTTGGTTGCTTGCTTCCACGTTGTCATATGTACTTCTCAAGCAAATCACACAAAGAGGGACGAAAAGTGGCGGGAAACGCGTTCGGTTCATTTGTACAGAGCTGGTTTTTATCGAACCTGTATAAAAACGCCAGCACTGGACGAAACGAAATGCAGCAGCCCAAAGCGGACGCCGGGCGCGACGGCTAATTAGTCCCCGCAACCGGCTGAGATCCCTGCTTTCGGATGAGCAGATCGTTAGGCGGTCAGGCTGCCCCCATCCCATTTGTGCTCAGGGTCCGGGTAAAATATCAGACCTCTGGCGTTGTTGGTTATCATCACAAGCCAGCCCCCAGGAACTCTTGTGCGATAGACGTCGCCTAAACTGAAAAATTCTCCTCCCGCACTGGACGAATTCAATTTATGCCAGATGAGCTGTGGTGGTTCTGCATTCTCCGCCGTATGCGGGCTACTATTCATATTCGTTATCCTTTCGCGATACTTGCATGGAAATTTGGTGCGAATAACTGATGATCCGTTGCCGCCGAACGCCCCGCATCGCCGGATGCGGGGAGGACTGTCCATTTCAAAAACCCTGGCTGCCGCATTCCGGTGCATGCGCTTGTTCACATTTGCGATTCAACGCGATTCTGCAGCCTCGCGATTCTGCGATTCAATCATTTCCGGTTGAATCGATGTCGCCTGCGGATTGCGCTTCTTTCGTGTGGATTTGTGTATTTCGTGGTTCTCTCACTGCGATTCATACACCGAATCCGGCGTTCGAGCAACCAACATCAGCAGCCATCAGAGCACGACATCGCAAAGGGTGCGAGTCTCTCCGCCGCGCTGGTCACCACACTGTATCAATGTCAACGACCGCGTTGACCGGACCGCCGTGAGGGACTTTGATTTCAGGAAACACGCGATCTGCGGCTCGGCGTGCAACGCATTGTTTGCCAGGTTTTCCGCCGGCCTTGCACTGCCGGGAATCTGACATCTGGTATCGATGATCTAACCACGAACGACATGAATGACACGAATAGCGAGCCTGAATTTGGCTGCTTCTGTGATCGTGAGTTGATTCATGACGTCAGGGATGACTTCTTAGTGATCGATTCTGTTTTCATTCGTGTCATTCGTGTCATTCGTGTCATTCGTGGTTGTCCCACCTCCGCGGACAATCCGTTCGTATTCCGGTTTGGGGTGATGACCGAAGTTGATGATTAATCCAGGTCGAAATCCAGCGGCCATGAGGTCATTGTGGACCTGACCCCGTATAGCAGCTTTTACCACCTGCGAGCGCTATACGAAGCGGATTTGCTTTTCCAGCGTCTCGCTCCATGAGGGAAGTGTCATATTGAGCAGTCCCTTCCATGATTCGGAGCAGCCCATTGCGAGGAGAAACGTGGGGTTCGAATCGCGATACTTGTGGAAAATGATCGCAATCGCGTCGCCCCACTGATAGTTCATGCGTGACAGGTCGATCACCAGAGAGTCGAACTGCCTGCCGTGAATCGCAGAATCAATGGCGGTGATGATTTGCCTGGCATCCTGGTTTCCTGAAGAACCCGGGCGATATTCTCCGGATACCGAAACGGTGAGGGTGGATCCTGACTCCGTCACGGAAATTTCGAGGTCTGGCATCGTCGTTTTCTCAGTCGGAACGCAAAACGCCGAAGGCAGTGCCTTCGGCGTTGATGTTTTTGTGGACAGCGAACTGCCTGGATTAGCGTGACAGGAACGCCACAACCTGACCGACGTCAACCTGAAGCTGCACGTCTTCAAAGGTCGGACGAGTCGTCACGATGGCCTTCATTTCTGATTTGCTGACTGACAGCCATTCGGTGTCCAGTGGAGTGCTGGATTCTCCGATGGCGGTGTACAGCTTGCGAATGTTGGGCCGATTTCGCAGCGTGATCACATCGCCCGGTCGAATCAGGATCGATGGCTTATTGACGGTGACGCCGTTGAGCTGAAAATGGCGATGAACAATTCCCTGACGGGCCTGAGGGCGAGTCAGAGTGAATCCGGCTCGTCGAACCACATTGTCAAGGCGGCATTCGCACAGGACCAGCAGCAACTGTCCGGTGTTCCCGGGCATGCGTCGAGCCTTATCGAAGTAGCGAAGCAACTGACGGTCGCGCAATCCGTAGTAGAACTTAATTTTCTGCTTTTCATTTAAAGCCGCACCATAAGTCGTCGGCTTCTTTCGACGACGGTGCATCCCTGGCGGATATTCTTTACGCTCGGTTGCCTTGATCGCACCTGCTGACTCGTACACATTCATGCCGAGTCTGCGATTGACTCGTCCCTTTGGACCGGTATAACGCCCCATTTTACTCCAAAACTCCAGTTCGATACCACACGGCTCTGCACCGCCGTTCCGAAACGCTCGAAACTGCCGTCACCTTTGTTTTGCCGTCTGCTGTGCCAGACGGCCAAAACTCGACAGGTAGCCCTGTTATTCAGGCCTACGTGCAGAGAAAGACCCTCGTCTGATCACAAAATCTTCTCAGCGAGGGAAGGGAAAGAGTATCGACATTCCGGTTGATGATCAACACCGGCAATCCCGAGCATCCCTGCTTTTCAGGGATTGAGTGCCGAAAATGCACGCTTTTTTGATGATTGCACTGCTTCCAGTCAAACTGTCTCCTGAAAAACAGGGAAAAACAGCCCCGGCCCTGAAAGGCTCATCGTACCACACATCTTTTTGACCGGCAAAAGTTGCCGGACATTACCACCGGGACGGGGACCGCCGCGAGGTTTTGGCGAAACGAATTTGAAACACTGCTCGACAATGGGATTCCG
>JALHMY010000085.1 GCA_022843805.1 Fuerstiella sp.
AGTTTGCTGTCGCCACTTCGTGGCTTTCGGTTGGGATGGTTTCGTTTTCCCACGGCTTACGCCATGGGCTACATGCTGCCACCGCTTCGCGGTTACAAATCGCGCAACTTCAAAACCGACAGGCCGGGGGAGGGACCGCCGCGGATTGCACTCAACGCCGCACCAATAACACCCGCAACCCGCCGTTCACCAGCCCCCTCCCGATCTCGCTGCCGCTCGCTCGACCTCCCCCAGCTTCGCTGGGAGAGGAGGTTGTAAAACTCCCCCTCCCGAGCTCACTGCGCTCGCTGGCCTCCACCTCAAGCAAGTTTACGGGAGGAGGCTCTTGAACGCCGAGCCAATGGATTCGTCTGACGTCAACACGATGCCGCTATGTAACTTCGCTGAGCACGTCTCCGGCATCCAGAAGGTACTGCGGTCGTCCCTGAGGATCATTGATGGTCAGATTTTTTGCGTCGATGCCTAGGTTATGGTACAGCGTGGCAAAAATATCCTTGTACTGCACGGCTCTGGAGATGACATCTTCGCCCAGTCGATCGGTTGCACCGATGACCTGACCTGTTCGCATTCCTCCGCCCGCCAGAAGGGCGGGGCCAGCCTGTGGCCAGTGGTGCCGACCTCCGGTTTTTGGGTCAATGCGGGGCGTTCTGCCAAATTCACCCCATACTACGATCGACACCTGATCCAGCATGCCTCGCTCGTCGAGATCAGTCACCAGCGCATGCAGCCCGTGATCCACGATCGGCATCAGATTGCGCATTCTCGGAAAGTTATCCGAGTGTGTATCAAAGTCACTGATCGAAACACTGACACACCGGGCACCTGCTTCAATCAGTCGGCGAGCCAGCAGAAACTTGCGAGCGGCTTCCGGACCTTCACTGGTGGTCGACTGACGGCCTGCACTCTGTGAAGCGGCCGTGTATCGGGCCAGTACCGCCGGGTTTTCATTTTCCAGATCCAGAGCTTTCGCCAGTCGGCCCGATGTGAGGATTTCCATGGCCTGCCTGGAGAAACTATCCATCGCATCCATGGAACCCGACGAATCTGATTCGCGTCGAAGTCGGTCCAGGCCCTGCAGCAGCGACTGACGGTTGCCAACCCTTTCGTAAGTCAGCTGTGGGTTCAGAGTCAGACTGACGCTGTGGTCTTTACCCAGTCGCGCGAGCTCCCCCTTCATGCCGCTTTCCAGCTCGCGATGAAACAGACGCGAAATGTCCGGACGAAATGGCTGATACGCAGGCCCCAGAAAGCCAGGTCGTGCACTGTTCCGCACAAGCGGACGACCCTGCATCAGGTCAATGAACGCGGGAGATGACGCCTCGACGTCACTGTAAAGCCGCGAAAGCACACAGCCGACGGCCGGACGTCCGCCAAGTCCCTTCAAATCCCGGGCCGCATAACCGCTCTGACACTGAAACGCATCGTGGGCACCAGCCGATCCAACCAGTGATCGAATAAAAACGAACCGCTCGGCAATGGATGCCACCTGCGGCATCAGCTCAGTCACCCGGAATCCAGGCAGCGTTGTGTCAATCGATCCGAACTCACCCCGAATCTCCACAGGAGCATCCGGCTTCGGATCAATAGTATCCAGGTGCGGAGGCCCCCCGTCCAGGTGAATGTTGATGATCGCCCGTTCGGAGCGACCAACCCCCGCTTTGGCTTCGGCACGCAGCAGGTCCGACAGCGACCAGCCTCCGAAACCGAAAACTCCCGCGGCGATGGACGCACGTCGAGACACCTTCTGCCGCATTACACCAGTTTCCGGACGATCATTTCCCATTGCGATCACCTCCCGTTACCGCTGAGGTTACCAACCTGTTTTCCAGCAGGCAACATCCAACTTTTTCTTCGGGCAATTCACGTCGAAGCCGAAATGATTTATTCTGTACAGGCTCCGGCTGAGAACGACTAAAGCTTGTCCCGCGAGGCCATTCACCCGACTTCAATTCAGCTTTGAAAGATACCGGTAAGATCAATGAAACGACGACGACTGGGAAGCAGTGCCCTCACCGTATCCGAAATCTGCATGGGCACCATGACCTTCGGCACACAATGTGACGAACCGATGTCATTTCGAATCATGGACCGTGCTTTTGACGCGGGAATTGACTTTTACGATGCGGCCGAACTTTATCCCGTGCCTCCCAGTGCAGAACTGTTCGGAGTTACTGAAGAAATTGTTGGCCGCTGGCTGAAAACAAAACCACGAGAATCCGTTATCGTGGCCACCAAAGTTACCGGACCGGCTCACGGCTGGTTTGTTCCTCCTGTTCGACATGGCCATACGGCACTCGATCGGGTGCAAATCACCAGAGCCGTCGAGCAGAGTCTCAAAAGACTGCAAACGGACTATATCGACCTGTATCAGACTCACTGGCCCGATCATGGTACTCGATATGAAGACGTGCTGGACGTTCTGACGGATCTGGTCAGACAGGGAAAGATTCGAGTCATCGGATGCAGCAATGAAACCTGCTGGGGAGTGATGAAAAGTGTGGCTGCAGCAGAAAACAACGGGCTCTGCCGGTTCGAAACGGTGCAAAACAACTTTAGTCTGATTAATCGCCGATGTGAAAGTGAACTGGCTCAGGTTTGTCGCCAGGAACGAATCAGCCTGCTGCCGTTCTCACCGCTCGGCGGAGGAGTGCTGACGGGGAAATACATCGATCAGTATCCTGCAGGCGCACGTTTTACAGAATATCGATCAGCCGGAGAACGACAGCAAAAAATGGCCGATCGCTTCCTGAACGACCGGACTCGGGAAACAGTGGCTCGACTTAAGCCCATTGCCGATCAGCTGAAGATCACTCTGACAGCTCTGTCGGTCGCATGGAGCAAACAGCATGACTTTGTAGCATCCACCATCGTGGGTGCCACAACCGTGGAACAGCTGAATGAAAGCCTGGTCGCCGCTGATCTGGTACTCGATCAGGAAACCCTGCGACGGATCGACGAGATCGAAGTGGCGATCCCAAATCCCATGAAGGAAGACGGCCTTCGGCGTTTGTGAGCGAGCGAGCAGTACCCGCGATTGGGGAAACGGTCTTGCTGCCGCTCTGTCAAACCAGGCCGGAAATCTAAACAGAAAAACCGTGCCCGTACTCGTACTCGAAAGAAGCGCAATTAGACGGTTCATCCGACGAACCAGGCCGTTTCGGAGAAATTGAACGAGCACGAACACGAACACGAACACGAACCCACACTCGATGCCTTCTGCAATTCGTGTGGGTTCTCGTTCATTCGCGGTCTAAAAACGCCAGTCCAATTCTGTTCGGCCGGGAATGTCCCGGCCGAAAGTCACGAGCACTTCTTCCGCTGCTTTTGATGCTTCCTCAGCAGAGCACATCCTGTGAAAGCCAGAGCCATACTGAAGGTCGATGGTTCCGGCACCGCCGTGGCGGAAGCGAAAGTGGCGGTCACCGTGAAATCGTCAATGGCAAGACCATCGTCCGCACCTGAGGCATCTTCATCAATCCATCGCAGCCAGATTGCGCCGCCGCATATCAGGTTCAGCCCGGAAATGGTGCTGCTGAGAAATGTCTGATTCTCTGCCAAATTCCCGTTTCGCTGCCCTGTGTTACCAGCAGTGACTGGCGCGACAAAGTTGAGCGAACTGAGGTTAATCCATGAGCCTGTTGTCAGACTCGCGGCATCCAGAGAGTATTGAAATGTCAGCCGATCGATACGACCAGCTGACCCGAGTCGCCACTGTTCGCCGGTGTAAGAGATCCCCAGGGCTGTGAGCGCTGAAGAACCGCCAGTCTGAAGTCGCACTCCAAACTGCGGAGTCAGGTTTCCGGACGTCAGACCACCAAGCGCCCGTTCGGAATCTCCTGCTGATCCAAAACTGTAGGTATCACCCGTTGTTCCGGTACCACTCCCCGCCTGATAGTTTGAATTGCTGTTGGGACCAATTTCGGAAAGGTACCAGCCGTCCGGGAAAATGTTGCTGCTACCTGAGGCCGCCAGTGTGTTGAAATTCTGCGAATACGCTGGCGACGACTCAGTCAGAACAATGTCGCCTGGCGTTGATTGGTTGACGATCGGACAAAACATCAACGCGCTGACGATGACTGGTAATCGCCCCGATACTAATCCCCTGCCCTCTAAACCACTTGCCTTTTCGAACATCGACTCTTCGAACATCGTGTCTGCCTTTTTTGGAAAAGCCCGGCGGATGTCCCGGAATCCTTCGTTTCAGCCGCCAAATCATGGTGTCAGTTCTCTGCTGCACAGGGCGAGTATAATCAGCATACACTGGGTGTGTCAATTGCATTGCGTAGTTGCTGCTTATATTGTTTTACGTGCGTGTCTTTTTTATACCAGTGACCAGTTGTTTTTATAAATCTCACCCCTCATACAACCACAGACCGAATTCCGGGGCTCCGCGCTTTCGCCGCATTCGCGGCGGGGACCCATCATCTGACAAAATCCGCAACCGAGAAAATCTGCGATTTGCTCGCGGGGCGAGCTCAGCGCGTCGCCTCTTCAGGAGTCGATCGATCGTTAATCGTGTTGTGGAACCCCGTCGGGGTTCAATCGCATTTTCCCCTTTCTTTTCCTGGGGTGCGCCGTGTTCACGGCGACCCCAGGCTTTGTTGTGCAACCCCTGTCAGGGTTGGAAAACGGACATCGTGTCATTGCCAAAGACTTCGAGCGCTTCATTCGCCTGTGTGGAATGAAACACATTCGCACCAGCTCATGCTATCTGCAGAGCAACGGTAAAATCGAACGCTGCCATCGCACGATCAGGAATGACTGCATCCGCCGGATGGCACGGGAACTTTCCGTAACGCGGGAGCTTCCGGCAACTCAAAGATGCCCGCACGGCGCTCGCATGATTCAGAGTAAGACTTTAGAGTGCCGTTGTGAAAGGAACTGGAAGTTAAGACACGACGCCTTCGAAGAATAGCAGGCCGAGTGACCCTGCATGGATGGAGATGACGATACGTGTGGGAATAGGCGAGGTTCAACTGGATCGAGGCAGGCGAGTCTCCGCGGTAGTTGGTTTGGGTGGTTTGTCTGCAGATCGCAACGGGCGTGATCTAAGGAGTGTGCTGTCATCTTGTGAAAGGCCGCCTCGAACTTACCGGCATGCGATAGTCTGTCCGCGGTGCGCAGGCCCCGCTCAGTCTCAGATGTCTGGAAGCGTCCAGCGACTGGGATGAATTCCAACAACACTTCCTCAACCCCACTCGCCTGGAAGCCTGATTCCTGCAAGTGCGGTCACATTCACGATGCTGGTTAAAGACCAGTCAGATTCTACGAATTTCATCTCTTAAGATTTAACTTCCAGGAGAGAAATGGTCCATGTGCGAGAATCCGTATGGAGTTACAGTTCCGGGTGATTCTCGCCCGCCAGTGTGGCGATCAGGATGGCTGTGGTCGGTAATTGCCATAATGTCGGCCGCGTCCCATTCGCTTAGTAGATTTTTTTTTCACGATGTGCCGGCCATGTCGCGTCCTGGCTCGATTTCTGTGTGGACTGACATCGTGTACTATCTTGTCTTTAGAGATATCGAATTCATGATTGTCGGTGTTGTGATAGCGTTTATTCTAAGGTGCACCAGGCCGGTGCATTGGCGTATCGGGGCAGCGACTTCGCTGTGGGGTGGGATCAGCGCTGTATACATTATCTCTTATGGCGTGGGGAGAATTCCAGCTAAGGGCGTGCAGGACATCGGAGCCATTATCTTCTTCTCAACATATCTGATATGCACAATCCTGATGATGCTCGCAGCGGTGCGGTTGATTCGGCGTGAAGCTCACTCGACTTTCGGTTATGACAAACTAGTCATGTTAAGCGATTTCGTCGCTGTAGTCGTGCTGTCATTCCATGGATCGGTCTGGGGTCTATTATTTTCTGTAAGGTTAATTGGTTGACGGATAGCCCTGTATTTCCGTGCCGAACTTCAGGACTTGCCTGCAGAACGAGGACGGTCGAAATAAGCTCCGCCTGGCACAGAGTCGAGGTAAACACGCAAGGCAAGCTCGTGGGCGTTCGAGTTCTCAGTGTGTCCCCCTCACGATCCGAAATGCAGAACATGTTCTTTGTGCACCATCGCGCAATCGCGACAAAGCCATCCGCCCCGCTGATCACCGCGAGCAGCGTCATGACACCCTGGTGTTCCCCCACAGTCAGCAAAAAACTGCCACACCCCCCGCCCGAGAACCTGAAAAGGCCGTTTTTCAACGGTTTTGAGGCCCAAATTCCGGGTTTTTAACGAATTCTGCGACCACGCCATTCCCGACCGAATTTCAGGAGGCTTTTTGACGATCCACTAGCTATGATGACACCGTTATAAAGAAGTCAGATTTTTTCCCGCCTGCCGATATCCGCGACCACTGAAACATTGTCTTGTTCGATACCCCCACGTTCCAATACCCTGCGTTGTGCTGATCCAGTTCAAAAGCAATCATTGAATTGACATCTTTTTTCCTGCCGGAGTTACCAGGATGCTGACAATCCTCGGACAAAAAACGCGATTCTGCGATGGTGTCTCGCGACGAAGCTTCATGAAGATTGGTGGCTTGTCGATGGGTGCTGTGGGCGGCATGAACCTCGCCACTCTGATGAAAGTTCAGGGCGCTGCGCCGGTGCAGCATTCCGAAAAGGCCGTGATTAATATCTTCCTGGGCGGCGGTCCTCCTCATCAGGATATGTGGGACATCAAGACCGAGGCTCCTCGTGAGATTCGTGGCGAATTCAGCCCGATCAATACGGCCGTCCCCGGCATTCAGATTGGTGAATGCTTTCCGAAGCTGGCATCCATCATGGACCGCCTTGTGGTTGTTCGGTCGGTTGTGGGATGTTCGGGTGCGCATGACGCGTTTCAGTGCCTGACCGGCTGGGAACGCCGGAGCATTGAATCCATTGGTGGCCGACCTTCGATCGGTTCGGTGCTGACCAAAATGTATGGTCCCAATGATCCGGGGATTCCAGGCTCTGTCGCGCTCGCAGACAAGACTCAGCATGTACCCTGGTCGGAACCGGGCGGTCCTGGATTTCTGGGTTCCACTTATCAGCCGTTTCGTCCCAACGGAAGCGGAATGGAAGATCTGACGCTGAACGGGGTTTCGCTGGATCGGCTTCAGGATCGTCGAGCACTTCTGACCAGTCTGGACGGACTGAAACGAAATGTGGACTCATCCGGCATGATGACGGGCATGGATTCGTTTACCGAAGCAGCCTTTGGAGTATTAACCGGAAGCCGTCTGGCTGAGGCTCTGGATATCTCCAAAGAACCGGCAGAGGTTCGCGCACGATATGGTGACGGCAAGCCTTATCAGTTCCAGTATGATGGTGCTCCTACCTGCAATGAGCACATCCTGCTGGCTCGACGACTCGTCGAAGCCGGTGTCCGCTCCGTAACGCTGTCGTTCGGTCGATGGGACAGTCACGGTCAGAACTTCGCTCTGGTTCGGGATCACGGCGCAAAGCTCGACCAGGCAGTCAGTGCACTGGTGCTCGATCTCGAAGAACGAGGCATGCTGAAGAATGTCACCGTGCTGGTTTGGGGTGAATTCGGCCGAACACCTCGGATCAACGATGGTGCCGGACGAGACCACTGGCCTCAGGTCAGCTGTGCTCTGATGGCTGGCGGCGGAATGCGAACCGGTCAGGCCATCGGCGAAACGAACCGTCTGGGCGAATACGCCACGTTAAGACCAGTAAACGTGCAGGAGATCATCGCCACGGCCTACCACAATCTGGGGATTGACGTCATGAATACGACTCTTCCCGATCCGACGGGGAGACCTCAGTTCCTTGTTGACATTCGCGAACCAATGAAAGAACTGGTTTAGGCATTCAGACTCGCTCTGACGCGATTCTGGCGTCCGCCAGTTGCATGAATTTCGCTGAAAACGGAGGTGACTTTTGTACCCTCCGTTTTTTCGTTTTCTGACAGCCGCCGTTTTCTGATACCAGGATTCCAAACGTGCAGTACCTGACCCGAACGATGATGCTGTTGCCGGCTGTTCTTGTGGCCGTCTCTTTCAACACCATTGCAGATGCCGGTGTTGAGTCCCGAAAACCAAATATCCTGATGATCGCCATTGATGATCAGAACGACTGGATCGGCTGTCTCAATGGTCATCCTCAGATTCAAACACCTCATATCGATCGGCTGGCTGCGCGGGGAACCGTGTTTCTCAATGCCCACTGTCAGTCTCCACTGTGTAATCCTTCCCGGACCAGTGTTCTGACAGGCCGACGGCCTTCGTCGACCGGTATATACGGACTGGCTCCCTGGTATCGGGATCTTCCGGAGTTTCAGGATGTGGTGTCCATGCCGCAGTATTTGCGACAACACGGGTATCGCGCGTTAACCGCCGGAAAGATCTACCATGGAAATTATGGACGGCGGCCGATGGATTCGGAATTTGACGTGCTGGGAGTTGGCTCCGGTATCGGTGCCAGACCCGACAAGCCGCTGGTACAAACTCCGTCGAAGCATCCTCTTGTCGACTGGGGCGTTTTTCCTCATCGGGATGAAGACAAGGGTGACTTTCATGTGGCCACATGGGCTGTCGAGCAGCTGAAAAAGAAGCACGACCAGCCGTTCTTTATTTCCGCCGGTTTCTTCCTGCCTCATGTTCCCTGTTATGCAACGCAGAAGTGGTTCGATCTGTACCCTGAAGAAACTCTGCAGCTGCCGCCCTTTTTGGCCACGGACCGGAATGACACGCCAAAGTTCAGCTGGTACCTGCACTGGAAGCTTCCCGAGCCGCGTCATCGGTTCCTTGTTGAATCAAAGCAGTGGAAGAATCTGGTCCGCTCCTATCTTGCCTGCACCAGCTTTGTGGACAGTCAGGTGGGTCGAGTGATGCAGGCGCTGGAGGACAGTGAACATGCCGACAATACGATCGTTGTGCTCTGGTCGGACCATGGGTGGCATCTGGGAGAAAAGCTGATCACCGGCAAGAATTCCCTCTGGGATCGTTCAACGCGAGTCCCTCTGATATTTGCGGGTCCGGGAATCGCGTCTGGTGGTCGCTCAGATCAGCCTGCAGAGCTTCTGGATATTTATCCGACCCTGATTGAATTATGTGGCCTGCCAGCTCGCAGTGATCTGGAAGGCCACAGCCTGGGGCCTCAGCTGCGAAACGCTGACGCCGAACGGGAGTGGCCAGCCATCACAACACACAATCATGACAATCACGGAATTCGTTCTCGCGAGTGGCGATATATCCGTTATGCTGATGGATCTGAAGAACTTTACAACATGAAACATGACCCCAATGAATGGGAGAACCTGGCCGGAGACATTCGATACCAGCAGGTGATTGACCAGCATAAGCGGTGGATCCCATCTGAGAATCGAAAACCTGCACCGGGCAGTGAACAGCGAATTCTGATCTATGACGAAATCTCAGGGACCGTAAACTGGGAGGGTCAGAACATTCCGGCGGGAGCGCAAATACCGGAAGTGGAAGATTAGGGCCTGAAGTGGTACACGACTGTTGGCATTCGATTGGCATTCGATGAATCTGGTGGACTGTGTCGACTGATGCTCTGCTGCAGGAAACGCCCGCTGGTCTGTATTGCAGTGCCGGCGATTTCTATATCGATCCATGGAAAAAAGTGGCCCGAGCGGTCATCACTCATGCACACTCGGATCATGCTCGTCCAGGCAGCGAACGATATCTGACCACCACCGACGGACGACATGTTCTTCAGTCCCGTATGGGCCCTGCTGCGGTGATTGATGCGATCGACTACGGTACGGAAATTCTGATCAACGGAGTTCGAGTCTCACTTTTCCCGGCCGGACATGTGCTGGGCTCTGCTCAGGTTCGAGTTGAATACCGCGGGGAAGTTTGGGTTGTCAGCGGCGATTACAAGATGACGGCTGACGCGACCTGCCGCACATTCGAACCGGTTGTCTGTCATACGTTTATTACAGAATGCACGTTTGGTCTGCCCATTTGTCGCTGGCCGGCTCAGGACGAAGTCTTTGCCGAGGTAAACCGCTGGTGGCGTCGTTGCCGGGATGAACAGCGAACAGCCGTGATCATGGCTTATTCGCTGGGAAAAGCTCAGCGAATTCTGGCCGGAGTAGATCGGTCCATTGGTCGGATCTTCTGCCATAGTGCCGTGGAACAGGTCAACCGCGATTACCGGCAGTCAGGAATTCCGTTGCCCGAAACCGAGTTGCCCGGAAGCAATTCCAACAGGACTGCATGGGAAGGCGCGCTGGTGATTGCTCCTCCCGCGGCGGCTGGTTCTCCATGGTTAAAAAAGTTTGGTGATGTGTCCACAGCCATTGCATCCGGCTGGATGCTGACCCGGGGTGCTCGACGATGGCAGTCCGTGGACCGTGGATTCGTCCTGTCTGATCATGCCGACTGGCCGGGGCTGCTGCAGGCAATTCGCAGCAGTGAAGCCGGGCAGGTACTTGTCACTCATGGTCATACCGCACCGATGGTCCGCTGGCTGAATGAGCAGGGAATCTCCAGTCGGTCACTGAACACTCGATTTCGCGGCGAAAGACTTTCATCGGATGAAGATCCGGAATCTTTGCCAGATCCGGATTTCGTGCTGCCAACCGATTCCACAGATGCGCCGGATAAACGTCCGGACTCCGGGGAGACGGGCCAATGAAGCGGTTTGCCCGACTCTTTGGAGAACTGGATGAAACGGTCGGTACAAACGACAAGGTGGCCGCCCTGATCAGCTACTTTCAGGACACAGAGCCCGAAGACGCCGTGTGGGCACTGCATTTTCTGTGCGGACGCCGACCTCGCCGCGCTGTCACCATCACTCAGCTTCGAACCTGGTGTGCGGAACTCAGTGGCCTGCCGTTATGGATGTTTGAGGAATGTTATGAGTTCGTCGGGGATCTGGCAGAAACCATTGCCCTGCTGCTTCCGGTCCCATCCGCCAGCTCGGATCTTCCTCTGCACAACTGGGTCGAGAATCGAATTCTGCCGCTGACGAATGCGAGTGATGTGGAAAAACGCGCGGCCATCGGGACAGCATGGAACGAACTCAATCAGCGACAGCGATTTGTCTTCAATAAGCTGCTGACCGGTGGCCTGAGAGTGGGAGTCAGTCAGAAACTGGTCGTTCGAGCTCTGGCGGAAGTCTCCGGAGTTTCAGCGTCGGTGATCGCACACCGAATGATGGGACACTGGCAGACCACGCCTGCATTTTTTCGACAGCTGCTGAATGCTGATACCAGTGATACTCAGGCCAGTCAGCCGTTCCCATTCTGCCTTGCACACAGTCTTGCCGTTCATCCGACATCCGGTGAACAGAATCCGGAGCTGCTGGGCGATCGAAATGACTGGCTGGTCGAATGGAAGTGGGACGGCATCCGCGCTCAGCTTCTGAGGCGACAGGGGCAGATGTTTCTCTGGTCCCGCGGCGAGGAACTGCTTACCGATCGATTTCCCGAACTGCAGACAGCCGCAGCGGCGCTTCCCGATGGAACAGTTCTGGACGGCGAGGTGATCGGATGGAAGGACGAACGAGTTCTCTCGTTTAACGAATTGCAGCGAAGAATCGGACGCACGTCCCCAGGAAAAAAGGTGCTGTCCGAAGTTCCCATTCGATTTCTGGCATTTGATCTGCTGGAAGAGTCCGGTCAGGATGTGCGGGCTTTGCCATTGTCGCAGCGGCGTCAGCGACTGGAACAGCTGATGCATCGCATACCCGATCAGCGAGCCGCAGGTATCCGCCGACAGGGAACTTTGTTCGACATGCACGAAGACGACGGTTTCCCCCATAACGACGCGCGCCCCCATAACGATGTCGGTGAGACCAGTTTTGGTGAGCAGGTCGCCGAATCTCCATCGACTGAAATAATGCATACGATCGAATCTGGTTCCCTCTCGGCAATGCCAGACAATGCGCTGCCACGCTTTCGTTTTCCCAATCGGTCGATTGTCCTGTCACCGCTGATCTCCGCAGGAAGCTGGGAAGAATGCCGCCATCTCAGAAGTTTGAGCCGTACGGGTGGCGTTGAAGGTCTGATGCTAAAGTCCGCGGACAGTCCCTACATGCCTGGCCGAGCGACTGGGTTGTGGTGGAAATGGAAGATTGAACCGTATCGATGCGACGCGGTTCTGGTGTATGCTCAGCGAGGACATGGCAGGAGGGCGGGACTGTATACGGATTATACATTTGCCATCTGGCAGGACGGTCAGCTCGTGCCGTTTGCAAAGGCGTACTCGGGGCTGACGGACGAGGAGATTCAGCAGGTTGACCAGTTCGTTCAGCAGAACACACTGGAACGATTTGGACCGGTCCGTCGAGTGACCCCGGAACTGGTCTTTGAGCTCGCTTTTGAAGGCCTGCAGGCATCAAATCGCCATAAATCCGGAATTGCCCTGCGATTTCCTCGAATTAATAAATGGCGAACAGATAAACACCCCAATGATGCAGACAGCGTAGAAAGCGTGCTGGCACTGACAGGTTCGGGTTCGTTCAATTGTTAACTTCCGGAACAATTTGGCGTGACCTGCGGAGAAGAGCGATTGTTGTCGGTAAAATGGGGTCTGTGGATTGAGAACTGTGAATAGCAGTTTTGGGCAGCAGGTGTGTTCCTGTGAGATAAGGCGGCGAGTGTGTCCTGGCTGAGGTCGCATTTGTTTTGGAAGATTGTGGGGCTGTACGCTCTGCTTTCGATCCTGTCGCTGGCTGGCCTGCTTGCAACTCTGACTTCGCAGCTACAGGAGCAGTCAGAGAATCTGCATCGTGATCACGCCGCTGGTCTGGCCGAACGTTTTGTGAAGGAACTGGAAGCGAATTCGACGTCGGAAGTGGAAACCGCCACGGTGCGTCGCTGGCAGGATTCTCTTTCAACGATCGATTATCGTCTGTGGCTTGTTGACGAATCCGGCAAATCCGTTTCAGTGGAACGACAGCCGGTACCGGACCGAGCCGTCATTCAGTCGGCCGCACGGACGGCTGCTCGACTGGGCACTTCAGTTCGATGGATGCGGGACAGCAGTGATGGTCAGAAAATCCTGATTGTTGCTCGTGTGTGCCGTTCAACGTCCGGGTCACCGCGAGTTGCCATGCTGCTGAGCGATATGGCGAATCTGGCGGACGATCATCAGCTGATTGCCGCAGCCGCAAGTCGTGGCGCGGTCTTCACATGGCTGATTGGTGTCCTGTGTGTGGTTTTCATTGCGATCGGACTGGTTGGTCCGCTGCAGGTCATGACGGAGAATCTGGGTACGGCTGTTGCCCGCAACCAGCGTCAGGACATGCTGATGCGAATTTCCGATCGACATGATGAACTGGGGGATGTGGCTCAGTCGCTGACGGAACTGGAAGTCGATCGCGAAGACCGTATCGAAGCACTTGAAGAGGCCGAACGACAATCCCGATCGGCGGTTGAACTGCTGTCTGCCGTGCTGGATTCCATGATTGAGGGCGTCATTGCCGTTGATAATCTTGAACGGATCCTGTTCCTGAATGCCGCGGCACGCAGACTTCTGACAATCGGTGATGTTATTGGTGTTGGCAATCGGCTATATGAAGCCGTTCGTTTACCGGCGGTGCTGGAGACAATCAATGAATCATTGAAGACTAACAGGATGCAGTCGCTGGAATTTCGGACAACTCGGGAAGGTCTGTTTCTGGCCATGGTTGTGAACCCGATTCGCAAGGGTCCGCAGGCAGGTGCCGTGGTCGTGATTCGTGATGTTTCAGAGCTGCGAAGACTGGAAGCGATGCGTCGGGACTTTGTGAGCGGTGTCTCGCATGAACTGAAAACGCCGCTGACCGTCATCCAGGCGTGTACGGATACTTTGCTGGAAGGAGCACTCGACGACCGCGAAGTGGCTCATCGATTTTTGAAACAGATTGAAGAGCAGTCCGAGCGGCTGCTGCAGTTAATTCTGGGCATGTTACAGCTCGCCAGAGTCGAATCGGGGACGGAGGTATTCCGTTTTGAACCCGTTTCGCTGCAGAGTGTAGTGGCCGAAGTGCTGCGTTCTCTTGGCCCCGTCGCAGAATCACGCAACGTTCGTCTGCATCAGGAAGGGTTACCCGAGCTGGTGGTGGTTGCGGACGAACAGGCTCTCAGAACTATTGTCAGCAATCTGCTGGACAACGCGATCAAGCATACACCGTCCGAAGGTCATGTCACTCTGCTGCTTTCTTATGAATCCGGGTGTCCGGTGCTGGCAGTGCGCGATACCGGAACGGGCATTGCCAAAGAGCACCTGCCTCGAATTTTTGAACGCTTTTATCGGGTTGATCGGGATCGTTCCCGGGAACGCGGTGGTACCGGTCTGGGCCTCGCGATTGTCAAGCACCTTTGTCACACGATGAAGGCCAGCGTTTCGGTTCGTAGTGAGCCTGGCCGCGGCACTGAATTTCGAGTTGTGTTTCGCCGGGAGTCGCAGCCAGCTGGCAGTTCTTCCTCTATTGCTCACGCAGTGCCTTGATAATGTTCAGGCGAACCGCTCGAACCGCTGGAAAAATCCCGCCCAGCATTCCCATGATCAGTGCCATCAGGACACCCTGAGCCAGAACATTGGGGCCAAAGCGGAATGAGAAAGTGACCTCGCTGAACGTTGCCCAGTTGGCTGTCCCCGTCGACAGTCCATTGAATGGCAAAGTGGCAAGGCAACCCAGAAGGCCTCCCATCAGACACAGCAGAACCGATTCCAGCAGAAAGGACATGAGAATACTGCTCTGCGGGAATCCTAATGCTCGCAGAGTACCAATTTCGCGACTTCGGCTGGCAACCGCCGCATACATCGTATTGGCTGCCGCAAACATGGCGCCGAATGTCAGAAAAGCGGCGATCACATATCCAATGACCTTGATGGCCAGAGATGCCGACATCTGTTCCTCGAAATAGGCAGTTTCCCGAATAACGCTCAGCTGAAACTGCTTGTCGTCCGTAATTCTTTTGATCAGTGCATCCCGGGCATCGGCATCACGTGCCCGCAGATTGACGCTGGAAACAGCACCCGGAGTGCGGCGAGCATTGGTCAGATCGCGAGTATCCGACCAGACTTCAGACTCCGCAGCGCTGCCAGCCGATTCGAAGTAACCAACAACTTCAAAGTTGACCTGATTGATTTCCAGTTTTTCTCCGATTGCAAGATTCTGAAATCGCTGGGCCATGCGTTCGCTGGTGATCACTTCGTTAAGCCCCGGTCTGACATCCCGCCCCTGAACGATCTTAAAGTCGGGTCGCAGACTTCGACCGACTGGTTCCAGTCCGCGAATAATCAGGTTGGTCGTACCTCCGTCACCTCGACGCGGCTTCGTCAGGTTCGTAACAAACTCAACACTGCACAGCGGCTGACCGTTCGCATCGCGAGCGATACCGTCGAGCGCCGCAATTTCGCTGGCTGTCTTTTGCTCGATTCCACTGGACGTTTCATCCGTTGAACCTTTGCGGAGGACAATCAAATCCAGATCGTGACCCGTGATGCGCAGCGCATGCTCCAGCCCGTCGGTGAGTCCAAACGACAGCACGGAAGCCCACACGACCAGACCGGTTCCAATCACGGTCATCAGAGTCGTTACCCAGCGAACACGCAGATTGCGCACGTTGTACTTCAGAGGGATCATGATATTGCCAGAGAAATTTTCAGATGGACAGACATCAGTCAGACAACACGCCGCAAACCGTCAATCACAGAAAGCTGAGCAGCACGGACGGCAGGAACGAGTCCGCTGACAAGCCCAATTCCGGCTGCTACCAGCAATCCCGCACCAGTCCACGGGCCAATCATTTCCATGATGGGAAACGGGAAGAACTGCGGAATACCAATGTGCAAAACCTGCAGAAACGCACAGCCAACGCCAACGCCAAAAAGTCCGCCCAGCATCGCGATCAGGCATGATTCGCCCAGAATCAAACCGAGCACTCGTCCTTTGGAAAACCCGATCGCCTTCAGAACGGCAATTTCCGTCACTCGTTCACGCATCGACATGGCCATCGCATTGGCTGCTACCAGCGACAGTGAAAACACAACTGCCAGCCCAATGTTGCGTATATACGCCTGAATATTGCCGAGCATATCCGTAAACATCTGAGCAAAGGCAGCCTCCGTCTGTGAACGAGTGGGATTGTCCGAGCTGGCAAACCGTTCGTCCACCACCTTAATCACTCCCGGAATCGCGTCGGAACTTTCGATCTTGGCAAATACGGTGCCCGCATTCCCGGTGACAGGCGCGTTCATCTGCTGCAGACCTTCATCCAGATAGATCCAGTGAAACCAAAGCGAGTCGGTATTCTTGGGTGAATCAAAGATCCCGGAGAGCTGCAGGTCTAGATCGAACTGATAGGAAGTTCCTTTGAGTGGAATTCGATCGCCGATCTTCCAGCCCCAGCGTTCCGCCAGTCTTCGGTCCACCACGCAGCCCTGACGGTTTTCCTGCCATGCCTTCAGCTGTTCCGGAGGAAGCTTGTATTCATCCCAGACCTGAAACGCCTGTGAGGCATCAGTTGCAAACTGAGCAAACGGCATGGGCTTATCCTGATAAGTGCCTCCATACCATGCATATGGAACGGCGGCCCGAACACCGTCGACATTCCGAATCTTCTCCACACTGGAGATTGGCAGTTGCCCGAAAAATCCCTGAATGTTCATCACGACAATGCGATTGTACTTCGCTGCCTCGGTGCCCCAGGACTCCTGAGCCTCCATGTAGCCATACAGCACCGTCATCAGCGACAGGCTGAATCCCACCGACAGAACTGTCAGCACCGTTCGCAGTCGATTACGAGTAATATTTCGCCAGATGTACTTCAGCGATTTCATCACACAGTCTCCATCACAGCGTCAGCGGTAAAACCATCCCGAATTAATGAACGAACCCTTAACTCTGTAACCGGGCTAACCCTTTTACCGGGCTGAGGAAACATCGTTCACCAGCACTCCTTTTTCCAGATGCAGTGTTCGTCTTGCGCGAGCGGCTGCAGCAGGGTCATGGGTGACCATCACGATCGTCTTTTCGAATTCCGTATTCAGTCTCTGCATCAGATCCAGAATCTCAGACGCGGATTTCGCATCCAGGTCCCCGGTCGGTTCGTCCGCGACAATCAGCGTGGGGTCGGTCGCAATCGCCCGAGCAATGGAAACTCGCTGCTCCTGACCACCGGAAAGCTGTCGGGGATAGTGATCCATTCGATCAGCCAGACCAACGACCTGCAATGCCGCTTTCACATGTTCATCACGTTCACGACGGTTCAGCGGTGTCAGCGTGAGCGGAAGTTCCACATTTTCATAGGCCGTCAGCACCGGAATCAGATTGTAAAGCTGAAAGATGAATCCAATGTGTCTGGAACGCCATCGGGCAAGATCGCCCTCTGATGTCTGACCAAGATTCTGGCCGCAGACAATCACATTTCCGGACGTTGGCCGATCCAGACCGGCAATGAGGTTCAGCAGCGTAGTCTTTCCGGAACCGGACGGCCCCATGAGTGCCAGATATTCGCAGGCGTCAAGTTCCACATTGATGCCTCGCAGCACAGGAATCGAGTTCTGATCCCGACGAAATTCCTTAAAAACATTCTGGACAGAGACCACCTTTTCGCCACTTCGTACCGCATCACCCACAGACCAGCTCCCTGATGAATTCTGAAAGTCCTGATTACACTTTTACTGACTGGTTTTGACCAGAGTACCTTCACGCAGATCAGCGGACGGACTGACAATGACCTGTTCTCCGCCAGAAAGTCCACTGCTGATTTCAGTGCGTCCGTCTTTTGTGTCGGCGATTGTCACAACCAGTTTTTTGACCCGACTGTCAGAGCCAACAACAAACACATAAAAGCCAGCCTCGTCCTTCACCACTGCTTTTTCCGGGCAAAAGATTCGAGTGCGTTCTGACTCAGAATTGTCAGATGGCTGACGTTCTGGAAGAAAATAGACCGTGCTGCTCATATTGGGAAACAGACGTCCGTCGGCATTCAGCACTTCGACTTTTACCTTGATCGTCGCACGAGCACGATCGCCCATCGGGATAATCTTGCGAACACGGCCCTGAAATCGTTCACCCGGCACGGCATCCACAGCAACCTCTGCGCTCTGCCCCACAACAACGCGATTGATGTAATCTTCCTTCACATCGGAATCCACTTCCAGATGCTCAAGGTCTGCGATTGTGACAACGGACCCGCGTCCTGAAGCTTCACCCATCCCACCCGGTAGTATGGATTCGCCAACTTCCGCATCCTTGGAGATCACCGTTCCATCGAACGGTGCGCGGATAAACATATTCTCACGCAGACGCTCGGCTTCCATAACTCTGGCATCGGCCAGATGCACGGCCGCTTCGAGCGACAGTTTGCGAGCAGCAGCAGACTGATATCGGTATCTTGCCGTTTCGTATTCCGCCTCATTCATACTCTTCGCAGCCAGCAGACGCTCTGCTCGTTTCAGTTCACGCTGAGCCTGTTCGATCTCAATATCCTGTTCGCCCAGTTCACTGCGAGCTCGTTCAGCCGTGGCCTTCACCGCCGTCAGAGAGGCGTCCAGATCATCATGTTCGAGGACAGCGAGGATTTCCGCGGTGCTGACGACAGTTCCTTCTTCCACCTTCAGTTCCTGAATTCGTCCGGGAGCACGAGCACCGATCATGGCCTGCCGCCGCGATTCCAGAAAGCCGGTCGCCACCACCAGTGCGTCGGCCGATCTGCCTTTTTCGGCACTCACCGTTGCCGTTCGGACTTCGGGGCGAGCCCGCATGGCTTCGGGCATTGTCAGCAACTGACTGCTGGCCGGAATCCACCCCTGCTTCTGACCAACCAGGATGCCACCACCGACGATCGCCGCGATGGCGGTGAGAACCATGATCAGACGGAGGAAACGCCAGATCAAAGAAGGACGCGGCGCGATTTCTGTACGTCGAATTCGCAGAGTTGCCAGAGCATCCCGGGGTGTTTCAGTGGACGATACCTGAGACATAGAGTGATATCGCTGAGACAGAAAGGAAATGGGAAAGGAACGCCTGACAAGCGACAGTAATCCGCCGGGTAAATGTCAGCCGGGCGACAGAATCACACGGATGAGGCGATGTCTTCGGCAGTGTATATCATCCGTCCGTCAGACTTTCCCGCAGATCTTCGCAGTTTTGCCTCCGAAATTCATCAGGAACTTCAAAAACCCGCAGGAATTCATCCATTTCCCGGCCGAGTTGACTTCACTGATCGTTTGGCCAGATTGTCGATTTCATCAGCCGGAACGCGCGAGCGACCCGTTTTCGATGAAAAAACCAGGCAAAAACACACTCGCATTCGATGTATTATCGGATGCGGTGCACCAGCGGACGTTGAGGACGTCATTGAATCGGCAGTCGTTGAGGCTGGCGCGGACGGCACTTGCATCGAGCCAGGCCAGGCCGTTTCGTCAACCTGTGCTCAGGCCCGTCAATTGTCGCTCCGCGACATGGTGAATTGTGGGTGTTCGATCCCGGCCTTGAAAGGCCGGGCTACCGTCAAGTGCCGCTCCGCGGCAAATCGCAGATTCGGATCGGAACTTCGGATGGGAACCAACGGGTACCGTCACGTCTCCACTACACGGACCGAGTGCCGCTCTCCTCGCGGAGCGAGGTTTGATGGTAGCCGGGGGTTTCAACCCCCGGAAAACTCATGGCAGAAATCGTAAGGATCCAAACAAAAGAACGATTTGAATCTCCGCAAATATTTTGCCATTTCTGCAGAAATCCGGCAGGATTTTCAGAGAACTCGGCGACTTATTCGAATCTTCAACGGTCGGCCGCTGACTTCAAAAAACTGGCTCCCTGCCCTCGGACTTCGTGCCTCGGAATTCTCAAAATGCATCAACGCCCTGCCCGGTTTTTATCTGCCTGGATCGGCAAACTGATCACCGGTTTCTTTCTGGTCGCCATATCGTCAGCCAATGTCTTTGGACAACTTGAAGGAAAACTGGCGGAAGAACCGTTTGGAATCGGATACGTTCGCGACTTTAAACCGGGACGAATCCTCGGATATGCAATGCAGCTGTCCAAACGTCTCGACATCGGCGCGGAGATGATGAAGGAAGTCCCCGTCGATGATCTGAAGAATATGGAATCATCCATTCCTGGCGCCGTCGATGGCGTCGCATGGTACATGGTCCAGGGACTTATTCCTTCGTTTCAGTGGGTTTCGTTTCGCCAGGTTTCCGACGAGGCTGAGGCCTTGCGGTTGCTGAATTTTCGCGCAAAACAATATGGTGAGAATGCCAGCCTCTCAACCGAAGACAACGGGCGATTCACGCTGACCAACCACTGGTCATGGAAGAACGAGCTGGCAGCCGGTCAAAACGAAGCTGATCTCACTCGGGTGCAGTCGAACCTCCCTGCCGGATTCCAGCAAAGCGTGAAGGTGATCGAGGAAGACGGCAAACGGTTCGTTGAACACACTCAGACAATGACCGTCTACTATCGCCTGCACGACGGACTTCTGTTCGAGTGTTCCCGGAAGGAGCTGCAGGACATGAAGCTGCCGTCAGCAGGATCATTGCTGGATGTTGCCGCCGGTGAGAGCGACATGGGTCTGGGTGTCTTCCCGGAACGAATTCCGGCGGGCATGAAACAGCTGGGATGGAACATGCTGAATTCCGGAATCAGTGCTCAGATACAGCAGCGGGATGGTGAAAACGACAGCCTCTACAATATGCGACATTCGTCGGCTGAGATTGGTCTAAATCTGGTTCAGGCCGCTCTGTTCGACACCGACAGCATTTCCGGCCGACTGCGTTTTGCTCATGCCTCCGCCGCATCGCTGAATGGAGAACTGAAAGTTCTCGCAAGGAAAAACAGTCGACTGACCAAAACTCTGGAAGATGCAGCGTCAGGTCGCAGCCGCTTTGCTCCCATTCTTCGTGATGATGCCGCAGCAACCATTCATCTTTGTGTTCGCTTTCCGGAAGAGTCTCAGAAACTGCTGCAGTCCGCCGGTCAGTGGCTGCAGGAAGTGATTGCCGAAGAATCCGGACGTCAGCCGGAAATGATGGCGGCCTCTGTAGGGCTTTCACAGATGCTGACAGGGATGGCCGAACACCGGACACTGGAAATCCTGCTGAAAGTCGGCTGGACTCGGCAGTCCGCCGGTGTCATCTACGGCGGACTGCAGGTCGATGCTGAATCACCACTAGCCAAAAGTCTTCACGATCTGATGACCCGAATTCCCAATGCTCCGGCTGACATTATCAGCGCAATCTCCCTGATTCAGGATGGCAGTCAGCCGTACATTCGTATTGTACTTCCTCAGGAGATTCAAACGGCGTTAAAGAATGAGCAATCCCTGTCCCTCAGTCACCTGTATCTGACGCATCAGAACTCCTGCCTGTGGTTTGCACTGGGCGGAGAAAACTCGATCGACATCATTCGTCAGTCGCTGGCTCGCTGCTCGGAATCAGGCTACGTCAGCCGAACGCCACTGGTTTCCGCAAAGATTGATTTACAGAAGTGGCTGGCGTATCCGCAGGATGACCCGACCGGCATTGCAGGCTGGCCGCTGTGGCTGGATCAAAACGCCGCATGGTTTCCACCCTCGCCGATCATGATTTCAAGGAATTTTGGTAACAGCGAAGCGAAACCGTCGGCCGTTCTGCAGCGAGTGTTTGAGCTGGGTGGCGAACAAGAGGCCAGCCTGCGAATCGACGCCGACGATTCCGGAATTCTTGTCAGCGCATCGCTGGGTGAAGCCATCGGAAACTATTACCTGGCCCGCATGATTTCCTGGGAGGAGTCCCGGATTCAGCAGCAGCGGGAAGCACAGAAGAGACAGGAGACCGAACTGAAAGCCGCTGCCGAGAAAGCGCAGCAGCCGCAGCCTGCGCCGTAGATTTCCCGAAGACCATCGATTCCAGGATGATCAGGACCTGGATGGGGAAGGGAATCGCAGGATGGGAAAGGGAATCGCAGTTCGTCACTCGGAGAGTGACGGCTACTTTGCCTGCCTTGAAACAGAACCCTGAAGTTGCATCAATCAGTTCATACCGTTCGGAATTCGGCCAGAGGGTATTGGGGAAGTGGAACGGTTTGAGGCTGGGCGGCCAGTTCCTGCAGCCGCAGCCAGCCTCTTGTTACCAGTTCCGCCTTGCGACCCGTATCCTCCGGATCAAACAGTCTTCGGTCAAAGTCACCTTCAACAGGGACCGGAGCAAAATCCGGGTGATCAATGAACTGAGCCAGCACAGGATTGCAGCGGATATGTCGCTCGGGTGATGCCAGTAACTGGCTGGAACGAATCTCGCCGATCACAAAGCGCAGATACAGATCGCTCTCTGTGATCGACTCAACTTCGTCACCACAAACTTCACACAGATATCCCTGCTCACATCGCGCCATGACTGACAGTACCCTGAGTTTGTCGATTTAGCCGAGGATCTTTTTGCGAAGGGACTCCAGCAGTCGTACGGCATGGCCGATGTCGGCCTTCTGTCGAACAGGGTCCTGGGGAATTTCACGCTCGATCGTCAGCGGGCCGGTGTAGCCAATCTCCAGCAGAGTACGAAGGTAGTTTTCCATTCCCACATCGCCATCGCCGAGTGCAACTTCCTGTCCCCAGGCGGTACCTCGAACGCCTTCCGGAGCCCATTTGGCATCCTTGCAGTGAACACTGCGAACAAACTTGCCAACCTTTTTCAGAGCGGCAATTGGTTCGCCTGTTCCATACAGAATCATATTTGCCGGGTCAAAGTTGATAAACAGATTGCTGCGCCCCACGTCACTGATGAAATGCAGAAGATGATCGGCAGATTCCTGACCGGTCTCCAGATGCAGGTTCTGGCCATTTCTGGCCACATGGTCGAGCAGATCCTGAGTTGTCTTCAGAAGATCTCTGTAGTTGGCAGACGCATGATCTTCGGGAACAAAACCAATGTGAAGAGCAACGGTATCGCAGCCCAGAAGTCGAGTAAAATCGCTGATTTCCTTCATTTCCTGAACGCGAGCTGCCCGGGTAGCTTCAGGAACGAGCCCCACGGTGCGCGAAGTCGTTGCAATGTCAGCGTAGCTTTCGCCCTCGAATCCTCCGAAGACCGCTGTTACGGTAATTGCGGCATCAGCACATTTCGTCAGAAATGCGCGAGCGGCTTCGGGAGTTCGAGTTTCCCTGTGCGGGGCGTGCAGCTGAATGCTGGGAACTCCCAGCTCACGCACGACTTCCAGATGAACACCAAGTCCCGCATCAACGGAAGCAAAAACACCAACTGGCCATTTGGTCATAAGACTTTCCTTTGGAGGTAGTTCCGGTTAGAGAAACATTGCAGGTTCAGCTGATGTCCGCATCCGCCTGATCTGTCCGGCCGGGTTCGAATCGAATGTCATGTCTTCAGAATGCAACGAAAAATTCAACCCGACTGACTATTCTGCCAAGATGCTCGCATGAAAGCAACGACAGCGCCAGCTGGCTGTCGAATCCCTGACAGAGAGGTTAACATAGCTGCCGGTATTCGCTGCACGAGCACGTCCTGATTTCCGGAACTCAATCCTGGATGGGAGTCATCAATGAAGAACGCTGACCAAACCAGTTTACCCGGCCGCCGACAATTCCTTCAGGCGGCGACCGCCGGAGCCACGGCTGTGGCTCTGGGAGGCTCCGCCCGAGCAGGCCGTTCGGCTGCCGACAAAATTGTTCTGGGGATCATTGGTCCGGGTGGAATGGGAATGGCCCATGTGACTCAGCTGTGTGAACGACCTGATGTGGCCATTGCCGCAGTCTGCGATGTCGACGAACAACGACTTCAGACGGCTGCCGACCATGTCGCTTCGAAATCCAACAGTAAACCTCGGAGGGAAAAAGATCTCCGAAAACTGCTGGACGATCCATCCATTGATGCGGTCTTCATTGCGACTCCCGATCACTGGCATGCGCCTGCTGCCATTCTGGCCCTAAAGGCTGGGAAGCATGTGTATGTGGAAAAGCCGTGCTGCCATAACATTCGCGAGGGCAGAATGATGGCGGATGCAGTCGCTCAGTCGGGAAAACTGCTGCAGGTGGGAACTCAGAGCCGCAGCACTGACTTTGTCCGGGAAGCCATCCAGAGGATTCATGAGGGAGAAATAGGCGAGGTGCTGGTGGCCAAAGCATGGAACAGTCAGCGCCGTGGTAACATCGGACATACTCAGCCTTCAGATCCTCCTGCCTACCTGGATTACGATTCATGGGTGGGCCCGGCACCGCTCGTTCCCTACAGATCTAATCTGCTGCCAGGCAGATGGCGATGGTGGTACAACTTTGGCTGCGGCGACATTGGCAATGACGGAGTTCATGATATCGATGTGGCAGTTTGGGGACTCAATGTGAAGTCTCATCCGGAACGCATGACATGCCTTGGCGGCAAGTACTTCTTTGATGATGATCAGCAGTTCCCCGATACTCAGTACGCAGTCGGCGAATACGCTGTGGAAGGCAGCCAAAAGAAGAAACAGATGATCTTTGAACAGAGAGACTGGTCACCCTATGTGCAGGAAGGCTACGAAAACGGGGCCGCGTATTATGGAACCACTGGCTGTCTGATTATGGGCCACACAGTTGGCTGGAAACTGTTTAAGGAACGCAACAAACTGGCGGCCGAACGAACTGGTACAGCCGACCTCCCCGCACACCACACCAATTTCCTCGACTGTATCCGCGGCACTCAAAAACAGCTGAATGCCGATATTCATGCCGGGCTGCTCGGTGCCGGAATTGTTCATCTGGCCAATATTTCCGCCAGAACCCGTTCTGTACTGGAATTTGACGCATCGAATGAGCAAATCACCAACCACTCAGAAGCCAATGCACTGGTGGGGCGTGAATATCGCAAAGGTCACTGGGCTGTTCCGACATGAGCGGAGTCGAGGATTATCTCCCCCAGCTTCGTTGGGAGAGGAGGTTTTTAAAACCTCCCCTCCCGCGCAGTGGAGCGAAGTGGGAGGGGTCGGCCGACAGGCCGGGGGAGGGCCCGCCGCGGGTTGCACTCAGCGACGAACCAACAACACACGCAAACCGAAGTTCACCAACCCCCTCCCGATCTCGCTGCCGCTCGCTCGACCTCCCCCGGCTTTGCCGGGAGAGGAGTTCTTAATAACCTCCCCTCCCGCGCAGCGGAGCGAAGTGGGAGGGGTCGGCCGATAGGCCGGGGGAGGGCCCGCCGCGGGTTGCACTCAGCGACGAACCAACAACACACGCAAACCGAAGTTCACCGGCCCCCTCCCGATCTCGCTGCCGCTCGCTCGACCTCCCCCGGCTTTGCCGGGAGAGGAGGTTTTAAAAACCCTCCCCTCCCGCGCAGCGGAGCGAAGTGGGAGGGGTCGGCCGTCAGGCCGGGGGAGGGCCCGCCGCGGGTTGCACTCAGCGACGAACCAACAACACACGCAAACCGAAGTTCACCAACCCCCTCCCGATCTCGCTGCCGCTCGCTCGACCTCCCCCGGCTTTGCCGGGGGAGGAGGTCTTATTAACCTCCCCTCCCGCGCAGCGAAGCGAAGTGGGAGGGGTCGGCCGACAGGCCGGGGGAGGGCCCGCCGCGGGTTGCACTCAACGCCGTACCAATAACACACGCAACCCGCAGTTCACCGGCCCCCTCCCGAGCTTGCTTCGCTCGCTCGACCTCCCCCGGCTTCGCCGGGAGAGGAGGTTTTTAAAGCCTCCCCTCCCGCGCAGCGAAGCGAAGTGGGAGGGGTCGGCCGACAGGCCGGGGGAGGGCCCGCCGCGGGTTGCACTCAACGCCGTACCAATAACACCCGCAAACCGCAGTTTACCAGCCCCTCTCCCGATCTCGCTGCCGCTCGCTCGACCTCGCCCAGCGAAGCTGGGGGAGGAGGATTTGATAACGGAGGAATCAGGGCAGCCACATACCGGCATCAGTCATCGGCATCAGCAGACACAGAAATTTCATCCCACGACCGAATTCCAATCACGGGCAGTGCAAATCGAAAGGCGGGCTCCCACTGATCCGAGTCCGCCTGGCGGAAGACTTCGTACATCAGCTTCTTTTCCGACGGAGTTGCCACCGAGTCAGATTCGCGTGTCCAGAGTCCGAGGTTCAGTCCCCCTTCATGCCGGTGATCCACATGACGATGAAGGATAAAAGCGTCGATGCCTGACAGTTTCTGCACCTTGATCCATGCATAGCAGAATCCCGCGGCCTGACGGACCTGACCATCAGGTTCGGCAGGTGTATGGAATCCCTGTTCTGACAGAATCACTCGCCTTGCAGCTCCTGCATACTGCAGTTCCGGTCGATCCAGATACCGGGTCAGCTGCTCCAGATTCCTGAAGGTAATTCGAGGAGAATTCTCTGATGGCTCGGCAGTTTTATCCAGCCATGAGCGTGGCTCAAACAGATTTTCAGGATAGGGGTGATGAGCGACATGCCAGTCAAAATCCCCTTCGCGACGGCTCAGTTCCGTCAGTCGATCGATCAGCTGCCTGCCGCCGAAAGCTTCCAGCGGGTCGTTTCCAATTCTGCCCGTCCAGAAATGATCGAGCGAAATGTAAACACGTGCAGATGCCGAATACCGTCTCACGGCAGCGTGCACCAGACGCAGCGCACGATGATAATGCTGAATCACCACGTCCGGTTCGACAGACCCCATTGCATACCAGTATTCATGCGAATTGACTTCGTTGCCTGTGATATATCCGACAACCCGGCCTCGCGAGTTTTCCTGATCGCCGACGCCGCCATTACCGTCGCTGCCGTTTCGGTCAGATTGTGAGCTGCCCGAGTAACGATCAGCAAGGAACGCGATCGCGGCCCGAAACCATGCAACCCCCTGCTCGGTTTCCATATTGAAGGCGGCGATTTGATTGCGAGGACGACGAGGTGATCCGGGATAACGCATGATGGCATCAATCCGGTCGTCTCCGTGAACGATATTCAGCAGGATCAGATAAACATGCACACCGGCGGACGAAAGAGTTTGCACCTGTTCATCAAGTTGCCGGACAACGCCGCGGTGAAAGTGAAAGCGGGCTCCGTTCAGTTCAATGGAAAAACTGTCCGCCCTGCCCTCAATATCTACCATTCCTGCAACATTCACATTCAGCGACGCATGCTGAATACCAAGTGCCAGAGCATCATCCAGCATCTGTACCTGAAGCCCCTTTTTGCCTGAAGTGTTCGGGAACGGTTCCTGATCCTCTGAAACCGAGTGCAGTGAAACAACAGACTTTGCGGCACCAGCAGGCTTCGAAGAGCTCATCATCAGGAACCGCGAATCGATACGATCACGCGCACCATCAAACCGGGCAATCTGAATTACCCGGGAAGATCCAGGAGGCAGGCTGCTGGCGACAGCCGACTGACTGATGGCGTGAGACTCCTGCATCCAGGGTTGCAGTTCGTAAACCGCATGCTCGTCACCGGCCAAAACACTGTATGTCAGAATCAGATTCTTACGGTCACCGGATACGACAACTGACTGAATACCGGCTTCGTCTGCAACAGGGACTCCATCAGCCGCAAAGGCATCAGACGATTTGAAACCTGAAGCCACGCAGAGCACAACAACAAGACTCAGCAGCTTTGACAGGCTTCTGCAAACCAGCTCGACATCGCGCATTCGAACGCTTTCCGTTTCAGGCGGTCAAAATGGATCGCCATCATAAAAAAAGCCGGACACCTGAATGTCCGGCTGATTCGCAAATTTACTGAGCAGTGTACGGCTGGAAAACCCGTGCGAGATTATTTCTTCTTCTTTGGAACGAGGGGTTCTGCTTCAAACTTCACGTCCTTTTTTTCTGCCGTGATGTCGATCTGCAGGTCAGTGAGTGTGGGATTCGTATACTTCGCGGCGATACGCGGTTTTTGACCGCCCGTCATATCGACATCCTCACCAGCACGGCCCAGGAAGGGCGACTTGATGATGCTCAGATCTCGCAGCACAATCTTGTGTTTTCCAATGACCACTCCTTTTGTCACGCCGTCAGGAGTCAGCATGACAAATTTTCCCTGATCATCAGTGAGTGCCGTAGACTGCATCCCCTCTTTCTCAGGCCAGAACTCCACCCGAACCTTTTCGAGCGGCTTTCCGTCCATCATAACGGTGCCTTCGACTTCCACAATCTGCGGCCCCGCATCGCCGCACCCTGCGAACAGAATTATGGAGAACGTCAGACACAGATACTTCGCCGTTTGGAACATTGCCCGGAGTTTCCCCTGATACACTAAATTAACAATTCACCAGAACAAGTATTACAGAACCAGCCCGATGCACCATTGACCCGATGCACCATTGAGATGTGTTCGCAGTCCCTGAGTTTAACCCGTGGCCGACAGGCCAGGCTTTGGCAGTCCTGGCCTGTCGGCCACGGGTTAAACAGGCACAAAAACTCATCCACAGGCATTCAACAGCTGCATAAATCAGAATTCACCTGGAACTTCGCCACCCATTCGGCTGCCGAGACCAATGAACACAAGGTTCGAGAGATTCTCGGAGATGAACCGTACCGATCCATCGGCCAGGGCAAACTGCGAACCGCCAGTATGACCGCTGCCGAAGGCGTTAAATCGATCGTCAAACAGCTGCTGCTGTGTTCCGCCGTCCAGAGTCGCAAAATTCGCCGGCAGGCGGAAGTTAATCCGGGTTCCCGTCGACAGAAATGAATCCGCCTCAGCACCAAACCATACCCAGCCCCAGTCGTTAATTTTCTCGCCGGGGATGGCGTCAACAACGGGGTCAAAGTAGTGGCGCTCACCCATCAGCAGGGTGTTTGAAGTACCATCAGTGATATCGCCGAAACGGTACTTCTTATTGCGATAGAACATCCCGCCCAGATTTTCCGGATTCTGCACCGGATCCCAGCAAAGACTGGGGCGAGTAGCGTTGCAGCGAGGATAACTGCGGAAGCCAGCACAACCAAAGTAGCTGGTTAGCGCATACCGCCCGGATTCCGTACCGTCTCCTGAAACGTTCAGAGCATCAACCGGATTCGAAGGACACATCAGGCCGGGAAACGATTGTCTGAAGAAAAAGTTGCCAACCCATTCCGCTCCAAGTGTACCGTCGGGCAGTTTTTCTCTTCGATTGTTGTTAAACACCAGCTGGTCAAACAGCTGATACAGAGCGGCCTGTTCCACGTATGGCAACAGCTGATACATCATGGCATAACGGCGATTGACTGGCTTCTCCGGAAACGGATTGAATGCCATATCTCTCGATGGAGGTGTGGCGTTCTGATTTCGCAGCATCCCATAAGGGAAGAACTTATAGGTGTCTTCAAAGTTGTGAGCAGCCAGAGCAAACTGCTTCAGATTATTCTTGCACTGAGTACGACGAGCCGCTTCACGAGCCTGCTGAACAGCAGGCAGCAGCAGACTAATCAGGATCGCAATAATCGCAATCACCACCAGCAGTTCAATCAGAGTAAAACCTGCACGACGGCATGGCTTCGTCTCTCGACGGATAATCTTCATAGGTGCTCCTAAGCACAAACGCAATTGATAAATCAACTCACAGTTAATTGAAGGTCGCAGCCATCACGCGGCGAATTCATTTCGAAATTTCAAAGACCGTCGCCAGAAAAATGCTGGCTCGGATTGTAATCAAGCCGGACTGGATAATAGTCGAGCAAGGATTCACAAAGGAAGACCGTATCGATCCGAACATAATCACTTCGGAAAGTATACAATAAGCAATTCGCTGACAGGGAACAGAGACAGGATACAATCACCGAGAGCAACATAGAAGAACATCAGCAACCGTGCTTATTCGTCGGCAACGGCCATTATCGTCGCCGGAGCCGCGGGACTTTGTCAAGCCCCCGCCATTGTTCTTTGGCATATCTTAACATGCAGTATCTTTTGTTAACATTCTTTTCAAACACTCGTCATTCAGGGTTCCCTGCAGATGAACCCGGTATTAATCAGTGCCGTCTGCCGGGGCAGCCGCTGCGGCGGGCTCTGATGGCGGAGAGGCTACCGGCGCAGGAATTGTGAGCCAGAGATCCTGCGTTTCGCTGCCCTCAACGGGCAACGGACTCCGGGCTGTTCGCCTCCCCGCCGAAACAGCAGACGGGTTTTCTCCTTCAGTGGGTGTTGCCGTACTCGACGCTGTGGTCCCTTCCGCTGATGCGGAGACAGCAATCGAACCCATAATCCGCACTGGCCCGGTAAAGCCCTTCAACGGCTTCCCGGAAATCTTCAGGGTCACTGATTTGGAGGAATCCCCGTCCTTTTCGGAGCGAACAGCTTCGGCCGAGATGCCTTCCGGGAGTCCCGAGATCTGTACGCTCAGCGGCTCCGCAAAACCATCTTTCCGTTCGACAGCGACGGGAATTTCCAGCGGCGCATCGGCCGCCATCACGAATTCATTGTCTTTCACGGACAGGCTGTAATCAGATTTGACAAGTTCACATTGCAGCCGATAGAAAAACCGATCACCTCCATGATCGAATCGATCGCGCACTTCTGCCCGATAACGTCCATCGGCCGGCAGGGTCACATCCACAACTGCATCGGCATTGTCCCTTCCGATGTCATCAGCCTCCTTTAGATCCTTTCCGTCTTCCCCGACAATTTTCAGCACCGGATCCAGCAGCGAAAACTCGGCTCGCGCGATGACACGGACTCGCAGTTGCTGATCTTTTTTGCCAGTGAACCAGTACGAATCTCTTTCACGCGGCTGATCGATCCGGCCTGTGATTGAAAACGGAGCTGGAGGCTCAGCTCCCGAAGTTTGCACATCCGCTTCGACGAACGAAGGATGCCCCACCACAGCGATCCTCAGCGGCCATGCGAACGGTCCAGGAATGGTCAGGTGGGATTGTTCCACATCCGTATCAATTATCTCCGTTGCCTCCGCCATTACCCCGATGGATTCTGGTGGTATATTCCAGCCACGAATCTGTACCTTCGAATTCTGTCCTGTCTGGACGGCCATCGGTAAAGTATAGTGGGCCGCGGGATCTGTTGTGACAGTCAAACGATACAGGTATGTGGGTGCGCCTGAAAACTGAATGGAACTGTTGGGCTCCGACGGAAACGCGAAAATCCGGGCGAAGTATTTCCCATCCGCGGGTGCGGTAAACGCGAGCAGCGGGTCGTTGCCATGGTCATCGTCATTCTGAGCCAGAACTGTACCTCGTTCATTCAACACCTGTAACACGGCGTCCATTGGGGATCCGAGCACTCGATGAGCTTCGACTGCGATTACAGCCGTCTGTCCTTCTGTCAGCGGGAAACTAAAGACGTCAACGTCTCCGCCCTTTTCCAGTACACCGTTCACCACAACACTGGTTGAATCCAGTAACTGTGCCTCCGACTGCCGATCGTCAGGCTCCGTCTCAGTTCTTTCCGGCAGAATTCCAACAACAAAGGGCCGCATTGGAGCCGCCCCAAACTCGTTGTAAAACCGCAGCCAGTGAATACCGGGAACGGCATCGTCCGGAATCGTCAGTGTGCCGGAATCTGCCTTTTCGCTGGCTGTGAATGTCAACTGGCCCTGTGATGTCCACATCTGAAGAGGACCATCTCCCGCCTTGCCGTTCAGTTTCACGTCGACTGTTGTCCCTCGCTGACCGCCCGGAGGATACAGGCGATCAATACCGGGCTTTTCACCGGCCGACACGCTGAGCTGCCACAGCACCAAAAGCGACAGAAGGCAAATGGTCTGCTGCAATGCAGGAAATCGAAGCAATCGTGAAGGCGAAAGCAGCATGAGGTTTGGAACCTGTGAGAAAACAGGAATCGACTTGTTTGGATGCGATCGAGGCGGGAAAAGAACTGGCGAGAAGTTGGGTATTATGATCTCAGGTCGGCCTCTGCCAATCGAAAACGGGCCGAGGTGTGAAGAACTCACGAAAAACATCATGAATGGATTGATCCTTCTCAAATGGTGCAACACTGGTGCAACACTGGTAGTGCAGTACCGGTTTCTGAGAAACGCTTGAGAAACAACACGCAGTCGATCATGCTCCCGCGACGTTCGAAATACTCCCATTTGGTTTCTCAGGATGTCGCCCTGATGTCAGGTACAGCAGAATCAAAGTCAGCAGAATCGAAGTTCGTCTCACGCGCTTCGGGCCCCACACAGGAACATGCCTACCGCCGCGGCCCGCGAATCGTGAGTCTGGAGACCCTGATTCCCCATGATGTTATGCCGGGCCTGATGGCACTGAGAATTCACACGGATGCCGGAACCGTCGCCGCTGAACGTGTCATTGGACATGGGGAAACTTATTATGTGCCCACAGCGGCCGCTGCCGTTATTCACGACTTCATGGCTCCCAGGCTGCTGGGGGCGGATGTCATGGCGATCGAGAGCCACTGGCGATTCCTTTACGAACGAATTACTGCCTATGGAGGCACTGGTGCCGAGATGCGAGCACTCTCGGCCATTGACCTGGCCCTTTGGGACATCGCCGGTCAGCTCACATCACAACCCGTTTGGCGTCTGCTGGGTGGGCCCGTTCGAGATGCAGTACCGGTTTACAACAGCTGTGGAGGTCCGTTTTATGGGCGATCCAATCGGAAGGCTCCTTCTGCATCCGGATGGCCCGGTCACGGCGATCCAGGGCAACCCGGACCGCTTGAGGATAACTGGGCCTGCATGAACACTCCGGGAGATCTTGCCGAAGAACTGATCGGACTGGGATATCGGGGAATGAAGCTGTGGTCGTTCGATGCAGTCTACCGTCGAAATGGCGGACACTATCTTTCCGGAAAGGATCTTGAAGAGGGACTCGCCCCATTTCGGGAAATTCGCGAACGCGTGGGTAATCGCATTGAAGTCATGCTCGACGGACATGGATTCTTTTCGCTGGCTGCAGCCCGCCAGATCGCGGCTGGCATGCAGGCCGTGCGGCCACTCTGGATGGAGGACATTCTTCGGCCTGATTCGGTGCATGCGATGGCCGAGTTTCGAAGATCAGTCAATGTGCCGGTGGCAGTCAGTGAAATGCTGATCATGGCGGACCAGTACCGACAGGTACTCGATGCCGGCGCTGCCGACTATGTGATGATTGATCCCACATGGGTCGGCGGCATCTCCGGCACTCGTCGTATCGCTGAACTGGCTCAGCTTTACAATGTACCAACTCTGATGCATGACTGCACAGGACCATTCACGCTGCTGGCCGGACTAAACGTGGCGGCATCGAATACAGGAGTGGCGATGCAGGAGACCGTACGAGCCCACATAGCCACCCTGTATCCGTTGCTTATTGATCAGAATGTGGTCATCTCAGGCGGCCAGATTGCACTTAGCGATCGTCCGGGTCTCGGAGCCCGATGGATCAGCGAACTGTTCGATCCTGCTCACCCCGGTTACCGGGTTTCTCAGCTCAAATAACGCCTGACAAAGTCTGTGTGAGCCAGTCTCTCTGGCTCAGGATTTGTCCAAAATCAACTTCGTGTTTTGCGATAAAGGAATCTACACCGCTGCAAAAAATCCCGTCGGCGGACCGACGGGTGTACAGGACACCCGTCGCTCCGCCGACGGGATTGCCTGCACTTTCTCACAACTGCACGCCATACATATCACCGATGCCACGGATTCAGACCGCCGGCAGTCCGTCTTCCGCAAATTCCATCATGAATCGATCAATGTCCACACGACCAATCTGGCGAACACCAATCGCCGCATCATGACCCTTCGCACCTGCAGGTCGCAGTGATTTCGCAAGTTCCACGATGGACGAACGACCGCTGTGGCTGAAATATTCAGGAGCTGTCGTCTGGTTCGCTTCGCCGTTACCCAGCGGTTCCGCTGGCTCCATCGGCAGTTCATTCTTTCTGCGCTGCCCGGACTCCTCTGACGACTGGCCTGACGGCGCTCCGTCACCAATCACCGGAGACAACACTTCCAGGTTTTCTGCTGTCGCCGAGGCAAGCCGCTGTCGGAGCCGGGTACCAAACATTCTTCGACGAAGAGCGGGAACGGGGGTCTTTTCGGCAGCATCTGACGTGTCACCCGGAGAATCATCTTCGCTCAGGGTATTAATGACCGGATCCAGCGACATCGCTGTCGACGAAAACATGTCCGATGAGTTTAACCCGGCAAAAACGTAGCTGGTGCTGTCATCGGCAGCAGAATCATTAAGACTGACGTCCACTGGTACAGCGCTGCTGACTGCGTCGGAATCACTCACTGCGGTCAACGCCATGTCAGCGGCCAGCGTATAGAAAACTGCCTCAACGTCAGACAGTTCAAAGAAATGCATCTCAACCGATGCGTTGTCATTGTCCTGAAGCGATCGAATCACGGTGGGTGATACTTCGCTGTCTGCCGTTTCACTGTCGTCGATTTCGAGTTCTGGTGACTTTATGTCATCTGTTTCGGTGTCATCTGTTTCGGTGTCAGCGATTTCAGTTCTGCGTATTTCAGTTCTGCGTATTTCGTTGACTGAGTCGATTGAATCGATGCCATCAGGCACAGGGTCGACATAAGTGACGTACTCATAAATCTCTTCGTTCTCTTTTCCCTCCCAGGACTCGTCAGAATCGATCAGGTTCAGATCAATTGTTGACCAGTAGTCCTCAGGAAATGGAACGGTTGTTTCGTAGCTCTCGCCATCCGGACCAACTGCCGTGACGCTGAATTCCCGCCAGTCTTGCGGGTACAACCAGTCTGTCGACCAGCCATCTTCGGTCCCGGTCAACTCCATACCGGATTCAGGACCAATGGATTCGTAGAATTCGACATCGCTGAATTCGCCTGACGGTTCGACATCAATGGCCCAGTCCAGCACATCCAGGTACTCGTCCCCTGGCCCGGACATCATCATGATCCGAAATAACGGCTCACCGTCTTCACCGACCGGAAATTCACCGTCTAAAGGGCTGAATTCAACAACTTCGCTTTCCAGTTCGATCGGCCCTTCACATTCACAGCAAACGTCCGGCAGGAAATCTTCAGAGGCATCAATTGCTTCTGAGTCGACCACAGCGATCGGTGAAGCGCTCAGCAACGAACGAGTTTCACAGACATCAGCCCGGCCGGATACGTTTTGTACCGACCTTCTCACAGCTGACCGTCGACGATTTTTATGGCGAGGGATAAATGCCATCCGGGATCCCCTTAAGTAGTGATCATTTGTGCAGTAATGGAGAGATTCATTTCCCAATGAATCAGAATGGCCGAACTTGCGAGTGCTGCAATGCAGAGGCTCAGGAACAGACTTAACACCCTAAGGCGTTCTGATTTTGTCGGGCATCAAAAGAGGGGACTTATAGCAGTCAAAATTCCATTGAAACCCCCTGTTTCTGTCGTTTGCCCGACAATGACAGCAGTGTGCCCCCTACTTCCGTTCATTTTCGGTGAAATTCGCAGAGTCAAACGAGAATGGCGCGGAATCCGCTGAGCGGAGTTGTGAGCGGGGGCAAAAACAGACGATATTACTGAATCGACAATTCCTCCGCCTCAAAATTCAGGGATCAATGCTCCTGTTTCCATCGAATGTCAGCCGGTTGTTTGAATATCAAAACCTGGTTACCTTTCCGCAACCAATTGGAAGAATTGACTGGCATACCGTGAATGGCCGGCCGCAGTTCCGGCTGATTCACGGATGATGATAAACATGGAGTAAGGACGATACAAGATGGCAGAACGAGTGACGATCATTGGATCCGGCCCGGCTGGCTGGACGGCCGCCATTTATGCAGCGCGAGCCACGCTGGATCCTCTGGTTTATGAAGGAGCGTTCACTGAGGACAATCGCCTGAAGGGCACACTGCCTCTTGGACAGTTGTCTCTGACAACGGAGGTCGAGAATTTTCCCGGCTTTCCCGCAGGAAACATGGCCGGTTATCTTGATTCCTCGATCGACGAATCGAAACGCAAATATATGGCTCCTCATGGCGGCCATGGAGTCAGCGGTCCGGAGCTGATGGAGCTGATGCGGCAGCAGGCCGCCAACTTTGGTACTCGTATCCGAACCGATGACATTGTCGAAATCGACCTTTCAAAACGTCCGTTCCGTATGAAGAGTCTGGGCGGCGATGAGTTTGAAAGTCATTCTGTGATCATCGCCACAGGTGCACGAGCCAACTATCTGGGACTTCCATCCGAAGAGCGATTCAAGAACCTGGGAGTCTCTGCGTGTGCAGTCTGCGACGGAGCGCTCCCCCGCTTTCGAAATCAGCCGGTTGTTGTCGTGGGCGGTGGCGACAGCGCCATGGAAGAATCGACTTTCCTGACAAAGTTTGCATCCGTCGTTTATCTTGTACATCGACGTGACTCCTTCCGAGCCAGCAAAATCATGGCAGAGCGTGTTATGGCGAATCCAAAGATTTCGATTCAGTGGAACTCAGAAATTGACGAGGTCCTGGGCAGTGAGGAAAAAGGAGTAACCGGAGTTCGCATTCGCAGCACCCTGGATGCATCGAAGAAACAGGAACTGCCCGCCACAGGTTACTTTGCGGCCATCGGCCATACACCGAATACAGATTTTCTGAAAGGGCAGTTGCAGACAAACGCCAAAGGCTATGTTGTCTGGACGACACCTCAGCGAACATACACCAGTGTGGAAGGTGTGTTCGCAGCGGGTGACGTGGCGGATGATTATTTCCGCCAGGCGATCACCGCAGCTGGTACCGGCTGCATGGCCGCTCTGGATGCCGAACGCTGGCTGGCAGCACAGGGAATTCACTAGTGCTTTGTCAAGCGTTGAATTTCGGGTAGTGGACCTTGCCAAAGGTCCTGCAGCCAGGGGATCTTTAGCAAGATCCACTACCTCCAACCCGAACTCTTTATCCTGACAGAGCACTATCAGGCTTTCGATCGCCGCCACTTTCTTTGCGCACATTTACTGAGGAGTCCTCTTATGCTGACTCAGGTTGGTTGCCGGCATCGTCAGCAGAGGCTGTGGCAGGTAATACCCGAGCCTGTGCAATGGCTGCTGGTCGGAGATCCTCGCCACATCCAGTATCTCTGCAATTTCCGGCCTAACCCAGTGAGTTTTTCCAGTGATCAGCGTTCGCTGTTACTGTTATTCCGGGATGGCCGCACGATGCTGCTGGCCGACAACTTTACCAGACGAGCAGCAGGAGCAGAAATCTTTGCTGATCAGGAAGTTATCGTTCCGTGGTACACCCATCGAAAATCGGTCATCAACCGCGATGATGCACTGTGTGAATCGCTGAAGGAATTGCGATCCGCATGGGGGTCGATGCCAGGACTTCTTGAACCGGAAGGCGTTTCCGCAAAAGCAGCGTCGATCGTTTCGGAGTTTGCGAATGTTTCAGGTCAGACAATGGTTGCCGAACATCGGGACTGGCATTTTCCTCATCTGAAATCGAATGGCCAGACGACGCTTGGTCATGTCATTCGTTCGCTCCGACGTTCCAAACATCCGGATGAAGTCACCCTGATGCGGCACTGCATGCAGTCAGCCGAAGCGGGGCAGGCACGAGCATTTGAAGTGGTTCAGCCCGGAATCTCAGAACTGGAAGTGTATCTTGAAGTACAAAAAGCGGCTCAGCAGGCCGCTGGTTCCGCATGCATCATTTATGGCGACTTCCGCGCCACGAATGGAGCATTGCATAAGGCTGGCGGACTTCCCACTGGTTATCGGCTGCAGCCCGGCGATCTGTTCATTCTGGACTTCAGCGTTGTCATTCATGGATACCGCAGTGATATCACGAATACCATTGCCGTGGGAACTCCTTCCACTGCTCAGATGAAGCAGTTTGAAGCATGTCATGAGGCACTGAATTCCGCAGCAGCAACTTTGAAAGCCGGTGTTGAATGTCGTCAGGTGTTTGAGACGGCATCCCGCGTCCTGCAACAATGGGGATTTGGTTCTCTGGCCCACCACGCGGGTCATGGTCTGGGACTGGAACATCCGGAACCGCCCATCATTGTTCCGGAGAGTGATGATGTGCTGGAAATTGGCGACATCATTACACTGGAACCTGGCTGTTATGTGCCGGGTGTGGGAGGAATGCGATTTGAGCACAATTACCTGATCGGTGAACAGGACGCCGAACAGCTCAGCCAGCATCGCATCGGGCTGATATGAGCTCGGAGAGTTTTCAGCAGCGGCTGGCCAGTCGTCTCATTGATCTTCGGGAACGGCATCTGCATCGCGCTCGTCGCACGATCAGGTCCATCAGCAGTACGGAATGTCTCATAGATAGCAGAGTTTGCGTCAATTTTGCGGCGAACGATTATCTGGGGCTTTCTCATCATCCGCTTGTAACAAAAGCGATGGCTGACGTTGCGGCGAAACAGGCGGGTGCTGGCGCCAGTGCTTTGGTTTCAGGCCGTTCGCCATGGCATCAGCAGCTGGAAGATGATCTTGCGGCGTTTGAGCAATCACAGGCGGCGGTCCTGTTCCCATGCGGGTATACGGCCAATTTCGGCATGCTCACCAGTCTGATCACGGACCGCGATGCGGTCTTCTGTGACAGAAACAATCACGCCAGTATCGTTGATGGCTGTCGGGCTTCCGCCGGAAGAATGCTGGTTTATGATGGTCGGGACCTGGAACGACTGTTGAATGGGCTGCAGAAACGAAGATCAGAATACGAGCAGATCTTTGTGGTCACGGACAGTGTCTTCAGTATGGATGGCACCGTGGCACCCGTCGCCCGGCTCGCGGAGCTGACCCGCAGTTGTAATGCAGTGCTGATTGTGGATGAGGCTCATGGCACGGGTGTTTTTGGCGCCACAGGCCGTGGAATCTGTGAATTGCAGGGTGTCCATGATGCCGGCGATGACCGAGTGATTCGCATGGGTACGCTCAGCAAGGCGATTGGAACACTCGGCGGGTTTGTGACGGGCAGTCAGTCTCTTTGTGACTGGCTCTGGAATTCTGCTCGAAGCCAGTTTTTCTCGACAGCACTTCCACCGGCAGTTTGTGCGGCTGCCAGTGTTTCTCTGCAGCTGATCGATCATGAACCTGCTCGCCGTGAACGACTTCTTCAGCTGTGCCAATATGCGCGTGAGGAACTTCATCGGCTGAAGCTGAAGTCGGTGCCGGATAGCCAGGGTCCGATCGTGCCAGTGATACTGGGCTCTGAGTTGAAGGCTGTTGAAGTCAGCCAGCGTCTGCAGAATGCCGGGTTCCTGATTCCCGCAATTCGGCCTCCAACAGTCGCCCCCGGCACAGCCCGGCTGCGAATTTCGCTGTGCTGTGACCACACCGAAGCACAGATCGGCGAGGCGTTGTGGCTGATCTCACAAAACGCGACAGATTCAGAATAATTCGATAATTGGTGGACGGTGTGCCGTATCCTGCGATACTTCGCCACGTTTTTGCACTGGCTGGCAGGTCAGTGAATGTCGTGTCTTCCGTCACTCTGCAGTTATTGCTCTGAAATGCCGTCCGTGATTCCATCCGCCAGTTTATTATCGCCGGATAAAGTCGATTCTGCACTGCTGTCAAAGTCGCAGCAGAGAAATGGATTTTCCGACGAATATCCATTTACATCCCGATGGTTCAGTACCGAAGGCCATGTCCAGCATTATGTGGACGAAGGTTCGGGCCCGGTGCTGCTGATGGTCCATGGCAATCCCACATGGAGCTTCGCATGGCGCAGGCTTGTTACAGAACTCAGCAGTCAGTATCGAGTCATTGCCATTGATCATCTGGGGTGTGGATTTTCTTCCAAACCGCAGTCACGAGAGCTCTATACCCTCGAAAACCACATTCGGCGATTGTCAGCACTGGTGGAAGCACTGGACCTGAAGGACATCACCCTGTTCTGCCATGACTGGGGAGGCGCGATCGGGATGGGATGTGCCGGACGAATGCCCTCGCGATTCCAGCGATTTGTTCTGATGAACACAGCCGCGTTTCGCAGTCAGGCAATTCCACGGCGAATTGCGGTCTGCCGAATACCGATGCTGGGACAATGGGGAGTACAGCAACTGAATCTTTTTGCCACTGCCGCGATTTATATGGCGGCAGAGAAACGCCTTTCAGCTTCCGCCAGGGCCGGATTACTGGCCCCGTACGACTCTTACGAGAGTCGGATCGCCGTACATCAGTTCGTGCAGGACATTCCACTGGATCCCCGGCATCCCAGTTATGAAACTCTGAAAGATGTGGAATTGTCTCTGAGCCGGTTTCAGCATCACCCGATGCTGCTGATCTGGGGGATGAAGGACTGGTGCTTTACACCCGCTTTTTTTGAAGAATTTCGTCGACGATTTCCACAGGCTCAATTGCTGCCGATCGCCGATGCGGGCCACTATGTCTTTGAAGATGCTCATGATCAGATGCTGCCGGCCATTCGTCAGTTTTTGCAGGTGAGCACCCCGCCAGTCATGTGACTTTTGGAACAACTTCGATGCAGAACGTGCAGACCATTCGCGTCATTGACTCTCATACAGGTGGTGAGCCAACTCGAATCATTGTTTCAGGCGGACCAGACCCTGGAGGCGGCTCCATGGCCGAACGTCTGATTCGATTTCGCGAGCAGTATGACGACATCCGTTCGGCCGTCATTAATGAGCCTCGCGGCTCGGATGTGCTGGTGGGTGGCCTTTTGTGTGAACCGGTCGATCCGACATGCGAAGCCGGTGTCATTTTCTTTAACAATACCGGCTATCTGAACATGTGTGGTCATGGGACAATCGGACTGATGGTCACGCTGGGGTGGCTCGGCAGGCTGCAACCCGGCGCTCATCGGATTGAAACACCCGTGGGCGTTGTGACTGCCATCCTGATGGATCGAAATCGCGTTTCGCTGCAGAACGTGCCGTCATGGCGATTTCGTAAGGATGTTCAGGTCAAAGTACCGGGACACGGGACTGTTCGAGGAGACATTGCCTGGGGAGGCAACTGGTTTTTTCTGGTCAGTGATCATGGACAGGTACTTTCCGTAAGTCGCTGCCGACAGCTTTCTGACCTGACACAGCAGATTCGTGAATCGCTGGAGCGAGAGGGTATCACCGGCCCGAACGGCGAGGTCATCGATCATATTGAATTGTTCGGAGAAGCTACACAGACTGACGCCAGCAGCCGAAATTTTGTCATGTGTCCGGGGGGTGCATGGGACCGTTCACCGTGTGGAACTGGAACGAGCGCAAAGCTGGCATGCCTTGCTGCCGATGGCAAACTGCTGCCCGGACAGACATGGCGACAGGAGAGTATCGTTGGCAGTATCTTCGAGGGCAGCTATGAACCGGCACCCAATTCACCAGTCGGCACCATAATCCCCACAATTACGGGATCCGCATGGATCACAGCCGACTCCACGCTGATACTTGATGCGGAAGACCCGTTTCGCACAGGGATTTGTTAGGCAGTGGAATTTGCACATGCGTGCAGTTCAGCACACTATGGTCCAGACCGCACGCTTTCCAGGGCAGTCGCACAGAGTATTCGCCAGATTCTGCGACATATTCGGGCTCGCTGAAATGAGAACGATCCATGCTTTCATTGGCGTGCGGACGAAGTGTGCAACGCACGGAGCAGGTTCACGAGTTTCGGCACACCGTGTGCACCCTGCCGGGAAGTGTCGTTCAGCAAAAAAGCCGGATCAGAGTTGGACCGGCGTTGTCATAGCATTTCCCCGGAGATGCCACTTCCTGGAAAGAGTTCAGCCCTATGCGTAAGAATGATCCCATCGCCAACGTGATGACAAAAAATCCAGTCACTCTGGATATCAGCGATCCGGTTTCGAAGGCCCGGAAGCTGTTTGAAACTTCCTCTATCCATCACCTGCCTGTCGTCAGCGGAACAACACTCGTTGGAATTCTGACGTGGACAGATCTGATGAGAATCAGCTTCGGAGATTTTGGCAACCAGGATGCTCGAGGACTGGATGCGGTGCTGGATCACACCTACAAGCTTGCAGACGTAATTCAGAAGAATCCCACAACCATGCCGGTTTCCGGTACTGTTCGTGACGCTGCTCAGGTGCTGGCGACCAATAATTTTCATTCAATTCCAGTTGTGGATGGGAACGCACTTGCGGGAATCGTTACTTCCACGGACCTGATTCGGTATCTTGTGGAACAGTATTAGTGCTCTGCAGGAGTCTGAGACTGGTCGAACAGGATTAACCGCTGGGCACTGGCCCACGGGTCCGGAACCGGACACTTATGTGGCTGAAAGGTCAGGTCGCAGGAACTCCTGGCCTGTCGGCCACGGGTTAAACGATTCATGACCTCAATCCAATTTGAGGCTCTGTATTGAGGCGGTGTCATGTTACCTCGATTTCAGCACATACTGATCCCCCTGGATTTTACTCCCAAGAATCAGGCGGCACTGGAAGTGGGATTTGAAACGGCGGTCAGAGAACCGGCCAGTGTTACGCTGCTGCATGTTGTGGAGACGATTCACGGCGAGAACGAACAGCCGGATGATGAGGTAAAATTATTCTACGAGAGACTGGAATCCCGAGCAAAATCTGAGCTGGAATCGCGTGCTCAGAGGTTTGCCGAAGCGGGTGTGAGAGTGGCTCAGCGCGTTCGGTTTGGGTCGCGGGCAGCGGAGATTGTTCGCTTCGCTGGCGAGCATGCAATTGATTTGATTATCATGAGCTCACACGCAATCGATCGTCTTCATCCCGCCACAAGTCTTGCCACGGTCAGCTATCAGGTGTCTGTTTTGTGTCAGTGTCCCATCCTGCTGGTGAAACAGCCGCAGAAACAGATCATTCACTGACAGGGCCCGGCAGACTGCAGCAATATCGGCTTTGACCGCATGTCACACGATTCTTCCGCATCGCCTCGTTATCGTGAAATTACAGTTCGAGGCAGTTACCACGAGATGGGGCGACAGCTGGGTGAAGCGGAACGCGACGGCCTGAAAGGTTTTGTCAGCCTCGGTCTGCAGCGCCTGCATCAGATGATGCGCATCTCATCGGAACGCATTGCGGCCATCGTTTCCGAGTGCACAGCAAAAACCGAACAGTATGCTCCGGAGCTGCTGATGGAGCTGCGGGGCATGTCCGAGAGTTCGGGAGTACCCTTTAACGATCTGATGTTTCTTCAGCTGCGAAATCAGTTTACTCCGGCGATGGCCGACAGTGGATGCACCTCATTTTCGATCGGACGCACGGCCAGCACTGAAGGACGGGCACTCGTGGGGCAGAACTGGGACAACGATCCGGCACTTGATGAGTACACTGTGGTGCTGACGCGGAAAACAGACGACCAGCCAGCTCTCATGACAGTGACTCAGGTCGGCCTGACGGCTTATGTTGGATTCAATTCAGCAGGCATCGGCGCTTGCCTGAATACTCTGCCAGCCCCCAGCCGGGCAATCGGCGTTCCCCATTACTTTACTCTTCGCCGGATCTTCGAGAGCACAAGTCTCGAACAGGCAGTCGATGCAGTACGGTCGGCGGACCGCGCGATTCCCGCGAATATCATGCTGACAACGCCGCAGGGCCCGGCGAATCTGGAAGTCACAATTGATAATGTGCATGTGCTTCGGGATGAGCAGAACAGAGTTGTCGTCCATACGAATCACTGTCTGCACCCCGATCTGATCCATCTGAACAGCCAGTTTGGAGAACTGATCCAGTCGGGTCCCCGAAAGCGAAGGATGGATCAGCAGCTTTGCGCCAGACAATCAGGACTGAATCTGGAAGCTCTGAAAGAGGCATTGCGAGATCATGATGGATTTCCGCGATCAATCTGTCGCCACCAGAATGATGACCCACAGCATGGCAACTGGGAGACCGTGTTTTCCATCATCATGGACCCGCAGGAAGGTCGTATGCATGTTTCCCGCGGAACTCCCTGCTCAAATTCCTATGAGATTTATGAAATGAAGGACTGACCAATCCTCCCCTCCCGCGCAGCAAAGCGAAGTGGGAGGGGTCGGCCGTCAGGCCGGGGGAGGGCCCGCCGCGGGTTGCACTCAACGCCGTCCCAACAACACCCGCGAACCGCTGTTCACCAGCCCCCTCCCGATCTTGCTATCGCTCGCTCGACCTCCCCCAACTTTGTTGGGAGGGGAGGTTTTTATAACCCTCCCCTCCCGCGCAGCGCAGCGAAGTGGGAGGGGTCGGCCGTCAGGCCGGGGGAGGGCTCGCCGCGGCTTGCACTCAACGCCGTCCCAACAACACCCGCGAACCGCTGTTCACCAGCCCCCTCCCGATCTCGCTATCGCTCGCTCGACCTCCCCCAGCTTCGCCGGG
>JALHMY010000086.1 GCA_022843805.1 Fuerstiella sp.
GCTGGTGAACGGCGGGTAGCGGGTGTTGTTGGGACGGCGTTGAGTGCAACCCGCGGCGGGCCCTCCCCCGGCCTTCGGCCGACCCCTCCCACTCCGCTTCGCTGCGCGGGAGGGGAGGATTTTGCTGGGGAGGGGAGGTTTCGGGGGCGGCGGTTCAACGGAACACCGTGAACTCGTCAGCGTGCGAAGTAAGAATTTAGGTGACGAAAAACGGCAGTCACTCGTGCTGGAACAACACACAAATGGGAGTGGGCGCCACGACGTTGCTGCGATTGTAGGTCAGTTCCCCATTACTCTGATTGATCGCAAAGGATGCAAGTGTGTGGGAATCCTGGCCGGCAGCCAGCAGCCAGTGTCCGGATGGATCGACATTAAAATTTCGCGGAGTTGCACCGCGAATGTGTTCACGTTCAATCAGACTCAGTTTGCCGGTCTGTTCATCGAATCGGAATGCAGATATTGTGTCATGTCCGCGATTTGCTGCGTAGACAAACTGGCCATTCGGATGGACTCTGATCTCAGAAGTACTGATGGCCTGTTCTTTGATTTTCTGGTCTTCAGGCACGGTTGGGATTGTCTCAATTTCGGTCATACGGCCTTCGCTGGCGTCGTAGCGAAATACGGTTACGGTAACCGCGATTTCATTCAGAACAAAAGCAAATTTTCCGCTGGGATGAAACTTCATGTGTCGAGGCCCGCTGCCAGGTGGAAGTGTGGCAAAACCATGAGCCGAAAGTTTGGATTTTTCTGCGTCGAAGGCGTAAATCACAACCTTATCCAGTCCAAGATCGGGGACGAACACAAATCTCTGATCGGGAGAGAATCCGGCCCAGTGTGCATGCGAGTCGTCCTGTCGACCGGGTACGGCCTTCGAGGGGTTCGTATGTTCAATCAGCTGAGTTCGTTCTTTCAGGGAGCCATCCGAATTCAGTGAGAAGACTGCCGTAGAGCCGCCGCCATACTGAGCAGTGACGATTGTTTTTCCGGTCCTGTCGATGCTCAGATGCGTGGCACCACCGTCCCCGACTTCCACAGCGTTCAGAAATTTCAGCACAGCACGCCCGTTCTCCTGTTCGATGCTCCATGCCGCAACGCTCGGTTTCTTGTCAACAGTACAAACAGCATACAGCCGATTGCTATCTGGGTGCATTGCCAGAAAACCAGGTCCGTCGGTTTCTGCTGCGAGAGTCGGCTGAGTGAGTATTCCGGTCTTTTTATTCAGGAGGCAATGATAAATTCCCTTGCTGAATTCACTTCGCCCGGTACCAATCCAGACATTGATCGTCTCCGGCTCAGCTGCTGCTGAAGAGCAGAAAGCTGCCGCTGTTACAATCACCGCTGTTGTGGAAGCAGCGACAATTCTTTTTAAACTCATAAACCAGTTCCTTTCATGGACGTCATTTTGCAGAAAACCTGTTCGTGTAGCAGAATACGCAGCTGATGATGGCGGCCTGAACCAGCTTTGCAAGTATGGACAGCTTTGCAGGCTGCCGCAAAAGTTCCTTTGATCTGGAGTTGGAAGGTGAATGGTTTTCAACCGGTCGAGCGGCTGACAATTGCTCTGACCCTGATACTGATGCTCATTAACAGTTCTGTGTCCGCAGCCGCAGAAGAAATGGAACTTGTACTTTGGCCCGAAGGAATCCCCGAACCCATCGTTGCAGCTGATCCGAAAGAGACGACGGTGAAAGGTGCTGATGGCCTGACCCGGCGATTTAACGTTTCCCGTCCACGGTTATTTGTCCATCTTCCGGAAGACGGCACGGCCCGCTCAGGAGCGGCCATGATCGTCGCTCCCGGAGGAGGATTTGCCCGTCTTGCAGACGAACATGAAGGGCTTGACGCCTGTCGCTGGCTGACGTCACAGGGGATTGTGGCATTTCAACTGGCTTATCGGACTCCAACCAATGAGCATTCGGAACCCAACCTGGGACCTGTCATGGATGCTCAGAGAGCTATAGTGATGGTGCGGGGAAAGGCATCGGAGTTTGGGATTCAGCGAGATCGGATCGGCCTCCTTGGATTTTCTGCCGGTGGGCAGACCGCTCTCGTCGCCTCCGCCGGCGATTATCGTGGACCTGCCGGTGACCGCCTGCATTCGTACCAGCCCGATTTTTTGATGCTGATTTATCCGTACGGAATTTATGATCCGAAAACGCTGGCCCTTCGCAGCGACGTTCAGCTGGATTCTGGATTGCCTCCCACGTTTATTGCTCAAATGGGAGATGACAAGGCATCGGTCCCCCTGGGAAGTGCTCTGCTGTATATGGAGCTTGTCAAACGTAAGATTCCGGCTGAGCTGCACATTTACGAGACTGGCGGACACGGCTTTGGTATGCGTGCCCGGGCCAATGCGCCGGGTACCAGTGACTGGGCGTTGCGAGCGACAGCATGGCTGAAAAGTCGCGGACTGGCGAATTCGCAACCATAGCTCAAGGTGTTCCGAAAGGATGGTCACTGCCGGGCCGATCTTAAGGGGCGGGATGAACTGGCGGCTGAGTTTAACCAGCCGCTGCTCGTCCCGAAGACCTCGTCAAGCAATGACAGCCTTAGAACCCAAGACGGATGATGCCATTGTTTCTCCACCTTTTTTGCATTTATCAGCGTTTATTGGAGTTCATCAGCGGTTAAAACTCACGTCTTCTCCCCGTTTTCTGTTTGGCTGACGCTTAGGTCCGGCCATGGAGATCCCTCGCTGTTTCATCTGCTTCGTCCCGGGTCGCGCACTTCATTTCGCGCAGAACCTGAATCCCGGAACGGTTTTCGACGGCCTTTTCATTCGTTAATCTGTATTGATCGGTGTTCGGATGCGTTCGGCATTTTTTGGTTTGCCATCTCCGAGGCTCCGATCGGGTGCTGAAACTACGGGATATCATCATCCTTTCCACCAAATCATTCCATCAGGGAGACTGTTAATGTGTCGTAATGTTCGTTTATTGCTGGCCCTGTTTGTGGCGGGGTTACTGACTGCGGCAGGCAGTCGAACCGCAGGGGCAGCTCCTCCGGAGGGATTTCGAGCGGTTTTCAATGGAAAAGATCTGAAGGGCTGGTACGGAAAGGTTTCGTCAAACCCAGCTGAGTTTGCAAAGCTGTCGAAAGAAGAACGGGCAGCGAAAATTGCGGGCTGGGCACCAGACACGGTTAAGCACTGGACGGTTGAAAACGGTGAACTCGTCAACGACGGCGATGGCCCCTACCTGCTGACCGAAGAAGAATACACTGATTACGAGCTGCTGATTGATTATAAGACTGTGGCACGAGCCGACAGCGGCATTTACCTCAAGGGGACTCCTCAGGTACAGATCTGGGACTACACCGATCCCAGCAAATTCAGTCTGGGCGCGGATAAGGGCAGCGGCGGGCTCTGGAACAACAGTGCCGGGGCACCCGGCAAGGATCCGGCGGTGAAGGCCGACAAGGCTTTCGGAGAATGGAACAGCTTTCGTATTCGTCAGATTGGTGCTCGTACGACGGTTTGGCTGAATGACAAGCTTGTTGTTGACAATGCGATTATGGAGAATTACTGGGATCGAAAATCTCCTCTGTTCGCGAAGGGACCGATTGAACTGCAGACTCATGGAGGAGAGATTCGCTGGCGGAACATCTACGTTCGTGAGATTCCCGCCGCGGAAGCCAATGAGATCCTCTCGAAAAGTGCTGCAGAAGGTTTCACTTCAAAATTCAATGGCACGAATCTGAAAGGCTGGGGCGGCGCCACGGACAACTACGAAGTCGTGGACGGCGCGATTCGATGCAAGGCTGGCCACGGCGGAATCCTGCATACGGAAGAAGAGTATGCAAACTTTGTAGTGCGTCTTGAGTTTAAAGTGCCCGAAGGCGGCAATAATGGACTGGCAATTCGCACTCCCGGCACCGGAGATCCTGCATACACCGCAATGTGCGAACTGCAGGTTCTGGACAATGAGCACCCCAAATATGCCAAACTGGATGCTCGTCAGTATCATGGCAGTGCATATGGAATGGCTCCGGCTCAGCGTGGATTTCTGCGCAAGGCTGGTGAATGGAATTTTCAGGAAGTTACCGTCACAGGCAGCAAAATTCGCGTTGAGCTGAATGGCAATGTGATTCTGGACACCGATCTGTCGACAGTCACCGAATACATGGCCAATTCACCTCATCCAGGCAAAGACCGCACCTCGGGTTACTTTGGTTTTGCCGGACACAATGATCCTGTTTCCTTCCGAAACATTCAGATCAAAACTCTCCCATAAATCCGCCTCCGGGATTTTGTCGGATTCTGCTGACAGGATCTGACACACTGGGTACCAGTGGCTAACAGAAAAATTCGGGCCGGCAGACAATTCGTCTCGCTGGCCCGTTCTTTTTCTCAGGCGGAAGTTTTTGGCCAGGCAATTTCAACTCCCTGTGCCAGCATGCGCTGCTGCAGAGCAGAAAGCGCTTCCGGATTACTGCGAATTGCTCGCGGTGTCATTCCGGTCTGCAAGGCCTGAGCGGCAACGATGCCAGCTGCTTCACCGATGCCCCATTCCACCGGATGAAGTCGATAACATCCGCATGTGATATGGGTAACTCCCAAATTCTTGCAGCCAGCCAGCAGGTTTTCAACTCGTTGCGGAATCAGAGCACCCAGCGGTACCTGAAACGGTAGTGATGCGAAGTCAATATAGTTGTCGCCGGCAGTGGAAGGATGCAGATCGATGGCATAACTTCCTACTCCGACGGAATCGGCGAATTCAGCAGCTGTGAGTTCAGGGCCTGACTGACCGCTGATCATGGCTCGCTGGTCGCGACCGACGTGAGTTTCATTCACTGTGAACATGGCACGAATCCGGCGTGACTCTCGGATATACGGGTACTTTGCCAGACCATCTTCGGTTCCCATAATGTCCGGACGCAGTCGCAGCCCCGGAAATCCCTGTCCGCCGTCTTCACGCGGGGCTTCAGTTTGCAGCCAGTAAAGCAGCGAAAGGCTCAGCTGTCGCGCCTGCGAGATGTGCTGCTGGCGAGTTTCGTCGGAATCTCCCGTGAGATTTCCGAGGAAATAGTCGTTTTGTGGCCAGTTCACCAGTGAGATATCGCCTTCGTAGCTTCCCGCCTGGAAGTTCTTCCGATCGATTAGTCGACGATAGGTCCAGAGGTTGACGATTCCAGAAGTACGTCCGCCTGCCGGGTCGAATCCCAGAGTCCTGGGAACACCTGTTGGAGGATGTGTATAGGTGAAACTGAGCAGACGGCCGGGCCATGCCGGTTTCATCGTGGGTACAAAATCTCGCCAGAATTCATAGTTGTCGGGCTTTGAAATCACAAAGTTCTGATCGACCACATGATCCATGGCAAAACACATGGTGAATGCCTGCTGATTGTCCGGGTCAGCATTTTCAGCCGCATGAAGCTCACCTGTTTCTGACCTGGCTTCTGAACCTGTTACGAACTCTGTTCCCGTGGCTGGAAGAAGATCGCCCAGTTCTGTCGCATCAATAAACCACGGAGCCATCAGAACGACTCGATCACCGGAACGCACGGATGATACAGTGACTGCTCGAACTCGATCGGCATCAACATCAGCATGCACAATTCTGTGCTCTGTCAGCAAAATCAGCTTTCTGCTGCTGAGCCATGGGGCGAACCAGTTCAGCAGGACGTGCAGGGCAACCCGAGGTTCATGACAGAGTTTTGATACGCTTCCGTTGCCAGGATTCAGAAACTCCTGCTGGCGGGCAGAATCCATCAGAGGATAGAAAAGACGATAGTAGTCGCGAATTCGCCGGCGAAGTTCGCGCCAGGAGGAATTGGCTCCGTGAGTTTCGATCCAGCGATGTTCATCGGGCGGCACCGCCTGCGAAGTCAGCTGGCCGCCAATCCAGTCCGTTTCTTCCGTGAGAATGACTCGCAGGCCGTTTCTGAGAGCCGCGAGTGCCGCCGCGCAACCGCCGAGGCTGCTGCCAGTGATCACCAGATCGGCATGCAGCTCTCCTCCGCCAGATCGTCGACCAGTGGCAGTATTCTCAAGTGGCTGCTTTTGACTGCCACCATGCACGGACTTAAGAAGGGCGGGTGCGGAAGCAGCTGCTGTGGCTGCGGCGAGGAAAGATCGTCTGGGTATCACTGTGGGCTGCCTTCAGCGCTGGTATCCTTCGACGAAGCATCCTTCAGTGGATTTGTCATATGCTGATACATCTGCTGCATGACCATTGGAAGGTAAATCACACCCGAGTAATGATCGGCCGGCATTTCAATATGATGGCCCTCAGGGAGTTTCGCTGCCTGCACAAGAGCCAGCGAGCAGGCTGGCGGTACGACATCATCGTATCTGCCACTGTACAGCCACGTTGACAGGGGTTGAATTCTGTGAGCCAGACGCATGGGTTCGATCGGCCGGGCCAGATCCAGAATATCCATGTCCGACATTCCGGCAGCTCGCAGTTTCTCTCGCACGCCGGCAGCATCCTTTGCTCCGTTCAAAACCACTTCATGCAGATTTCCACCGGCAAGCAGGATGAAGACTCTGTCATAGCCTTTGTCCATTCCCGCCACCGTTGCCGTGACGAATCCTCCGAGGCTGGTTCCCTGTATGCCGATAACTTTGGGGTCCACATAAGGCAGAGCGGTCACCGCGTCCCGAGCTCGGCGAGCGTCGGCCACGGCCTGACGCAAAGCGGGAAGCATTCTGGCCGCTTCATTGACACCCTCAACCCGCCGAGCACCGTATCCGGGCAGGTGGACCAGGAACGCATGCAGTCCCTGAGCACCAAGCCCGCGAGCAATCATACGGCCAACCGTCATTCCCCGTCCAGATTCATGGATCACTACGACGGCCGGAGCAGTCCTGAGAGTACGGTCGATATCCCGCGCTGCATACCACTCCATTGCGACCAGATCATTCTTCTCATTCCCGACAGGTCTGGGAGATGGGAATCGAATCAGCCAGTCACCTCGGCCATCAACCGCCTGCTGACACTCCACTGTGAACTTTTCCGGCTTCCACGACAATCCTTCGATGCAGAGTCTGGCGTCTTCGGTTTCATCAGATCCGCAGGAAAGTGTATCCATCGCGTCAAACTTCAGGCCCGGCTGAATTTCGACCTGTACGGGCTGGGCAGTGGCAGGCTGGGCAGTGGCAGGTTCTTCACCGCAAAGCGAAGGCTGCGCCGAATCCGGCAGTGCTGTGAGGCAAAAAAGAATGACCCACCACGACCGGAATAACAAGTTTGGCATGAAGGAGTTTCTGTCTGAAGGAGTGAACCCGGCAATCCGGCGATGCAGCAGGGAGCGATAAATTCGACGAAACGATTGCTATTTCAGCATCGCCATTGTCTGTGTCAACTGCGGGCGAGGTTAATTCGCGTCAGGACAGGGCAGCGCGGATACGTTCCACAAGCCCATTGTCCCTGTCTTCCGTACCCTTCAGATAGTAGGTGCCGGATGCAAGGAAATAGTTTCGCCATGGAGCCGAGATATGGTAATAGTCTTCCAGCACAGCTGTACTGAACTTGTAGTCATGTGAGTCTGTGCCCTTCAGAAATATCAGTCGTCGAGCTGTATTCATCAGGGTGGCGGCGTCGTTTCCGGCTGCAAGGTAGTTCAGTGTGTTCTGAGCGGCAGTGGCAGTATTGCTGCGGAGCGACGCAAAGATCGAGTCGAGGGATTCTGTCGCCCCCCCGGCTTCCTGTTTTACCTGCAGCTGATCGATTCGAGTATCAGCAATTGCTCCTCTGGATTTCATTCCCTCCCGAAACAGTGGAAGGAATGCAGCGGCCTGCAGCAAAAGCAGTTTTCGAGTTTCAAAATTGCCGACATGGTCAAACAGGAATCGCATAGCGTTTGTTGTCGTGACTGCGTGCAGGGCAACAATTCCCGTCTGACGCATCAGCAACTCCCCGGCCGCGAGGTGCAATGCATCAAACACAGACCGTGGAGAAATATGGCCGTTCAGCAGTTCCAAAACAGTTTCTGCCGCTTCTTTCGAAGAACAGGTGCGCAGCTGCGTCAAAAATTTCGATGTTGCGGCCGAATCATCTTTACCCAGCTGCCAGTCAGCTCGCACGCGAGATGCCAGTTCCTGATTGAGCTTCCATGGCCGATCGGGCTCCAGATCGCTGGTGGCAGGACTGGGTTCCCCATTGTGATTCAGCAGTGCATACGCAAGAGATCTGAGAACAGGTTCAGAATGCTGCCAGCCGATGGTCTGAAGCGTTCTCCAGCTGTTGGCCAGATAGATCGCCTTGTGTCCGATACTTCGAAAGTCCCGAGCGGCATACTGAGCGAATAATTCCAGGGTGTCTGCGGCACCGAGGAAACGCGAAATCCCTGCAGCCGCCGTATCTGCAGCCTCCTCGTCCCAGTTCTGCATGGCCGAATGAAAAGCAGAATGGACTTTTTCCGGAGTTGGAATGAGAGATTCGCTGACGGGAGGCATTGTCCAGTTACCTTCCGCAATATCGCGAGCCTGTGAGCTTTTGAATTCGTCGAGTGCCCAGAAGATCGGCAGCCAGCGGTCTTCATCAGGCGACGACATACTGGCCACATGAGCTGAATTTACAACGAGCACTGCATGAAACTTAAAGCCAACGGAAGGTCGAGGCTGTACGTTGCGAACTCCTGCCAGAAACAGTGCCGCCAGCAGATCTGTATAATTGAGCCCCTTGCGAATTCGAGCGCCCACTTCTTCAAGTAATCGCTGTCGCGGTGTGTCTTCAATCAGCCTGACAAGTGGTTCAATTTCCGGCTGAAGCTGAACCACATTTCCATTTGTGGATGCCCTGATCTGCTCGTCCGTCACGGCACCAAGACCAGCAATCAACGGTCGATTCGAAATTCCCAGCAGACTGCCTGCGACTGATGCCGATACGAAACGCCGACGATTCCAAAGTCCGTTCATCTTCAGCCTCCTCAGAGAAATACTCAGAAAGAACCGTTAAACCGGTTCGATTTCGTGTGCGGCAGAAATCCTCAACGCACCTCAATTATAGAGCTCTGAACGGCAGACAAGAACTCCTGCCGGTACCACTTTATCCCTGAATCAAGGTGAAACCAAAAAACTGAAAAATGTTTGCTGGCCATGATTCACTCAGGAGAACAGGCCGGCCACTGGCTGTCCTTTATGAGCGATATGAAATGGTCGACCGGATGGAGAAGTGAATTCCTTTTCGATAGGAAGTCCGCATGCGTGCGCAATGCTGGCGTTCAGATCCTGAGGATAGCAGGGAGCGTCAGTGACTGATTTTCCTTCCGCATCAGTGCCGCCAATGACCTGACCACCTTTGATGCCAGCTCCTGCCAGAAGACAGGAGAACGCTGCCGGATGATGATCTCTGCCGGCATTCTGGTTGATTTTCGGAGTTCGACCGAATTCCGTTCCCAGAACAACAAGCGTTTTTTCCAGAAGTCCCCGTTCCTGAAGATCACTGAGCAGTGTTGTCAGGGCCTGATCAAGCTGGGCGGTCTTTTGCACGATACTGTTCGCTGTGTAAAGATCGTTGTGGTGATCCCAGGATCCGTATTCGACTTCCACGAATCGGACCTTCTTTTCCACAAGTCGGCGAGCGAGCAGGCACCCCTGACCAATCCGGTTTGCACCATATGCGTTGCGGACTTTCTCGTCTTCTTTATTAATGTTGAATGCTTCCAGATCCTTACTTTTCAGCAGTCTGACGGCTTCACGGTAGTAGTCCAGGTAAGCATGCACTTCGGTATTGGAATACTTGCTGCGAAACTCTGCCTCAAACTTACCCGTCAGTCGCTGTCGAGCCTGAAAGTTGCGTTCATCCAGATATTTGGGCCCCGTCGTATTCTGCAGGCCGAGTCGGGGATCGGCGACTGGTGCGGGAGCAACGTCGGCCGGAAGATAACCCTGACCAGGATGCCGGTTCGCTCCTCCCACGATGACGCTGCCCGGCAGATCCTTGTTCAGTTTGCCGCTGACATGTGAAAGCCATGCGCCCATAAACGGATGACGAATCGAGCCGATCTCCTGGTAGCTGGTTCGCATCAGGTATACGCCCTGCTCGTGAGCACCCGTTTCTGTTGTCATCGATCGAATCACGGCAAAGCGATTCATTTGAGTTGCCAGCAGCGGCAGATGGCTGCCGATGAACAGACCGGGCACCGTCGTCTGGATCGCCTTTGTTTCTCCGCCCGCTTCGTTTTCCGGTTTCGGATCAAGCGTATCGATATGGCTCATCGCGCCGTTCATGAACAGATAGATGACATGATCGGCTTTTTTGGCCGGTGCCGGGATTGCAGAAGCCTCCGCCCGGTTTGTGAACCAGTCATCGACAACTGGAAGGATACTGACACCAAATGCCGTTCTTGCGAGAGTTTCCAGAAACTGTCGACGAGCGGCAGGAGGGGCTTTACGCAGCGACTTGATCATCGGTGTGGTTTTCCTTAGCGAGCGACAAAATTGCATTTACCGGGAGGGCGAGGCTCCTGCCGAGCTGTTCTTTTACCGGGAGGGCGAGGCTCCTGCCGAGCCGAGCTTTTACCGGGAGAGCTTCTCTCGGCTCAGCAGGAGCTTCGCCCTCCCATCTTCGGCTCAGCAGGAGCTTCGCCCTCCCATCTGCCGCGGTGATTGGTATGTTTTCAACTGCCGCTCGCCTTAGCGAGGGCTCCGACTGCAGCTCGAAGTCGTGGATCGCTCCGCAGTCCCGGGAGGGATTAGCGGAGTGGTCGCGCAATAGATCTCTTCGGAATCTCGCGCTGGATCGCGGAGCGATCCACGACAATCGAACATGGGATCGCGGAGCGATCCACGACAAATAAACATGGGAGCAGGGTGTAGGTTCGAATTACTGGATGAAAAGAAACTCTTTGGTATTAATCAGCGCCCAGATCACATTTCCGTAACCAGCGGCGCCGCTGGTTTTGATTTCCTGTCGGGCAATTTCGTCTTCGTTACTGCGAGCAGCTCTTGTCAGAATACTGTAGAAAATGACATCAATGCGGTCGCTGACCGCGGTGACGCGAAGCACGTTGTCATAAATGACTGAACCCTGTTCAAGCATCATATGAGTAATTTCGCCGTTAAACATTGTCAGAATCTGGCTGACACTGCCGTCGGTTGTTGAAGCCTCGATCAGCTCGCGGTCTCCCTGTCCAAATTGTCGGAGAAAATGATCGGGGGGCAATGGCAGGGGCAGCTCTGAGGCGCGGGCCAGAATTGTCCGACCCTTGTACGAATTTCTTTCCCCTGTCAGCGCTCTTTGTGCCGCCTGACTGAATTTTGCGTCAAATTCTGCCGCGGCCTTTTTCACATCGGCCACTGTCGCCTTATCGAGATCCAGATCCACAGCACCGGCCATTTGTGCCGTGGAGGGGCGAGTGAACGATTCAAAATTATAGACTGCCAGCGTCAGCAGAGAATCCCAGATTTGTTCGGCTGTCATTCGCCGCAGGATTGGCCCCGGGAAATCATATGGCTCAGATGAGTCGATATCGTGGGACGTTGCCTCTCGCTGCCATGTTCGAGTGTTATAAATCACTCGCTGAAGTTCTCGAACATCAAAATTTGTCCGAATCAGCTCAGCCGTCAGCAGATCCAGGAGTTCGGGGCTGGAACAGGCACTGTCATCTCGCAGATCATTCACCGGTTCGATGAGGCCGATTCCGAAGGCATGTTTCCACATTCGATTTGCGATGTTTCTGGCAAACCGCGGATTCTCTGCAGACGTCATCCATTTCGCCATCACCTGTCTCGGCGAATCCGCTGGCTTCAGTTCCGGAACATTTCCAAAGATGGGGCGAGCCTCGATCGGCTGGCCCGGTTTGCCATTGTCATATTGGTAGTCAGCCGGAAGTTTCAGTTTACGACCTGGATTTTCGCGAACCTCAAACAGGTTGGCATTGATGATTCGGTCGAAACTGCCACCTCCCTTATCGGCCGGATTCTGCTGTTTCAGCTCTTCCCGCAGGCGAGTCAGGGGATTGCCTCGCGAGAAGATTTTTCGATCTCCCGCATTGGCACGGGTTTGAGTCGGAAAACTGAATGCTGCCATCTGATAAAACTCTTTTTGCGTCCAGCGATCAAACGGATGATCGTGACACTGAGCGCAACCGATCTGAGTTCCCAGGAAGACCTGGACTGTGTTATCCACATGGTCCAGGTCCATTCCCGCATCACGCATCGCGTAGCCGGCAGCAGGATTTTCCCAGACCTGTCCCTCTGCAGTCAGCATCTGGTACACCCATTTGTCGTAGCCGAGATTATCGGCAAGGCATTTCTTTATCCATTCGTGATATGGCTGAGCCAGCTGATTGGCGTTGATGGGATGATCCTGGAGCCGCAGGACATTTCCCCAGTAGTTGAACATGTGACTGACGTGATCATGCGACGAAAGCAGCTGATCAATCAGCAGAATGCGTTTGGCGGGATCTTTTGACTTTACAAAGCTGCCGACTTCCTCCAGCCTGGGAATTCTTCCCGCGATCTGCAGCCATGCGCGGCGACAAAACAAAGCGTCCGAAAGTACAGGATTTGGAGTGGTTCCTTTGGCCTGATGCATTTTTTCCACCAGGGCATCAATTTTTGCCGCAGTTTCACGGACGACAGGCGCACGACCAGCATCCACAGGTTTGACCGGCGGACCATCGACTTTGCCTGAACCCCTGGGGATTCGGCTGTCGGCTGCGGCCTTTTGCCCTGCGGCTTTTGCCTGGGCGAACGCCGAGCCGGAAAATGCGAGTACTGTCAGCAGAAACACGGCTGTCCGCAGAACCTTTGGTGCCGCAATTTGAGGAATCCTCATGGAAATTTCTTTCGCAGGCAATTATCGAAAAATCCAGAGTCAGTATTCTGAGATGTCAGGCATATGCATCGCAAGATGACAGTCTTAGTTCTTTGTGCAATTTGCAACACAAAATCCATCAAAACATCCAGATAACAGTGACACAGAATTCGTAAGTCTTCACTGGCTCCTCCGTGAGCATGAGGTGGATTGAAGCCAAAGGCAGGAAAACAGGAATTGTCGAAATTACAGTCCGTGGACTTGCTGCGCGACAAGGATCTGTAGATTCTACAGAATGTCTGGAAGGCAGGCGGGCGGAATTTCGGCGGAAAGTCAAAGGAAATCAGCGTTCATGGCAGCATACCTGCGTCCCGTAAACATTTTTCGGTACATTGGCATCTTGATTGCATAGACAGGATTGTGGATGTGTCGACAGGATGTGGTCAGGATGAAGCAAGAGCATGAGAGTATGGATAGTGCAACCTGGTGATTTGTCGGGCTTGATGAACGACTACTTCGCATTGCCGTTCCTGATGTCGAAAGGCTGGAGCGACCTGCCGAATTGGCCGCTTAGCAGCTGGTTAATTTTTCTGGTTGCACTTGTCGGATTGTTCATAGTGATTTGGCAGGTTGTCCGACTGGTTGCACGAGTAAACGAAGATAGTGATCCTGCCGAAGCAGATCGCGAGATGCTGCTGGTGTTATCCGAATTGCATCGAGAGGGTGACCTGACAAAGGAGGAATTCCGATCCATCAAAGGTCAAATTGTCGGACGTCTCAGGGTGACTGAGTCGGGCCGAATGGGAGTAAAGGCTGGGGGAAATTCCGCAGTGCTGTCCGGCTTGCCAGATGAGGGTGATGTTCGGCCAATCCTGCAGAACGAGGCTCTGAAAATTCCTTATCAGAATTCTTCAGAAATCTGTGCTGACAAAGTCCAATCCGGAGACTCCCCCAATTCGGATCCCGTGAAACTGGTCGAGCCAAAAAGTTCGAATGGGGAAATGAATGCCCCGAATGTCCCGGCCTCTGAGTGACGATTCGAAGCGTGGATTATCGTGTTGTGTTCTGATGAATTTTACTTTTACTTAGTACCGCCTGAAGTGTTCGTTTCTGCCGCACTTTGCGAACATGAGATCCGGAAGTCGCGATCTCCGGAGAAATGAATTCAGACAGGCAACAATGACGCGGTTGGCAGGGATGCCGACGGTTTTGGAGTAGCCATCACCTGCAACCCGTGCACAATGATTTCAGCATGTTCTGCCGGACTCTTTCCTCCGGAGCCATGAGAAGACGGCTGCGATCGTGTGTGACTGATCACCAAAGGGACAACAATGCCATCAGGTAAGGATTTTGGAACTGGCAAGCCTTCGCAGCAGGGCAAACGCAACGCGAACTGTTCTTTCTGTCGAAAGAGCTATCGCGAGGTGGGTCCGCTCGTGGAAGGTCCGGAGGATGTTTATATCTGCGGCGAGTGTATCGAACTTTGCCAGTCCATACTCGATCAGGAACGCCGTCGACGCGGCGCAACGAAGAAACTGTTTCACCGAGTTCCAACGCCTCGCGAAATCGTCTCGGAGCTGGATCAGTACGTGATCGGTCAAACTCGATCAAAGAAACTGCTTTCCGTTGCCGTGCACAGTCATTACAAACGTCTGATGCATAATCTGGAAGTGGGCAAGGAAGAAGTTGAGATTGAAAAATCGAACATTCTGCTGATTGGCCCAACTGGTTCCGGAAAGACTCTGCTGGCAAAAACCCTGGCGAAATCTCTTCAGGTGCCCTTTGCCATCGGCGACGCAACCACGCTCACTGAAGCCGGCTATGTCGGTGAGGACGTGGAGAACCTGCTGCTGAAGCTGCTGCATGCTGCTGACTTTGATATTGAAGCCGCTCAGCGAGGCATCATTTTCATCGACGAAATCGACAAGATCGGCAAGACAAGCCAGAACGTGAGCATCACCCGTGACGTTTCCGGTGAAGGTGTTCAGCAGGCTCTGCTGAAAATGCTTGAAGGAACTGTTGCAAACGTCCCTCCACAGGGCGGCCGAAAGCATCCCGAGCAGCAGTACATTCAGATTGATACGACCAATATCCTGTTCATCTGCGGCGGCACATTCGTCGGGCTTGAAGACATTATCGCTCGCCGAATGGGGAAAAAGGTGATTGGATTCGGGAACAATTCTGACGTTGCCGAAGAACGCATTCGAGAAGAACTGCTCGGACAGGTGAATGTTGAAGATGTGATGGAGTTTGGCCTGATTCCTGAACTTCTTGGGCGACTTCCGGTCCTTGGCACTCTGGCACCGCTGAATGAGGAAGCCCTGATTCAGGTACTGACCGAACCTCGAAATGCTCTGACCAGACAGTACAAGAAACTGTTCGAGATGGAAGAGTGCGAACTGGATTTCACCGAAGGTGCCCTTCGTGAGATCGCTCGACTTGCCCGAGCTCGTGAAACGGGTGCTCGAGGTCTTCGAAGTATCGTGGAACAGGTCATGTTTGATCTGATGTTTGAATTGCCCGAACTGGAACGTGGTCAGAAGTTTGTGATCACCGAAGAAATTGTTCGCGGAGAACGCTCTGTTGCAGCAAAAAAGGCTTCGGCAGCCGCGTAAATGACGACTGACAGTACGTCGAGACTGCTGCTGCATACTGGCAGCTTCGATGACTGAGATATCGATGATCGGATTTCCAAAACACGCCGACAGGTCAACTGTCGGCGTGTTTTTTTTTCGGGCAAATCGGCGTGCTTCCCGGCCCTCGAAGTCGGTATTCGGCGCCCATCAGAATCAATTGCTGAGCCAGCAGAATACAAATTTCTTCGGATACTTCCGCTTGACGTCAGCCTTTCGTGCTTCGAAGCCTCGCGCATGTTGTCCTGACCAAAGTAGTCATCACTCTCCGAGTGATGCTTTGCGATTCCCTGTCACCCCCGGCCTCGACCTCCACGTTTGATAAAGAAACGGCTTGCCGCAGAACTGCAATGACAATGCCGGAAACCGCAAGGTGCTGATCGAAGGGGGCGGGACGGCTCTTCGATTTATGCTGCACTTGCGATGGCTTCGACTGATTCTTACCCTTAACGATCCCTGGCTGCTTCGGTGAGTCAGGAAGTGCGGTAACCTCTAAGTCATTGTCGTGAGCCTCGGACTTTTCAAAAAGATCAGTTGCCTGATGCGATAAGTTCTCGCCTGGAGTGGTTTGATGAACGAAACGCTCGCCAAATGGAGGCGCACCATATGTGCCATAGGTTACTCGAAGACCCCTCACACAAGAAAACCAGCTTTATGCTTGCCGTATTCTGGGCGACTGGATGCGGTCTGGTCTTTCTTTGGTTATTGGGTCCCGCAGTTCGGTTTCTCCCAATGCCTGTTCGTCGAGTCGGCGAATGGCTGTATGTGGTGACACTGTTTCTCGGAAGCTTGATTTACCTTGTCACGCTACTTGCGGCATGGGTGCGAATAACAGCACAATGCCTGCGGCGGCGTGCCTGGGCGCAGTTTACTGTGTGCGTCGTGTTCAATATTGTGGGCGCAACCGTCGTGCACTTTTATCGCGTTACTTCTGCCGATCATATTAATCGGTGACCGTTCACGGCCCGGGATTGAATTTTACAAAAGTCCAGCCAACTACTTCGGCTCAGGGTTCGGGGCGAACGAACAACACGAACCTGAAGTGCTCCGCTTCGCGTCGCCCCCAGGCTTTGTTGTGAAACCCGTTCCGCGTTGAATCGCACTGTTTTCACTCAAAAAAATCCTTCACGGCGTTGCAACATGGGGCGGAGTCGCAGAAACGGTCTCGTTTAAGCTACCAGGCGTGCGCAAAGGCTCCCTGCTGGTTTTGCAGTTGCGCACTTTCTAACCGCGAAGCGGTGGCAGCATGTAGCCCATGGCGTAAGCCGTGGGAGAATGAAGCCATCCCAGCCGAAAGCCACTTCGTGGCTGGTGGTTCAGGAGACACCGAAAACCGCGGGGTGGCACCCGCGGCTACATGTTGTCGCTCCTTCGGAGCTGAAAGTGTGCAACTTCAGAAGGTGGAGGCCGGGGGTGACAGCGAATCGCAGAGCATCACTCGGAGAGTGATGACTACTTTGGTCAGCACGACATGAGCGAGTTTGGTCAGCACGACATGAGCGAGGCTTCGAATTATGCAAGTTGGATGACAATGCCAGGCGTGAGTATGGCGGAGCGGCAGGCTCTGGTGGCTGCCTTTGGGGACATCAGCCGATTCGACAGGTCTGGCAGCTCTGACAGGTCTGGCAGGCCGTGAGGTCTGACGCAATCTCCCTATGAGTTGCTGATGTTTTCCTGAATGGGATCATCTTTGTCAGAGACGAGTTCACTCGAAGCAGATCTGTTCCGGTTCTGACTTCGGGATGTCACCATGTTCCATCGCTGAAGCGTTCGAGACAGGGTGCACAGGCTGACGGGGAGAGACAGTTGTTCCTGCAGTTCTTTCATCGTGATGTTCGGGGTGGTGCTTAGAACGGACATGATACGGTCGCGATACGCATCCAGCTTTTCCCTTCGACCCGGTCGACCTGTGCGCTGTTTCACCTCCCCTGTCTCACGCACCAGCCGCAGATAGTTGTAAACCGTGCGGCGTGAAACGGAAAAATCCCGCATGATCTCTTCAGGGGAAGTTCCGTCCGCAATCGCTCGAACAATCGCCGTTCGAAGCTCCAGTGAATAAGGTCTTGGCACAGAGATTCCTCCGATGAGTAGTACCCAGTCTCTCTGATAATTGTGCCGTTTCCATGAAGCTGAGATTCGAGATTGCATTATTCATATGGATGTGTAGAATTGCAAGCCGGATATTTGGAGGTGACGATTATCATGTTGTCAAAAACGGCGGAGTATGCTCTGAGAACTGTTGCCAGTCTGGCGGCCGACGCAGACCATGCCGAATCGGCGGACACTCTGTCAGTACAGACAAAAGTGCCCAGGCGTTATCTGCATAAGGTGCTTCAGGATCTCGTTCGCGCGGAACTCGTGCGATCACGTTCCGGTCCTGGCGGCGGATATACTCTGGCTCGTTCTGCCGATGACATCACGATCCTTGATGTTGTGAATGCTGTGGCGCCGCTGGAACGGATTCGTCACTGTCCGCTCGGACTGCCCTCCCATACTCAGTTGTGTCCTTTGCATAAAGAGCTGGATCAGGCCTATGCGGCGACCGAGGCTGCGTTTTCCCGCGTCACGATCGGTCAGATTCTGCGGTCTGAAAGCCGGATTATTCCTCTTTGCGACGTTGTTTAGCTGCATCATCCCGGAGTCGTTTACCTCAACTGCCATTTGACTTCAATTGCCACGCTTTTGTATTCAATAACTCCCTCCTGCTTCTCTGGCTCCTGCCTGTCTATTTCCTCCCGTTCCTCCCGCCTGATTTTTTCTGAGGTTCATCATGTGGAAACTCACAGTCTGCTCAATGTTTCGGCAATCCTTCATCTGTGTTTTTGGCATCATGAGCATTCCCCTGATTCTTTGGGCGGGACCGCAGGAGGAACGGCCCAATGAGCCTTTGGCGACTGTTGTTCAGGAGAATGACGGCTCCGAGGCAGATCAGGCAGCAGGATCGAAATCGGAATCAACAGTCGCAAACGCTAAGGAAGGTAAGGCGGACGAACTGAAACGCGTGTCTGTTGCGGTGGCGCGAGACCGTGCAAGAGTGATGCATGAGATTTATGTGGCGACGCTGGATGTGATGCATGATCGTTATTTCCATGCGGATCGAGCTGTTGTCCCTGCTCGAGCGATGGAAGATGTTTTCTCGGAAATTCAGCGTCAGTCCGGCGCTCAGGCTCAGTGGATTTCCGTGAATCTGAGGGCCATGAATATTGATCATGAACCGAAGAGTGACTTTCAGAAAAAAGCGGCTCGTGAAATTGCCGGTGGCAGCAACGAGTCAGAGATTGTTGAAGACGGGTTCTACAGACGTGCCGGGTCCATTCGTCTGGCAAGCGGGTGTATTAGTTGTCATGGCGGATTTTTCAGCGAGCCTCCCAAAGGACCGAAATTTGCGGGACTGATCATCAGCATTCCGGTGAACGGCGACGCTGCGGGAAATGACGGAAACTGAACACAGATCGCGTAATGAGTGAATTGTGGCCGTGGCTGATGGATTGTCGGGAGACTGGCATCCGGGGCAGGATGATGAATTGAAATGAAGAATCGTCTCTTTTGGTTGCCGCTGACTGGAATTGTCTTCACGGCCTTGCTGCAGGCTGCTCATCAGGACGTTCCTGATGCAGACTCCGTGCCTGTGAACCCGTTACCAGCGACGGCTCCCAAAACACTTCCTTCGCTCGATCAGGCCAGACGACAGGCAGAGTTGCTCCATACGGCAATGCACTCAATGCTGCAGAACGTTCATCACCGATACTACCGGGAGGACGAGGGTCTGCCGATTCCTGCAGCCGTCATGAGGGATGTCTTCAGCGACCTGCAGAAGCAGCACGCGATCAGACTTCGATGGCTGGCGGTCGAAGGTCAGGCCATGAATACAGACCATGAGGCGTCGAATCCGTTTGAGCATGATGCTGTACGTGTTCTGAAGTCAGGACAGGGTCATTACGAACAGCTGCAGAACGGAATTTACAGTCGTGCAGCAGCCATTGCACTGACCGGTGAATGTCTGAAGTGTCACGTTCCGAACAGGAAGGACACCAAAGAACGAACGGCGGGGCTGATCATTTCAATGTCGGTCAGTCCTTAACGGCTCATCGTATCACACATCTTTTCTGTAATAAGATATGGGCGGGTGTCAGGACTCGAGTCCGAAGGCATCCCATGCGATTCCGGCGCCTGCGTTCTTTCGTTCCCCCTATTTTTCTGCCCACAAAATGTTTCTGCCAACCCGGGTCTGCTCTCCCCCACACACGGAACATTCTCCGCCCGATTCGCCGCCAGACGATATGTGCCAGCACACCGAGTGACATTCGAGGGCAGCCCGACTTCGGTACGACTGATCCGAGGATGACAAGGTTTTGGCAGAAAAATTTCAGGGCAGAAAAATGAATCGCAAAGGAAATGAAGAGGACCACGAGACGTCTTCCCTTCACCTCCTCTGCGGAAAAACTCTGGCTTTTCCCTGACAAAAATCCTTCACAGCGTTGCCCAACGGGGTTCCACAAGACGACGAACGATCGATCGCTGCCTTGTGGAACCCTTTCAGGGTTCGGGGCGAACGACCATCACGAACCTGGGGTGCGCCGCTTCGCGTCGACCCCAGGCTTTGTTGTGAAACCCGTTCCGGGTTAAATCGCACTGTTTTCACTCAAAAAACGCTTCAAAGCGTTGTTCGTTCCGCCGGAAAATCGTACTCGTACTCAGTGCAACGGTACTCGTACTCTTACTCGAAAAGAGCGTGATGACGCGGTAAAAACTGCGCGGTGCCGGAAGCGTCGATCGAGTACGAGTACCGCAAGGCTGAGTACGAGTACGAAGAAGACCGCCGGACAGAATCCTGATGAACAATCGAATGTAACGGGCTCTGATGAGCAACACCGTCGACATCCGTTTTCCAACCCCAACCGGGGTTGCACAACAAAGCCTGGGGTCGCCGTGAACACGGCGCACCCCAGGAAAAACACAGGAAAATGTGATTGAACCCCAACGGGGTTCCACAAGACGACGAACGATCGATCGCTGACTTGTGGAACCCCGTTGGGGTTCGGGGCGAACGGCCATCACGAACCTGGGGTGCGCCGCTTCGCGTCGACCCCAGGCTTTGTTGTGAAACCCGTTCCGGGTTAAATCGCACTGTTTTCACTCAAAAAACGCTTCAAAGCGTTGTTCGTTCCGCCGGAAAATCGTACTCGTACTCAGTGCAACGGTACTCGTACTCTTACTCGAAAAGAGCGTGATGACGCGGTAAAAACTGCGCGGTGCCGGAAGCGTCGATCGAGTACGAGTACCGCAAGGCTGAGTACGAGTACGAAGAAGACCGCCGGACAGAATCCTGATGAACAATCGAATGTAACGGGCTCTGATGAGCAACACCGTCGACATCCGTTTTCCAACCCCAACCGGGGTTGCACAACAAAGCCTGGGGTCGCCGTGAACACGGCGCACCCCAGGAAAAACACAACAAAATGCGATTGAACCCCAACGGGGTTCCACAAGACGACGAACGATCGATCGCTGCCTTGTGGAACCCTTTCAGGGTTCGGGGCGAACGGCCATCACGAACCTGGGGTGCGCCGCTTCGCGTCGACCCCAGGCTTTGATGTGTAACCCGTTCCGGGTTAAATCGCACTGTTTTCACTCGAAAAAACGCTTCACGGCATTGCCAAACGGCCCAGCTGTCTCCATAGCCAGCGGCGATGGAAAACTTCTTCACGCAGATTGAGCCAGAGTTTATTCTGTTGAAAGATAAACCGGAATGAACAGGAGGATGACATCATCGCAGATAATGTTTACTCCAGCATTTTTTTGCTGCTCGTCCGGTCGCTTCAGTACTTCAACAAATATCCTCATTGAGTCGTCCGTGTTCTTGGACGTATCGGCATTGAATGCGGACAACCAGTCTGCCGTGGTTTGTACGGAGATTTTGTTTCGGCTGTTCTTAATCGTGGCACCAGAAATGGTGACGTACCAGGAGGGCAGTGTTTCTGCCGTCGCTTCGGTCTTTGCAAACAGGGTGCCGGGGCGGGCATTGATCGATCCGGCAATCTGAATGTCGACAGGAATTCTGGAACTGACATCACCATCCGGCGATGACACCGTGCAGCATGTGATGAAGCCACGTGACACTCCAGGCGGAGCATCTTCTTTGACCGACAGTTCGAACGCATATTCCCGATGGACATACGGCGATTCGCGGATTGCAACCGTTTTGATGGCCGGAATTTCGCCGATTACAATATTCGGATTGCTGCACTTCAAAGTTTTTACGAAGCTGCCAGGAGAACGAAACCGCATCCTGCCTGCCGCCAACTGCGGTATTTGAAAGTCCATCGCTAATCTGTGAGAACCGGAACAGCCACAGAATCAGTTCGATCGGCCAGTATAAGCCTTTCGTACCACTCCACTTACCAGCATCACGGACAGCAACGCGACCAGGGCCGGCCAAGCCCAGCGGCCTTTCGTCTTTTCGTCAATTCGCATGCCCTCAGGTTGCACCGTGTTTCCCGGCTGCACATTCTGCTGCAATTGCCGAAATCGCACTTCCATCATTTGGTCGCTGGCGTCGGTCAGCTTCTTTAGCTCCTCAAATCGTTTACTGTCGTTTCCCGTGAACGAAAAAGATGACCCATCAAAGAATTGTACTCCGGGCGGTAATGAGTCGAGTGAAATCGTAAAATCGGCTGCGTCGATCTGCGGATTCAGCTGCAGTTCTTTCAGAACATAGCTGTACCTCCAGTCGTAAGCGGACACGTTACCTTCCGTCGGAAACCACCGGCGATTTCCGGAGCCATCATCAAACTGAGCAAATCGGGAATTGTGAAGCGAAACCTTTGCCGTGGAGTCGGTGGCTGCCCAAACGATTTCCCGTGGAAGAAAGTCGACGTTTGGATCCAGCGCAACAGTCCACTTTTTACCTTCCGCTTCACCGGTCAGGATCAGGCAATGATGCCCGTCCACATCCTGCTTACCTGTCACTCGAAGTACTTTGCTTTCAACCATCGCCAACAGGCTTTGTAGCCGATATCCATGTACTCTCCGTCCGCAGAAATTCGCCGGACCAAAATTCGCTGCGATCGTATTGCCAGTATCGACATTTAAATACATCGGCACGTTGCGAGGGATATCCACGGGTACCGGAGATTCTGTAAACGTCGAAAACAGCGATTGAGGTTTGTTTCCGTCGAATGTATGCAGTTCACGAATTGCAAATTCGCAATCTTCGCTGAACCACGAGTATTTCCAGCGACGCAGTTCATCCATGCGAGTGCGATTTGCATTCAGGTCAGCGATAAACTGCACCTCGGTTCTCAATCCTTCCATCACCGCACTGCCACTCGCCGGCTGGTATCCGGGAACCGGACTGATGCTCATCTGGTAACTTCCGGCAATGCCGGACATGCTGGAGTTATAAAACGCCAATCCCTTTTCAACTTCAACCATGTCGCTTTCAGACGACGACATCACTAAGAATGTCGCACTACCAACAACGAGGATCAGGAAAATCCAGTTCCGCCGGGTCATACCAGGCTCTCCATGCAAAAGCGTCAGGACGCAGATTTGACAGTGGCGTAGTGCGTAGTGCGTAGGGAGATCATTTCGATGCGACTTCAGGTTGTCAACAGGATCCTTCTCAAAATTGAAATTTTGATCGGGAACCTGGTTTTGGGCTTCACCAGGTCTGGTGATGAATGACCCGTGCGGATCGCTGGCATGTGCCGTTCTCTGACCGGAGATCTGGCTGGTGCTGTGCGAGGCGAGGTTCAAGTTGCAAGCGGTTGTCCACAGCAGGCTGTGGACGCCAAAGCGGCAGCAGGCTGCCGCAGTCCAAATCAAACAGAGTCCAAATCAAACGGAGTCACATGCCGTTTGGTATCACTCAATCGTTACCGTATGCGCCAGAAGCGATCCTCCGCAATGCCGAGTGACCGGGCGGTGTCCTCAATTTCGCTGCGAAATCTTTTCGCGTCCAGTGGATAGCCTTTTGTGGGTTTGAGATTAGGAACATGACTCTTCCAAAACTCGTTGAACGGGATCATCAGCACTTCGCGAAGATATTTGGAGATCATTGAGGCGAGTGCGACCGGGAGAAATTCTTCCGCCTTTGTTCGAAAGCAGAAATCGGTCTTTCCCATTCGATATCGCGAGATGGCTGTTGACTCTTCCATTCGAAACACAAACTGATCACCGAAAGTATCGCAGATCAGTTCGTCATATCGGTTGCGGCCGCCGTGTTTGTCGCAGTACACCTGAATGGCGTGCAGATTGTCGTCGTCGTCAGAATCGGCCGGACAAAGCTGACGGACCAGCTGCATTGTGCACTGGGAAAGGATCACGCCTTTGGAGTCGGCTGCGGCAACGAGTTTATTGAATTCCGTGGGAAAGATGATTCGACTGCAAACACCCGTCAGCCGAATTCCTGTCTCGTCGAATGCTTTTCTTAAGGAAGCCTGGAAATCCTGGATCTCGTCGGGAAACGCGGCCACCGGCAGGCAGCAACCATCAGAGCTCGCGTGGGGTTCTGCATCCAAATCTGCATCGAAACGATCGCCGGCCAGAAGCCGTCCCAGTTCGCGGGGATTCGCAGGCTGCAGTCCAAGTGAACCCAGAAAGCTCAGAACCCCGGTTTCCAGATCGACAAGTCCGGCTGCCGGTGAGTAGACTTGTTTGGAATCGGCAACGAAAAGCCGTGGGTCATTTGGGACTGGCTGATCGGTCAGCACATCATTGAAATGAGCCCAGAGAGCAGAACAGTCTGTTTCAACTGGCAGCTGCCACGACGTGGCAGAAATGACCAGTGGACCCAGATTGGGACCATATCCGGCTTCATCGGTTCCGATCAGCAGTTTGTGCGTCATATCTGTTTTGTTGTTGCGTTTTGGTGCTTGCAGGGAGTCAAACAATGTCCGGAAATTACAGATACGGTGTCGACAGAGTTCAGGACCGTCGGCGATTTCTTCGTCATCTGACGGCCGGTACTGCGGCAGCGGCCGCCGGGTCTGCATTCTTTTCCCGGTGTATGGCCGACCCGGGTTTTTTTGCTGAATACCTGCTGACGCCGCGTCAGACTGAAGGGCCGTTTTATCCCAATCATCTGCCTCTGGATACTGACAACGACCTTCTGGTCATTAATGAAAAGATTACCCCGGCTGCCGGCGAGATCTGTCATTTGAGCGGCCGAGTGATGAGCCAGGCCGGTGAACCCGTGAGAAACGCAGTGGTGGAAATCTGGCAGGCTGACAATAATGGCTGCTATATCCACACCGGCAGCAGTAATCGGGAACAGCAGGATAAGAACTTCCAGGGATTTGGTCGTTTCACGACAAATTCAAAGGGAGAATACTACTTTCGCACAATCAAACCGGTTCCCTATCATCCGCGAACTCCTCATGTGCATTTTGCTGTTTATCGAAATGGTCAGCGAATGCTGACAACTCAGTGCTATATCAGCGGTCATCCGATGAATGCCGACGACATTGTGCTGAAAGATCTGAAGGATGCCCGACAGAAGGAACTGCTGATGGTCGACTTTAAGAAACTGCCGGAGCTTCCGATGGTGGAAATTGCCGGCACGTTTGACATCATCATCGGCACCACTCCGGAAGAACGCGAAAAGTCCCGCAGTTAGGCTCCATAATCCGGAACAGAGATTTCATGCTATCCACTTCCTTTCGCATGGTATTCGTGGTGTCGATTCTGATGTTTCCAGTGCATCCGCTGATGGCGGATGCACTGGAAAAGCTGGCTCCGGAGCGACTGAAGGCGGTGCATACAGCCATCGAGATGCTCAGGGGGGACTGGCAGGCTGTGGAACGTCGTGCTCCATGGCAGGAGCACCGGGCGAATCTGCATGTACATTCCCACTGGTCGCACGACAGCGAAGGGAAGATTGATGAAATCCTGGAAGCCGCAAAGGCCGTCGGAACCACCGTGCTGATGTTCAGCGAACATCCGGCAGATCATTACGACTTCTTCCTGCAGGGGCATCAGGGGACCCGGGATGGAATTCTGATGATTCCGGGTGCCGAGATGCAGGGGTTCCTGGTCTATCCAACCCTCAGTCTTCGAGGACTGTCACCGGAGAGTCCGCAGGAGTTGTCTGATCTTGTTCGAGGCCGTAGCGGACATCTGTTTGTTTCACATCCTGAAGAACGGATGGAGTGGAGTATTCAGGGTGTCACGGGGATGGAGATCTACAACACGCATGCTGATTTCAAGGATGAGACAGCTTTTATTGCTGCTCTGAAAAACCCCTTTCGCATGATTCCTCTGGCTGATCGAATCCGGCAATATCCTCAGGAATGTTATTCAGCTCTGCAGGACTACCCGGCCGCCTATCTGAAACGCTGGGATGAATTGTGTCTGAAGGCACCTCACACCGGTGTATCCGCCAATGATGCTCATCAAAACGTGGGCTTTGTGATTCGCTGGATCGAAGACGACAGGGCAAATGTGGAAGACGCCCTGGGTAAGTCTCTGATTGATCTGGACCTGTCGTTTATCCCTGATAGTCAAAAGCTGCGAGAAAACAAAAAGCCGGGCGACGTCTTGTTCCGCATGCAGCTGGATCCGTACGAAAACAGTCTGCGCCATGTGGCCACTCATCTTCTGCTTAAAGAGCTGAGTGAATCTGAGGTGCGCGAATCGCTCGACGCGGGGCGAGCATTTGTGGCTTTCGACTGGCTGGCCGATTCCACAGGCTTCGATTTTACGGTGAAAATGGGAAGTGATCGACTGGAGATGGGATCGCGACAACCGCTTGCCGGGATGGCCACTGCCGACGCAAAGGCTCCGCTGCCTGTGCACTGGCGATTGATTCGCAATGGCGAGCTGATTGAAGAACAGTCGGGAAGAACCATGGAATATCAGGTGACCCGACCGGGAGTGTATCGCATTGAGGCCTGGCTGGAGATTGCCGGCGAACGCATGCCGTGGATTCTTTCCAATCCGGTCTATTTGACGGCCCCGGATTCTGAAGATTACGGCAACTGAGTCCATCGTCATTTCGACGGCTGATTCGTTTGAGCAGGTTTCAGAACATGTTCAAAGAATGCGTAGATAATGTTGTTGGATTCAGGCGTGGGAGAATGAGTTGGGCGGTTGGACATGGCAACTCGTTTTTCCGCGCCCAGAAGTCGGTTAACAGCAATTGAGTGATTCAACGCTTCCCATCGCTGCGGAGGATCTTCTGAACCTCCTGAAACCAGAAACGGGCGAGGCGCCATGAGTACATGCAGCTCATGCAAATCGCGACCGGCAGAAATGAGTTTCGGATAAAGGCCTTGAGCCGGATTCTCGGCCGTAATCAGCCCTCGTGGTCTCCATGGTTTTGGATGATATCCGAGATACCATGGTTCCCAGTAATTGATGCTTTCCCGATCCTGTTCAAAAACGATCCCGGGATCGGACCAGGCGGCACACGCAAACCTGTCGAACAGGCAGGATGCAAACATCGCCCATTTACCGCCAAAGGAATGTCCGACGATGCCAATTCTTTCCGGATCCACTTCCGGGCGTGATGCCAGCACGTGCCATGCATTTGCTGCGGCGTAACCGAGCATCGACAGGGGCTGTACCCTGGCGTTATCAATGTCAGGGTAATAAATCGAGTACGTCTTCGCCTCGCTCGCCTCGGTTGTACCCAGCGACAAAGTAACGAAACCACGGCGAGCCAGCTGAAGAGCGAAGTCCCGCAGTTCATTTTTTAGTCCGATGCCTGTTTCCGGTTCGTAGTAGACGCAGATGACAGCCGGACGCTTGCCTTCGCCATCCGGAATCAGCAGGTAGCCTGTGGTGAATTCATCGGGCGTCCAGCGAAATCGAACTTTGTGCTGCTGGAAATTCTCACGTTGCTGTGATTCCAGAATCTCAAGCGGCTGCGTTGTGATCAGAGGGGGCCATTCACCCATCAGCGACTGCCATTCCGCTCGAATCTCTGTTCGTCTGCGTTGCCAGTCCTCGGCCGTTTTGACGATTGATCCGTCGGGAAATTTCAGAACGGGCGCGTACTTCCCGAATTTTCCGACCCACTCGGCAGGAGGAAAAAAATAAGGATTGATGACAGAGGATGCATTCTGATCGTCCGGCTCACTCGCACAACAGACTGTCGGTGGAATCGGAGCAATGGAAACTGCAAGGCAGACGGAGGCACCGATGAGGGCCGCGAAATTCAGCAGGCCGAAACTCATAGAAAAACTCCCTCAGGATCCCGGAGAATCAACCGGATTTCGCTTGCCTGGTCGAAAAAAGCGTTTTGACTCGTTCACGGCGGTTCGGCGAGTGGCAAGACGGACCAAAATGGTCATCAGGTAGTTCTTCCAGCCGGGTACGACAAACTGCCGTCGCTTCTCCATGGCCTTGATGGCAGTCTTGACAACTTTTGCCGGAGACTGAGAAGCATGTTTTTCCAGCCAGCCAGGGACACCGGCCGCGTCAAAAAACTCAGTACGAGTCACTCCGGGGCAGAGTGCCAGAATGGTGACGCCCCGACTGCGGGCTTCGGCCCAGAGCGCTTCGCTGAAATGCAGAACAAATGATTTGCTCGCCGCGTACCCCGACATAAATGCGACCGGTTGAAATGCGGCCTGAGATGAAAGATTGACAATCGCTCCATGGCCCCGGGTGAGCATATCCGGAAGAACGCGATATGTGAGATCAGCCATCGACAGGATATTCAGATGCAGCATTCGCCGCACATCTTCCGGGGAAGTTGTTTCAATATCACCGATCAGTGCCACACCAGCATTGTTGACCAGCAGTTCTATTTCCACGCCCAGTCGTTTGACTTCATCAATCAGTCGACGTGCGGCGTCTTCTTCAGCAAGGTCGATGGTGACGATATGGCAGTTTGTTCCGTGCCTGGTATTCAGATCCTGAGCCAGCTGATTCATTCTGTCGAACCGCCGGGCGGCAAGAATCAAATGCATGCCACGGCCCGCAAGCTGTGACGCAAATTCAGCGCCAATGCCGGATGAGGCACCTGTGATCAACGCCCATCGATCGTTGTAAGAATCCAGCACTCCGTGTTATTCCCGCGCGGCAGCCACAGGCTATGCCTCGACATTCTTTTTCGAAAGAAACGTAAACACAACACAGGCTGGTGGCCATCAGAATCAGCCCATTTCACGAAGAGCGGATTCTACGACGTGCGTCGTACGTGGCAAGCAAGCCGAAGCAGGAGTCTCGGTGATTTACCGGTGGTAGAATTTTCGGCGTTGAAAAGAGAAGCAGTTGTACACCGAAAACTCCCCACTCCTGAAGGGAAGCAGGAATGCCTGCTGCACAGGCGGGCAGTTGCCTTGATGATCGCCGAGACTTACCTGAGTCCCTGAATCATTTCCGCGGCCTGCAGCATCAGGGGAGTATCGGGCGCTCCGGATGCACGAAGGTGATACACAGCGGTCGCCAGCATCTGTGGCCGCCAGACAGGACTCACTCGTTCCAGGTCTTCAAAGACGGCGGCGGCATACTTATAATCGTGGGCATCCGTCGCCTTGCTGAAGATCAGTCGGCAGGCGGTTTGAGTAAACACACCGGACTGAGCACTATCGCTGGCAATTGACATGGCTTTGGTGGCAGCCTGAGTGACGTCAGAGCCGATCAGTTCAAAAATCTGACTGACGCTCGCCGGTTCCGATTTATCTTCAGGCAGATCAGTAATGCGAACATCCCGAAGACCATCGCCCTGTCCGGCCATGAATTTCTGAAACTGGCACATCCAGCCAACGCCCTGGAGCAGCATGAGCAGTCGTGTATTGGCACTGGAAGCGGTCTCCCATGCATAATGCAGACCGTTCAGCGATGTGACAGTATGAATTCCGAAAATCCCCGGCTGCCTCATCATCAGTTCCCCGGCGAGCAGATGTGCTGCATCCCAGATGCCGGTTGCCGTCACATGGCCTTTTTGCAGAGCCGAGACCGACGCGCTGCAGCTTTCGATAACGCCTGCTGATCGAAATGTCTGCAGAAGTTCCCGAGTGGCACTGACATCAGTTCCGGATGTCGTCCAGTTTTCCGGCAGCCGACCCGCATGACGCTGAGTCAGCTCCAGATTCGTCAGCCATGACTGATCTGCCATGGTATAGTCATTTACACGTTCATCACGACCAAAATCCAGAAGACCCAAAACCAGCGATCGCAAAGTCGGCTCCGCATGTTGCCAGCCGATCGTTTGCAGTGTTCGCCATGTATTGGCGACGAAAATCGCCTTATGCCCGATGTTGCGATAATCCCGAGCGCCATATTGCCAAAGTCCCTCTGCAATCTCCATAGCCCCGCAGCTGCGTGTCAAAGCAACGATGGCGCGGTCTGCCCGCTCCTCGTTCCACTCATCCATCGCCGCATGGAATTCTCGCCATGCGTTTGCTGGCGAAGGTAAATTGACCGGAACTGCGGGAAGACGGAAGTCTCCCTGACTGGCATCCTGTTCCTGGGACTGTTTAAAGTTATCCAGCGCCCACAAAAGAGGCAGCAGTCGATTTTCGCCGGATGCGTTCAGGCTCAGCTGATGTGCAGCATGAATCACAAAGACGCAATGGAATTTGAATCCAGGCGGCTGCGGACTGACGTTGCGAATTCCGGCGAGATAAAGAGCAGCCAGAAGCTGACGGTAAGATGTGCCCTTCCGCAGCTGCTGTCCTGCCATTTCCAAACATTTCTCACGCGGCGTTAATTCAATCAGCCTCACGAGCGGTTCAATTTCCGGGCGGAACTGCACCATCGACGGAGTCACTTCGGGGTCGCTCTGAGCATTTCCGAATGCACGATTTCCGGACGCCCATGCCATCGACGTGAGAGGAGCCAGAATTCCCGCCATACCGAAACCGGCGGCCGCCTGAACTATAGTACGTCGTCTCATCGCTCATTCTTCCTCGGCGCGGGGATGGCAGGCAACAAATCAATAAACCGGTCACAGGTGAATTGTGGCCGGTTTCATCGGAATCATACAAGGTTCCAGCTCAGGCATCCAATTTCGCCTGGCAGGTCAGACGAAATCGCTGATTCAGAAAATCCTACTATTTTGTTTCCCGTTTGGCTTCCCAGTCACGACTTCGTGGCTGTCCGTCGCGAGTCGTCTCAATTTTGCCCTTAATGGAGTCTTTATCAAGCTTGCCTTTGTACTTTGAGGTCATCTTCTGACCGTTACGCTCTCTGGTGATCGAAAAAGCGACTTCACCATCCTTAAACGTGGCCTCTTCGATCTTGATTTCCTGATCGTTACGACCCAGCATTGCTCCGGTCAGCTTGTCGCCTTCCAGCTTCAGTTTCAGCGTACTTTCGCGAGTCTGGTCATTGAACGTTGTTGACCACTTCCAGGTACCGGTTGGATCGGGCTTATCTTCGGCCTGAGCAGGAGAAATGAACGACGAAGCACTCAACAGCAGAGCAATACCCAGCAGAGCAGCATTTTTCATATGAAATCTCCACATACCCCGGAATCGAAATGCGAGTTCCGAACAACGAATTCGGCCTGCGCTCAGTCAGCATGACTTGATGGCAGTCAGTATGACTCAGCGGACAGTCTGCCAAACCGAGGCAATGCTGTCCAATGATTCACCTGAATTGCACGTTCACCATGGCAAGCCAAATGCGCGGTCGGGATGTCTGTGGCACCGGGATAGTGGCAGCTGACGATTGAGGTCGAATCCGGGCACCCGGTTTCGGGTATGCTGTTTTGGGCAGCAGAAAAGTATTCAGAAACGCCCAGTGCCGCATTTTTTCAGGCTTTTTATCCCCTGTTTTAAGACAGCGAAGGGGCCAGGCAGTCTGTGTTCTTGTGATTTTCGGGTAATCCCTCTAGAACACACCTTTGCCGATGCTCGGCAATTTCTGTTCACTGACTGATTTTCAAATGTAAAGACCTGAAACCGTGTATCGAGTCCTCATTACAGATAGTTTGTCCAAAGCGGGTTTGAAGATTCTGGAGCAGATGGATGGCATTGAACCTGTGGTGAAGAGCGGGTTGACTCCGCAGCAGGTTCGGGAGGAGCTCAAGTCCTGCGACGGGATCATCATACGAAGCGGGACAACTCTGACCGCTGAGATTCTGGACGGCCAGGAACGGCTCAAGGTAATTGCCCGAGCGGGTGTGGGCGTTGACAATATCAATCTGGATGCTGCGACGCGAGCCGGCATTCTGGTGATGAATACACCTGCCGGTAACACGATCAGCACGGCCGAGCATACGTTCGCCATGATGCTGGCGCTGTCACGCAACATTGGACCTGCTCACGCGAGTATGAAGTCGGGCAAGTGGGACCGAAAGTCATTTCAGGGGACGCAGCTGGCCGGCAAAACTCTGGCGGTGATCGGACTGGGTCGAATTGGGCTGAGTGTTGCAGTCCGTGCCAATGCATTTGAAATGAAGGTGCTTGGCTACGATCCGTTTCTTTCCGAAGAGAAGGCGGCTGAATTCGGCATTGAACTATACCGGGACGTCGACGAGGTGATCACTCGCTGTGATTACGTCACTGTGCACACGCCACTAACGGATGAAACACGTGGGATCATTAATGCCGAGCGTCTGAAAAAGATGAAGAAAGGTGTTCGTCTTATCAATTGTGCCCGAGGCGGCATTATTGACGAGAACGATCTGGCTGACGCGATTGAATCGGGTCATGTTGCCGGTGCAGCTCTGGACGTGTTTGTCGATGAACCCCCGAAGGATCGACGCCTCGTAGACCTTCCTCAGGTTCTGGCGACTCCACATCTGGGAGCCTCAACAGAAGAAGCTCAGGAACTTGTAGCGGTCGAAGCTGCAGAAATCGTTTGCGGATTCCTGCTGCGAAATGAAATTCGGCACGCGGTGAATATGGCGCCCGTGTCTGCTGCAGAAATGCAGGATCTCAAACACTTCCTGAATCTGAGCTATCGACTGGGTCTGCTTTCGGCACAGATGATTCGAGGACAGGGATTGCGTGCTGCCGAAGTGATTTTTCGGGGCGAGGCGGCTCATCGCAAGACTCGTTTGCTGACGTCAGCCTTCACAGCGGGGCTGCTGGAAGCGGCACTTGATGAGACTGTCAATATTATCAATGCCACATCTGTTGCTCAGTCCCGAGGCATCCATATTCGTGAATCATCAACAGGCGACTGCGAAAACTTCGCCTCAATGATCTCTGTGGTTCTTACAACGGACCAGGGACGATTTGAAGCTTCGGGGACGATCTTCGGCAACCAGTTTCTGCGACTGGTTCGGCTGGATGAATTCCATTTCGAAGCGTATCTGGATGGACTGCTGCTGATCTATCGTCATCGCGACGTACCCGGTCTGATTGGATACATCGGCACCATTTTTGGGCAGAATCAGGTCAACATTGCACATATGGCACTGGGACGCAAACAGGATAAGCCAGGTGGTGCCTCCGTGGCTGTTCTGAACCTCGACAATGAGCCTCCTGCAGAAGCTCTTGAGCAGGTGAAACAGCATCCGGAAGTCACCGGGGTTGAGCTTGTTCGGTTGCCTGCAGCATCTGCCGGGCTGCCCTGGCTGACGGCGTCCTGAGAGTATGACCAGAGTCCTGAACATTGCTGATCGGCTGCGATCATCGGCCGCCGCTGTGCCAAACCAGCGTGCGGTCGTTTTTCCGGCCGGCCGTGACTGGCAGGGACGAGTTTCCTACACGCACCTGACATTTCAGCAGCTTGATCGCGAAGCTGATCAGATCGCGCGCGGCCTGATTGAAATGGGTGTGAGACCCGGAAATCGGCTGATTCTGATGGTACGCCCGTCTCTGGAGTTTATCGCTCTGACGTTTGGTGTGTTTCGAACGGGCGCAATTTGCACACTCATTGACCCCGGCATGGGGCGAAAGGGCATTTTTCGCTGTCTCGATGAAGTTGCCCCGGACGGCTTTCTCGCGATTCCTGCGGTTCAGGCCGTTCGGAAAATGATGTTTGGCCGTTTTAAAAACGCGCGGCATAACGTCATTGTCGGTGGACGTGGTCCTCGCTGGGGCTGCCGCACCTACTCAGAATTGCTTGAGTCCGGTGCATGCTCCCGACACGTTCTTCCGGAAACGAAATCGACCGATCCCGCTGCCATCATTTTTACGAGCGGCAGTACGGGACCGCCGAAAGGAGTGTTGTACGAGCATGGGATGTTTGATGGTCAGGTCGAGCTGATTGGCGAGCATTATGGAGTCGAGCGGGGAGAAGTGGATCTGCCCGGCTTTCCGTTGTTTGCGCTGTTCAACATCGCGATGCAGGTGACCACGGTGATTCCCGAGATGGATCCGACTCGACCGGCTCTTGTGAATCCGGAGAAACACCTTGAAGCGATTGCCAACCAGGGAGTGACTCAGGCTTTCGGGTCACCCGCACTTTGGAATCGCATTGGTCGGTATTGTGAACAGAAGCAAATTCGATTGCCGACACTTCGACGAGTGCTCTCAGCCGGAGCACCGGTGCCCGTTCATGTGCTTAGGCGTATGACGGCCATTCTTCCGGATTCAGCCGATATTTATACGCCATACGGCGCTACCGAATGTCTGCCGATTGCTTCCATCGCCGGCCGCGAAGTGCTTAACGAAACGGCGGCCCTGACAGCGCAGGGAAAAGGCACGTGCGTTGGCCATATTTTCCGGTCGATGACCGTTAGGATAATGGAGACCACGTTTGATCCTGTGCCGGACATCAGCAAAGCACGAATACTGGGTAATGGGGAGATTGGAGAAATTATTGTTCGTGGCCCGGTGGCGACTCGGGAGTATTTTCGTCGGCCCGACGCGACTGCCATGGCCAAGATTGCTGACATCGATGGATTCTGGCATCGAATGGGCGACACCGGATATCTGGACGAACAGGGAAGGCTGTGGTTCTGCGGCCGCAAAGCTCATATCGTCTTTCCTGCCAGCGGCCCAATGTACTCTGTTTGCTGCGAGGCAATCTTCAATATCCATACTCAGGTCTATCGTTCGGCTCTGGTGGGAGTTGGAAACCGGGGTGCTCAGCGTCCGGTGATTGTCGTGGAGCCGGAGCCGGGGTGTTTTCCGGAGACTTCCGCGGCTCGAGATCGATTTATCCGGGAATTGCTGGAGGAGGCAGGCAAAAACAGTCTGACATCCGAAATTCGGACCGTTCTTTTTCATCGTTCGCTTCCGGTTGACACTCGGCACAATGTCAAAATTAACCGCGAACTGCTGGCAGAATGGGCGGCAACCCGGATTTGACTGTCCTGCGTGACGATCAGGAGCCCCTGACACAACTCTGCGGGACGCGTCTCACGCAGGTTTTGTCAGGGGTTCTGAATTTGTGAAAGCGTGTTGTGGGCAGACGGAGCGTCTGACAACCGGTCGCTGGATGCATTGGCGCCACTTGAGTAATTGCGGGGTCTGATTCCCAAATCTGATTGCAGTACGGGATCAGCCTTTGTGGGCCGATTGAAAAGCTCCCGGGGATCTCTACGATGCGTTGACATGGTTCACGCGTAGCGGTCCGCTCGATCGCATTTTGCATCCGATGCCGTCAGTTCCGGCGAACAACCTGAACAGGAAGGAAGATCTGTGGCAAGTCTTGAAGACAAGTGTCGTGACCGAAAGGCGGAACTTGATCAGCAAACTCGTGAGATTGTGCAGTGGCACTTTGGTGATGACACCGGCTGCGAATTCTGGCTGGAAAAAAAGAAGACGTTTGACTTTGATCCTTTGAAAGACGTCAACTGTTTTGACGACCTGAAAAAGTTCCCGTTGTTTGAAGACGACTGGCTGAGGGGCGGTCCCATGCGTCGCTGGGTTCCGCAACCTTTGCAGAACAAGCCCATTTACGTTTTCGAGACGGGCGGCACAACCGGAGTTCCCAAATCCCGAGTGGTAGTGGAAGACCACTGGATTGACTACGAACTCTTCAGCGAAACGCTCCCGGACGAATCTTTCCCGAAGGGTTCCAACTGGCTGATGCTGGGTCCTTCCGGTCCTCGACGTTTGCGCCTTGCGATTGAACATCTGGCCCAGCACCGCGGGGGCATTTGCTTCTGCGTGGACCTTGATCCCCGATGGGTTGTGAAGCTGCTGAAAAAAGGCAAGGTGGAAGAAGCCAAGGCATACAGCGCACACTGTATCGATCAGGCGATGACAATTCTGTCGGCCAACAATGACATTAAATGCATGTTTACGACTCCGAAACTGCTGGAGGCACTTGCTCTGCGACTGATGGACGAGGGCAGCAGTGTTGAGGAATCCGGTATTAAGGGGATCTTTTGCGGCGGTACCGAGTTTACTCAGCAGTGGTTCCGTTTTGCCTGTGAAGAACTGCTTGGGCCCAACGTCTACATCACGCCAACGTACGGCAATACTCTGATGGGACTTGCCTGTGGCAAGCCGTTTGATCCGGCTGACAATTACAAGATCACCTACTATGCACCGCAGCCCCGGGCTGTGGTCGAAGTTGTGGATTTTGAAGATCACAAGAAACTGGTCGGGTATGGTGAGACTGGTAGAGTTAAGCTGTATACGATGACGAAGGAACTGTTCGTACCCGGATTCCTGGAACGCGATGAAGGCGAACGTGAGAAGCCACACGACAAGTATCCATGGGACGGAGTCAGCAGTGTGCGTCCGTACCATGTGTTTGCAAAAACGACCACAGTTGGCGTTTATTGACCGAACCGTGGGAAATCAGCGTTAAGAAACCTGGATATAGCCGGGGATTCAACTCCCCGGCTGTTTCCGCTTCTGTCAGCAGCACCGCAGGCAAAATACTGCAGTGTAAGTTTCATCAGCGTTTTTGAGATCTGAAAATCATGATTGAAATTCCCGTAATTCGTTGGGGTAAGCCGTACGAGTCGCTTGAGAAGGCCGACGTTGTCCATTTTGAAACGGGCGAAGTCATGGCTCGGATGCATCAGGCCAATGGTGGCCTGGTTCAGATGGACATGCGCAAGGCCAGTAAGGCACGTGAGATTCTCAAACAGTTTTCCTGTGCCGATTTGATTAAGAAGTGTGAGAAGGCGGCAGATCTGTTTCTGAATGCCACGCTTCCAATTGGCAACGGTACGCAGACCCCCGAACAGTTCTGTGAGATCCAGTCCGCAACGACGGGTCTTCCCCTGAATATGGCTAGGGGCAACATGAGCAAGAACGCCTTTGTACTGAAGCACATGGGCGAGATTCTCGACGCGCTGACACGCGGACTGCCGCTTGAGATTCTGACTCGAGGTTACGGCATGGAATCTCGCGGAGTGATGGTCAGCTACCAGGCGTCTTCGCCGGTTCTGGGGCTGGTGCTTCCATCAAATTCCCCCGGAGTTCATACGTTGTGGCTTCCGGCAATTCCCCTGCAGATTGGCCTTGTACTGAAGCCTGGATCATCTGAACCCTGGACACCCTATCGAATGTATGAGGCGTTCGCGGCTGCAGGAGTGCCTCGGGAGGCATTTTCACTGTACCCCGGTCCTCATGATGTCGGGAATAAAGTACTTGAGACCAGCCAGCGTGCAATGATCTTTGGCGGAACTGCAACCGTTGAAAAATATGCAGGAGATCCCAGAGTTCAGGCACATGGTCCTGGGTTCAGCAAGATTTTGATCGGTGACGACATGGTCGACCGATGGGAAGAGTATCTGGATGTTCTTGTAAAGAGCGTCCTGATCAATGGCGGTCGCAGTTGCGTCAACTGTTCCGGAATCTGGGCCTCTCGCCATACAGAAGCCATCGCCGATGCGATCGCAAAGCAGCTTGGACCGATCACCGCAACCCCGACAACGGATCCCAACGCTGTTCTTGCAGCCTTCACGATGGCCGGAGCGGCAGAAGCAATGAACAGCCAGATTGAGGAGGGCGTGAAGTCCCCGGCAGTCACGGAAATGACGGCAAAATACCGAAATGGCGATCGCCTGATCCGTAAGGAACGCTGCGATTACCTTCGACCAACAGTGCTGCATGTGAGTGATCTGACGGATCCCATGGCCAATACGGAATACATGTTTCCGTTCGTCTCGGTTGTTGAATGTCCACAGAAGCAGATGATAGGTAAAATCGGAACAACGCTGGTGGGAACCGCTATCACTGCTGATGAAGCGTGGATTTCTGAACTGGTGGATGCACGGAACATCGATCGTCTGAATGTTGGGCGGATTCCGACCTGTTCGTTGAACTGGCTGCAGCCGCATGAAGGCAATATTATCGACTTCCTGTTCCGAACACGTGCGTTTCAAAACAGCCTTCCTCCGGCTCATTGATCGCCAGCCAGCCGATAGCTTATGAAGAACAAGGAACTGATCACCTCGCTGTCACGCAATCAAACGCTGTGGCGAGTCGTCGTTTATTCGCTGTGTGTATCGGGTTATTCGCTGGTGGCGGTCCTGATCGAAACGCAGACGCGTTATTCTGAGTTCACTAACCTGCCGGCCGACATTCATGCAGCTCTGACACTGGTACTTGGCTGGCTTCTGGTCTTCAGAACGAATACGTCTTATGCTCGCTGGTGGGAAGCCAGAACACTTTGGGGTAGTCTGGTCAATACAAGTCGCGGACTGGCCGTGAAGCTGGTCGACATGGTTCATATAAATGAATCAGAACTGCTTCTGACTCGCAATGTGATCACGGGATATGCGTGGAGCCTTAAGGATCATCTGCGCGAAGGGGCCAGTCTGGAGCGGCTTCCGGGAATTGAGCAGAATGAAGAGCGTCCGGTACATGTTCCTTCGTGGCTTGTGTCAAAACTCTACAGGCAATTCCGTGAATGGAAGCTGCGTGGAATCATTGATGGCGATGAACTGCGCGTGATTGATGAGGAAGCCCGCCGGTTTCTGGATATCTGTGGTGGCTGCGAACGAATTCGAAATACCCGACTGGCTCGTTCGTATCGGTTGTTTGCCAGGCAATGCGTGTTCCTCTACCTCATCACATTACCATGGGGAATTGTTCAGTCTTTTGGCTGGTGGACCGTTCCGATGACTGCCATTCTGAGCTACTTCATGCTGGGACTGGAAACTGTTGCGGAACATGTCGAGGAACCATTTGGCCACGACGAAGACGATCTGGATCTGGACGAGCTGTGCAGGGTGATCGAACGAACCGTCAATGACATTTTCGCTCACAAGGTTCCTTCATCCTGAACCATCAGCAATATTCGCATGCGATTTGCGGCGAAATGCAGTTTCCTGTTGTCAGAAGTCCGAAAAACGGGGAGGCCGAATTTGTCGCGTACTGATAACGTTGTACTGGCGATCACAGGGGCGAGTGGCTCAGCGTATGCTGTTCGGCTTGCGCAGGTACTTTTGGTTGCAGGCCTGCGACTACACCTGATCATGAGTTCGGCGGCGAGACAGGTGCTGGCTCGGGAACTGGAAACAACTGCCCCTCTGGCTTCGGATACAGAGTCTGACTGGCTGACGTTTTTCTTCGACTCACTGAGTCAGGGGCCTGCTGCCGACTGGGGATTTCGAAGTATTGAGGATCCTGAAGGTGTTCCAGGCAGTCTGATGATTCACGGAACGTCCGACTACTCGGCGGGAATCGCGAGTGGGTCGTTTCGGACTCGAGGCATGATTATCTGCCCCTGTTCAATGGGGACTCTCTCGTCCATTGCGTGTGGAGCCTCCACCAATCTGATTCAACGGGCGGCAGATGTCCATCTGAAGGAACGCCGACCGTTAATTCTGGTGCCCCGGGAAACTCCTTTGGGACTCATCGCACTCGAGAATATGGTTCGGCTGACACATGCGGGAGCCACAATCCTTCCGTCGATGCCTGGTTTTTACCATCAGCCGACGGCGATCAGTGATCTGGTGGATTTCGTGGTTGCAAGAATTTGTGATCATCTGGATATCTCGCATTCGCTGATTCAGCGATGGGGTGAGTCGGATGCCAAATCCGGCTGAAGCATCGACAACGCGAGCTCGATAGAGAATAATTCGTGGCGTTCGGGTGAGCACGTATGCAGTACGGGATTTCGGGCCGGGGGCCGTAAAAAAGAACAGACGGAGAAATCGCGATGAGCACAATGGCGATGAATCGACGAACTCTGTTGCAGTCCGCTGTGAAGAGTGCAGTGGCTGGAGCGGTGGCGGGCGTAGTCACGAGTGATGTTTCGATGGCCGCGGGTCAGGCGACGGGTGTCGACAATGTGGCCGAGGAATCAAAGCCATTTCAGCTGAAGTACATCGTTGGCTCCTGTATGTATGGTTACATGTATCTGGGCGAGATCCTGCCGGAAGTGAAGCGTTGTGGTGCTGAGGCGATTGATATCTGGCCGAAGAAACATGGCAACCAGCGTGAACAATGGCAGGATATGGGCGATGAGTTGTTTGCCCAAATGCTGCAGCGCCACGATGTGAAACTTGGCTGTATCACTCAGTACAAGGCCGGTCCTTTTGGGCTGCGTGATGAAATGCGAATTGCTCAGAAGTTTGGCTGTTCGACGATTGTAACCGGGGGTGAAGGTCCCAAAGGGCTTTCGGGAAGCGAATTGAAGGCGGCGGTGGGCGGGTTCATTGAGAAAATGAAACCTCATCTGGCCGTTGCAGAAGAAACCGGCGTCACCATCGCGATTGAAAACCATGCCAGCAATTTGTTTGAAACGGCTGATTCACTTCGTTATCTGGCCGAGCTGACTCCATCCAGACATCTCGCTGTCGCACTTGCACCTTATCATCTTCCTCAGGATGCCGGTCAGCTGGCGCAGCTGATTCGCGATCTTGGCTCGGCTCTTGCGATGTTTTACGCATGGCAGCATGGCGATGGCTGCATGACAAAACTGCCGAAGGAGCAGGAGCTGCTTCAGTTACCCGGACGCGGTCCTTTGGATTTCGGACCATTGCTTCAGGCTCTCCAGGAGATCAGGTATTCCGGATGGACCGAGATTTTCATGCATCCGGTGCCGCGAGGAATTCCCATTATGGAAACTGCTGAAGAAGTCACTGCAGAAGTTCAGCGATCGCGTCAGTATTTGTCAGATCTGCAGGCCCGTATTCCTCTCAAATGAATGAAGTCCCGTGGAAAAAGTTTTGATTATCATCGGCGACGCCACCGAAACGCTCGACACCATGTATCCCTACTATCGACTCATTGAAGCCGGATTTCAGCCTGTTGTGGCCGCTCCGGAAAAGCGTCGATACCAGATGGTACTGCACGAAGTTAAACCCGGCTGGACGATTACAAAGGAGTGGGAAGGCTACACGCTGGATGCCGACGTTGCCTTTGCAGAAATTCGAGAGCAGGAATATGCCGGGATTCTGTTCAGTGGTGGCCGGGCACCCGAATACATTCGGTATGATCAGAACCTCGTGCGAGTCACGAAGCATTTCTTTGCAACGGGCAAGCCGATCGCCAGTGTCTGTCATGGTGTGGAAATTCCGGCTTATGCGGACTGCGTGAGGGGGCGTCGAATGGCAACAGTTCCAAAATGCCGTTTCGATCTGGAGGTTTGTGGCGGGATTTTTGTCAACGAACCATGTGTCATTGATGGTAATCTGGTCAGCGGCCGCACCTTTCACGACAATGGCCATTATGTGGGACCATGGATTCGACTGCTCGAACAGACCCGAAACTCCAGCCAGTTAGACTGAAGAAACGCGTGGGAAATATCCGAAGCATGGTAAACAAGCGGATTTTTCCCGAACCAGACGGTTGCCGAAACGGTCCGTTTACTGTAAAATCCGTGCAGGTAATCGTTTCTGTCGCGCAAGTGGCGAAATCGGCAGACGCGCTAGCTTCAGGAGCTAGTGGGGTAACACCCATGGAGGTTCAAGTCCTCTCTTGCGCATCCAGCAGGGCGGTAAATCCGGGGATTTCTGAGATCTTACGATCTGTGAAGTCTCCGGGTTTACCGCCCTGCTTTCGTTTGCGCCGTCTCCCCTTCCCAGTTGTTCTAAGCCGCTGCAGACGACTTCGGCCGGTCGCTGTGTCCGATACAAATCTCCAGGAGATTCACTCGTGAAAGTCCTGATTGCCGAAGATGATCGCTTCACTCGCGAAGGACTCGCGGAGGTTCTGGAAACAGAAGGATATCAGGTGATCTCCGCAATGGATGGGGCGGAAGCCATCCGCCTGTTTCAGGTTCATTCTCCCGACTTTGTCTGCCTGGACATTATGATGCCGGCCCGAAGTGGCTACGAAGTTTGCCGGACAATTCGAGCGGCATCGCCCGATGTCCCCATCATCTTTGTCAGCGCCAAAGCTGAGGAAATTGATCGTCTCGTGGGCTTCGACCTGGGAGCTGACGACTTTATCATCAAACCGTTCAGCGTTCGGGAAGTTGTCGCTCGAGTGCGTGCAGTCGCTCGCCGCTGCTGTTCAAAACGAGAAGCCACCCCGGCAAATTTCTGGCTCGATGATTTGATGGTCATCCCAGCCGAACTGCGAGGAAAACGGGGCGAACAGATCATTGAACTGAGCCCGAGGGATGTCAAAATCCTGCAGCTATTCCACGACAACAAAGGCAAGGTTCTTGATCGCCATGTGATGTTTGTTCATGCATGGGGCGATGCCTACTTTCCCAACAGCCGTACACTCGATCAGCATATTTCTCAGCTGCGCAAGCGAATCGAAAAAGATCCGCAGAATCCCGCGATTATTCGCACAGTTCATGGGGCCGGCTATCGCTACGGCGGCTGACTTCCGAAACACACAAAATCTGCCTCTTCTCCCAGCAAAGCTGGGGGAAGAGGTTCTAAAAACCTCCTCTCCCAGCAAAGCTGGGGGAGGTCGATCGAGCGACAGCAAGATCGGGAAGGAGCCGGTGAACAGCGGGACGCGGGTGTTGTTGTTGCGGCGTTGAGTGCAACCCGCGGCGAGCCCTCCCCCGGCCTTCGGCCGACCCCTCCCACTCCGCTTCGCTGCGCGGGAGGGGAGGGTTTTAAACCCTCCTCTCCCGGCGAAGCCGGGGGAGGTCGATCGAGCGTCAGCAAGATCGGGAGGGGGCTGGTGAACGGCGGGACGCGGGTGTTGTTGGGACAGCGTTGAGTGCAATACGCGGCGGGCCCTCCCCCGGCCTTCGGCCGACCCCTCCCACTCCGCTTCGCTGCGCGGGAGGGGATGGTTTTAAACCCTCCTCGGGCCTGTCAGAATTTTTGTGTCAGGCAGGAAATGCTTGAGATTGAATGGAAGGTTCAATTACTTTTGGGCATGCGTTCCTGAAAGAGGATTGCGAAGTGATTCAGAGCTTCCTTCCA
>JALHMY010000087.1 GCA_022843805.1 Fuerstiella sp.
CTTCGGCCGACCCCTCCCACTTCGCTTCGCTGCGCGGGAGGGGATGTTAATACAACCTCCTCTCCCGGCGAAGCTGGGGGAGGTCGATCGAGCGACAGCAAGATCGGGAGGGGGCCGGTGAACGGCGGGTTGAGGGTGTTATTGGGACGGCGCCGAGAGCAACACGCGGCGAGCCCTCCCCTGGCCTATCGGCCGACCCCTCCCACTTCGCTTCGCTGCGCGGGCGGGGAGGGTTTTGCGCGGGAGGGTAGGTTAATAAAACCTCCTCCCCCGGCGAAGCCGGGGGAGGTCGATCGAGCGAAGCAAGATCGGGAGGGGGCCAGTGAACTGCGGATTGAGGGTGTTATTGGGACGGCGCCGAGTGCAACCCGCGGCGAGCCCTCCCCCGGCCTATCGGCCGACCCCTCCCACTTCGCTTCGCTGCGCGGGAGGGGAGGCTAATACAACCTCCTCCCCCGGCGAAGCTGGGGGAGGTCGATCGAGCGACAGCAAGATCGGGAGGGGGCCGGTGAACTGCGGGTTGAGGGTGTTATTGGGACGGCGTTAAGTGCAACACGCGGCGGGCCCTCCCCCGGCCTTCGGCCGACCCCTCCCACTTCGCTTCGCTGCGCGGGAGGGGAGGTGCTAAGGCAACACGCGGCAGGAACTTCCCCGCGACTTTCAGTTGTTCTGCGACGGTGAAAGGCCGGAATCAACGTCTGCCGAGATAGTTACCTCAGCGTGTCCCTCATTGTCCTGCCGCAGCGCAGCCGAATCATTCAGCTGCAGCCAGAGTTGCGAATCAAACGGGACGTTAAATTCGTGCTGCCGACCGATCGAAATCCGACGAGTCGCAAGCGATCCGTCAGGGGCGACAAGGATCGCGCAGAGTTCTCCCAGAGCGCGGCCCCGGAAGTAGTCGATCGTAATGCCCTGTGGTTCAGAAATCCACGGCCGAGGATCCTGGGCAACACGAAATGTTCCGGAAGCATGAATCGATATCTTCTGTCCGGTTCTGAAAAGTAGTCCGGAATACTGCCATTCAGAGTCAGCCTGAACGCTGATGGTTGTCTCCCCCTGATTGAGATCCAGGTTACCGGTCAGACGTTTTGCCGAACGTGTCGGAAAAGAACGACTGAGATCAAATCCTTCAGTAATGGAATCGAGCGTCAGTAACCAGTCGACCGCAAGTGCATTCCATTCTTCTTCCGACACTGCACTGATGATCTGCAAATAGTCGGTCCCTCGACGCACTCGTCGCAACGGTTCAAAAAGCGGCTGATAACTCGGATGGTGCTGCAGCAGCCAGTAAAGTGCCCATGCATGAGCATATTTTGAGTCGGCAAGAAATACTGAATCAGGCGGACTCATCACCGCTTTAAGGCTGGTGAAACCAGCATCGATTGCTTCGAGTGCCGGACGGTTGTCAAATGACCGGCGTAGTTCCGAAATGCGGCCCCAGCCATGAAAGGCATCAGTGCTGCCCGGGAGCACGCCGAAAACTGTGCTGCTGTGGTCCGAAGACTGCGCGGCCATCAGATGAGTTGCAAAATACTCGGGCAGTCCCTCCGTATACCAGAGGGGCGGAATATCCTGCATTCCAAATTCACACATCATGAAACAGTGGGTGAATTCGTGCAGGAGCAGATGCCTGCGGTAATAATCTGACGGTGGATTACGCATCCAGAAGCGATAATTCAGATGGCGACCATGGCGAATGATGATTTCAGAGTCGGGCATCAGGCCCGCCGACTCGAATCGCTCGGCGGCTTCCATCAGGCATCCCGTCACCTGAAAGTCTGACTGATCTCTGGCAGGACGGAGTTTGCCCAGGGCTGATTCCAGCACAACAAACAGTTCGTCGGCAACTGCGGGCAGTTCCGAAACCAGATTCTCCGGAACGTCCGTCAGCAGTACCAGATGTTTTGAGCGAATCACGCTGATTCCAGCATTCCGAAGCCTCGCTTCGTCCAGCGACGGTCGATCATCCGGAAGCCGATACTGTCCAACTTCCGCGACGGCCTGAGGTACCTGCGGATCGACGATCTCCTGTTGATCTGACGTCGAGCCTTTAACGGCGGACGAGGTGCCAGATTCATCCGCAAGGTCGGCAGTCGCGGACAGATCTGCACCGGTTTTTTCAGAGCTCCTGACGTTCGACTGTTGCGTCGGCAGTTCAGAAACTCGAGGTTGATCGCGGACCGTTTGCGATCCCTGCTCTGTGTCTGTGCACCCTGAAAGGAATGACAATAACAGAGCCAGGATGATCGCCGGGCCTTTCACAAACTTACACCTCATCGACCGTGTTATCAGCAGGACGATCACAGACAATTCGACTGACTATTCGGGCAGATCTTTACCAAGCGTTTCCGGAAGAAACGGAAGCACGAACAATCCGATCAGAAAGACGAGGCACATCGTTACGCCCGCATATCTGAGTGGTTCCGGCGTATCCTTAAAGAAGTCGTTCAGATAAATCTTTACGAGCGGTCCCAGGGCAGCCACAAACCGACCAACGTTGTAGCAGAAACTGGTACCTGTTGATCGAAGGTGAGTTGGAAACAGCTCCGGGAAGTACACGGCATATCCGCCAAACAGGGACAGCTGGCAAAAACCCATAACGGGCACGAGGACGAAGATTTGCCAAAGGTCCGTCAGGAACCAGAATACGCAGACCGTACTAAAAAATGCAGCCAGCAGCGCGATGGCAAAGGTCTTCCGTCGACCAATCACCTGAGACACTACCCCAAAGCTGAACATTCCAAGGAACGCTCCGAAGTTAATCGCGATGGAGGTTAAGCTTTGATAGATCGACAGTTTACCCTTCACCTGGCGGTCGACAGAATTTTTCACAACCAGTTGATCGCCCTGAAGCGTATCAATGGTGTTGGAATCAATAGCGGCCTTGACTTCCTTCAGCTGCTGAAGCCGCGTCGCGTCATCAGCGGCCTCTGCCTCGCTGATTGCTTCTGAATACATCAGATCGGTAACCGGCTTTGTCTGTACCTGACGAATCAGGTCCGGTGTGTAAAAGCCTACTGCCCACAACCCAATAACGCCTGAACAGGCCAGAACGAGGCCCAGAAGTGCATGTTTGCGCCATACGGGATGACTGAATAACTCCCTGTACGAACCCGCCTTCTGAGCAACAGTGGACGTCTGTTGTTGAGCCTTTTGCCACGCTTCCGGCTCTTTAAGACGACGGCGAATCACCAGGCTGAGGAAAGCGGGCAAAGCGCCGATGCAGAACATAATTCTCCATGGACTCGATACAAATCCTTCGCCCTCGGCAATTCCAAGTCCCATATTGATCAACGCCGCGCTGACATTTCCAATCGCGGACAGTGCCTGCAAAAGAGACAAGGCGTACGGTCTGGCACGGGAAGGCATCACCTCCGCCACCAGAGCAACACCCACCGCGAATTCTCCACCCACTCCAAGACCGGTGAGGAATCTGTAGAACGCAAAGTCATACACAGAAACAGAAAGTGCACTCAAACCGGTAAACGCTGAATACATCAAAATCGTGATCATCATGGTTTTTGCACGACCAATCCGATCCCCCAGCATCCCGAAGATCAGTCCACCGGTCGCCCAGCCCGCAATGAAAACCGAAGTCGCAATGTCTCCATATTTCGCGACGGCAAGCTGCAGTTCCTTTGCATCCGTGATGTGGCTCAAAAGGTCGCTCATCGCGGCTGGTCGAGCAAGAATGAAGAGCTGCTGGTCGAGACAGTCAAACAACCAGCCAAGCGCCGCAACAATCAGCACAAACCAGTGATAGCGACTGAGTTCCCGATACCAGCGATAAGAAGGATCGCCAGGCAGCGATTGATTTTCGGATGGGGGCAGCTCGGCATGCAACGGAGAATTCTCCCGTGACAAATGCAGGTAATCGAGTCGGTCTTCGCAAAAACGATCGGTGAAGAATCTTCAAAACCGACGCGAGTTGCAACTGACTCACCCCGCGACACCCCGAAATTCCCGGACAGTCGGAAATTTTCTGGTGGCTTCGCTGTGATGGACCCTCTGGTCCACGAATGAATGGCAGCTTGCTCAACGAAGCGGTAACGACATCTCGACGGGCATGGAGACGCGAAATGATTTTCGAGTACGAGCACGAGCACGAGTACGAGAATCAGAACGAGCAGCGGATGTCGTCCAGGACGGGCCGCCGGAATCGACTGCCAGTCGTGTTTGACTTCGTCAGAATGGAGGCCGCATCACGACGGAGCATGATGCGGACCATGGTTGCAGATTGCGACTCGTGTTCTGTCAAGTCTTAAAATGTAGGTTGGACATTCCTGTCCGACTGCATTTTGACGGGCAGGAATGCCCATCGTACCCCAAAACGAAGTATTGACCGTGCACTAACTCGTCTTCATGACCTGAGCGATTGTTTCCTTCAGCACACTGGCACTGTGGACCAAAGCCGTCTTTTCCTTGCTCCAGAGATCCACTTCAATGTGGCTCTTCACTCCTGATCGACCCACAACGGTTGGTACCGACAGGCAGACATCGCGAATACCGTAGGCTCCGCTTTGAAGGGAGCTCACCGGGAGTACACGTTCATCATCCAGAGCAATGCTGTGAACAACATCGGCAATTGACACACCGACAGCAAATCCCGCCCCGCCTTTTTTCTTAATGACTTCCGCTCCGCTTCCACGAGTCTTCTTTTCGACTTCGGCAATCAGTGTGGGTGTGACGCCGGGATATTTGTCGAGCGGAAGGTTGGCGATCTGAGCGTTCGACCAGATCGGAACCATGCTGTCTCCGTGCTCACCAAAGATCGTAACGTTGACCTGAGTTGCCGCGACGCCCAGCCGCTGGGCCATCATGCTTCTCAGACGAGTCGTGTCGAGAACGGTTCCCAGACCAATCACCTGAGCTGCAGGCAGTGAAAGCTCTTTGACGGCGAGATATGTCAGCACATCCACGGGGTTTGAAACGACAAAGACGATCGCTTCCTTCTTCAGGCCATGCTTCTTTACGTCAGCCAGAATTCCACGAAACAATGCGACGTTGCGGTTGATCAGATCCAGTCGGCTTTCATCCGGTTTTCGTCGCAGACCGGCGGTAATCACAACGACGTCCGCGTCCTTGCAGGTCTCCGTTCCGGCCGCATAAATCTTCTGCGGAGCCATGATGGAACTGCCGTGCAGCAGGTCGAGTGCCTGACCTTCGCACAGTTCCATGTTGACGTCAACCAGTGCAATCTCCCGCACAATTCGTCCGGCCTGCAGCGCGAAACCGGCACAGGAACCAACCAAACCACCACCACCAATAATGCTGACTTTCATCTGACTGTTCCTCTGCCGTCGTTACTTTTCGAATGAAGAAGATTCCCGGACGCTGAGCCAGTTCCTGATCTGGCAGGATTTCTGTTTCCGTGTCTTACTTTTTCAGCGCCGCAAGTACCTGATTTGTAATCATCTGCACCAGTTCATCGCTGATTTCAGAACCGCCAGCCGCTGCCTTTGGAGCCTGTTTGTAAGCTGGTTCCTGCAGGTAGCCAGGGTAATCAGGAGCTTTTTCGAATGCTCGCTGCACAGGAATCTGTTCCTTGTACCCTTCACGGAACGCACTGTTTCCGCACAGATCACAGTTTTCATTGTGAAAACGAGGATCATCGAAGCCCAGCTTCTTCTTCAGGTCCAGCAGTTCGCGGCTTTTCTGTTCATTGAGATATTCAGGCTGGCCGAGCTGTCGGGCGAGCAGAAGAATTCGGCAGTAGGCGTCCAGAATTTCAGTCTTCCAGTACGCCTCTTCGAGGGTCTTGCCAAATGTCACCGTTCCATGGTTCTTCAAAATGATTGTGTTGGATGCTTTGAGGAAAGGAACAACTGTATTGGCAAATCGTTCATCGCCAGGAGTTTCATAGGGTGCTATGGGAACTTCGCCCATGAACACTTCCACTTCCGGGAGAATACACTGTGGAATCGGTTCCCCGGCGACAGCAAATGCCGTTGCATGTGGCGGATGACAATGCACAACAGCCTTCACATCCGGACGGTTCTTCATGATTGCCAGATGCAGCAGCACTTCGCTGGTGCGTTTTCGTTTTCCGGCAATCTGCTTGCCATTCATATCCACCGCACAAATGTCGTCCGGCTTCATGAAGCCTTTGCAGATCATTGTCGGCGAACACAACACTTCATTTTCACCTACGCGGATACTGATGTTTCCATCGTTGGCTGCCGCAAAGCCCTTGTTATAGACTCGACGACCGATCTCGCAGATCTCTTCTTTCAGTGCCCGATCGTTGATTCCGCTGTTCCACTTGTTCGACATGTTTTTAACCCTGAAGTGACCTGAGTTTGAGTATAAGTAAAGGCAGGCTGAGTATTCTTCAGCCATTGCCCTGATCAGCAGACAACATCATCAGCAGACGTTTACCGTATCCAGAATGGCCGCGTTGTAAGCATCAATCGGTTTAACGGCCGGATCAAAAGGAGCCGACGCTTCAGCACTTTCGCTGACCGCCATCAGGCTTCCAATTCCAGCCCCCATTTCATCATAAATCACAATGGGCTCCGCCCGACCGTTCTCATCTCCGTTTAATCCTGCATGCGTGAGTGGCACAGCCAGTTTCCAGATGGCGCCCGTCAGAGACGGATCCCACTGCGACAGTGTCACACGACCGATGCACTCCATGATCCTCATCGTGCGGCTCCCGCGCGAAGTTCCATCCATCCGGCAGGTGCAGCTGAAGATTTTCGAAGCGATTTCAGCAATCGCATCGTTTCAGCAAAGGACCAGCCAGCCGATTCAAAACACACCACATGGGGATTCATGGACTTCCCCAGCACGGCCATGCTGGTGTTTTTCGTCACCACAGCCGCGCGCACAGACGGATTTCGATTCAGGAGACACGCCACAAGAGACGGTTCACCACCCATGCAGGCCACAACCTGCTTTTGCAAATGGCTTTCCGCAATCGTCGCTGCCTCATGTTCAGTTTTCGCTGTTTCAACCTTCCAGCCCACGGACGCTGCCGCAGCAGTTGCCGTGGGCGCATTTCCAATCAGCACCAGCAGGCCACTTCCTGCCATTTCCGACTGACCGGCCAGTTTGCTGGAAAGTCGGACTCCGTTTTTCCGTACGAAATCCCGACCGGACGGCGTGAAGACCGCACCTGGGGAAATCACAATCTGTTTACCAGCGACATTCGCAGACGCAAGAACATGTTCCGAAATGACATGGCCTGAGATCACCACCGGAGCCGCCGTCAGAGGATCCGGTTTCTGAGCATCTGATAAGCCGGATGAAGATGACACTGTGGTATCAGCTTTTGATCCCGCTGGCTGTAACGCATTCTCAGTTCGCGCAGAAGATCCCCCGGGCGTTTCGCGGGCCTGCAGCTCCCGCATCACGCTCTGGACAATCTGCTCAATCATTTCCGAACTGAGATTTATCATTCGCCGTTGTTGTCCACTATTCCCTGCACCGAAAAACGGATTGGGGAATCCTTACGTCCTGTGAGCTGCTGGATGTATTTGGCATCACTTGTGAAGAACACCAGATCACCTCGGCCTGCACCCAGCTGATCGATGGCAATCACCGGAAATTCATCCGGCTGGTTTTGAATATCCAGAGGCTGCAGAACAATCAGTCGCCAGCCCGTAAAGGATGGGTGTTTGACTGTCGCGGTGACATTGCCGATCACTCGAGCTGTCTGCATTCTCTGAATATCCTGGACTGGTTTTTGCGCCGAATTCTCAAATGATTCGCAGGTCGTCCACCATGACACAGCGGCGCTGTCGAGTAAACGTCATTGGGCTGGTGACGCCTTCTCCCGTGGGAGTTGCGATACTGAAGGACAGAAACCCTTCGCCTCCCAGTCCCAGTCCCGCCATGCATGGTCCGTTCTTCACGAACAGCGTTGTGTTCATCAGACGGCCCATCTTTGTGATCGTATGCACGTCGTGTGAATGAATAATGGCAGTGTGGCCAAATCCATGTTCATATTTCTTAGCCAGCGCAATTGCATGATCGCTGCAGTTGGCTCGAACAAACGGCACGAAAGGCATCATCTGTTCTTCAGGAACAAACGGGTTTTGTTCGTCGGTCTCACCGTAAAGGATCAGTGTCTCCGGTGGGATACTCAGACCAATCTGAGCAGCCAGCCACGCAGCATCCTTACCGATAAAGTCCCGATTCAGCACATGATGACCACCTGGTTCCTTTGGCGGCCCAAACGCTTTGGCGGTGAACTGAGCCACCTGAGAGGCATTCAGTCGATATCCTCCGTGTTTGCCAACGGCAGTCATCAGCTGGTCAAAGATTTCCTTGACTGCAAAGACTTCCTTCTCACCAATGCACAGCAGGTTGTTATCAAAGGCCGCACCGGCCACGATGGACTTCGCCGCATTTTCGATATCCGCGGTGGCGTCCACAACGACGGGAGGATTACCGGGTCCTGCCACGATTGCCCTTTTGGGACTCTGCAGAGCAGCACGGGCAACTGCGGGGCCGCCGGTTACAACCAGCAGCTTGATTCCGCGATGATCAAAAACGGCCTGAGCAGATTCGATCGTCGGCTTGCCAATAATCGTCACCAGGTTCTGAAGTCCGGTTGCTTCGAAGATCGCCTTGTTAAATCGGCGAACTCCTTCGCAGGCAATCTTCGCACCACTCGGATGAGGATTGCAGACGATGGTATTGCCGGCAGCCACCATGTTGACAAAATTCCCCGCCAGAGTTGGCAGTGAATGTGTTACAGGAGTGATGGCTCCGATGACTCCGAAGGGAGCATACTCAGTGACCGTCAGACCATGAGTGCCGCTGACAGCGTCAGTTCTTAGAAACTCAACTCCAGGCACCGTCTTAATAGCCTGCAGTTTGGCAATCTTGTGTTCCAGCCGTCCGATTTTGGTTTCTTCGAACTCCAGCCGCCCCAGTTCCTCGGCCTGGCTGTCGCAAATCTGCTTCACGATGTCGATAGCCCGGCGACGATCCTCCAGCGATGCCCGGCTCAGCTGCTCAAACGCCGCCTGAGCGGCTTTCACCGCTTCATCAACCGTGTCAAATACTCCCCAGTTTCCTGACGGTGCTCCACCGAGCCGTCCGGATGCAGCCCCGTTGCTCCCGCGGGCTGCCAGCTGAGCCAGCACTTCCTGTACGACCTGTCGAATTGCCTGTTCGCTTGCCTGCACGTTTGTGCCTCTTCTGTGCTCGCGTGCATCCTGCCCGCACTGAACCCAACCAGCTTCCATCTGGTCTCATGAGAATGGACTAATGACTGATTCAGCCTTTCAGCTGAATTTCCCTGATTCTGTCTTCCACCCAGAACTGAACTTTTGCTGCCGTGGGAAACCTGATCGCGATCATGATCATCAGCACGACGGCCGCTCCGAGCGGCATCCAGTTCTTTTCGACCATATAAGTTACGAAACAAAAGAACGCAGCTCCCTCAAGCAGGGCACACGCCACAATATGCTGAGCTCTGAAAATTCCGAACACCCTCTCGAAACCCTCAAGATCACTTTGTCCCCGGAGATCCGCAGTCGAAATTCTGTCCAGCATCGCTTTACTGATCAGCTGAGGGATCATGATGTGATTCATGATCATCAGACAGGAAAAACCAACGGCGATCCACGTCAGGATGCCCGGCTTCCCGTCCACGACAGCCTTGTTGATGAACAATACGATGATTCCAAAAATCACTACTCCCTGCAGAAGAGCCAGCGTGATAATCTGAATCGAACGAACAAATGCCACCTGGTCGGTCGAACTCGGTGGCAGACTTCCTCCTGAATCCCGATAAGGGTTCTCCATGGCGTCTGATCCTCCTGAACCGTTGACAAACACTTTCCCCGTTTGACCGTCGTTGTTATGCCAGCTGCATTACCCGTGAGCTGCGATCCGTCCTGCGATCCGTCCTGCGATCCGTTTCTCCGGTCATTTCCTCGTCAGTCGGCCGAGCTGAAAATTGTGCAGGACTTCACCTGTACCTGATCAACGATTCCAATGATCGCCGCATCAATTGGGAGTTCCTTTGTACCAGGAGTAAACCGGGCACTGGATCCCTGCACACACAGCACGACTTCACCTTCGCCGGCACCAACCGTATCGACGACGACAAACGAACGACCTGTTGGCTTGAGACTCTTCTGATCTTTTTCGTCGACTCGAAGAGGTTCCACCAGCAACAGTTTCTGGCCCACCAGCGTTTCAACTTTGTGAGTCGAAACGAGACTTCCTGTTATGCGCGCAAGAAACATGACGCCTGCCCTTTAAAACAATCAAACACCAGCACACCGCGGACACTCCGCAAATCAGGACCTGCCAATCGCAGCCGCTGTTTGACGAGCCACGACCAGTTCTTCGTTTGTTGGAATGACCCAGACCTGTACCTTACTGTTGTCGGTACTGATCCGGACTTCGCCCTTCAGCCGGCCGGAGTTTCTATCTGCACATACTTCGACACCCGCCCATTCCATATTGCGGCAGACGTTCGTTCGAATCCGTTCACTGTTTTCGCCGATCCCACCGGTGAAAACGATGACATCCGTGCCACCCAGAAGTGCCATATAGGCGCCCACATAAAATCGAATAGACGCTTCAAACAGCCTGAGTGCCTTCTCAGCCCGTTCGTGTCCGCTGGCGGCTGCTTCTTCGAGGTCACGGCAGTCGCCGCTCAGACCGCTGATCCCCAGCAGTCCGCCTTTTGAAGACATCTCCGTCAGCACTTTTTCGAATGTCATTCCTGTGGCCTTCATGATCACCGGAATTGCATACGGATCGAAATCCCCGACCCGATTATTGTTGGGCAAACCTCCCTGCGGACTCATTCCCATCGACGTGGCCACGCTCTCGCCTCCGCGAATTGCGCACACCGACGCACTGCCTCCCAGATGGCAGCTGATCACCTTCAGGCCGTCCCGGCCCATCACTTCGCCAATCCGCCCGCCGATGAAACGGTGGCTGGCCCCATGAAAACCCCAGCGACGCACGTCGTAGTCCGTATACCATTCGTAAGGAACAGCATAGGCCCGATGTTCGAACGGGATGGTTTCATGAAATCCTGTTTCCAGTGCCGCGACCAGAGGGATTTTTGGAAACGCCTGCTGCAGCTGCCGCATCGCCCGAACATATGGCGGATTGTGAGCAGGAGCAATATCAGACAGTTCTTCCATCTTCCGCAGTAATTCCTCATTCACGACGCGAACGCCGCTGAGGCTTCCTGCAAAGACCGCCTTAAATCCAATACCCGCAACTTCATCCACCGACTTCAGACAGCCATGTTCAGGATCGGTCAGCTGCTGCAGGCAAATGCTGACAGCTGCTGCATGATCGGGAATACTCTGCTGCCGTTCGGCCCGATGGCTTCCAATCTCCACAAAGCACGCACTCTCGCTCTGCCCGATTCGGTCGATCCCGCCCCTTGCCAGCTGAGTTTCATTCGACAGGTCAAACAGTCGATACTTGAAACTCGTGGATCCCAGATTGGCTACCAGTACCTTCATCGCGAATTTTCCTCCGTGAACAGATAAGAATGTTGTGCGTGAGAGAAGCAAGTCAAAGTTCGGAGTCTGATCGTCGCAGTCTGTTCAGAGTACTGAATCCAGCAGAGACTGCTCTGGTCGTGGAATCAGGTGAGCACAGACAAGCTCGCCGCTCTGAGATGCTGCAGCAGCGCCAGCGTCAACAGCTGCCCGCACTGACCCAACGTCTCCCTTGATAATCGTGGTAATGAAGGCAGCACCAATATTCAGCTGCTTTACCAGCGTGACATTGGCGGCCTTCAGCATGGCGTCTGATGCCTGAATTGAGGCGACCAGACCCTTGGTTTCAATCATTCCAATAGCTTCGCTGCTCATGAGTGACAATTCCGAAAAATATTTCTGTTGAATCGGGTACGAGATCTGCGCCCGCAATGACGCAGTACCATTAAGTTCGCGTGGTAGAAATTACTTCGAAGCGCGGGCCGGAACAGCCACCTTTGATTTTGGCAGTACGGCAATCAGCTCTTCATTCGGCCGTGGAATCACTTCCACACTGATGACCTGTCCCAGCTTCGAAGCAGCTGCGGCACCGGCATCAATCGCCGCTTTCACAGCTGCAACGTCACCCACGATAAAGGCAGTGACCAGACCGCTTCCGATCTTGTCCCAGGAAACCAGCTGTACGTTGGCGGCCTTCAACATTGAATCGATTGCTTCGAGCATGCACACGAAGCCTTTCGTTTCAATCATTCCCAGTGCTTCCATTGATTTCGCCATTTCAAAAATACTCCAGCCTCAGCATCTCCGTATCCCACAGAGCGATCGGCGTTAAACAAAACAGCAGTCCGTGCTGTGAACAGTTTTTCTTACGTCAGAAAACAAACAAAACTTCAGCCAGTCCGCCGACATAGTCGCCTTTCGCTCCGCGAAAGAGCATCCTTTTGCGGAGCAAAAGGCGACACTTATTGTCTGACAGACACCTTATTTCATGTGGCAATGACAGGGCTCCGGCTTAACCAGTTCCACCTTCGTTGCCTTTTCCAGATTCACGGCGTTGCCTTCGTCCGTATCCAGATGAACTTCAAGCTTGATGCCCTTGCCGGCTCGAACAGCCAGGTCCTCAAGCACCGTTGTACAACCGGGTGACTCAATCCGCAGATGAATCATTTCCTTGTCCGCCACACCGTACCATGCCAGATCATCCGGCCCCATGTGCACATGACGCATTGCCCGAATCACACCCTGTTTCAGCTCAACAACCCCTTTGGGACCAACCAGTATGCATCCCGGCGTCCCCTTGACATCGCCGCTGATCCGCACGGGCAGATCAATGCCCAGGGAGATCCCGTCGGTAAACGCGAGCTCCACCTGGGAGTCATCGCGACACGGTCCCAGCACACGCACGTTTGGCAGCATACGGCGACGCGGGCCAACAACTGCAACCGTTTCAGTCGCTGCGTAATATCCGTCCTGATAAAGATCCTTCTCCGGAGTCAGCTTTGAACCGGCTCCAAACAGAATCTCAACATGCTCCTGCGTCAGATGAACGTGCCGCGCAGAAATATTCACAACCAGAGGATTACGCTTGCCCGCAGGAACGGCAGATGCCGCTGCAGGAGCTGCTCGCAGAACAGGGATTCCGGAACCTGCCGACTCAGCGCTACGCGATCCGCGAGCCAGAACATCCCGAACAATGCGCTCAACATCCGCACGATTCAAACCTGCTGTTGCACTCACTGCCATCTTTCCTGCTGTCGAATAACACACATACCCGACATCCTGTCAGTTCCGGGAAATCTGGACGACATCAATCTCCAGCCCTGAACTTTGTATTACCTGCCGCCATTCGGACGACACTCCCTCGTCCGTCACAATCTGATGAACCGCATCCAGCGGACACAGATGCGACAGCGCTCGCTGCCCAAACTTACTGCTGTCAGCGACAAGCATCACCCGATCCGCCACGCGAATCATCTGACGCTCCGTCTCCACCAGAAGTGCATTGCTGTTAAACAACCCCTCTGCCGTCACACCTCCGGTGCCCATCACAAGCCGGCTCACATGCATTGACTTCAATGCCTCAACAGCCTGCTCCCCAAGAGCAACACCGGTTCGCGGATAGACGTACCCCCCAATAAAAATCAGCTCCACTTCGGAACTGTTCATCAACAAACTGGCAATCGGAAGTGAATTCGTCACCACCTGCAGAGACTTACCAGCCAGATGCCGAGCCACCTCAAGGGTGGTCGTTCCACCGTCCAGCAAAATCGTCTCCCCCGGAGAAATCAAACTGGCCGCGCGTCGCGCGATCTGCTGCTTCTCCAGTGACGCCTGTGAACGACGAGCATCAAAGTCCACGAACGAATCACCCGCGAATGCGGCACCCCCTCGAGTCCTCTGAATCTGACCGCTGGCATCCAGATATTCCAAATCACGCCGAATTGTCGATTCGCTGGCTCCCACCTCTGCAACAAGCCGCTGCAGAGAAACAAAGCCAGATTCCTCGGTAATCCGGAGTATTTTCGATCGTCTTTCTTCCAGAATCATCGGGAACCCGTCACAACTGAGTGATTGAATCGAGCAGATTGTGACCGATAGTGACCGAAGATGCAAGTTGTTGAAGAAACAAAATGAATGGATATGACCGAAATGTTACTGGAATTCCCGGTTAACCCAGATTCAATAACCAGAAAAGTCTACCACATTTCTGAGTGCGTGTTGCCAAAAAGCAACATTTCGAGTGAAGCAGTGCCTCAGGGGGAGCCACGTCGGCTGTGTCGCCACACAATGATCACCACAATCAGCAGGTACCCGATACCCGCAATCACCAGCGGGTAGATCAGCCCGGGGAATGCATCAAAGAGGCTGCTGGAAAGCCACGATTGTGCATAACACAGCGGTGCCATGCCGGCTCCGGTGGCCAGCATCAGCTGCCACACGGGAATCCGAGTCAGCCCGGCGGCGTAGGACAGCAGGTCGGAGGATGTCAGCGGGTTGAGCCGGAGGAAAAACACGAGCCAGGCGCCTCGGTGATGCAGAGCGTGGTGCAATTTCCCCGTCTGGTTCTCTTCATCGACGTATTTCTCTACGAATCGTCCTCCTAGTGATCGAGCCAGCAGGCAGGCAATACCGGCCCCCAGAATATTGCCGATCAGTGCCAGCGTTCCTCCATGAAAAGGGCCAAAAATCAGGCCGCCAGGCGCATAAAGCATTAGTCCGGGAATAGGAGCGACAATCACCTCGGTGGTGACGAATCCCACATAGGCGGCGGGTGCCCACGGCCCGAATTCCTCGAAATATCCCTTCAATCGGGCAACTTTTTGCTCGGCCGTCCAGTCCGATCGAGCGAGGTCAAACACGATTTCCCCCTGAACATACGACCTGCCGCTCCACAGCAATGCCAACCCCAGGAAGAGCCAGGGAAGAACCGCCAGAGGCCGAAACCCGGATGCGTGCCCGTTTCTCATGAGAACCCACCCATCAATAAATCCGTGGCTTTGGAGATGTGTATGGCGCGCAGTTGCGAGAACGTGCAGGCAATCCCGTCGGCGGAGCGACGGGTGTACTGTACACCCGTCGCTCCGCCGACGGGACTTTGCACCGGTAGAGATCCCATCAGCGCAAAAAACTATGCACATTCACCAGCACGGGATTGTGGCAGAAACCGCCACAATCTGTCACTCTTCAGCAAAAAGCTGTCCCTCGAGATGAATAAAGTGTGTCAGAAACAGGGAAAACGCTGCAATGCTCGTATCGTTTCTGGTGGAATTCGATCATCGCATTGAAGTCCAGGGGCAATTGTTCCTACAATCCCGCAGATTAACAGCGGACGGTTTTTTTGAGACGTCCGAATGGCGGGCAGGTAAGCGAGGCAAAGTTTAACGCGCCTGTTCGCTGGTGAAGGTTGCCGGATCTCGATTTATTTGCTCACCGCAGGCAACGGGGAGCTACAGCAGGTGCTCCGGAAAGTCCGGAGTCCGTTTTTGACAATTCGGGGAATACAATGGTGGATCAGGCTGTTCTTGAAACGGTGACCGGTATCAATCCGGATGAACTGCAGGAATGGTACGAGTCGCTCGAAGATGTGTTGAATCGCTACGGCGCAGACAGGCTGCGCGAGTTGCTGATCCATCTTCAGGAGCGAGCTTACGCGCGCGGAATCACTTTTCCGTTCAGCGCGAACACTCCTTATATCAATACAATCCATGCTTCTGATCAGCCGAAGTTTCCCGGAAACCGCGAACTGGAGCGGCGGATCAAGAATCTGGTGCGATGGAACGCGATGGCGATGGTGGTGCGAGGAAACAAGCATCACGAAGGGATTGGCGGTCACATCTCCACCTTTGCGTCGTCCGCCACTCTTTACGAAATTGGACAGAACCACTTTTTCCATGCTCGCACGAGCGATCACACCGGTGACATGGTGTACTTCCAGGGTCACGCTGCTCCCGGAATGTATTCTCGCGCGTTTCTGGAAGGTCGTCTGACGACCGAGCATCTGGAAAACTTTCGTCGCGAACTGCCAGCCGGCATTGGGCTCAGCAGCTATCCGCACCCATGGCTGATGCCATCATTCTGGCAATTTCCGACAGTGTCGATGGGTCTTGGCCCGATTTGTTCCATTTACCATGCTCGTTTTCTGAGGTATCTGGAACATCGTGGTCTGCTGGATACTTCGAAGTCCCGAGTCTGGGCGTTTCTTGGTGATGGTGAAACGGATGAGCCGGAATCTCTGGGAGCGCTCACCCTGGCCTCCCGTGAGAATCTTGACAACCTGACATGGGTCATCAACTGTAATCTTCAGCGGCTGGATGGGCCGGTCCGAGGAAACGGAAAGATTATTCAGGAGCTGGAAGCAGCATTCCGCGGAGCCGGCTGGAATGTGATCAAAGTTGTGTGGGGCAGTGACTGGGATCCGTTGCTGGAAGAAGATCACGAAGGCAAGCTGGTCAAACGCATGGGCGAAGTGGTTGACGGGCAGTTTCAGAAGTACAGCGTGGAATCCGGCGAGTATATTCGCAACCATTTCTTTGGTGTTGATCCTGACCTTTTGGAAATGGTGGCCGGTGTCTCGGATGAGGGACTTCAGAAGATGCGCCGAGGCGGCCATGACCCGGAGAAAGTCTTTACCGCTTACAGAGCAGCCGTGCATCACAAGGGTTCTCCCACTGTGATTCTGGCGAAGACCATCAAGGGCTATGGACTCGGCGAAGCGGGCGAAGGCCGCAATGTCGCTCATAATCAGAAAAAGATCGATGAGGACGAACTGCGAGCGTTTCGAAGCCGTTTCTCCATCCCAATTCGCGATGAAGAAATCGACAAGATCCCATTCTACAAGCCGGCAGAAGACTCCGCCGAGATGAAGTATTTGCGGGAACGCCGTGCAGCACTCGGTGGATTTGTTCCGAGTCGCCCGGCCTGCGCCGAAGTTCTGGATGTTCCGCCGCTGACCGACAAAATCTTTAATGCCAAACCGCTGTTGGCGGGCAGTGCCGGCGGCAAAGGTTCCACAACATTTGCCCTGGGTGCTATCCTTCGAGGTCTGGTTGAGCACAAGGGAATGGGCGATCGCGTTGTTCCCATTATTCCCGATGAGGCTCGCACGTTCGGCATGGAAAGTTTGTTCAAGCAGATCGGAATCTATGCCAGCAAGGGCCAGCTGTACGATCCGGTCGACAGCAACCAGGCGATCTACTATCGAGAGGCTCGCGACGGACAACTACTGGAAGAAGGCATCAACGAAGCAGGCGCGATGGGCTCGTTCATTGCTTCCGGAACGGCTTATGCCAATCTGGGCATGAACATGGTGCCATTCTATGTGTATTATTCGATGTTTGGATTTCAGCGTGTCGGAGACCTCATCTGGTGCGCAGCGGATTCTCGAACGAAGGGCTTCCTGTGCGGTGGAACGTCCGGCCGTACGACTTTGAATGGAGAAGGTCTGCAGCACCAGGACGGACACAGCCACCTGATGGCAACCACAGTGCCATCTCTGCGCTCCTTCGATCCCGCATGGGGATACGAGCTGGCGATTATTGTTCAGGATGGTCTGCGTCGCATGTACGCCGAAGGTGAAGAAATCTTCTATTACCTCAGCGTTTACAATGAGGCTTACGAACAGCCCGCAATTCCGGAGGATCGTGATCGAGTCATCGATGGCGTTATTCGCGGCATGTATCTGTTCAGCAGCACGGACAGCGGAGCCGGTCAGAAACATCGGCCGCAGTTGTTTGGCAGCGGTCCGATCCTGAGGGAAGCACTGCGTGCTCAGAAGATTCTGGCCGATCAGTTCCATATCGGCGTGGATGTCTGGAGCGTGACAAGCTATAGCGAACTGCGACGTGACGCGATGGGATGCCAGCACTGGAATGATCTGCATCCCGGTGAAACTCCCAGACGCAGCTATCTGGAGAAAGTTCTGGATGGAATTACAGGTCCATTCATTTCGACCAGTGACAACGTGCGGCTGGTGGCTGATCAGATTCGCGAATGGATCCCGGGCGAATATCTGGTACTCGGGACAGATGGTTTTGGCCGAAGCGAAACGCGTGAAGAACTGCGACGTCACTTTGAGATTGACGCTGAGACTGTGACCTGGACAACGCTGCGAGGACTGGCACGTATGGGGGCCTTCGATGCCGCTCGACTGCCCGAAGTTCTGCTGCAGCTCGGACTGGATCCTTCCAAAATCAATCCACTGGATGCGTAGTTGTTCCCACATTCGGATGGTTCTCGAGACAGTAGTTGTTTCTGCGGGCCGGTATATTTTTCGATCAACCTGTCAGGATAATCCTGACCTTTGTTTCTGAGTAGCAGCCGCCAATGGCCATAGAATTCAAACTGCCTGACGTTTCTGAAGGCGTGACTTCAGTCGATATTGCAGAAGTCAAAGTCGCTGAAGGTGACGTGATTGCAGCCAATGCTGTGATTTGTGAGGTGGAAACTGACAAGGCTGTGGCCGAAATCAATTGTCCGCATGCAGGTCGGATATCAAAGGTGCTGATCAAGCCCGGCGACAAGGTGGCGATTGGACAGGCACTTGTTTTGATTGAAGCAGAAAACGGTGCCGAAGAGGCGAGTAAACCAGCGGCCGCGGCACCTGCCGCTGCTGCCACCAAACCTGCAGCGGCAGCTCCCGCAGCAACTGCGGCACCGGCTTCGCCAAAGTCTCCAGCGCCTGCAGGGTCAGCAAACTCCGCGGCTGCCGGAACCCTGATCGATTTCCGCCTGCCTTCGGTTTCCGAAGGTGTGACCAAAGTTGACGTCGCGGCGGTGAATGTCAAAGAAGGCGACACGATTGCGGCCAATGCCGTAATCTGTGAAGTGGAAACGGACAAGGCCGTTGCCGAAATTAACTGTCCGCACGCCGGGACAATCAAGTCGGTGAAGGTTTCACCAGGGACGACCATCGAAGTTGGAACTGTGCTTGTTTCAATTCTGACGAGCGATGCACCGTCTTCAGCGTCGGCAAAACCGTCTGCCTCATCGCCTTCGGCACCGGCACCAGCGGCGTCATCAGCCCCTGCCCCTGCAGCATCTTCGGCGAAGCCAGCTCCTGCCACAACGTCCGCAGCGACGACTCCGTCAGCTACCTCAACGGCAGCTGCATCACCAGCTGGCCCCAAAGCAGTTGCCTCGCAACCGTCAGCCGGCTCAACTTCCCGTGCTCCGGCACCTGCTGGTCCTGCAACTCGGCGACTGGCTCGCAAACTGGGAGTGGACCTCTATCAGGTCAAAGGCACAGCCGATGGCGGGCGAATCACAATTGAAGACGTTGAGGCCTGGGTTCGCGACCGCCTGACTCAGCCAGTGCCCTCCGCTGCCTCCGTCCCCGGTTTTGGCGCAGTGTCGGCAGCTCCGCTACCGGACTTTTCAAAGTTCGGGCCAGTCGACAAGCAGCCGATGAATAAAATTTTCCGTATGGCAGCAGCTAATCTGCATACAGCATGGGTAACCATTCCGCATGTGACCCAGCATGACCTTGCAGATATCACAGAACTGGAAGCGGCCCGCAAACGTTATGTGAAGTCCAATCCGAATGCTCCGAAGATCACAATGACCGCCATTATGATTAAGGCTGTCGTGGGTGCTCTGAAAGCATTCCCGAACGTGAATTCCAGCGTCGATATGAACGCCGGTGAACTGGTTATCAAGAATTACTATCACATCGGTGTGGCGGTTGACACACCAAATGGGCTTGTCGTGCCGGTCATACGGAACTGTGATCAGAAGAATGTGTTGCAGGTTGCGGCTGAACTGACGGAGATCGCCGGACGAGCCCGTGATCGCAAACTGAAAACAGAGGACATGCAGGGCGGCACATTTACGATTACGAATCTGGGCGGTATCGGTGGTACCGCATTTACTCCCATCGTGAATTACCCGGAAGTCGCGATTCTGGGAATGTCTCGAGGACAAAATCAGCTGGTGATGGAGGACGGTCAGATTACCGAACGTCTGATGCTGCCGCTTTCACTGTCGTATGACCACCGAGCCATCAACGGCGCGGATGCGGCCCGGTTTATTGTAAAACTGTCCAGCAGCCTCAGTAACTTTTTCGAACTGTTTTAGTCTGAATCACCGTAACGTGATGCCCGGCTGGACGGAACAGATCGAAAAACGGAAATAAAGGAACAGCCGCACCTGCTGGCAAACGGCATTCGTCGGTCATCAGGGTTAAGGCGCTGTCAGACAATAAGTGTCGCCTTTTGCTCCGCAAGAGGATGCTCTTTCGCGGAGCGAAAGGCGACTATGGCGCTAACTTATTGTTTTCCACGTCCTAAGGCCTGCTGAGAGTGCGGTATCGCTCACGGTGCGGTATTCTGCGTCAGTGAATTTCCTGACGCCATTGATACAAGTTTCATCTGCAATTAAAGAACGGTGAGTATTGTATGTCAGGATCATTCGATGACCTGACCAAAGATGCCGCCTGACTGAAGACAAAGAGAACGAGTGATGACAGATCAGCATATTCAGTTAGTCGTGCTGGGCGGTGGTCCGGGCGGATATCCGGCGGCGTTCGCCGCGGCGGATCATGGCATGAAAGTTGTCATGATCGACGAAGGCGTTAAGCCCGGGGGAGTCTGCCTGAACCGCGGCTGCATTCCGTCGAAGGCTCTGCTGCACGTCGCAAAGCTGATCAATGAATCAAAGGAAGCTGCCGACTGGGGAGTGAGCTTCAGTCCGCCAGTCGTGAATCTCGACAAATTGCGGGAATTCAAAAACAAGGTCGTCGGTAACCTGGCGGGCGGTGTGGAAAGTTTGTGTAAGGCTCGCGGCGTACAGCTGATCAAAGGCCGTGGCACTCTGCTGAGTTCTGACAGCATTAAAGTTGTGGGGTCAGATGGTGTTACTTCAACGCTGACCTTTGATCACTGCATTGTTGCCACCGGATCGCAGCCTGCGATGCCGCCCATGTTTAACATCGGTGATGACCGGGTGATGGACTCAACCGGGGCACTGGAACTGAAAGATGTTCCCCGGCGTTTGCTTGTGATTGGTGGCGGTTACATCGGTCTGGAAATGGGCTCCGTTTACGCCGCTCTGGGATCAGAAGTGACGGTGGTGGAAATGACGGCTGGCCTGCTTCCGGGCGCGGATCGTGATCTGGTCACTCCTTTGCAGAAGCGATTGTCGCATCAATTCAAAGCCATCCATATGAATACAAAGGTGGCTCGACTTGAGGCGACTCCGGCTGGCATCGTGGCATCGCTGGAAGGTGAAGGCGTCGAGCCGTCACAGACATTTGACCGAGTGCTTGTTTCTGTGGGCCGCCGACCAAATGGACGCGGAATTGGCCTCGAAAGTACAAAGGCTCAGCTGGATGACAAGGGGTTTATCCGAATCGACAAAAACCAGCGAACGGCAGATCCAAAGATCATGGCGATCGGTGACGTTGCCGGTGAACCCATGCTGGCTCACAAAGCCACTCGGGAAGCAAAAGTCGCTGTGGAGACTCTTTTGGGTGAACCAGTCGAATTCGACAGCGTTGCCATTCCTGCCGTTGTGTTTACAGACCCGGAACTCGCGTGGTGCGGCATCACGGAAGCTGAGGCCAAAGCGCAGGGGATCGAAGTGTCTGTTCATCGCTTTCCATGGGCAGCGTCCGGTCGTGCCCAAACGCTGGCTCGGACTGAAGGTCTGACCAAGATGATTGTTGAACCCAAAAAACAGCGATTGCTGGGAGTCGGTATTGTCGGCCCGGGTGCCGGTGAAATGATTGCAGAAGCTGTTCTGGCCATCGAAATGGGTGCAACGGCCCGCGATCTTGCCGATTCGATCCATGCACACCCCACACTTTCCGAAACGATGATGGAAGCGGCTGAAAGTGTCTTCGGCCAGCCAACTCATCAGTACCGCCCTCCCCGAAAATCATAGTCCTTAAAAAAATTCGTGCTCGTACTCGTGCTCGAAAGTCGCCTGATGGCGGCGCCAGTTTTTGAACATCCACATTAACGCCTTTCGTCCGGCCAGCTGGTGCGTGTCGATCGGCGGAAAACATCGTCCATGTCCGTCGCTCATCCTCAGACTCCGATTCAGCCCGTATGTTCGATACCGGAACTGCTTGCACCCGCCGGCGACTGGGACTGTGTTCGGGCAGCCGTGGAGAACGGCGCGGATGCGATTTACCTCGGACTGGACGACGGTTTTAACGCCAGGGCTCGTGCCACCAACTTTGTCCTCGACAGCATTCCGGAGCTGCTGGACTATGTGCATCAGCGAGGCGTCCGAGTTTACGTCACCCTGAATACTCTTGCATTTTCTGACGAGCTGCCGGAAGTCGAGCGAATCATTCGCCGGATTGCCGAATCCGGTGTTGATGCCGTGCTCGTTCAGGATATTGGTGTGGCTCGGCTGGCACGTGCCATTTGCCCGGAACTTGCTCTGCATGCTTCCACGCAAATGACTCTGACAAGTGCGGAATGCATCGAAGTGGCTGCGGAACTGGGCATTGAACGAGTTGTACTGGCCCGCGAATTATCCATTGATGAAATTCGTCAGATTCATCAGCAAACTCGAATGCCGCTTGAAGTTTTTGTGCATGGGGCTCTGTGCGTCGCCTACTCCGGACAATGCCTGACGAGCGAATCTATGGGCGGCCGCAGTGCGAATCGCGGCCAGTGTGCGCAGGCCTGCCGACTGCCATGGGAACTGGTGTGCGACGGCGAACTTCGAGACCTGGGCGACCAGAAGTATCTGTTAAGTCCGCAGGATCTGGCTGCATATGACTTAACTCAGGATCTGATTGAAGCAGGAGTTTGCTCTTTCAAGATTGAAGGTCGTCTGAAGACTCCGGAATACGTGGCCAATATGACTCGGCAGTATCGAAAAGCGATCGATACCGTGGCCGCCGGGGCACAGGTGGACTTTAGTCGAAGACAGATCCAGCAGATGGAGCAGTCGTTCTCCCGTGGTTTTTCGCCGGGATGGCTTCGGGGCTGCGATCACAAGATGCTCGTCCCGGCAACCAGTTCCACAAAGCGTGGAGTACTTCTGGGAACCGTGCTGAGGGTGAATCCGGAAGGGGTTGTGGTCGACCTCCAGTATTCTGTTGCTGCAGGAGATGGGGTGGTCTTTGAAGGTGATCGAATTTCCGGCAGTGAGCAGGGTGGTCGAGTCTTCGAGGTTTTCGTGAACGATGAACGACAGAAGGAACCGGTGGAAGAAGGTCGTGCTGAACTGACATTTGACCACAGAAGTGTGGATCTGAAGAAACTTCGAGCTGGATTGAAAATCTGGAAAACCGATGATCCTCGTCTCAATCGTCAGTTGCGTCAGACGTTTGACCGGGCTGATCCGGAACGCCGCGTTTCCCTGAGCCTGCACGTGGAGGCCCACACGGGACAGCCGCTGAGGATTCAGGGATTCACATCGACAGGCGCCTCCTGTGATGTCGTTTCAGAGGATCCGCTCCGGGCTGCGCAGAAGCATCCGGCGACCGAAGAGTATTTTGCACAACAGCTCGGCAGACTCGGGGGTACGATCTATCAGCTGAGTCACCTGACGACGTCCATCAGCGGCACGCCCATGGTTCCTCACAGCGTACTGGGAACACTGCGACGACAGCTTGTCGAACAGCTTGAGTCAGGACGTCCTCGTGCGGTTCGAATCGTTGCGGCTGAACCTGTGTTGCCTCGAATGAGAATCCAACGGGCTGAGATCATCGGCACAGTAACTGCACCTTCTGAAATGACGTTAAACGTGATGTGCCGAAGTCTGGAACAGCTGCAGGAAGTCATCGCATGTCAGCACGCTGACATCCAGACGGCAAATGCATCGGCTCCGAATACGTCAGACGCTCCGGGTGTCGTTCCGGCCATTTGTGCGATGGCTGACTTTGCAGACATTCGTGAATACCGGGAAGCCGTGTCGATTGCTCGTGAAGCGGCGATGCCGTTGCTGCTGGCAACTCCCCGCATTCAGAAACCTGACGAACTGGGAATTTTCCGACTGATGCTGAAACAGGCTCCGTCCGGAATTCTGGTCCGCAACTTCAGTGGCATGCGTTTCTTCCGGGAAGCAGGCATACCGATTGTCGGTGATTTCTCACTGAATGTTACCAACGAACTGACGGCCGAGTTTCTGATGCAGCAGGGTCTGCAGCGATTGACGGCCTCGTATGATATGAACCGTGATCAGTTAATGAACCTGGTTCGTATTGTTCCTCCGCAATGGCTGGAGATCGTGATTCATCAGCAGATGCCCATGTTCCATATGGAGCATTGTGTTTTCTGCGCCGTGTTGTCGCCGGGTACCAATAAAACCAATTGCGGCCGACCATGTGATGTGCATGCCGTGGAACTTCGCGATCGCCTGGGGCTTGATCATCCGCTGACAGCAGATGTTGGGTGTCGTAACACTCTGTTTAATGCCGTCCCGCAGAGTTCCGCTGAGATTGTTCATGATTTGCTGAAACATGGCATCCGGCATGTGCGAGTCGAATTGCTGCGACAAAATGCTGAGCAATTGCGACATGTGCTGACGCTTTATCGACAATTGCTGATGAATCAGATTTCCGGGCAGGAAGTCTGGAAATCACTAAGCGCATTGAATCAGGTCGGTGTGACTCGCGGTACGCTGGAACCTCGCCGAAATCCGCTTGCGATACTTTGAGGCCTCTCGAAGCTGTCGCGTGGAGGGTGTCTCTGGCAGTGCGTTTCTTTGTTTAAAAGACTGCCTGGCCTGACGGCCGACGCCTCCCCCGGCCTGGCGGTCGACACTTCCCACTCCGCTTCGCTGCGCGGGAGGGGAGGTTAATATAACCTCCTCCCCCGGCGAAGCCGGGGGAGGTCGATCGAGCGACAGCAAGATCGGGAGGGGGCTGGGTGAACGGAGGAACGCGGATATTATTGGGACTGCGTTCTGTGCAACCCGCGGCGAGCCCTCCCCCGGCCTATCGGCCGACCCCTCCCACTTCGCTTCGCTGCGCGGGAGGGGAGGTTATGAAAACCTCCTCCCCCGGCGAAGCCGGGGGAGGTCGATCGAGCGACAGCAAGATCGGGAGGGGGCTGGTGAACTGCGGAACGCGGGTGTTATTGGGACTGCGTTCTGTGCAACGCGCGGCGATCCCTCCCCCGGCCGATCGGCCGACCCCTCCCACTTCGCTTCGCTCCGCGGGAGGGGAGGTTATGAAAACCCCCTCCCCCGGCGAAGCCGGGGGAGGTCGATCGAGCGATAGCAAGGTCGGGAGGGGGCAGGGTGAACAGCGGGTTGCGGGTGTTATTGGGACCGCGTTCTGTGCAACCCGCGGCGAGCCCTCCCCCGACCTGTCGGCCGACCCCTCCCACTTCGCTTCGCTGCGCGGGAGGGGAGGTTATAAAAACCTCCTCCCCCGGCGAAGCCGGGGGAGGTCGATCGAGCGACAGCAAGATCGGGAGGGGGAAGGTGAACTGCGGAACGCGGGTGTTATTGGGACGGCGTTCTGTGCAACACGCGGCGAGCCCTCCCCCGGCCTTCGGCCGACCCCTCCCACTTCGCTTCGCTCCGCGGGAGGGGAGGTTATGAAAACCCCCTCCCCAGGCGAAGCCGGGGGAGGGCGATCGAGCGATAGCAAGATCGGGAGGGGGCTGGTGAACTGCGGAACGCGGGTGTTATTGGTACGGCGTTGAGTGCAACCCGCGGCGAGCCCTCCCCCGGCCTTCGGCCGACCCCTCCCACTTCGCTTCGCTGCGCGGGAGGGGAGGTTATGAAAACCTCCTCTCCCAGCAAAGCCGGGGGAGGTCGATCGAGCGACAGCAAGATCGGGAGAGGGCTGGTGAACTGCGGGTTTCGCGTGTTATTGGCTCGGCGTTCTGTTCAACACGCCACAGGTTCAAGCAAATTTCGCCCAAATCAGAATGGGACGAAGCTGGTTGTACTGTCGATCGCCAGGCAGAACTCCGCGATCAGAGTTGCGGCCTGCACCATGTCACTCTCAGCCACCAGTTCCACAGGACTATGCATATACCGATTGGGGATTGTCACAAGTCCGACTGCACATCCTCCTCGGCTGATCTGGATGGCCGCACCGTTGTTGCTTGCGGGGCTGCCCAGTGCATTGGTCTGACATGGGATTCCATGCAGTTCCGACTGCTGCATCAGCATCTGAAAGACTCGGGAATTCACATTGGGACCGCGAACAATGACCGGCCCGCGACCAATTTCGATTCTTCCAAATTCGTTCTGATCAATCCCGGGGCAGTCTGTGGCGTGCGTCACATCAACGGCAATGGCAACATCCGGATTGATTTGATAACTGCTGGTGATGGCACCACGCAGTCCGATTTCTTCCTGTACCGACGAGACGGCAACAACGCGGCACCTTGGTCTTCTTTCATGCACAATTTTCAGTGCCGTCATGATCACCCAGATGCCCGTTCGGTCGTCCATTGCAACGCCTGACAATCGGCCGTTTCGTAATTCTCGCAGACACGGTTCCGGGGTGATGACGTCACCGATACGAACCAGCTGACGCGATTCTGCCTCCGACTGCGATCCGATATCGACGACCAGATCCTTCATTTTGGGAACGATTTTTCGTTCGTCGGGGTCCAGCAGGTGGATTGGCTTTCGAGCAATCACGCCAGGGATTGGGCCCTGATCCGTATGAACAACAACTCGCTGCCCGAGCAGAATCTGGATGTCCCATCCTCCTATCGGATTGACTCGCAGAAAACCGCTTCCATCAATATGGCGGACAATCAGTCCAATCTGATCGCAGTGAGCATCCAGCAGAATGGTGGGGCCATCCTGTCCGTTAACCGTGGCCATGACATTGCCATGCACATCAGTATGCACGACATCTGCAAAATCGGAAGCAAAGGTTCTGACGACACGCTGAATTGCTTCTTCGACTCCGGATGTGCCGGGGGTGAGCAGAAGATCCTTCAGAAACTGGTCCGGCATTGATAAATACTTCCCAAAAAATATCGACAAAAAGCAGGGTGGTAGTGCTCTGTGAAGTCTTGAAATGTAGGTTGGACATTCCTGTCCGACTGCTTTTTTACCGGGCAGGAAGGCCCATCGTACACCAAATCGAAGTATTGACGGAGCACCAGGACAGGATCAGAAATTCGGGTTCGCTTTAATCCGTCGGAACGGCAGCGTCCGATGACGAGCAATCAGCAGCTGTCGCCGTTTCTGAAATCGGCAGCGGAGTGTAATTGGGATTTTCGTTATTCGCCACAGGCGACGAATTCTTCCGCCGATTGTTGGTTGAGACTTTTGTGAATCAATGAGCGTCCGTTGTTACTTTTCCATTTCGTGCACGATCGACCATTTCAAAAGTTGGATGCAACCATTCATTGGGCAGGAAAATTTGGACGGAACGGAAGAACTGGGTGGCAGAGCATAGTCGAAGCCAAGGCGTCTGGGAACGAGCCTGCGGAACAAGGACGTTCGAATGAACTCCGCCTGGCGCAAAGGCGAGGTAAACCCACGAGGCAAGCTCGTGGGCGAGCAGCCACGACGCGCACCCCCACGAGCTCGCCTCGTGGGCTCGCAGGGCCTCTGCGCCAGGAACAAGCCTGCGGAACAAGGACGTTCGAAGGGAACTCCGCCTGGCGCAAAGGCGAGGTAAACCCACGAGGCAAGCTCGTGGGCGAGCAATTGCGAGGTCCAGCCCCCACGAGCTCGCCTCGTGGGCTCGCAGGGCCTCTGCGCGCTGTACCGATTCCATCCGTCGATTCACTTCACCAGCGTAAAGTCGAAACCTTATTGGTTCGTCTTATTCAGTTCGAGCGCCTTCCACCGGCATTCCTTTCATGGCCGTGTTCAGGTTCAGGCAAAAGCGAATCAGCCGGGATCGCGCATGACAGGCTCAATGTTCAACACTTCCACTTCAGGAAACAGCTCTCGAGCACGTGCGAACGCCTCGCGTACTTCCGGATAGTCCATAGGCTCATTGCCCCAGTGGCGTTCTGTGTAAACGTTCATTTGCAGCCATGCAACTTCTCCCTCTCCCATCAGCCGAAGCAACAGTGGAGCATCGTTCGAGAGGTCGCGATTCGTACCAAAGAGAGCTACCGGGTGACTTGCCAGAAAATCGTGTCGCTGGTGAATCCAGTAGGCGTGCAGGCCAATCCAGCTGGCTGCAATCGCCGTGGAAACCAGCAATATGTGGGTCCGAAATCTAAGCAGGATCGGGACGTCTGTTTTTTCAGTGAAGGTGTGCATCCACATTCGACGTTAGTCCTTCCAGGCATTCCACTTTAGTTTAGACTGATCTCGTCCGCCATTTGCGTAGTAGACGACCATGCGGAGTACGTACAAAAAGTTTCTGCTGGTCTTATGGTCGACAGTTTCGTTTGCGAGTCGAAGGGATTCATACAATTGTTCCGGGTCCTGATCAACCAGGTCGCTGATTGACATAACGTTTATTCTGGCGAAATCCTCAACGAAGGTGCGTCCGATTCCCGGTATCGTCCAGAGATCAGACTTCGTCATTGGTTGCACATCTCATATGGTTATAGGCCCTGTGCGGAATCAATCACGGGCACTCGGCGTTGACCGCCCCGATGTCACCGGACTTCCTGAACAATGCCTTCTTGAAATCATTCGGCGTGACAAGATCGCGAATCCAATCGCGAACGACACATCCCACTGCACAAATTCGTCCCACTAATGACTACGCCAGCGCGAAGTCAAAGGCATATTGGTTCGTTGCGACTATCCGACAGCGGCCAGTTGTGGAGGCGATGCGAGGTACTCGCGCACCTCCAATTGCATTCGGTCAAGCTCAGCGATAAATCCGCTTGACGAAAGGCGATAGTTCGTGGGGTTTTTCTCTGTCTTTCGCAAAGTTGAAAGCTGATCTTGTATTCGACGAATGCGTTCAAGCATTACCTGTAGTTCATTGTCATTTTGAATCATCATCGTTCTCCACAATCTCAACTATTCCTCGTAGACGCCCGTCCCGACGAGTTTGCCAGAACTCTATAGTAGCTTGTTCCCCACCAAACGCGGCGGGTCTTCGAAGCCAAAAAACGCTCGCACCGAAATGTGCGTCCGCAGTCGGAAGATCTCCGTTCGAATCAAAGGCTGGAAGTGTCATGGAACCCTCACTATTCGCAACGAACGAATTGAGATCGATGCGTCTGGCGATTCGCCGACGCATGGATCGTGTGTTGAACTTTTCCGCTTTGTGGATTGGGTGCAAGGGGGCTGGTCATGGTGATCGGCCCAATGCGGAATCAGTCACAAGCACTCGGCGGTGACTGGCAGTTTACCGGTGGCGGCTGGTGTTGTCACCCGGAAACTCAGACCGAGTAACGATTCGGTCCCACCGACGATGCTGTTTGTGCTGTCACCGCAGGCGATGTCCACAGTCTTCTCCTGGACTGCGGCAGCCTGCTGCCGCTTTCGAGTCCACAGCCTGCTGTGGACAACCACTTGCAACCTGAACATCGCGGGCACAAGGCCAGCAGAACTTCCGGCCCTAATCGACCTCGCGTCGGTTGACCCGAGGTTTGAAAACTACAGGCGACGTCAACACGCAGAGTCCTCCGGCCAGCAAGGTGACGCCGATTGCTTTTCCAAATACGTTCTCACCAGCTGCAGCCCATCGGCCCCTCTGATATCACCGGGCCTCCTGAACAAAATCTTCTCAAAATCCTTCGGCCTGACGCGATTGCGAATGCAACCGCGGACCACGGATGCCACTACATAGATTCCGTACCTCCTTGCATTTAAAGCAACGAATGCTGGCCGTAACTGGGCGGCGGCGAGAGACTCACAATTCACGTGTCTGATTCGCTGCTCCGGTTCACGGCATTGTTCGTAGTGCCTGGTGCACAGCGGCGAGGTGGAAGAGCAATCACTTCGTGTCCACTTTGATCTTGTCGTTTGCGGACATCCGCCGCAATACGATGCACGTCATTGTCGAACTTTGCAGCAAGACGCCGTTTGATGGCGAGTATTTCTTCGTTTGGGTCAGGGATCATCTTCGGTCACCTTGAGTTGTTCTGGTGTACAGATGACGGGCGGAATGAATCCGGCCTCGCGGCATGTTCCGGAAATCTGAGCCTGTAAGTGAGGATTAAGGATATGCTTAAAGTTCCATGTTGCTATGAATTGTACACCGTTTACCGCGGCAATGGCAATGTGCAAGGCGTCGCGCGGTTGCGACGCAGGTACCGCTTTGCGATTAATGAGCGATTCGGCGAGCGTTTCCGCATCATCAGATCCGTCAAGGAGCGGTATGCCCTGAAGCAGCTCAAGTCGTTCCGTTGCAGCGGACGGATCACCATCACTGCACTCGTCGAGTGTCAGTTGTGAAGTCACAATGCGATAACGAATAGCCGCGGTTTGCCACCACTCACGCATGATTCGTTGTCGCGACGCAATGTCCGGATTCGGATGCATTCGTCCCGCGAGGTTCCCGAACACAGTTGTCTCGACGTAAATAATGTCCATCAGCGCATCCTGTCACGACGTAACGAATTGCGATCGATGCGTCTGGCGATTATCCGACGCATCGATCGTGCGTTGAACTTTTCGGCTTTGTGGACTGGGTGCAAGGGGGCTGGTCATGGTGATCGGCACTATGCGGAAGCAATCACGAGCACTCGGCGGCGGCTGGCAGTTTACCGGCGGCGGCTGGAGTAGCCACCCCGAAACTGGCACCGATGGGAGATTCGGTCTTCTCCTGGACTGCGGCAGCCTGCTGCCGCTTTCCAGTCCACAGCCTGCTGTGGACAACCACTTGCAATTTGAACATCGCGGGCACAAGGCCACCAGGACTTCCGGCCCCAACCGACCCTGCGTCGGTTGAGCCCAGGTTTGAAAACTACAGTCAACATCAATACGCAGAGTCCCCCGGCCAGCAAGGTGACGTTGATTGCCGTTTCCAAAACCTGGGCTTAATACGTTACTACGCCAATAGTCCCCAGGCTCGTCGACGCCGATTGCTTTTCCAAATACTCTCTCACCAGCTGCAGCCCATCGGCCCCTCTGATATCACCGGGCCTCCTGAACAAAATCTTCTCAAAATCCTTCGGCCTGACGCGATCGCGAATGCAACCGCGAACCACGCATGCCACTTCACCGATTCCTGCCGTTGATCGACTACGCCAGCGCGAAGTCAAAGGCTTATTGGTTACGGCCGTTGATTAGGCCACCGTTGCAATATTTTCAATCATCAGACTCACCAAAGTCATCGGCCCACGGTAAACCCCCAACGTCAACGTACGACCCGCAATGCGGGCACTCCTGGGTCTTTCCGTCGAGTGAGCCTGGAAACGAACTTGTTTTTCCACAATTCTCACAGTTGACACTCAGGTCATCCGTGCCCTCCACTTGAGTGTTGCGTGATCTTCTCATCTCTTCGAAGTCTCGGATCAGGTCAGCTGCCTTTTGAATGGATGCTTCGTCGACCCATACGTTCGGCTTGTAAAACTGACTAATCGTTCCGAATCCCAAAAAAACTCCGGACTGGTCGTCGACCGCATGCGCCGGCACGCCGTTAGTTTGTAGCATTTCGACGATCATATGGGCTTCGACGTTCGTCGCAGCGGTGTAGACGATCACGGGCTTCCTGAAGTTCATTCGTGAGTTCCAGAATAGGGCCATAACGCTAAAAATCAGCCGTTGTTTTATCGAGTTCTGTTGTGTTCCTCTAATAGCTTTTGTCGTGTTGCGTGTTTCTCGTCCAATATTGGGTTAGATGTCATCGTCTGGGTCTCCGAGAAACTGAGCAGGAGTGCAAATCAAAACCCGAGGTAACTGGAGATTGTCCAGGAGTCTCCATTTCGGGATCGGGCAACAAAAGATCAACATTTTGCAGTGCGATGAGCCTCCGTTTGGCGGCATCGGGATCACCTCGCGATGCTTCATCAATCACGAATTGAGACGTCACCCACGATTACGTCTTCACGTTCCCTATAGACGCGCAGCAACACTCGACACGGAGCCGCTGGCTAAGAGCAACTCCGGCGGGTGTCACACCCAATTGTCGTCAAACCATCTCCAGTCCGCACGTTCACGGCATGGTTAGCTGGCGGCTTACGTGTTGCTTTCAGCGCCGAAAAAACGAAGACGGAAGTTTCGACATTGCGTACTGGCTTTGATCACTCCCTGGTAAGCTTCACCTGGCACGCTGTTTTATACCTAAGAATTTATTGTAATCGACATTCGTGATTTTCTTTGCATCACGCCACTTTTTGAGCACATCGCTTGGCGGCCTCTCTCCTTTAAGTGGGTAGCCATGCCACGCTGTCTGATTGTCAAAAAAGAAGCGGTACGCCTTGCCATCCTTGTAGCCCCACAGCGACTGAGAGTTTCCCGATCCCGGGATCGCTTCCTTCAGCAGCTTCTCAGCCTCCGCGTTGCTCAAGTCCATGGGCGTCTTCCGTTTACCAAGTGTCAGTGCTCCCTCTGCGTGGTATTCAGCGTTGAACCGACGTGTCGCGGGGTCCTTAAGCTGCCGCTCCATCAGGTTGCCAAGCCCCACGAGGAACTCATCGATCTCCTTTTTCAGTTGCTGCAGCGGTTCCGTGATCGACGTGGGCAATTTATCAAACGGAACCCTGTCGATCAGTTTACTGATCTCCCTGAGTTCGTCCTTGAGCTGCGCCGCGAATTTCGCGTCTTTCACGGCGAACTGCACCGCTTCGCGTACTGTTTTTACGTAGCCCTGCAGCTTGCCAACTTTGGCAAGGTCGCCGATGTATGGAATTATGCTGGCTCCACTGATGACCGCGTCGAGCCATTTGCCCTTCGAAAGCGAGATGACTCCACTGGCGGCATCCGCGAGGCCCGTCGGATCCACGATGCCAATCATGTCGAGACCGATCTGGACGATATCCAGAAGCAGCTGTGCTTTCGATGTCATTGATTTTCCCCGGAATAATTGTAGCAGAGAAGCCCCTGACGAATGCAATACTCTCCGACTCGGCAAAACATGGTATCGGTTCTACGAATCTGTAGACTCAACGGAAGATTACCAGCTCAAGCGAATTGAGATCGATGCGTCTGGCGATTCGCCGACGCATGGATCGTGTGTTGAACTTTTCCGCTTTGTGGATTTGGTGCAAGGGGGCTGGTCATGGTGATCGGCCCAATGCGGAATAAATCACGGGCACTCGGCGTTGACTGGCAGTTTACCGGTGGCGGCTGGTGTTGTCACCCGGAAATTCAGACCGAGTAACGATTCGGTCCCACCGACGATGCTGTTTGTGCTGTCACCGCAGGCGATGTCCACAGTCTTCTCCTGGACTGCGGCAGCCTGCTGCCGCTTTGTTGTCCACAGCCTGCTGTGGACAACCACTTGCAACCTGAACATGAACGGATTCGCAAGTTCGGCCGTCAGCCCCGCTTCTCAGCGTCATCTCGATGGCCCATTCCGACCGTCAGCGCCGATTGCTTTTCCCGATACGCAATCGCGAGCCGTGATCCATCGACTGCCCTGATTTCATCGTGCTTCGTGAACAAAGCCCCTGAGCTTCCGCTCCACGCGGTTCTTCCACAACGCCCCGCCGCACGTACCACCACCAAACCAACTCCAGGCTCTCACTCCGCCCGCCGCGAAGTCAAAGCCTTATTGGTCTTGGTTAGTCAATGCCTTATTGGTTATCCTCTGCGCGGTTCCAGGAGTGACCACATTTAAGGAGATTCACGATGGCGTTTGATGAAAGATTCAATTTCCCCACCAGAGCTGACCGTTACCTCTGGCGGAAAACGCAAGTCATCAAGCGTCACACTCCCGCCGATCCACACGTCTACTCGGATTTTATCCTGAGTCCTTGTAATAGCTCCGTCGCCAGAGATGGTTACGCTCCAATCGGCCGCGTCGATGTGCTCCTGTGACCACGGAGATCTCGCCACACCATTGCCAGCGTGCAGGATGACTTCGGCTTTTGCACCTTTCGCCTGGGCTAGCTTTTGTGTCATCTCCTGCAATTCGGCGTTTGACCCTTTATAGAAAAAGGTGTCTGACGAATTGATCCAATAGCCATGGACTCTGTTCGGCTTATTTACAGCATCGTAGACGCCTGTTGGCCAACCATCGTGGGGCGGAAGGTTGCCGGACTTATGATCAGACCCCATGGCAAGGCAGAGGCTCGGTGCAAGCAGAAACGATAACAAAAATGGTAAGACCACGCGATTCATCGTAATTCTCCTCAAGTGAGTTCAGATTGTCATGCAGTAACATGACTCAGCAGAAGCCGTTTTCTTAGAGTCATTTTCTGAAATCCAGTCGGATAACGTCAAAGATAACCCAGCGGCGCCCAGGAACCTTTGATTTCAGAAAACGCCTGGGAGCGGCTCGGCAGCCGGCCGACGCCGGCAAACGCTCGCCCGATCAGATCACCGAAGATCAGCTGCGAAGCTTCTTCCTGTCTCTTAAGAATGACAGGAAATTAGCCAGTGGATCACTTCGAGTCGCCTGCAGCGGAGTGAAGTTCTTCAACACTCGCACCTGCAAACGCAACTGGCAGACTCCTGCTCATATGAAAATCAAAGACGTGCAGTCGCCGATGCCCGCAGGGTCATCACTGACCTCTTTCGACGGCCTCGCCGCAAACCACCAGAAGCGGACGAAGATGCAATGTCGGTGAAGTAATGTCTAGCCGATGCCCACCGTTGCCGACTGTCTGCGGCAGCATGGCGATCCGCTTTTGAAACACGCGGCTGGCCGTGTCCGCTGTCGGTGCGCGCTGGATGTGAAAATCAGAGAATAACAGACCGCATCGCCCGAACCTCCGCACGCTCAGGCATCCGCACCCAGCCATCAGAATGGGCTGCTTCGCAAGTCCGGCCCTCAGCCCACCTCCTCAGCGTCACTTCAATGGCCCATTCCGACCGTCATCGCCGATAACTTTACCCGATTCGCACTCGCGAGCCGCGATCCATCGACCGCCCTGATTTCACCGGGCTTACTGAACAAAGCCTTCTCGAAACCCTTCGGCCTGACGCAATCTCGAATGCAACCACGAACCACGCATGCCACTGCACAGAATCCGTCCGTCCATTGACTACGCCATCGCGAAGCCAAATGCTTATTGGTTCGCAGGATTCCTCTACACTTTCAGCGACCATGCCAGAAGCCGGGTGAGCGAGAAGAGTGCGCGACGGCGATGATTGTAACTCTGTCGCGGTCTTCACGAAATATGATCACGAACGGAAATCTGCGCATTTGCATGTAGCGATGCCGCTCGTCAATTGCAGGAAACGCATCATGTGATTCAGTGATGCGGTCAATTGCAGCATCAAACTCGGAAGCGAACTGGCGTGCCAGATCCGAATCCTTTTTCGCGTACCACGTCAGCGAGTCGGTGAAATCGTTTTCAGCGGCAGAACAGACATCAACGTTCCTCATTCAAGCAGACCTGCTGCTCGACGGGCACGTTCACGTACGACTTGCCAGTCTTCAGCCACCATGCTGTTGTCATCAAGGAGCTGACTTCGTCGTTTGGCTTCTGCAATCCATTCGGAAGAAGGCGCAGGCCAATCCTCTGGCGCCAATTGGTCCCAAATGAGTGGGATGAGACGCCCTCGAGTTTCGGAGGGAAGCGATCGAACAGCTTCAAGTATTTCGTCAATCGTAGTCATGGCCGAATTCTACAAAAACCAGACACAAGATCAACGTGAAAGCTTTTTTCCTGAGCCCCGATAACAAATTGCGAACTATGCTTCTGGCGATTTGCCGACGCATCAATCGTGCGTTGAACTTTTCCGCTTTGTGGATTGGGTGCAAGTGGGCTGGTCATGGTGAACGGCCCTATGCGGAATCAATCACGAGCACTCGGCGGTGGCTGGGCGCACCAGCACACAGTCCGCTGCTCAGGTAAGTCGAGCACGGATTGAAGATAAGGGCGATTGTGGAGTGCCGTACAGCCATCTCGACACTGGTACCACTCCGCGCGATGTCCACAGTCTTCTCCTGGACTCCGGCAGCCTGCTGCCGCTTTCGAGTCCACAGCCTGCTGTGGACAACCACTTGGAACCTGAACAATTCACTGTGCGTCTCATTCGAGATAAACACAAGTGACGAGGCTGCGAATTTTTTTGCCTGATCCTCAGGTTCTTTGTACGTATCCTGATGAATAGAAAGCATCACGAATGCTTGAAAACACTGCACATTTTACAACTCATCCATTCTGTCGCCGCAGATCAACTCCGGGAAATTGCTTTTCCCTATATCCCACCCGCCATACCAATTCAACCGGGCTTCCTGAACAAGGGCCTTGAGCTTCGGCTCCACGGGTTCGCTCATCCACCTGCCCTTTGCGCTACAACACGACCCGCAAAACCACGCTCGCATTCCGACAGTCGCGAAGTCAAAGCCTTTTTGGTTAGGTTGGCCGCGCGACACTCATCGATCTCGGAAGCGTCACTCACCTCCTGGAAACTCTTCGCTCATATTCAGTTCGCCACCATGACAGAGGGTTGCCACCATGATTTCCGGCCTCCAATTCCGATCGGTTGACAGCGGAGGTCGGTCGGTACCGCTCATAATTGTGTGCACGAGGAGCCGATCGAGAGTATGCGTCCCATAACCAGTCAATTGTACTCAGGCTGGGACCAGCGTCGATCTTTACCTCAAACTCTTCGACAATTCTTTGAAGATCACGCGTCGGAATGTAGTCGTCACCACCATAGTTTGTGTGAAGATTCCAAGTCCTCAACATGCAATACGCCCATTGATCGTCCGTGACATCGCTGGGGGGCCGCAATGCCATTCGCGCGATAGCCGTCTCCATTCTATCATAAACAGCTCTGTGTCGATGGATTCGGTACACGCATGCGCCAACATACATGCATGGAAATGCGACCATGAGAACAAGCAGGATTTTCCCTACGCGTACTAGCGACATTCTTCCGATCACATTTTACGAATCGCACATGCGGCAACAACACATCGGTTATATGTACCTGGAAAACCTAACGACCGAGGTCACCGGATTGCGGCGAGCGACGTTGAATTCAGATTCGCGGCGGACCGCAACTCCGCGTGCACCGTTTTGTTCAAGTAAGCCGCTATCGCGGCGGGGGTACTGTGAGCGAAGTCTAAAGGGAAAGCCTGGCGTTTGCTATAGGGAACTGTTTTTCTGACTGTTGTGGGAGCGTCTATGCGGCGCTCTGCTTTTCAGATCATTCGTCAGAGGAACTGTCTGATGGATCGCAGTCAACCTTCGCCCGAACGCAACGATCACACTGACCACAGCAACAGCAATCCCAGCGCGGCTCGTCATTCGAAGACAGGCCGTAAGATCGAACCAGCTCGCGCGCATGTGCATTTCGTTGACCCAGCCCCGACGAGCTTGCCTCGTGGGCTCGCAGGGCCTTTGCGCCAGGAAGGAGCCTGCGGAACAAGGACGTTCGAAGGGTACTTCGCCTGGCGCAAAGGCGAGGTAAACCCACGAGGCAAGCTTGCGGGCGTTTGGCTGTTTCGAGGCTGTGGCTCCACGGCCCGAACATATTCAGAGCCGGATTCGCTGCAAACAGTGCGGAAGGCCACTGAGTGTGACAACGATTGTTGCTGCCAGCGGAAGCGTACCGTGGAGTCGGTCGCTTCCGCAGCACGCGTTCCCGTATTGTGATTCGGGATAGCACAACCACTGGATGGAAAGTCAGCAGAATGTCGATCCGATTTTGAAACTCGCCGATGGCCGTGTCAGCTCTCGGTGCGCGCTGGATGTGAAAATCAGAGAATAACAGACCGCATCGCCCGAACCTCCGCACGCTCAGGCATCCGCACCCAGCCATCAGAATGGGCTGCTTCGCAAGTTCGGCCCTCACCCCCGCTTCTCAGCGTCACTTCACTGGCCCATTCCGACCGTCAGCGCGGATTGCTTTACCCGATTCGCACTCGCGACCTGCGATCCATCGACCGCCCTGATTTCACCGGGCATCCTGAACAAAGCCTTCTCGAAACCCTTCGGCCTGACGCGATCGCGAATGAAACCGCGAATTATGCATGCCACTGCACAGATTCCGTCACTCCTTTCACTACGCCAGCGCTAAGTCAATGGCTTATTGGTTCTGCGATCATTCTTGATCTTGAATGGGCCGTTCTGGCCTCATAAGTTGCTGCAGCATCACAAAGTTGAGGGCCATAACAACTATTCCTGGGATGGTCCTAAGGTAGCGATCATACAGAATTAACTCGTCGATCAACTCCGTGGATTGCGTGACGGCCAGTTTCTCCTGAATAGGGATTGCCAACGCGAGTGTAGCGAAGAAAATTACAAGGGTGAGCAGTGCCGCGACCATACGCATCTTGCGGTCGATAGCCGGATGCCCGAACCAGATCATCAACACACTGATCGGCACGCTGAGAAAAAAGACGGGAACGAAGAACAGAAAAATTCGGCCATCAATGGACTGGTGGAAGGCAGGAAACTCGGCCGGACCAATGAGCTTCCACGCGGGGTAGTTCATCACGCCTTGCATCACACCTCCGCCGAACGCATACACGCTCGTCAAAAAATAGAGGGATGTCAATGCGTTTCTGAAAGGCATCAGTACACTTCAATCATGTTAAGGGCTTCACGCAGAACGACAGCGATCAGCGGATGGCGGGGGAAGACGTTCCCATTCAACACGCGACGATCCGCCATTCCGCGGCATCGCCCTGTTCGCTCATTCTTTGTGTTCTCAAGGAGGCACGAAGCCACGGAGAAGGCTTCAAAACTCGCCGTGGACGATTCGCGTAATGCCATCCATCATCAACGCCTCTCCGAAATTCAGCAAGTACCCAAGTTTCATTCCGGTCAGGCGGAGGTAGGTGCGCAGTGGCTTCTTGTGAGCGGAATGAACTTTTTCAACGAACTTAAGTTCCACAATCACCTTACCTTCGACGATCAAATCGGCTCGAAATCCTTCATCAAACCGTTGACCTTCGTATTCAATCGGAATGGCAACCTGACGCTCAACCTACGATTCCCGCTTTCGCGGCTCTGCTGCAGTTGAGTTCTCGTGTGAATGCACACGGCGAGTGATCATGATACCAACCGACAAACCAATGCAGGCGGCCGACAGAGGATTAAGACTGTATTTCGCAAACGTGGTTGCAACGAAGCCGGCAAAGAGTGTGCCCCACCACGCGCCGAAATAGATTGCCACCAATCCATGCTCCAGCATCAGCCCCCAACCGACGACGAGGCCAATAATTGGCCAAAGTACTTGATTGCTGCCCCAATCCGTTGCCTGACCGATTAGGCAGGCTGACAACACTGAGATTACGACAACCAAAATCTTCTGGGAACGGGTCATAGTCGTCCGCAGTTGCGATTGTCCCTTCTTTTGGCCCCGACGACGCATGAGCCAGAGAAGCCGCGGAGGAGGATCAGTAGCGCCGCCAAATCGCGGATAGTCAGGTGTAATCAGGTTCCGGGGACGTAGATGCACCGTAAATCGCCTCTTCCGCATCGCTGCAGAACGAACAAGATCAGCCGGTTGGCGCGACTGGCTTGCCATGTGAGAAACCGCCGACGCCAACTCGGCTGCATCTTTTTGTTCAAGTAAGCCGCTGTCGCGGCGGTGGTTGTCTGTGTTGAATGATACGGGAATCGTTTCGCGTTTGGCAATGGTGAGTGGTCAATCTGTCTGTCGTTGGGGCGTCGTTGGATGCTCCGTTTATGGCTCCTGACAGAAACACTTTCACATGGCAACTTCTCACAACGCCTCTCGAAACAACAATGGGAATCGGAACGCCCGACGTCCATAGATTGAACCCGCTCGCACCGCACCGGACACCGAACGTGGACTCACGCATTCGCCGTACTTCAATGGCTCGCTGTATGAACGCATGAGCCAGGATCTGCATCTTGCCGGAATGGCGAAACGGACTCATGACGGCTATCTGCGAGCCGTGCGGCAACTCGCCGACTACTGCAAATGTTCGCCCGATCAGGTCACGGAAGATCAGCTGCAGAAGTTCTTTCTGCAGCTGCGGTAAGGGTGCGAAGGATCGTTAGTTGTCGCCACCACGACCTTCTATGCCAGTGTTCGCCGCGATTCGCAAAGGCAAGACGCTAACCCTTGGGTTTCAGCGTTAGCAACTGCGCATCGAGGTTTTCCTTCTTGAATCCCTCAACCTGTTCTTTTGCCTTTTCATCGGTATCAAAATCAACCGAGTCTACCAGCCATCTATCCTTTGACCTCACGAGGTCGAACACCAAACACCCTGTATCCTGGCCAGCGGAATCTGGTTCAGTGATTTTGACTCGTTCTGTGACAGCAATGGCTCGCCCATTCTTCTCGCCCAGCCAGACGGTTGGAACCTTGATCTTCTTCACATCAAACATCGTCTTGAAGTCCTGCAGCGTGCTGTCCGAACTCGCCTCCCTGTCCTCGGTGGCCAGCGATACAGCTTCATCAACTTTGCCAGCAAGCGCAGCCGCCAAATAGGCTTCAATGGTTGACCGTGGATTGTGGTGCGGCGTCTCACCCGCAAATGCGAGGCAATTGAATGTAAGAACAATCCCAACGACGTTCCATCGCATAAACAGGACCTTCCTTGTTGTGGCTAACGAACAAGATCAGCCGGTTGGCGCGACTGGCTTGCCATGTGAGAAACTGCCGGCGCCAACTCGGCTGCATCTTGTTGTTCAAGTAAGCCGCTGTCGCGGCGGTGGTTGTCTGTGTTGAATGATACGGGAATCGTTTCGCGTTTGGCAATGGGGATTGGTCAGTCTGTCTGTCGTTGGGGCGTCGTTGGATGCTCCGTTTATGGCTCCTGACAGAAAGACTTTCACATGGCAACTTCTCACAACGACTCTCGAAACAACAATGGGAATCGGAACGCCCGACGTCCGAAGATTGAACCCGCTCGCACCGCACCGGACACCGAACGTGGACTCACGCATTCGCCGTATTTCAATGGGCCGCTGTGATCTACGGCTGCCGCTCATGCAGTCGAGAACACTGGGTTGGCCGTTCGTGCGGCAATCGGCATTGTCCGACATGTCAGCACGAACTCACTCAGCAGTGGCTTCGGAGACAGACGGACCGGCTGCTGCCAGTTCACTACTTCCTCGTGACGTGCACTGTTCCGCAGGAAGTGCGTGACGGCATCCGATCGTACCGCGAAGAAGGTTTCAATGGTCAGGCTGTGCTGAAGTATCTGGCTCGCATGTCTATCGAGTGGCGAACAGTCACAAACGCATTCTGGACTGCACACCCAACGGCGTCACGTATGCGTGGAAACCGTCGAAGTCGAATCGCTGGCGAAAGCGTACGGTGCCCGGTGATGAGTTCGTGCAGGGCTTTGCTCAGCACATTCTGCCGCACGGATTTCACAAGGTACATTACTACGGCTGGTGCGCTTCGAATTCACGGACGACTCGTGAAATGGTGCGCTGGCTGGTGTGGCTGGTTCTGGGATGGAAATACTGGCTGGGCAGCGGCATCGCGCCGCAGCCGGAACGAAGACCACCGCAGGCACCTCGCTGCCGCCACTGCGGCGGTGATCTCGAAGTGAAGGGCGTGATCGACGACAAAGGCCGAGTCCTCTGCCGTCGACCATTGCCGGATCACGCCACGGATTATCTCGACAGCGGATAACGGTGAAACGAATGAATCCCGCAGTAGCGGAAACCAGAATTTTTCAGACACCACAAAGTCGGTGTGCGCTGAAGGAACGCGGTGTGTTGAAAATCCAGGCCGCTTCAGCGAATCGCAAGCCCGTTTCCACACGAGTCTCGATGCCTCAACACTTGCAAACAGCATCTGTCAAACGGCCCATTGGCGATTTTCGAATGCGCCCTGGCCGTTTAGTGACAGGAATTCCGCGTCGCCCAATTGCACAACCCAATGGTTCAAGCCGTTCCCTGAAATCCGGGCTTCTTGAACAAAGGCCTTGAGCTTCGGCTTGACGGGCTCTCATCTCCACGAGCCCTCGACGCTCCACCACCAAACTGACTCTGCGCTCTCACTCCGCCTGCCGCGAAGTCAAAGCCTTATTGGTTAGCTGCATTTTGCGTTTCCGTCAACGAGCATTTGCCTCATTGAGGGTCGCAATGATGGTATCTATCGAGCACGTCCAAATTCCAGCTTGCCCCTCATTTGCCATCCGCTTCCATTCAGTGTAGTCGGGAATGTGCTGAGATACGTTAACGTCGTTTGCGACTACGGCAACGAGGTCGGGTTCAAGACAAGAGAACGCGATAGGTGCTAGAATTTGCCCCGGATCTTCGGATTCGTTGTTGAATTCGATCACAATATTGACGGCCGTGCCACCGGGGTAGGAATCAACCGCAACAATCAAAACACGCGCTGCGTTGAAAGTCGACTTACAGCTCCAAGCCTGACCTGCTTTTACGATGTTGTGCTCGATTGATGAATACACCATGCCTCAAGTCCCATGCCAGAAATGGCAGCTAACGACCGCGGTAACCGGTGTTGCCGACGGTTGACTTGTTTAATGAGAAACGGTGGACGGCAACTCCGGTTCACCGCGTACGCCCAACATGGGCGTGAACTTATGGGGTGGAAGTCCCCTGTACGAAAACGGGAATTGATTTGGAGGCAGTATACCCAATGTAACCAATCAATTGAAGTACGAGGCGAGGGCAACT
>JALHMY010000088.1 GCA_022843805.1 Fuerstiella sp.
TGCCTGCCCCCTGTCCACGGTAAAAAATCCCGAAGACAGTGTGGTCGGCTTGTCTCAACTCTCATAATGGCTGGTTTTGAAGCGCCCTTTCCTGGCTGGTTTTAAGCGCCCACTGACACCTACAAAGGACCCTTCTCCAAACATGTTCTGATAGAGATCGGAAACGACGCGGGAGTACGGATCAACTCCGGCATCTGATGCAAACAGCCGCACAAACCATGATCGCTGCGAACTGGGAAGACTCACACCGACTCGGGGCTGCAGAATACTGTATCCCTCAACGACCCGACGACTTTCCGGATCACAGACCGGTCGATTCAGCGTGTGGGCCATCGCTTCGACCATTCTGCGGGCCGCGTCTCTCGGCAGTTGTGTATCGGTATCCAGCGTGATGACATATCGGACACCTGCGAGCACGGCCGAATCGCCCACGACGACAGCGAATCGATCGGTGGCACCACGCAGCGCGTCATTCAGATCAGCCAGCTTTCCGCGTTTGCGTTCGTAACCCATCCAGACCTTTTCGTCGGCATTCCAGCGCCGATTTCGGTGCAGCAGAAAAAACAAGTCTGTACGATCATCCAGGTACTTCTGGTTAAGTCGCAGAATTCCTTCACTCGCCTGCTGCAGAAGGATCGCATCCCCAGGCAGGGTCTCCTGATCTGCATCTTCAAGGTCCGTCAGCAGTGCAAAGTGCAGATTGGCATCACGATTGGCCAGATACCGAAGTTCAAGTCCTTCCAGCAGTCGCTCTACCGCCTCCGCACTGGAAAGCATTGTTGGTACAGCAATCAGTGTTCGGTGTTCTTCCGGTATGCCTTCGCGATAATCCATTCTGGGCAGCGCCTGCGGTCTTACCAGAAGCAGGATGAGCCAGTTGGAAACGGAAATTCCCAGCTGCACGGCACACATCAGAAATGGGATTGACCACAGCAGCATGCACCAGCCCGTCGGCGGTGCAATGCGAAAGTACTGCCACACAATCCACGCCGAAATAAAGGAAAACCCGGCGATAAAAGACATATAAATGCTTAACGGATAGCTTCGGCGAAAATTATCCAGGACGACGGATGCCGTCAGTTTCATATGAACCAGACGTTCAAGAGCCGGACGTCCCCGATCGATCAGGTAGTAGCCCACATGTCGTCGTCGTTCATGGGTACCATCGCTGAATTCTGACTGGGCCAGCTGAATTGCCCGATGCGCGACATCATATTCACTGCACGGTGACCGTTTGGCAATAGCTTCTACGGCATGCCGACAGCGGTCTCGTGAAGCAAAGTCCATTTCCGGATAGATGCCGGCCGGATCCCTGTTGAGCGTCTGTTCAACAATGCTCTGTTCGGCAACGAACCCGGGCCAGTCGTTAACGGCCAGAAATCGCAGACTTGTGATACTGTTCCCGACCGACACCTGCTCGGCCGCCTGGGCCTGTCCGTCGTCAGAGATCAGCTGTTCAATCGTCTGTCCCTGATCGGACAGTCGATGCTCCAGCCAGCTGACCGCGAACGCAAAGCTTGGATTCTGCCCCTGAAGATGGCGAGTCAGTTCGGCAAGAAATGCGCCGGACAGCCGTGGATTCGCTCGAGCCATGTCCGCGAGAACCATGACAAGATCTGTCGGATTCCGTTCCACCGTCCGGATCATCTGCTGAGCCCAGTCGGTGGCCACGTTTCGGTCGCAGCGTCCTGCTGCAATTCGACCGGCAACCCGGCGCAGATTTTCAATCAGGGCCAGTCGCAGCATCAGAGGAAGTGCCCAGAGTTCGCCCAGTCGAAGCGGTACGACAGTCTGATAAGCTGCAATGAACGCTTCAAGGCTGGCGGCGTCAACGCGGCCGTCCGTATGGACAATCAGCTCCAGAGCAATCGCATACACCCGAGGGTAGTTCGCTGCGGAACCGTTTCCAAGTCTTGGCAGTTCGCCAACAAATGAGCGAGGCAGAAGACGGCGAGTGGATCGGATCTGGTCTTCTATCAGATAAAAGTTGTCAAGAAGCCACTCGGCCGCCGGCGCGACTGGCAGTCCTCGTTCAGCCGCCGAAACGATGAGCCCATACGCATCGATCAGAACTCGCTCATTCTCTGAAAGACGCCGCAGAAGGCGATCGGGGCCTCCGCCTCTTCGCAATTCATGAACTGCAGCAATCTGCTGCGCATGACGTTCAAGCTGACTGACAGTATATAGTTCTGCACGCAGGGGCGGTTCATCCAGTGCGATTGCACTCTGAGTAACACTTTCCCCACACTTTCTCCACGACAGCCATCGTCCGATACGATTTTTCACGGCCGGACCGAGCATTCGTCTGTTCCCCGAATAACAGATTCCTGTCCTGGCACGGGAATCAACTCAAAAAAAAAAGCCGGCGCACAGCAGGAGCCCGATCACATCGAGAACCTGCCACGCGCCGGCCTACCATTATCGAGCCTCCCGACCATGGCAAATACTGCCAATCACAGAATCACACGGTGATCGTTATCACAATGCGACTCGTCGAGCTGCCTGCTAACTAGTCTTCCGACAAATAGTTATGACTCTGTCAGTTTATCTCTGTCGCTGCGAAAAGCAAGAAGGCTTCTGACATCTCCTTCTGACCTGATGGCCGCCCGGCCGCCCGAATTCGGCTGTCGGCTGCCGGTCAGCACCTCAGAACAAGTCACAGATGATTCTTACTGATTCCGGAGGTGCAGCGGATAATTGTGGCAGGAACACATTTAACCCTGAGCATTCCAACATCGAGATTTTAACACGGACCCAATCGAGGATATGTGGCAAACCGCTGCTTGACTTTGTCCCTGTGCTCGGTTTACCCTGTAGTAAGTGATGTCGATCGAATCGTCTCATCGATTCGTCTCGATCGGGTCATTTTGCCAATAACTGCCATGAAACACGACCAAAGCAACCACCTGAACACAGACACCTCATGCAGATGGGGTGATTTGCTGCTGCGCCTGGTTCTTGTACTGGCAACATGGCAGGGTCCGATTCCCTGGTGGCATTGCCATGGTACCGAAACGGCACTGGTGAGCGAATCAGAACAGGGATCCCATGACAGCAGTGGAGACAGTTTTCGCTGCTGGCTGTTGGGGCATCTCCTTTCCCATCATTCCAGTCAGTCCGGCATGATGTCTCGGGTTGAAGTGCATTTCGGCTGGCACATGCACTTCCTGATTTCGCGAATTCCTGGCACGTCTGCTTCGGATAAGGATACAGTTTCGGCGCAGGAGGGAATTCCTGGTTCGGATTCAGCCGAATTGCTGTCCGGGATTCAGCCGAATGCATCTTCGGCCCTGTGTCTGCAGGGACTTGACGATGCGTGGACGGCTCAGCGAGGCTTTCCGTGCTCAGCTGTACAAGCCGGGCCAGCGAATTTTTTTGATACATTTGCACCAGCGCTGGCGGTTCCGATTCGCTTTTGCGTTTCCCGCTGTTAACTGCGGCGATCACGTTGAGAGCGGCCCTGCCAGGGCTGCCTCCGATCCTGCCTTGTGATCCTTTCCGCATTCCACGCATTGCGTCTGCACAGTTCGCATAACTGGCTGCAGCTTTCCTCACGGGAGAAACCCATGGTGTCTGTATTCACGTCCCCGGTCCGCAATCAGAAGACCGCACTGCTCTGGCTGAGTCTTGCCGCTGCAGTCCTTCTCGCAGCATGGAAGACTGTGCCTCTGCTAATGAACACGAAATCCCCGCCTTCATCGGAGCAAAGCGCTGACTCGGCGGAACTCCCTGCTTCTCCCGATGCAGCTTCTCCCGATGCAGAAGGTTCCGGTGACATCGAATTCCCGGAAGAGTCATGGGCAGCGGCCGGACTGGAAATGAGGGCCGTTCAGTCAGGGTCCTTTGTGGAGAATATTGAACTCACAGGAAAGGTAACACTCAATGAGGACAATGTGACTCATATCTTTCCTCTGGTTGATGGTCGGGTTGACGAAGTGAAAGTTCGGTTTGGTCAAAAGGTAAAGAAGGGTGATTTGCTGCTTGTTGTACAGAGCCGGGAAGTGGGGCAGGCGATGCTCAAACTGTCGCAGAACCGGCTGCAGCTGCAGTTTGCCATAAATCGTGATCAGTGGATCCAGTCGGTTGCGGAAAACACCAAAGTCATGCTGGACCTGATTCGCAAAGGCACGGACATTGAGGACATTGAAAAACAGCTGAAGGATCGTCCTCTTGGTGAATACCGCAATCGCCTGATGACGGCCTACATCGAGAATTACCGAAGTGAAAAGCACCTTACAAGGCTGAGCCCGCTCTCCAAAGATGGAGTAGTTGCCGGCAAGCAGCTTCTGGAGGCCGAATCGGAATGGAAAGCCGCCAAAGCAACACTTCAGTCGCTGGTGGAGCAGATTCAGCAGGATTCTCAGCAGGCCGCAATTATCTCCTCGCAAACCGTCAGAGAGCTTCAGACAAGCGTTTCTGTGGATGAAACGACCTTAAAAATCCTCGGATTCGAAGACCGGGATCTCGTGAATGTCGACCCGGAAGTGCAGGGTGAAACCATTGCCCATTATCCAATCACCGCGCCGTTTGACGGCACTGTCATCTCAAAGGACGCTGTGCTTTACGAACGCGTCGGTCCGGAACGTCAGATTATGAGCATCGCAGATCTGTCGACAGTATGGGTCACGACGGACATCTATGAAGAACATCTGCCGCTGCTGAAGCAACTGGAGGGGCAGACAATTTATCTTCAAAGCAATGCATGGCCCGGTCAGAGGTTCGAAGCCACGATCTTTTATACAGGCGATGTCGTCAATGAGTCGAGTCGCACGGTCTCAATGCGAGCCACATCGAATAACGCCGACGGATTTCTTAAGCCCGGTATGTTTGTGACGGTCGAATTTCCCAGCGTCTCCCTGAATGATGTGCTGCATGTGCCCGACGCAGCCGTCATGGATCATGAAGGTCGGTCCTTTGTGTTTGTTCATCGCCAGGGTGGCAAATTTGAACGTCGGGATGTCACGCCCGGACGTCGCAATACGACAGATATTGAGATCCTGAATGGCGTGAAAGAGGGAGACATGGTTGTGACGAACGGCGGTTTTGCGATTAAGTCCCGGATGCTTTCTGACCTTCTGAGTGAATAGTCAGATGTGGCTCCTGCAGGGTGTGGCCGACCCATCTGTATATCCGACTTACGCGATCGCAAATTTCTTCCGGGAGACGTCTTCGTGGTCAACTCCATCATCGAATGGTCACTTGAAAATCGTTTTATTGTGATGCTGCTTTCCGTTGTTCTGCTTGGAGTAGGGGTCATCTCCATGACAACACTCCCTCTGGATGCAGTGCCCGACCTGACGAATGTGCAGGTGCAGGTGCTGACCACATCGCCCGCGCTGGGGCCTGTGGAAGTTGAACAGTTCATTACGTTCCCGGTCGAGAATGCAATGAGCGGTTTGCCCGGTGTCAGCGAAATCCGTTCAATCAGCCGATTCGGACTTTCTGCCGTCACGGTTGCGTTCGAAGATGGCAACGATATCTACTGGGCAAGAAACCTGATTAACGAGCGACTGCAGCAGGCCAGAGAGAACATTCCACCGGGAATGGGTGATCCTCAGATGGGTCCGATTGCAACCGGAATGAGCGAGATTTATCAGTTCGAAGTGCGGGCAAAACCCAATCATCACTTTAGTCTGATGGATCTTCGAACCATTCTCGACTGGCAGATTGCATTCCAGCTGCGCAGCGTTCCCGGCGTGATTGAAGTCAATACGTTTGGCGGCGAATTGAAAACGTACGAGGTTCAGGTTGACCCCCATAAACTGCTGAATTACGGAGTGTCTCTGAACCAGGTATTTCGAGCGATCGAGGAGAATAATGGCAATGCGGGTGGCGGTTATATCACTCACGGTGCCGAACAGCGATTGATTCGTGGTGAAGGTCTGGTCAGTTCGCTGGATGATATTGGCCATATCATTCTGGATAACAGAAGTGACGGCACGCCAATTCGCGTTTCCGATATCGGCACGGTTCGATTTGCGCCGATGCTCCGTCAGGGGGCAGTCACGCGCGATGGAGACCGGGAAGCAGTGACTGGCATGGTGATGATGCTGATGGGAGCAAATTCCCGTCAGGTGGTAGCAGATGTAAAGGAAAAAATTAAAGCGATCCAGGCGACTCTTCCGGACGGCGTATACATCGACACATTTTATGACCGCACTGAACTGGTTGAAAAGACAATCCTGACGATTGCCGAGAACATCGGTGTTGGTGTGTTTCTGGTCGTTGTGATGCTGCTTTTGCTGCTGGGAGACGTGCGAGCTGGTCTGATTGTTGCCGCCGCCATCCCGCTGTCTGCCATGAGTGCGTTAATTGCCATGAAAGTGGGAGGAGTATCGGCCAACCTGATGAGTCTTGGGGCGGTGGACTTCGGAGTCATTGTCGACGGTGCGGTTGTCATGATCGAGAATGCGGTCAGGGCCGCCAGCAGTTACCATCGGGAAACCGGCCTGACAGTGGTGCCGAAAAGCAGGTTTAAGGAATCGTCCAAAGAAGTGGGTACCCCGATTCTCTTCGCCGGACTGATTGTCATTATCGTGTTCCTGCCAATTCTGAGCCTGCAGGGGGTGGAAGGAAAAATGTTCCGCCCTATGGCGTTTACATTCATGTCGGCTCTCACGGCCGCGTTGATTCTGTCGGTGACTGTCATGCCTGTCATGGCATCTCTGTTTCTGGCGCGACGAGTCAGCTCCAAAGAAACGTTTCTTGTACGGAGTATCAAGAAAGCCTATGGACCTATGCTGGAATTCAGCATGGGCAGACCAGTTCTGATGTTATCCGCGGCAATTGCTGTGTTTGTCGTCAGTCTCGTTATTGCTTCCCGATTCGGGGTCGAGTTTGTGCCGAAACTGGATGAGGGCGATCTTGCCATTCAGGCGGTGCGACTTCCCAGCGTGTCTCTCGAGACATCGCTGGAAATGACCAAAGCGATGGAGCGGACACTCAAAAAATTTCCTCAGGTGGAAAGTGTTATCTCAAAAACCGGTCGTCCGGAAATCGCCAATGACCCAATGGGCGTGCATCAGACAGATATTTTGATTCGCATGAAGCCCGTCAGCGAATGGCCTGAACCAGTGGAAAAATCGGTTTTGGTGGAACAAATGCAGGCCGCTCTCGAACGCGACGTGCCCGGCAACGCTTTCAGTTTCACCCAGCCGATCGAACTTCGTGTGCAGGAACTCGTGGCTGGAGTGCGGTCAGATGTGGGACTGAGCCTGTATGGTGACGATTTGAAAGTGCTGGCGGCGGAGGGGGACAAAATTGTTCGTGCACTCAACAAAGTGCCGGGGGCTGCGGATGTTCAGGCACAGCAGATCGCCGGTCTGCCTTATTTGAGAATTCGGATCCGCCGGGACGAGATTGCACGATATGGAATTAACTCAGGCGATGTGCTGAATGCGATCAGCGTTATTGGTGGACAGCCGGTCGGGGAAGTTTTTGAGGGGCAGCGTCGTTTTCCTCTGCAGGTTCGACTTGCTCCTGAGTGGCGGAAGGATGTGGAGAAGCTGCGGCAGATTCGAATTGATGACCCAATGGGAAGACAGATCCCCATCTCGCAGCTGGCAGACATCTTTCTGGAGGATGGCCCGTCAGAAATCAGCCGTCATGCGATTCGCCGCCGCCTGCTGATTCAGTGTAATGTTCGCGGTCGCGACCTCGCCGGCTTTGTTGGTGAAGCTCAGAAAGTGGTTGGTCAGGAAGTAAAACTGCCCGCCGGATATTCTCTGGCATGGGGTGGTCAGTTTAAAAATCTGCAGGAAGCCAACAAACGGCTGATGATTGCTGTGCCTGTCGCCCTGTTCCTTATTTTTTCACTTCTGTACGTCACGTTCAATTCCGTAAAGCTGACACTGCTGATCTACCTGAACGTGCCGATTGCCGCAACCGGTGGTATCCTGGCACTGTGGTTTCGCGATATGCCGTTTTCCATCTCGGCTGGTGTGGGCTTTATCGCTCTCTTTGGAATTGCCGTGATGAATGGCGTCGTGCTGATTGAGCACATACGCCATTTAAGAACTCACGGTCATGACCAGCAGACCTCGGTCGTCACCGGATCTCTTGACCGACTCCGCCCGGTTCTGATGACCGCAACCTGTGGAGCACTGGGGTTCGTGCCTATGGCATTGTCCGGAAGTGCAGGCGCCGAAGTTCAGCGACCGCTTGCCACCGTGGTCATCGGCGGGCTGGTCACCTGCACCCTGCTGACATTACTTGTGCTGCCGGCAATTTACCGCTGGTTTGAACCATCGGAAGCGAATGATGACTGAGAATGGGGCGGAGGCTTTTGCACAAGGCGAGTTCCCCTGGAACATCCTCGGCGTGACGCAGCATCAGGGGCTGCTCACGACGAGTAATGACCGTTGAGCTCGCCACTGTGACTGAGCGCCTTGCCGATGCATCCGCGTATCGGTTTTTGTCTCCGAGTCGGTCGTTCAGGAACTGCGATCTCGAAGCTGCTGCTGCAAGTCGTCAGCCATGCTTGTCAGCTGAGCAGCATCATAGCCAGCTAACTCAGCCGCCGTGAACGGACGCAATCCGAGAACTTCCCGCATCGTCTTGATGCGACCAATCTGTTCGCCCTTTTCCAGGCCTTCTTCCAGGCCCTCTTTCAGTCCTTTTTCCAGTCCTTTTTCCAGTCCTTTTTCCAGTCCTTTTTCCAGTCCTTTTTCCATACCCTCTTCCAGGGCTTCTTCTCGAGCGTGATACAATCTCGCTTCGTTGTCCAGTTGCAATTTCAGCCGAGCGTTATAGAGCATCATTTGTTCGGGAGTTTGTGAGATCATTTCCAGGACTCCGGCGGCTTCCAAAATTTCCTGATCAGGGAACAATCGGCGAATTTCTGCGGTCGTCAGCTTGTCAGCATTCAGCAGAAACCACGCCCAGCGTTCTGCAGGCGTCGCATTGTACACATTTTCTGCTGTCACCTGAAGATGATTCAACTGCAAAAGATGGATTTGCAGGTCGTCGGTCAGAGTCAGTTCCGCTGACACATCACGCAACCGAAAGTCCAGATGCAGCCCGGTGGATTTCGGAAACATGGAACGTGACAGCACGCAGATACTAATCGCAGGACGAAGTTTGCGATACGGATCACCTTCGTACAGCTGACTGACGTAAATACTGGAAACATAATACGTCAGACGCTGAGACATGCCGACCGGCAGCGAAGTTTGCACTTCAATATTCAGCAATCGACCGTGCTCATCTGTCGCCAGTATGTCCAGAACGGCGAGCTTGTCAGTCTCGGTTTGCTTGCCCAGAAACGGATTCAGGAATTGAACACTCGTAATCCTGGGATGATCCACCAGAATCGCGTTCAGAAAATGAATGGTCACTCTGCTGTGCTCCGGACTGCCGAGCATCAGCTTAAACACGAAATCCACCAGCGGACTGATACCAATTGCCATGTGTGTCTCGTCAAAGATGCTTTGTGGTTGCTGCAAACCATTTTCCGGCCGTCGCCAGCGTGGCAGAATTCTAACGTCCGAGCGCCCGAACGACCACTGTCTGCGATAGTGGGCCATCTGTCGGCAACTGACCGCAATCGCAGTGCTGCACTCTATTGGCTGTGGCCCCTTTTTCTTTCCGTTGGAGGTTAAATCAGGGTGTGGATCACTGCACTTCCACGAGGAAATTGCTTCATGCCGTTTCTCGATGCGGCTGTATCTCACCGACTTTTCTCCCCGGACGGCCCGATTCGGCAGTCTTTGCCGCTGCAAGACCTTCTCAGACAAATCAGCTGACGCCCGGCAGGTTTGCCAGCGAATCTATAACGGCACGGGGATGCCGCGCTCATCTGCCTGCAACGGCCTCGCGCGGTCTGAAAATTGCTTTGGTTTGTTTGTATCGATCGAATCGGCTGGAGTCATTCTTTCGTCATTGAGCTTTGAAATGAACTTCGGGAAGCTCAACCGTCTGTGCGAGGCAGGTCGAAATCTGAAATGGACTCCGGCGTTAATCTTTGATGCGACGAGCGAATTCGTTCGGTCAGTTCTGTGCTGAGAAGCTGGAGTCACCGCCCATCACGGAAGATGTGCAGCGGCCCGGAATGTTTGGTGGCTACGCAGCGACATGAGGTCATGATGCGCCCGCTCTTTAATATCCTGAATATTTTCACGATTGTGGCTGCCGCTGGCTGTGCAGCGACAGGCGATCCACTTGCCCGACAGTCGGCTGCAGCACGCGACACACGAGGTCTCGGCCAAACCGAAAAGTTAACAGCGGTGGCTGCCGAACAACATCGCACTCCGGAGCCCGTCAGCGATCCTGACTCAGACGCTGCGTCTGAAGGTTCTGCCGAACTCCGGCTGGTTTCTTCTTCGGTGGAAATGCTGACGGAAAACGGCGAACCTGCATTGCCGATCGACAGTTCTGACGGCGGTGAGCCGCTTGTAAACGGACTGTCGCTCGCGCAGATTGAACAGATGGCGCTCGAGAATAATCCGACCATTCGACAGTTGTCAGCGTCGGCTCTTAAGGCAAAAGGAGTTCGATATCAGGTCGGCATTAATCCGAATCCTTCGGTTGGATACTTTGGAAGCCAGATCGCCGATGCAGGTACAGATCAGCATGGCGCGTACGTTGAGCAGGAGTTCGTGAGGGGTGACAAGCTCTGCCTGAATCGACGTGTTCTGGATCAGTCTGTCCAGGCGCAGTTATGGGATCTTGAGAGCCAGAGGTATCGCGTATTGACTGATATTCGCGTTCAGTTTTATCAGGCCCTTGCAGCACAGCGGCGTATTGAACTGACGGACAGTTTTTATCTGGTGACCGAACAGGGAACTGACGTATCCCGCAGACGCAAGGAAGCAATGGAGACTTCTCAGGTCGATTTGCTGCAGGCTGAAGTTCAAATGGCGGAGATTGACGTTGCCCGTCAGCAGGCTCGAATTTCGTTTCGCGGGGCATGGAAGGAATTAATGGCCACAGCGGGCATGCCACAGATGCAGCCATCCCCGCTGAATGGGAAACTTGAGCCTCGCGAAACTCAGATCGACTGGGACTTGACCTGGCAGAATCTGATTTCCTCGAGTCCGGAACTGAATGCAGCAAGAACCCGCGTACAGCAGGCTCGGGCAAATCAGCAGCGTCAGGAAGTTCAGGCCATTCCAAATATCACAGCGATGATGGGCGCAGGGCATGACAATGCTACCGGTTCAGGACTGATCAACCTGCAGGTGGCAGCACCTGTTCCGGTGTTCAATAACAATTCAGGGAACATTTCAGCGGCATGGGCCGAGTATTGCCGGGCAACTCATGAAGTCAAACGGATAGAAGCATCACTGAAGGCTCGTCTCGCTCAGGTCAGTCAGGAGTTTGATTCCGCAGCAGTCGCTGTTCAGCGTTATCAGGATACGATTCTGCCAAAAGCCGATGAAACACTCAGACTTTCAGAACGAGCGTATTCCGCCGGAGAGTTTGATTTCCTGCAGGTGCTGATTGTTCGTCGTACATTCTTTGAATCCAACCTGCGATATGTGGATGCCCTGGCAGGACTGGCACAGGCTCATGCAAAAATAGACGGACTGCTGCTCACGGGCGGCCTCGATCAGCCTGCTGATTTTGAAGGAGACGACGGTCTGAGAGGCCAGACCTTCAGCCAACAGTAAGCAGAAGGCCCGTTAGGCGATCGGCAGGTAAATAAAGACCAGTCGCCCCAACAGATGGGAGGGCGAGGCTCCCGCCGAGCCGATCACCCCGACAGATGCGAGGGCGAGGCTCCCGCCGAGCCGATCACGCGCCATCCACTTGCTCCTGCGAAACAATCGGCTTTGCTGCAAACAAAGGGGCGTACGATAGTGACCTGCGCACACGGCTCGGCAGGAGCCTCGCCCTCCCAGTGAAAACGATTTTGCCGCTCTCTATAAAAGGAGCCTCTCGCCATTCTGTCAAAACAATCGGCCTCGCACTTTTTCCGGTGAGTAACGCTTCAGATATTCAGACAGATGCAGCTTTCGAGCTGTATTTTCTGACGTCATGTAACGAATTTTCCCGAAGATGGTGCGTTCCGGTCCCCATGCCCGATCATAACGTCCCAGCACCCAGAAGATGCCGGAGTATGAGTTTGGATCACGACCGTCTGTCGCGAAGCGATTGTTGAGCGTTATCATGGTTTTCAGCGCTTGCTGAGGAGTATGAGACCACTGAAGAATTTTTTTTCCCCACAGCATTCTCAGATAGTTGTGCATCCTGCCTTCGGTCAGTAGCTGATTTTGTGCCGCATTCCAGAGCGGATCGTGAGTAGCCGCATTCTGCAGCTGTTCGAAGTCGTAGGTCACCGGACGAATGTCCGATGCATGTTCATGAAGAGTTTGCTGAGCCCATTCAGGCAGCGATTCGTACTGATCATAGTTCTTCACCTTACTGCACATATTGAATCCAAGTTCGCGCCACGTCACCAGCTCATCAAGGAAGGATTCTGCGGCAGACGACATTCCCCACCAGCCTTCCCGGCTGCCACGCGTTTGCCTGACGCTGCCGAGCCGATCCGGTGCCCAGTGTTCGTGATCTGCCAGTTCCCGAAACATCTGATGGACAGAAAGATGCCCGAAGTGCAGCCACGGCGAAAGACCGCTCGATCCATTCTCGTCGGGCTGGTTTCGGTGTTCCGGATAGTGCGACAGTCGATCAATAAGAAAACGACGCCACTGTTTCACCGCTTCGTGTGAACCACCGGTTGCCCAGCCTGGCTGCACACTTCGATCCACTGGTATTCGGCGGGCAGTCGTCACGGCGTTCGACAGATCGGCTTGTGAGGCGGCAGGCCAGCGCCGCGGCAAATCTTCAGGCAACCGTTGCATCAATGGAATAACTTCCTTCAGACAATTCTCCTGAGGCATTTCTGACAAAAATCCGGCCAGTGAGGACTGCAGGTATCGTCGAAAGGCATAAGCGGTGGGAAACACGGTGCCTGTGGTGTGCATGGGCAACAGGCCGTTGGAATCGATCGCCTCAACCAGCACCGGCGACCGGCGAGACACCGCTTTGAGCATTCGGGGCAGGAAAAAGCATGGGTAGTCGTCTGTCACCACGACGCAGCAATGCCTGGTGAGATACTCCACCATCCCGGATCCACTACCGGGAGATGGTTCTATGTACGGGTAATAGGTGATATTCCTCCCTGCCGCAGCCGAAAAATTGTCATGCATTCCCTGGATGATGAACGAATGCAGTCGCACACTGGCCCATTCATAGTCCGCTCGAACCGCTTCCAGGACAAGCAGCGGTTTATTAAGTTCACGACACCATTCCACGGCTCGCTGCAGCGAATAGTTGAACTGCAGGCGACGGAATGAAGTCATCCAGTACAGTACAAAGTCCTGAGACGAGTCTGGCGAATTCGTATTTGCCGCTCGAATTCGGCTCACCGGCACTTTCATAACGCACTCCTCGATTCAGCCAGTGGTGCCACGGAGGCCTGTGAAGAAGAATCTGATGGAGCATCAAACAGCCGGATCAGCTCCTGACATCGGAAGCTGAAAATCTTTCTCAGATCCTTTTCCACAAACAGCCAGTTCACAAGCCGGCCACCCGGCACCTGATATTGCACCCGATCTCTCACAAGAGTGCCGCCGGGAACTTCTGAAAAGGTATGGAAGTGCTCCCACATTCGGTAAGGTCCGCGAACCTGCCGATCTGTAAACGAGAAAGGCGGTTCCCAGGCGGAGATCTCTGTACGCCAGCTCACAGGGATGCCATGCAGCTTAATCCGGTAGTCGATCAGGCATCCTTTACAAATCCGGATAGGAGCCGGAGTCAATATTTCGAAATTTAACCACTGAGGTGTAATTCGCTCCAGCTGAAAGGCGTCACTAAAGAAGTCAAACACGTGTTTCCGATCGCCAGGAAGGACGACTTCGCAGGAAAGCTCAAAGAACTTTCCTGAGCGATCCCACGAAATACGAATTGCTGTATCTGCCTGCTGAGACATGAGTTAATTCACCTTCAGTGATCCGCTACCTGTGATTCTGGCTGCCTGTGCTTATTGGCAGGACTTGACCTCAGTCAATGATGAATCAAACCGCGGACTTTGAATACCAGACACTCAAAAAAATCGCTTGATGTTTTGACTGTTTAGAACGTTTTACTATGCACGGGGAACTCCGGCAGAGACTTCAGAATTTCACGGTCAAATTCCGTTTTACCGAAAAAAAACTGAAAAAATTGGTTACTTTGAACACTCTCAGACGGTTGCATTGTCAGGGATCATTTGGCAATATCAAAACATCCCGGAACGATTTGACCGTTTTCTGATAAAAACAGGAATTGTGGCGAAAACAGGGGGGAGACGTCGATGAAACTGACTCAGGAACGAACCAGGAAGGTCAGTGCAAAGGATGCTGAACTGCAGCAAAAGGCTTCTGAGCTTCTCACGCAGGAAATTCGATTTATTTATTCTCCGGATTTTGACTCGCTGGTCGACGACGAACACCCCATTGATCTTGCTCAGCAACTTCTGCAGGAACTGTCCAATGTTTCTAATGAGAACCGGGCCGAGCTCGACTTTGCAGCAAGTATGAATTCGGATGAGGTGGCCGCTGTCAGAAACTGGTGTGCTCCGGACCCACTGCTGACGTTCGAGCACGAACAGGTGCTGTTTCGTGCAATGAATCTTCTGAGATTCCGAATCAATCAGCAGCGTGCTCGATTGTCGGCGAAGAAACCGATCGCAGGGATAATTGAGCGAATCGAAAAGATGCTGGCTCTCGTCGAGAAGATTCGCACTCAGCTGGTGAACTCGAATCTCCGTCTGGTCTCCAGTATTGCTCGCAAATTTTCGACTTCAGGTTGCGACGTGGATGAGTTCAGCAGCGATGGCTGCATGATCCTGCTGGGAGCAATCGATCGCTTCGACTATTCACGGGGATTTCGTTTCAGCACGTATGCCACTCATTCTATTCAGAGGCACTTCTTTCGGGCATGGAAACTGAGGCAGCGACGGAAGGAAAGATTTTCGTGTCTTCCGCCCGAATTGCTCACCGAGTTCCCCGAAGAAGAAGCACAGCAGAGCATCTGTGCCGACCCCGAAGCTGTCGTCGCGGAACTTCTGGCGAAGGCCGACGGTGTGCTGGATGATCGCGAGCAACAGATATTGATGAATCGTTATGGACTCGGAACCAGTACAAGGGCACGGACTCTTCGCGAAATTGCTTCGGATCTTGGCATCTCCAAGGAGCGGGTACGGCAATTACAAATGAAGGCGCTCGAACGTCTCAAAGAGTTGCTCGAGCCGGAGAATGGCTCAGGTGATTCGGTTTTCGCAATCTGCTGAATACAGCATATCTCCTCTTGATGAAGAGCGATCTGGTTCACGATTACCGGAGTCCGGCCTGCTGCAGCAGTTTGGCGGTGGATTCGAATGCTTCCCGTACCCATGCGTCGATCTGATCGGGTTCCGGAGAGTATTCGAGTTCAATGGAAATAGCACCATCAATCTGCAGTGCAGCGATCTGATCGAGCCATGGCTTAAAATTGACGACGCCGCGGCCGGGAGGAAGATCACCGTGAACTCGCCCGTCGCAGTCGGAAATATGAACGTGGATGGCTCGCCCACGCAGCCCCTGGATTTCCGCCGGATCAGCCTTTGCAAGATGCAGGTGCGATATGTCAATATTGGCTCTGAAGGCGGGGTGATTCACTTCGTCGATGAACTGGACCATGGATGGCACACTGTTGACAAGTGACAACGGAAAAGGCTCCAGCTCCAGCGCAATTTTCAGCCCCAGATGCTCGGCTTCATCGGCCAGTCGGCGACAGTTCTCAATTGCGGTTTGCCATTGCACCTCTGGCGGTATGACTTCCTGATTCCAGAGATATTCGCCGATCACGAGCAGCAGATTCTGAGCTTCAAATTCGCAGCACATATCCAGATATCGGCCACATCGCTCCAGGTGAAATCGCTGCACTGCCGGATTGAAGTCGATTAATCCGGTGGCAACACAGCACACGGAAATAATGGGAAGTGCCGCCTTCTGACATTCTCTGCGGATCAGTCGACGCTCAAGCGCATCGATATCCAGCGGGTCCGCGAAAATGTCAATACAGTCAAATCCGATCTCTCGGGTTTTATGGATGCCCCAGGCTGTATCTCGGCCTGCCTGCGCCCATGCACTGTTAATCAGTCCCAGCTTCATTGATGAGGCCATTGTGAAAGGAACCCGCGAAAAGTCAAAGTTCGGACGGGAATGGACCGTTGGCTTTCCGCGTTTTACCCATCCTGAAACGGACGTACAACTCTAAGGTTTGGTGTTCACGGGGAATGACGTTAAGATGCGTAAAGAGTAAGGCAACAGATCTTTGTGAATTGCCCGGTCCCGGAACATCAGGTGATCCATGGCGGAAAGCCATTCAGTCCCGTCCATTTCTGAGGCACGCGCGACGCTGCGAGCAGCCGGGTTGCGCGCCACACCCTGTCGGGTCGCCGTGGTGCAGTTTCTGGCCAGTCGCCTGTCTCCTGCCAGTCATCATGAGGCCTGCACGGATCTTGAGGAGCGAGGTTTTGACAAATCAACGATTTTCAGAACACTGAATGACCTTGCGGAATCAGGCCTGGCGTTTCGGATGGAGTTGGGCGACCATGTCTGGCGATACGAACTTAAGGCCGTCAGTGATGAATCTCATCACGCTGGCACCACGCATCCTCATCTTCTTTGCACCAGTTGCGGGCAGATTACCTGCCTTACACAAAAGGAAGTGCAGGTCTCGATTCCGGACCAGATTGGCGATGTCTCTGAAGTGCTGTTAAAAGGGCGTTGCAGAGTATGTCTTCAAAACTGACTCCGGAATAAAAGGCTTACGGACACAGATCCTATGTACCCCGAAAAGATTGGTCCCTATTGCATTGACCGAAAAATCGGATCGGGCGGCATGGGGAATGTTTATCACGGTGTTCACGAGGAAACCGGGCAGGAAGCAGCCATCAAAGTTCTGCCCGCCACGATGGCAAGGGAAGATGGCTTCGTTCAGCGATTCAACCGGGAAATCGCTGCGCTGCGGCAATTGTCGAATCGACATATCGTTCAGTTATTCGGTAATGGAGAGTCAGAAGAGACATACTACTATGCAATGGAATTTGTCGATGGCGTCACGCTGACAACTGAAATCACCGAACGTCGCAGGATCCCATGGCCGGAAGTAATCGAACTGTCGCTTCAGATTGCAGCCGCTCTGAAGGCAGCTCATGATGCCGGTATTGTGCATCGGGATCTGAAGCCGTCCAATCTGATGCTGACCAAAGAACGCGTGGTAAAGCTGACTGACTTTGGTGTGGCCGCAGTCTTTGCCACCGCCCGGCTTACCAGAACGGGCGGTGTTGTCGGAACGGCCGAGTACATGTCGCCGGAACAGGCGCAGGGCAAGCGAGCAACGAAACGCAGCGATTTATATTCGCTGGGGGCTGTGATGTACGTCATGCTGGCGGGCCGACCTCCTTTCACAGGCCCGACTGCCAATGATATTCTGCAAAAGCATCAGTTTGGAACTTTTGACAAGCCGTCTCGTTACGCGCCTGATTGTCCGAGACTGCTGGAAGACTTTGTCTGCCAGCTGCTGGAAAAGGATCCGGGCAAGCGATTTCCTGACGCTCTGGTGCTGATTCGACGACTGGAACAGATACGGTCTCGAATTGCGTTTACGGAACAGCAGGCGGAGTCCGCCACGATAGAACGGCCCGCTCCGGGAGCTACCGTGCGAAATCCGGATTCTGTTGAAGAGGATGGCGTACACCATCCCGGACCAGCAACGCTGATTCGCGATCTGCTGCGTGATGATGCTGCAGAATCGCTCCGCAAGTCCTCCGTCGCAAGGTTCTTCGATAACACACTCGTTCTGCTGCTTCTGCTGGCTCTGCTGATTGGCGGCAGTTTTTACTTTGTGGGACGCAGTAAGCCCGACCCCTTTTCGCAGTTTCAGCAGGCAAAAGATATTCTTCAGGGTACAGCCGGGCCGGGCTGGCTGCGAGCCCGCGACGATCTCCTGGAACCACTGCTCAGCAATCAGCAGATGCAGGATCAGCATCCACAGATTCAGGCGATGATTTCTCAGGTCGATCAATATGAATTCTGCCGATCACTCAGGATCACGTCGTCGTCAAACGGTTCGGCCAGCTCTGAAATTCATCGACTTGCAAGACGGGCGTTCGAAACTTATTCCTCAGGCGATCCCGTAAAAGCGAAACAGCAGCTGCAGGATCTGGTGGTCATGCTGCAGAATGACCCCGACTATACCTATCTGCGAAATTTCCTTTCGGAATCGTTGCAGAACTGGCAAACGGAACAGGACGTGGCCGCCCGCCGACAAGTACTGGAGCGAGCTCTGGAAGTGGCTGCGAATGCCGTGCAGGCCGGAGAACATGACCTGGCTCGCGACGTGCTCACTGCCACCATTCGATTGTACGAACAGGACAATTCGGTCTCCGCAGAAATCGGCAGATGTCACGATCTGATGCGGCAACTGCCTGAGCCTCCCCTGACAAAACCTTCTCAGGCAACTCCGGAAGCGGAACAGTAAGAAGCCGTGCCCGTTTCCACGTCAGAGACTGGGGGTTCCCAATGTCCACCGGACCACTTGCCGCTGATGCTGAGCGGCCAGCGAGTGGCCGTCGGCGACTTCTGAAACCCGATGGATTCAGCAACCGGTTACGCGATCGTCGCAATGTTCAAGGGCGAATGCGATCACGTGGGTCAGGATTGTCAGTCGTTCAAGATCGACTGCATCAAAGCCGCGTTCGTCGTCACTGCAATCCATCTGAATGGCGCCACAGCAGACTCCATTCGCTTCCAGAACAGGAACGCACATAATGTAGCAGTTGCTGAGATCACTGATGCGGGGAACATCCGTGACGGATTTCCGACGCTGCTCGGCGTACAGCAAGGCGTCAGAGTCTCTGATCGTCCGCTGAATCAGGGGGATACACAGTTCGCTGGAGGAATCCGGCACCCTGCCTCCTGCAAAAATGACTCGGATCCGGTGACTGCTGTCCGTCTCTTCGACAAACGCAATTCGCTCCATCGATGGAAAAAACTCCTGCATTTTCGAAGCTGCAGCTTCAAAGACCTCCTCTCTGTTTCGTATTCGCCGCAAGGCATCCATCAGCTGCAATACCTGCAGCAATTTACTGGGTGCGACTCTGGCAATCAGTGGATTCAGCTGATCTGTCTGAGCAGGAAAGCATGCAATGATCTTGGACTCACGCAATTCCTTAGCCACAAAAGGAGATGGCTCAACATCGTCGCCGATCTTACGAAACTCCCGCATTATTGAGGCGTCGTCAGAATCTTCTGCTCGCCCCGATGAAGGAATCATTCTGGGCGTTATCAGCCCGGATCCGGTTTGTTCGTTGAGTCCGTCCAGACTGTAAAAGATGAATTCTTTGGTAGAGAATTCAATCTTGTCGCCATGTTTGAGAAGTTCCTTACTGGAGATTTTCTCCCCATTCAGTTTTGTGCCGTTTCGGCTGTTGAGGTCCTGCAGAAAAAACTTCGACGACTCCTGAGTGATCTGCGCATGACTTCGTGAAACAGCGGGAAATTCCACCTGCACATCGCATCCTCCCTCCCGGCCCACGATAATGCACTCTTTGTCGAGTGGAATTCGTACTTCGATCAGGTTGTCGTCGACTTGTTTCAGAAATGCCATGGGTCGTTCAGCCTTTCGGTGATGTCCGGGTCCCGCGGCCCATGGCCTCAGGACTCTTGTCAGCATTGTTACCGGGACTTTCGATTGGGCTTCGGAACATCATCCGGAAGCGGGCCAGCCAGAGGAGGGGTCTCAAAAAAATGTCCGTCGTTCTGCATACGAGGATCGCCGCTGCGCACGAGTTCAGCAAGCAACTGGCGTTCGAGTTCACTTCGAATCACGGAATAGTCTGCTCGACCCGCTACGTTGTGCATTTGAAAATGGTCCTTTCGCAGATCATATAATTCTTCACGAGGCCGCAGACCATATGTCAGATCGAAAGTGGCTTTCCATCGCGGGTCATCTCGATGAGAAACAAGCCATGCTTTTGTCGGTCCGGCATCATCATCCGGATAAGCAACAAATGTCTGTTCCGTGAGTTCTTCCAGCGTTGGCGGGTTGTCGCTGGTGAGGCGGTGAGCATCTCCCATGGGAGTTCGTTCAGGCTGAAAATTGATGATGTAAAGGTAGTCGGAGGTCCGGAGGCACCGCTGAGGGTATGGCAGAAATCCTTCGCGTGCCATTTCCACATGGCGTTCTCTTCCGGCAACAACCCATGATCTTGTCGAATCCACAAGTCCCGAGGAGGAAGACGACAGAACGGGCCAGAGGCTTTTTGCCGTCATCACGTCCGGGATTGGCACTTTTGCAGCTTCAAGCAGTGTCGGGGCGAGATCCGGCAGACTGACGAAGTCATCCACGACACGCTGCCCCACAACTCCCGGCCCGGAAATCGCAAGTGATACCTGCAGACCAAAGTCATACAGATTGCATTTGCCATGAGGAAATCCCGGGGCGCCATGATCGCCACTGATCACAATTAACGTGTTGTCCAACAGTGAGTGGCCATGGTTGTCAGTCTCCCTGAGCTCCTGCAGCAGCACACCAATGGCCGCATCAAAAGCCTGAATCTCTCCAAAGTAATCCGCTAAATCCTCTCGCACTTCATGAACGTCGGGCAGAAAAGGGGGCATCTTTCCACGAAGATGATCAGGGTCTATTCCCCAAAGCGCCTTTCCTGAACCCTTTGTCCATTTCCTGTGTACGTTCGTTGGGCCAAACCAGTAACAAAATGGCGTCTCGGCGGGCCGAGACGCCAGAAAGGAACGAAAATTCCGGCGTACCTCGTCCAGCAGTTCATCGCGAGCCTGAACAATACTGACACCCCCGGCCACCCGCTGAGTCGCATTCTGTGAAAACTGATTGAATTTTCCACCGGCTTTCTGCCATGAGTGGGCCTGACCACCGAAGGGAGCATCAGCTGGTGTGCCCGGGCTCCAGACTTTGAAGCTTTTCCCGATGTGGTATCCGGACTGCTTCAACAGCAATGGCCATGACGGAATTCCGGAATTCCAGACAGCTCCCTGAAGAATTGCCGCTCTTCCGGTCCTCCAAAAGTATTGCCCGGAAAGCAGAGAACTGCGGCAGGGTGTGCATGAAGGAGCGTTGACAAAGGCGTTCCGAAACAGCACTCCCCTGCGTGAAACGTCGTCAAAATACGGAGTTCGAAGTATCTCATTCAGGCCGCCTGGTTGGTCAGTCTCCGAATAAATACTGGCAAACCGCCCCCAGTCGTCCGCGAACAGGAACAAAATATTGGGGCGATTCTTCGCCTGTTGTGGCTGGCCTCCTGCTGTCAGCAATGTCGAACTCGGCCGGTTCTGAACCGACGAATCCGCCAGAGCAACGACTGGACAAACTGCATGGAGCAGTACCGGGGTGAGTAATACTATGGACAGAACGAGGGGCACCATTTTCTTCAGAATGCACTGAAAACCAAACCAAACGCTCCGGCTGACATCTCTGTTGCTCGCAGAGTTGCGACGGCGAGTCGCCCGGCTGAGAGCTGTCGGGTTGCCAGGAACCGCAAACCCGACTGTACCGTTTTGCAGCGACGGTGAGTCCGGCAAGGCTAAAAAATTTGGCATGATGACAGCTCCCGACACGATGAGATGGGAAGTCGGTGATACGACCGACTTCAATGGCCGTAAAACGTGTTCTGAAGGCGGGCCGCAACTGCCAGTGTGCAACTGACTGCAGGGAATCGCAACCCGGGAAAGCGACTTTTCACACAACCCACTTTGCTGTCCCACAGACGTTTGGGGAAGAAACAGTCGGCCGAAGCAGAAAAACTCGGGCAGGGAAGGCTTGTGTTGTCATCGAACAGAGCACAGAATCGGCCCCATGGCTGGTCAGAGTGGTAAAACTGTAGTAATCCCTTTCTTCCTCAGTGGACATCAAATCGACACGATTGGGAGTTCCCTTTCAGGCGGTGTTCTCGGTTTGCTGGCCACTGGCAGCGAGGGTGTTGTGTTCGGAATACGTCATCTGACCTGACGCGATGGTACCTTGATTGAGCGTTTTTCCGTTTACAGTCCACAGGGTTGCTGCATCTGAGTCACATGCAGGTGAAAACTGAAGTCAGTCTTTGCGTTCCGCCGATTCATTACCGATCTCTCCAGGGTTCCGCAGAGTTGCAGGCTTCGGTAGGGCGGTGTCGCGGCGACCGTAAGTCTTTATTTTGTTCCGGAGTTAAATATGGCAGACTGGTTGGAACGATTCGTCCAGGACGGCACCATCGGTGAATCGCAGCTTGAAGAAGCTCGCAGCATGGCTGCAAATCTGGGAATTACGCCGGAAGATGCCCTCGTGCGGCTCGGCTATATTTCCGGAGCTGATCTGGGGCGAGCTCAGTCTGAGGAATTTGGATACGAATTTGTAGAACTGGAAGGTCTGCAGATTCCGAACAGCGTGATTGAGCTGGTCACGGAATCGATGGCTCGCGAAAACATCGTGATTCCGACGGGAGTGGAAGACGATGCCGTCATTATCGCGATGCACAATCCTAACAATATTGAGATTCTGGATAAGCTGCGATTCGTACTGAATCGTGAAATCAAGGTGGTCATGGCGCCCCTGGAATCCATTCAGGGAGCCATTAACCGGCATTATGGTCAGTCAGAAACTGAATCTGTCGACTCGATGATCTCGGAGTTCACCGAAACTCAGATCGACTTTACCGCCGTCGAAGCCGCTCAGGCTCTGGCCGGCGACGAAGATGACAGCGCTCCAATCATTCGCCTGGCCAATCTGATCATCACCGAAGCGGTGCAGATGAGAGCCAGCGACATTCATATCGAACCTTTTGAAGACCGTGTGCGGATTCGCTACCGCATCGACGGTGTTCTGATGGAACGCGACAGTCCGCCCAAACGCCTTCTGGGAGCACTGGTGTCGCGATTCAAGATCATGGCCCGCATGGATATTGCGGAAAAACGTCGTCCTCAGGACGGTCGAATCAAGACTCGAGCAGGGAACAAGGAGTTTGACCTTCGAGTTTCGATCCTTCCGACAAACCATGGTCAGGCCGTGGTGATGCGAATCCTGGACCGGGACAACATCAAAATCGGGATCCGAAATCTGGGGTTTGGAGAAGACAACTATCGAACTTTCCAAAATATCATCCGACGGCCGAACGGAATTTTCCTTGTCACCGGGCCGACCGGGAGCGGGAAAACCACCACACTGTACAGTGCTCTGGGGGAACTGAACCGTCCTGACAGAAAGATCATCACGGCGGAAGACCCGGTGGAATACTACCTGCCGGGGATTAATCAGGTGGAAGTTCGCCACAATATCGGCCTGGACTTTGCCCGCATTATTAAAGCGATGCTGCGACAGGCGCCCAATGTGATTCTGGTGGGTGAAATTCGCGATACGGAAACCGGAGAGATGGCTATTCAGGCTTCCTTGACTGGACACTTGGTTTTCAGCACACTGCATACGAACGATGCGCCCAGTTCTATTACGCGCCTGATTGACATGGGAGTTCAGCCGTTTCTGGTCGCCTGTTCACTAATGGCCGTTCTGGCTCAGCGGCTTGTGAGGGTGATTTGTCCGAAGTGCCGGGAGCCGTATCAGCCAACACCGGAGGAGGTCGACTTCTTCAACATTTCACCTACTGAACTGGAAGACGGTCAGTGGGCTCGCGGAAAGGGATGTAACAACTGTCAGCACACGGGATACAAGGGTCGCCGAGCAGTGTTTGAACTGATGACGATGAACACAACGCTGCGGGAAATGGCGTTCAACAGCGAGCCCGGGCAGAACATTCGTCGACAGGCTCGCCTGCTGGGCATGCGAACACTGGTGGAAGATGCGAAGGATAAGGCTTTTGACGGCATGACGACTTTGGCCGAGGTGATGAAGTTGTCCAAGGGAGGACATTAAAAGGGGATTGAAGCGGCTGAACCGGGCAGAGTATTTCTGCGGGCTCGTTCAGTCGGATGGATTACTGAAATACGTTGTAAGCTTTCGAAACTGGCTTTTATTTGATCTGAGTAGTTAGTTTGCGAACACTGAGTCATTCCTTTCGCAAATTCCATTTCAGGGATTTGCAATATTAACGACCTGTCGGCGTTCTGCTTTCCGGTCATCGATCAGTCGTTCGCCATCATTTATGTTGCTGTAAGTGTTGTTGGCTGAGGTTACCTGACAGAACTCGAACTCATTTATCCTGGCAGAGGCATTTTTCCGGTTCATTTCCATCAGGACGAAACTGCCTGAGCACAGATCGCTGTGTTTTCAGATGGTGTACGTTCTGGTCGGACGTTGTTGCGGGCTGGTGCAGCTTTCAGGGTTGGTGGTGTTATTGCGGTGTGGCGGTTGCCACGGCGTAAAGGTTTTGTCTGTTCTTCGTAGAACGATTCCCAGATCGGTCACCTGATCATAGCGAGCCCGGAGAGGTTGATGCGCTCATTCCAGATCGACAAACTGCTGGAAACCGTTGTTAAGGAACGGTGCAGTGACCTGCACATTACGGTTGGGCAGCCTCCTGTGGTGCGGATGGGCGGCCATATGGTCCGCCTGGAAACGCGTTCGCTCGATGCTGAAGACACCACCAATCTCATGAAGAGCATTACGCCCGAGCGTAATCAGCAGGAACTTCAGGAACGCGGTGGGACGGACTTTGGATTTGCCTTCGGCGATAAGGCTCGATTTCGCGTGGCTGTCTTTAAGCAGCGCGGCATGATTGGAATGGTCCTTCGGCGAATTCCCAACGAATTCCTGACCTTCGAGCAGCTGGGGCTGCCGCCGGTCGTGAAGGATCTGATTCAGCGACCTCGCGGATTGTTTCTGGTGACGGGGCCTACCGGTTCCGGTAAGACAACCAGTCTGGCCAGTATGATCAACTGGATGAACCATAACATGGATCATCATATTATCACGCTGGAAGACCCGATCGAGTATTATCACGACCACCAGAAATCCACGATCATGCAGCGAGAAATCGGCGTGGATGTTCCCAGCTTCCCGGAAGCCCTCCGTCGTGCTCTGCGTATGGACCCGGACGTGATTCTTGTGGGGGAAATGCGAGACCTTGAAACGATCGCGGCCGCTGTAACTGCTGCCGAAACCGGCCACGTGGTGTTTGGTACTCTGCACACCACCGGTGCTCAGGGTACGGTTGACCGTATCATCGACGTGTTCCCAACCAATCAGCAGGAACAGATTCGAACTCAGCTGGCCAATGCCATTATTGGCATTCTTAGCCAGGCCCTGCTTCCTCGAAAACCAAAGGGGCTCGTTGCTGCTTACGAAATGCTGGTCGTGACGCCCGCGATTTCAAATCTGATTCGTGAAGGTAAGACGTTCCGTATCAATTCGTCCATTCAGACGGGTCGCAAGTTCGGCATGATTCTGCTGGACGATTCACTGTTCAACCTTTGGAAGAACGGACTGGTGGAAGAACGCGATGTGATCAACAAGTCCAACAATCCCGGCGAACTGCGGGCTCGTATCGAACGCGCGAAACGCGGCGTGTTCGATGACGACGAAGAAGAAGATGAAGACGATGAATGACAGACTTATGCACGGGGCACGGAGTCAATCAGGTTTTACCTGTCAGTGATTCCGTGATCCGCGGTGTTCATTCAGCGTCGTTCCAGAAGATTTCCGTCCTGTTTCCTCATTCCTGACAGCATCTGCCATGGCACAGCGAAAGCTTGGACAAATTCTGATTGATCTGGGTCACATCAATGATGACCAGTTGTGGGATATTCTGGAGGAACAGAAGCAGAGTCCCGGGCAGGTCATCGGCCAGGTCGCAGTCCGCATGGGATTTGTGACTCAGGCACAGGTCACCGAAGCTCTTGCCGAACAGTGGGGGATGCCGGTCGTCAATCTGGAAGAGACGACCGTCGCTCCAAACGTGCTGGAACTTGTTCCTCAGACGATGGCCGAAATCTACAAGATCATGCCAGTCTCTCTGAAGAACAATGTGCTGACCGTCGCGATGGCGGAACCGCAGAATGTGGCTTCTCTGGATGACCTTCGAAACTTTCTGAATCTGGAGATTCGTGGAGCTGTTTCCAATCTGCCGGATGTCGAAGCGGCAATTGCCCGCTACTACGCCGATCGGGCCGAGAGTATCGAAGACGTTATTCAGGAACTCTCGACCGACGAAGATGCGGAAAAGAAGGTCCGTGGATATGACCTGGCATCTGCTGACGAAATGTCGGATTCAGCGCCCATTAAAAAGCTGCTGAACATGGTGATGCTGCTGGCCATTCGTGACCAGGCGAGCGACATTCATCTCGAACCGTTCGAAGATGAATTTAAGATTCGTGTTCGAGCGGACGGTGTTCTGTTTGAGATGGTTCCTCCTCCGCGACATCTGGCGAATGCCATTGTGTCGCGAGTAAAAGTAATGGCCAATCTTGATATTGCGGAACGCCGACTTCCGCAGGACGGACGTATCGAACTGAACGTGGGAGGAAACTCGGTCGACCTTCGGGTTTCCGTGCTTCCAACACTGTTCGGTGAAGCGGTGGTCATGCGAATTCTGGACAGAACCGTGGTGGCTCTGGACCTGAACAAAATCGGGATGGATGCGGGAACGCTCAGCAAGTTCCGCTCGGTGATTACTCGTCCTAACGGCATTGTTCTGGTGACCGGACCGACGGGAAGCGGAAAGACAACCACGCTGTATTCAGCGTTGAATGAACTCAACGATATCGGTACCAAGATCATCACGAGTGAAGACCCGATTGAATACGACATTGAGGGGATCATTCAGGTTCCGGTAAATCCGGACGTGGGCGTAACGTTTGCGAACGTGCTTCGAGCGATTCTGCGACATGATCCGGACAAGATTCTGGTGGGCGAAATTCGAGACTATGAAACGGCGGAAATTGCCGTTCAGAGTGCTCTGACCGGCCACCTTGTTTTCAGCACCCTGCATACCAACGACGCTCCGAGTGCGATCACTCGACTGCGCGACATGGGTGTGCCGGCGTTCCTGATTACCGCGACGGTGGAAGCCATTCTGGCACAGCGGCTGGTGCGGCGAATTTGTACAGAATGCCGCTCGCAGTTCGAGCCGTCGGATGAACTGCTGATGGAGCTTCAGCTGCCGCTGAAGACGGCCCGCAAGTACAAGTTCTACTACGGCAAAGGCTGTGCTCGCTGCAACAACGCGGGCTACAAGGGCCGTATTGGGATTTATGAACTGCTGCTGGTGACGGACGAAATTCGCGATGCCGTGGCGGCAGAAGCGTCCGGAGATGACATACGAGACCTCGCCCGCTCACAGGGAATGACAACACTGCGGGAAGCTGGCCTTAAACTGATTTTTGACGGATTAACAACGATCGATGAGATTGTGCGTGAAACCGTGATGGAAGACGTGGATTAGCGTGCGGGTGAGTAGTTTTACCCATCCGCGATTTGGTTAAAAGCGATTGCTGAAAAATGGAGTCAGGAGTGATCAACGCGAAGTTTGCTCGATTCTGCTGAAGCAAAACAAGACAGCAGGCGGATTCACCAGTCGAGACATCCCTTCGAATCGCGATAAACTCTTGCATTAAAACACTTTACGGTATTTAAATAAACTTCGGTACATGCTTTGCTACATGGTTCATTAGTGCAGCACTTACATTCATCAGGAATGTGAACTGTGCGAAGTTCCGAGTGGCAGGCCTTAGGTCAGAACATGGGTTCTGACGGTCACCGGAGCTTCATGGAGAAGACGGCATGCCAACCTTCACATACGAAGCCATGGACAGCGCGGGCCTTGAGGTGAAAGACACCATCGAGGCGCCTTCGGAAGCTGAAGCCCAGACGATGATTCGTGAGAAGGGCTTTTATGTTACGAAGATTCGCGAGAAGGAGCGAAAGAAAAAGGCGGCCGTCGTCAAAAAGAAGGGCGGTAAGAAGGAAGGCAAGACGTTCACGATGGGCGGCGTGAAGCCGAAACTGTTGTGCACGTTCACTCGCCAGCTTTCAACTCTGCAGGACGCCGGACTTCCGGTACTTCGCAGTCTGCGAATTCTGGAAGGGCAGAGTAAGCCGGGAGCATTGCGAAATGCTCTGATCGATGTGATCGAAGATATTGAGGGCGGTAACACGCTGTCGGAGGCGATGGCCAAGCAGCCGAAGGCGTTCGATAACTTGTATGTGAACATGGTGCGAGCCGGGGAGGCCGGCGGTGCTCTTGAAGTGATTTTGCAGCGACTTGCCGAGTTCAAGGAGAAGGCTCAGTCGCTGAAGCGAAAGATTGTGGGTGCGATGATCTATCCCGCGGCCGTAATTACGGTGGCCGTGGGGATCGTGTCATTCATCATGATTTTCATCATCCCGAAGTTTAAGAAGATCTTTGAAGACTTTGATACAGATCTTCCGGCGATGACGGTGATGCTGATCGATATGAGCGACTGGCTTCTGAACTACTGGTACTTCCTGTTCGTGGGGCCGATCAGTTTTTACATCTTTATCAAGATTGTGAAGAAGAACAAAACGGGAGCGTACGTGGTCGACTGGCTCTCGCTGCGCATACCGCTGATAGGAAAGATCTTACATATTGGAACGATTGCTCGAGTGACCAGAACACTGGGAACTCTGATTTCGTCGGGCGTGCCGATTCTGGAGGGTTTGATTATTTCCAGAGATACGGCAGGCAATGCGGTGTTTGTTCGAGCCTTTGACAATATTTACTCGGCAATTCGCGAAGGGGAAACCATCGCAGTGCCGCTGAAGGAATCCAGGATCGTCGATGACCTGGTTGTGAACATGGTGGACGTGGGTGAAGAAACGGGAGCACTGGACGACATGCTCTACAAAGTTGCCGACGTCTATGACGAAGAAGTGGAAGTTCGAGTGGAAAGTCTGGTGAGTCTGCTCGAACCGATCATGGTTGTGGTTCTGGGTTTGATCGTCGGTTTTATCGTGATCGCTCTGTTTCTGCCGCTGATCAAGCTGCTGAATGACCTGTCGTAAGCTACACGGCTGTCGATGGCTGACCGATTCAGCACTCATGAGTTTAGAACTTGAGATTTGAGAATTGGGGCTGGCTGACTGCTGGCTGATGAATGCAAATTGTCTTCTGCCAATCAGGTGATTCGACCATGAAACGTGCGTCAACAACTCGACAGTCGATGGATCAGCGACGCGGCTTTACTCTGATTGAGCTTATGGTGGTGATCGTGATCATCGGAATTCTGATGGCCCTGATCCTGCCTGCACTGGCGTCCGTGCGTCGGAATGCACTGAGGGCTCAGGTGACGGCTGAGATTCGACAAATGGATCAGGCCATTGCTTCGTTCAAAAGTGCTTATGGAGTGGAACCGCCATCGAGTCTCTATATTCCGGCGATTGGTGATCCCTGGGATTCGGTGACCCGCGGCAAAATTCGTTCGATCTGGCCACAGTTTAACTTTGATCAGAACGGCGGATTGAATAATGGGACCACGGCCTATCACCTGAATGGCGCCGAATGTCTTGTCTTCTTCCTCTGTGGCTTGGGCAATGGGAATATTGACTCCCCTACATTAGTCGGTTTTTCAAAGAACCCTCGCACTCCATGGGCAACAGCGGGTGAGAACCGTGAAGGTCCCTACTTTGAATATGATCCGGGCCGGATTGTGGATGTGGATGGGGACACCGTTTTTGAATACGCTGATCCGCTTCCTGATCAGCGAACTCCCTATCTGTTCCTCAGCAGTCAGGGTAAGGGTTATAACAAGGAAAATGCTGGTGGCACGGTGTTGGCGGAGCAGGATGATTTCGATGTGCATGGCGGTCCGGCGAACCCTCTGGACATGAGGGCCATCTATGTGAAAAACACTCGACCAGGCCCTCCAGTGACTCCTGGCGATCCAATTCAACCGAGTGGTTACCAGATCATTTCGCCAGGTGAGGATGCCTTGTATGGTGAAGGTGGAGTTTACACCGATGGGTCTGAACTGACCGGTACACCTCGAGGTGTTGAAGCAGATAATATTACCAACTTTTCAAATGGCATCCTGCGACCTTAAGAAGTCCCATGGGGCGGTGGCCATTGGGAATTGATGAGAACGAAGTTTTCAGCGTCGTTTTGTTGCTGGTTCCCTTTCTTCATGACTGCGAGTGGAAAATGAAACGTGAGCTTTTCCTGCAGTCTGATTCCGGGGTCGTTAAGGGGCAGCAACTGTCCAATAGTCCGCAACTGGTTTCTGTCAGGCCTGCAGCAATGAATCCATGGCGACCATCTCGCTGGCTGTCGTATCAAAGTGACCGGAAGGGATTTACCCTGATCGAGCTTCTGGTCGTCATTACGATTATTGCAATCATGATGGGCCTGTCGTTCTCGGTATTGTATGGTCTGACGGATCAGGCAAAGGAAGAAGCCGCCAACGCGACGATCCGCAAAGTGAATGCGTTACTGGAACAGAGGATTGAGTCCTTTGATCGAGCGTTCAAGGGAACTCGCAAGCAGTCGTACATTAACGCAACCAACGGTTTGCTCGCCGACCCGAATAACGACGGAAACACCAACGACAGGATTGTTGGAGTACGAGAAGAAGTCGTTGAAGTTCTGGCGAAGAAAGCCGCCTTTCGATTCGAATTTCCTCAGCGAATGGTGGAATTGTTGCTGAGCCCATCCACCGACGACACGAACTCCAACGGTCTGCCCGATACGATTGAAGTCCGCGTTGCCATTCCTGCAGCTCGCCAGTTTCTGGTCGCTGCCGATGCCGCCTCGGCCACACCGACTGCGAATTATTCACCATCCCCAACAGAAATTTCTGATTTGGCGACGGCTCGCTGGGCGGGTGGTTCCAGCACAGCTGTTGTTGGGGGAGCGTCCAAAACGTTTACGTTCACGGGACATAATGGAGTGACAGAAAGCTCTGAGCTGCTGCACTACATGCTGATTAACTCGGGGTCATTTGGATCCTCATCAGTGGATTCCGATCGGTTCACAAATGACGAAGTGGTTGATACGGATAATGACGGGCTTCCGGAGTTCATTGATGCCTGGCAGCAGCCACTGCGTTTTTATCGCTGGCCAACCCGCATGATGGATCCTTTTGCTCCGTCACCGTTTTTGCCGGATCTGAATGATTCCAATGATCCGACAGACGTGATCATTGTGGATGGGGGAGCACCTGTGGGGCAGCGTGCTGTGTCACAGGCCGAACGCGATGTTGCGAGTCTGCTGTTTAAGAGTCTGCCTCCGATACCGCAGCAGTTACCCGGATCTGCACTGCCTCGGGATCTTCTGCTGACCGATCCGGATGATCCGGTGGGCCGACTTTACTCCGAACTGGAACGGTTGAATGGTTCCAATGGTGCCAGTCCGTTTTCAGCGGAGTACAACGAAACGAAATATCACACGCCGGATACGTATCATGCTCCTCTGATTCTGTCAGCTGGCCCGGATGGTCGTTTGGGCCTGAGAGAACCGCTTGATGTGAATCCAGGGTCCGGCATCTTTGGTAATCTTGCTCAGTACGAAGGCACAACGGTGTCAGCACCGGCTCCAACGGTGAGCGTGATCGACAGTCTGACGGATAATATCTCCAATCTTAACCGCCGTTCGGGAGGGAGAAAGTAATGCGTTGCCCTTCCGGAAGTGCTTCGAAACGGTTGTCGTCTCGTGCCGGTTACACGCTGGTCGAGCTGCTGATTGTGATCAGCATCATCGTGATCCTGCTGGCCATGACGGCAGCAGCCGTGAACTTTAACCGCGATGCAGAACGTGTGCGTGGTGGTGCGTTGCAGGTGCAGTCGTTTCTGGCAGGAGCACGTGACCGCGCGATCTATGCAAAGGAAGCTCGCGGTGTGCGATTCTTCCTGGATTCCGAAAACAACCGGGCTGTGACGTCGATGGTCTACATCGATCCGGCGGAGCTGTGGAGTGACGGCGTTATTCAGCTGCAGCGGATGGACAGTGAAAGCAATTTTCAGGGTGACGGTACCACCAACACGACGGCAGACGTTGACAATGATGGCAATGTCGAAACTTACGGCTACAACATTGTGGTGGTCGCGGGAAGTGGTACTGGCTGGTGGGAACTGAAACGCCGGGGTTTATTGTTCGATGGGATGAGAATTCGAATTCCCAAAGGACCTACCGGCAACTGGTATCCGATTAACACGGCACTGATAAGAGTTTCGGCTGGTCCGACGTCAGTACAAAAGCTGCTGCTGACAATCCCTTATCGGGATCCGGGTGACACTCCAAAAGAAGTTGCCAAGGCATTCGATAGCGGCGGTCCGGAAAATTATGAACTGGAACTGCCACCTCGTATCCTTCCAATGAGCCCCGTGGTTCTGCCTCAGGGGACGGTGATTGACCTGGATGGTTCTCGCGTGCCTGATGGGTGGCGCCCCAGTATCCCAGTCGCCGGTGTTCAGGGGTCAGGAAATTTGCAGTATTCGCAGTTTATGGACATCGTGTTCTCGCCGCGAGGCAATGTGATTGGCTCAGCGGCTTCAGCGGGTGTCATTCATTTCTATGTGTGTGACAATACTGATTCGCTGGTCATCAAGGAAGAGTTTACAAAATCGCTGGCGTCAGATCCGGCTGCTCCGGCATCGCCACCAGTGCTTCGTTTTGCCCCCAGCGGTCAGGATCTTCCAATCGGACAGGTTTATACCTTCAATAAGGGTATTCGCAGCGTGGCCTTTATTCCGGCCGATGAAATCAGCACGAATTCAGTGGTCTGGCTGCCGGGATACAGTGACAAGGCCTACCGGGTTCGAGACCGTCGACTGGTAACTGTGTTTACTCAGACGGGTGGCATTTCGGTCCATCCCATTGATGCGACGGATTCAGATTTGAACGGTCTGGCAGAACAGCCATATTACTTTGCAGAGACCGGGGAGACGGCAAACTAATGAAGTGTGCAACCCCCAAAATGAATTTTACTGAATTCCGAATGCCGACTGATGTCCGATCTTCACGACGCGGTGTGACTCTGACTGAAGTGCTGATGTCTCTGATGATCATGAGCATCGGTGTCTCGGCGGTCGCCGTGTTGTTTCCGATCTCGGTATTGCGTTCCGTTCAGGCAACCCAGCTGACGAATTCTGCAATCCTGAAATACAACGCGGAAGCGCTGCTTCGGATGAGAAGCTCCATGGTGTTCGATCCGGACGGAGATGGGAATCTCAGAGAGCACGTGGGACGTGCCGTTGAGAGCCGCTATATCATTGATCCGGTTGGTTATTATGCGATGACGGAAGCCGGTGGATCCTACATGGCAAACCCGACATGGCCTGGCGACCCTGCCCAGACACGCGGGTTTGCGGACTGGGTTGGCAATATCGACGATGACAATGATCCGCTGACTCCTCCAATAGGCTTTGTTGGCTTGCCCCGATATGACGGTGGACTGCGAACCGGAACTCGATCTGGCGCATTACCTCAGGGGTTACGGCCTGATGCCAATACGTTTCCTGAAGAGAACCGTTCATTGCAGATGCTGGCGGCAACGATTTCCAAACTGGGTGACGGATGGACAACAGTCCTGGACACTTATGCCGAAGGATTCTTTCTGGCTGATGGTTCGAATTCCGCTGCTCCGGCAGGAGGAGCCGGCGTGGTGGGAGTTGTTCTGCCTCAGGATGTCGATCTCAGCGACATACTGGACAGCCGCTCAAACGTTCCCGTCAGTGGTGGCGTTCAGCTGATCGCCGATCCGGAGACAACCCGCATCGTGGTCTTTTCAATCGATGGGAAATCGAGCATCTCTCTGCCCGTGACGGCCGTGGACAATTCGACGAAGGGTGTTCTGTGGAGTGAAGATCTGAACTTCAACGGGACTTTGGATGCTGGCGAAGATCTGAGCATGAACGGCTCAATGGATCGTCGGCCTCTTCCTCTGGAGCTGATCGACTTTACGATGGCAACCCCCGCGTTTCAGGTAGGACGCGTTGTGATTCAGACGAATCGCACACATGACTTTAACTGGCTGCTGACCGTTCGCCGCTCACCGGATGGAGAAGTTCGCGGGGTGGATGTTGTCGTGATGTTTAACAAGAACGTTTCGCCCGATGAGGAGCGACTGTTCCCGGCCAGCTTCAATCCTGCGGTGAATCCGTTTCGAATCAATGTCCTGCAGAGCGGTGGATTTCTGGCCAACGGAGACGCAGCGGAACCGTTCATCAAACGTGGTGGTTACATGCTGGATATAGAAAATGCTCGCTGGTACCGCATCAGGGATTACTCAGCGGAGTCTGCAGTGACGGTCGGTGCCACGACCGGGCCTGGATTCATCGTAACGGTAGAATCGCCTGTCATCGAAGCTTCAGTTTCCGGAATGGCCATGTTTCTGCCAGGCATTGTGGATGTGTATCCGATGGGTTCGATGCCTCTGCCAAATAATCTTTAATTGAACAGGTTTTCGTTTCTGAGTGATCGGAACGAGGCATTTTATGAAGACAAGCAAGTCAGGACATCGGCGGAAGGCAGAGCGTCGAACAGGGTTTACTCTGGTCGAGATGCTGGTTTCTGTGACATTGGTTTTGCTGATGATGACGATGTTTGCATCGATCTTCTCGATCGCAACCGACAGTGTCAGCAAGCAGCGTGGCATCGCCGAAAATGATCAGCGAGCCCGTTCACTGGCAACCGTCATTCGCAGTGATGTGCAGCACCGGACGTTGCGATATCCGCTGGCCTACTATCCGTCTGAGAACTCAGCCACTTCGCCAACTTCTTTTGGAAACCGCAGCGGCTACCTGTACATCTCAACGAATCACAGTGCCAGCGGGCTGGATGACGTGGTTCAGTTTACCGTCAGCTCTCTGATCCTGATTGAAAATACTGCAGATACGCCCTACTTCGGTGCCGCTCAGCTGCTCCATGACCGACTCGCCACCGGGGCATCGCCGACCGGCATTACTTTCAGCCCCAATCAGCCGGAAGCGGATGATTCTTCACTGGACCTGAACAGTACAGCCAATAGTCCGGCTGCAGAAGTGGTCTATTTTATCCGCAAGGGAAATTTGTATCGTCGAGTTTCCCTGATTCGCAATCCATTGTCTCTGGCAGGTCGTGATCTGGGACCTCAGCCGACGTCGAGTTCCGGGTATGACTTCCTTTCCGGGCAGCCGGACCCAGGCGACGCATCGACGTATGATGGCAAGTTCACCGGACCAGGGATTTTTGTCGGCGGCAGTAATCTCAGCAACGACTTCTGGCGGTTTTTTGATTTTTCCGCAGTCCCCAGTTTACCCATTAACGGACTGCAGTCGGCTCGTCTGCTTGGGATTTCTTCTTTAAGCAACGAATCGCTTGGAGCAGTTTCAGAAGCGCTTGGTAAGCCATCGTTCCGTTTCGGCTTTAATCGCCTGACCGGCTTGTCACGTGAACATACAAATTCCGTAGCTCCTCAGTTGTTCATCGGTCGGTTTCTGCATGCCGAGACTTCCGCCACGAACTTTAACTGGCCACAAAATATTTCCGTTCGGGAAGGAACTGATGAATCGACCCCTGGAAATATCACGGCGGGTGTTTTGCAGAATGCCGATGACGGAACCGACTCAACGGGCAATCCTTTTGACATTCGGGGAGCTCGACTGAGCCTGAATCCTGGTAACGGATTGGTGACGCAGTTTGACGAACAGATTGGTTCTGAGGGACGCGGAGGGGTTCGCCGAGTCGAAGACCTGCTGCTGCCCAATGTGCATGAGATGCGTGTGGAGATCTGGGACGAGAAGCTTCAGCGATTTGTGACACCAGGGCATTTCAGCAGCACTGTTGTGGGAGGCGTCACGGTACTGGGCGATTATCATCAGCGCCGCAATATGAATAATGCCTATGGGCCATTGTCATCCCTTTCCGGTGGAACGGTTTTTGACACCTGGCACCCGGACGCTCAGGTGGATCTGAACTTTGACGGGACCTCGGATCCGGATTCAAATCCCCCCTACATTGCTTATGACTACTATCCTCCGCGAACCAATGATTCGCCTTCGGGTCCATCTCCGGCCAGCATGCCGAGTCCAGGGGCCGAACGGCCTAACAATGAAGGTTTCTGGAGAGCACAGACTGATTATTCCCTCGGCGAAGTGGTGTTTCTGCCTCGCAACGACTGGGCCAACACGACTCCTCCTCCGTTCAACTATAGCCTGATCGCCGAACCAAAATTTCAGATCGCATATCGCTGTGTGGTTAATTCCGGCACCTCTGCGGCGGCACCTCCCGTGGCATGGCCGAAAGTGCCGGGAAGAACTGTGACTGACGGAACCGTGGTCTGGGAATCTTTTGATAATCGTCTGCCGCTGCAATCGATGAGAATGACGCTTCGGTTCCTTGACCAAACCACTGATACAATGCGTCAGCTGTCTCTGATCCTTTCTCTGACTGACAAATCTGTGAACTGAGGGAATGTCTGATTAGTATCAACTGATGCCATGGTAAAGTTTTTTCCCTTGCCACAGGCCCACGTTTAACCCGTGGCCGACAGGCCAGGCCGGAAGCCGTTGAACAGGCGCGAAGCCCGTGAAACATTTGGCGTCAACTGAAACAAAGAGTTTACCAACCCACAACAAACGAGTACCTGCAAATCACCTTTCTTTACGCTGACGTTCATTCTGAACGACCAGATCGCTCCCGAGTCGGGCGGGCCGAGTCCGGTAACTAGGAGCCGGTAACATGAAGACAAAATTCCAAAAGCAAAACTTCCGGGAATACGTTGATCGCCAGTGTGCTGACCGCCAGTGCGATGATCGGCAGGGTTCAACCCTGGTGATCGTGATTGCCATGCTGGGTCTGCTGGCATTTCTGGGCATGGTGTTCTACACGTTTGCCGCACAGGAACGAGCTTCGGCTGAGTACTTCAGCGAAGCGGCCAAAGCGGCGGTGGATGATCCTCCCAACGTCTGGGACCATATGCTGCGGCATGTGATCAGCGGGCCAACAAATCGCCCGTCAGATCGCGGTAGTATTCTGCGAAGCTCCGATCGACATTATTCGATCGTCTCCAGTCTGGTAGGGAACGACATAATTCCCCACAACGGAGATTCGATTCGTGTGATCTATAACACGACGACGGGCGTACCGATGATTGATCAGAATTACGATGGCACAGCTGACGGTGTGGACTGGCTGGATTTTGTTGATTCGCCGGCAGTTCGAGGCCGAGTTGAGAATCGTGCTGTTGCTCGCCCGTCTCCGGACGTGGATTATACCTATCCCGATCTGAACAACATGTTTCTGGCGTATAAGGGCTGGGCTGTTCGAGATAACGGGCCTTCAGTACCGATTGCAACTCGGTACGAAAGAGTGCCCGTCATCATCCCTTCGTTCTTCCGCCCACAGTATATGAAGACTGGCAACACGAATGGACAGGGCGGTCAGAATGTTTTGACGGACTACGACTGGGCATCTGCGTTTGATGGAACTGATCGCACGACCGCCAAATTCGCTGCGCGCAGTTTCCGTCCGAGTCCTCAGCATCTGGCCGGTTTTCTGTCGAACGGCACGGCTGTGCCACGTTATCTGACCGATGCGGAAGCAACGTCTCTGGGAGTAACCAGTGGAGGATTCCCGTTTATTCCGGCGAACGAAACAAACTCGGGAAATGGGACTGCTCTTCGCGGTGAGCTGGGAATCTGGACGGGAGCTCATCCGTCCGTGTATGAACTGGATGCCGATAACGACGGCGATGGGACAAATGAAGGTATCTGGCTGGACCTGCATTTTCCTCTGCAGGAAACAACTGACAGCGGCGGAGCGGTCGTAAAGTACGTTGTGCTGCACTCGGTGACGATCTATGACATGGATTCACTGATCGATGTGAATGTGCACGGCAATCTGGCCGGACTTGGTCGCAATGCCGATTACAAGGCGCTGGCGACCGCCCCGAGCGGGCCAGGAAACATCCTCGAGAGCCTGCCTCTTTCCCGGTCGAATCTAGGGCTTGGGCCAAACGAGATCAATCCGACATGGGCGATTTCGACTTCGAATCGGGCACCTGGAGGATCTGCGACAGAGAATCAGCTTACGAGGAATTACGGGGCAACGCCGGACAACGATCTGGAACAGGCCAACATGGAATGGCTCTGGATTCTGGCAGGCCGAGGAAAATTTAACGGCGCAGATCTCGACGATATTCTCCCAGGTCGCTGGGGTGAAGCGGAGCGACTTTATACGGCGGTGTCAGGCACTTCGCTCGTTTCTAATCTTCCCCGGCCTGGTCGCCCGGGAAATGCTGATGCCACACTGACCGGAGGAATTCGGTTTGGCGGGAACCTGGCAGCTGGTCAGGGCAGAGACGGCTTTGATGACAACCAGGATTCATCCGAAGGAGAAGCTCTGGCCAGTAATGGCCGAGTGCGACCGTTTGGTACTCCTCTGGACTACGCTGGAACAGGCACGACCAACCTCGGAGTGACAAGCGGCTACAATCAGGCGACGCAACGATTTACGGTGTCCGGAAATCCACTGCTGCCCATAATGCACCATGACACGGCCAGCACAGGACCTGAACGCTGGCTGATGTTCAGCGGCTATTCGCTGACTCGCGGCTTTCTGTCGACCGTGGACCGTTATATGTTCGGTCAGAATGGGACGTTTGATAACGGAGCGGGCGATGACCTGCTGTTTAATCCCTTCCTGGATCCCCTGTTTGAAGATCCGCTCGAATCCATCTTTGACTCCGAACTTGCTGATCGAGCTTATGATCTGGTGTTTGGGCCTCAGGATGCTCTGGCTCTGCAGCTGCATTCTAATTTGTTGGGCGCATCCGTTGACGACATTAGTGACCGTGTGCAGCAGTTGGCACCTGTTGCCTTCGATCCGGCAAACAATGAACTTCGAGAACGATTCACGACACTCAGCAACAGTCTGCGTCGGTTTGCTTACAAGCATCAACTCGGCCCGGATATGACCTACGGTACTGCCGATGACGGACCGCGAGCATGGGAGAATACAGCCGATTCTGATGGGGCCGACAACAATAACGATGGCTTCCCGGATGGTGATGGCTATCTCGAATTCCCTCCTGTGTTTGGACCATCCGGATCGAAGATTTTGCCGTACCGGCCTGAAGATCCCTTCCGTCCCCAAACACGTCGGCTGTTGCTGACGGAAGTTGGTGAAAATCGCCAGTCGCTGGGTCAGTTGCCACTGAGCATCAATCATTTGCTGGACGTTGAACGAAACACCCAGACTCCACAGGAAGGCACACGAGAATTTCTGCAGTACATGCAGCGAGCAGGTATGCGTTTCCGTCCTCTGACTGAACATCCGGATGCGACCGAAGCTGGCGTTGTAACGACGCCCACAATTCCGACGTGGTCCGCCGCGACGCCTGTGCAGTTTCCACCTCAGACAGCCGATGAACGCGAGTTCTGGGCGCGTCGGGACAGACAAAAACTGGCTCGTGATATCTATGTGTTGCTGTATACCACTGGCGGAGCTGAGTTGCTGAATCGGTCTGTACCATCGGATCCTCGCATTAAAGATTATACAGGAATCAATGATCCGGCGGCCATCGAAGGCAGCCCGACGTCACTTTATACTCATGACCAGCTGCGTCGAATGGCTCAGTTCGCTGTGAATATGGTGGACGCCATGGATTCCGACAACGTCATCACCAAGTTTGAGTACGACAAGAATCTTGGTGATGGCTGGAACCTTGACGACGATCCGTATGTTGCCGAGTACCCTCCACTGGCCACCGCAACCGGCAATGGTTTGTATCCGGAAGATTCTGACGAACGCGGCGTTGTCTACGGCGTCGAAGCACAGCAGCTGGCGTTCAGTGAAGTCCAGGCGATCCGATCACCTGCGATCTCCGGAATGGATCACCCTGCAACTCCTTACGATGACACCACGATCGATCGCGATTTCCTGTTTGTTGAGCTGCAGAACATGTTGCCGCTTCGGCAGGTTCTGGGGACCACATCATCAAATACCGCTGCGACGGCCGTCTGGCGAATCGCCCGGTTTGATCGCGATGGACCTTCGGGGGATCTCGTGGAAAACCCGGCAACGCCGGATCGGGCCATCGCGTTCCTGCAGAACCTGAATAACGAGATCGAGGGCGGTGGCCGATTTAGCATATCCGTGGCAAGCGACCCAGGTCTTGCATCAAGCGCTTTTCATGTGGATCTTGGAGATGTGACGACCGGTAACTTTGACAACACGTTTGAACTGATCGCTCCGAATGCGATCGGTACGCCATTGCCGAACAGCAACAATCAGGCGGGTTCCACAGATCCAGGCTATGACTCCGCTCTGACAGACCTTGACGTGATCCATACAGATCACGCCATCGGTCGCTTCGATGCCGTCGGCGGTAACTTTATGGAAGCGATCCTCAACTACAACGGCACCGATGGTTTCCATCTGCCCACTGATAGTCTTAACGGTGAATTTGATCAGATGGGTGGCCTTTTCGGATTCGATATGACCTTGCAGCGTCGGCTCAACCCCAACATGCCGCTGCTCAGTGAAACTGACAATCCGTGGGTGGAAGTGGATCGAATTCGTGTATTGGTTCGACCGTTTGATCTCATCGCAACCGATAGCCCCGCCGAAATCTATACACCAGCCATCCCTGGACCGCCTGCGCAGCCAGCTTCGGGCAAGATTGTTAATGTCTTCAGCGAAGAGCGAATCGAACCGCTGAATGATGGCAGTCGTCGTCAGTTCGGTGTTGCTGATGCCTCAGCACTGACGCCTTACCGCCTGAATTCGATCAAGGGCGACCTGCTTCCTGCAGATGATGACATGCTGGGAATCAATACTCAGAATGCAACGAATCCCTTTCTGCTCTGGCAGCAGCACTTTGATCGCGACTTTGCGTCGCCTGCAGAACTGATGCAGGTCCCTGTCTACGGACCGAACCTGCTGACTCAGCGACTCAGACGAAGCCGGTATCCTGCGTTTCAGCAGGCATTTCCGGACCCGGCGACGGCCAACGGCGCAGATCCGCTGCTGATTGCCAGCGCAGAAGCAATGTTCCTGGGTTCTGATTTTCCTGATCAGACTCCAACAGCGCTGTCCGAAGAAGATGCCCGCGACAATCGCTGGTATCGTCTGATGCAGTTCGTTGAGGTGCCGTCACGCGTTCATCGGATGCTGGGCAATTACCTGAGCATCGACCGCGTACCCGGCAAGCTCAATATGAACATGCTGCGTCATATGGAAGTGTTTGCGGGTATGGTGGATAATCCTCTGTTTGCCAATACCGATATTAACCCGGTCAATATGCCCTACCTGGATGACTCCACGCCTGGATTCTCCGGGACAGAATTTTACAGCAATCCATCCGGCCCTCCGGGCGGAAATGTCCCTCCGCCGGGAGGCGGACCGGGAATTCTGCCGCCGGGCTGGACTTCCAATCAAACACAGACCGCTCTGCCAGTTCAGGATCGCTGGCTGGAGTATTTGACGGAACGCGACGGTATTACAACGACATATGATTCCGTCAATAACCGGGCATCCGCCTTTTGGATTCCTGGAACACCTAATGCTCAGCCATTCCGCTCACTGGGATATGTGCATAATTCACGTGTTGACAATGGGCAAAGCCAGACTCTGCTTCGCATCCTGTCATCGGATCGCGTCGATTTGACGGGTGGAGCTGGTTCTCCGTTTGAGCTGGCGACGAATCGTCACTGGCTGGAAGTGGGTGGTCGAGTGCATCACCGGGATCCCGGTTTACTCTCGGCCGGTATGCAGCGTCATCAGATCCTGTCCAAGCTGATGAACAACACGACAACCGTCAGTAACACATTTATTGTGTATTCAACGGCCGCCTATTTCGAAGCGATCGAAGATCCAGTATCAGGGCTCGTGCGAGTGGGTGGTCGACTGGATCTGGATGGTGATTCCGATCCCGAAAATGACCAGCAGCGAGCTGTATTTATTCTGGATCGAACGGAAGCCTTCAAGGCATTCGACGCTGGTACTGGTGACTTCGACTGGCGACGACTTGTAAAACATCGCACGACAATCGAATAGTATTTATTGGACATCGGCGAATCGCAGGGGCGAGCGGTGTGGCGTCAGCCCACCGAGTGCGACTCCCCCCGGCGCTGGTCGTTGGATTTCGGGTGAAGACCCGTATTGACGGCATCATGAACAACACAAAAGCGCCGATGCGCGGACCTCGGAGGGCTGACGCCGCTCCGCTCGCCCAATCGCTAAGGCGAGCGGTGTGGCGTCAGCCCACCGAGTGCGACTCCCCCCGGCGCTGGTCGTTGGATTTCGGGTGAAGACCCGTATTGACGGCAGCATGAACAACACAAATCGCCGATGCGCGGACCTCGGAGGGCTGACGCCGCTCCGCTCGCCTAAACGTAAAGGCGAGCGGTGTGGCGTCAGCCCACCGAGTGCGACTCCCCCCGGCGCTGGTCGTTGGATTTCGGGTGAAGACCCGTATTGACGGCATCATGAACAACACAAAACGCCGATGCGCGG
>JALHMY010000089.1 GCA_022843805.1 Fuerstiella sp.
TTCGGGCTGCAAACACAGCGAATCCAACCGCCTCAACCACACAAAACTTCCCCCAAAGAAAACCCAAAAAAATCCGGCGTCATCACGCCCGACGCCACTTGACTTTCATCGGTACATCTCCCGATCTTGCTATCGCTCGATCGACCTCCCCCAGCTTTGCTGGGAGAGGGGGTTGAAAAACCTCCCCTCCCGCGGAGCGAAGCGAAGTGGGAGGGGTCGGCCGAAGGCCGGGGGAGGGCTCGCCGCGTGTTGCACTCAACGCCGTTCCAACGACACGCCGTCCCAATAACACCCCCGTCCCGCGGTTCACCGGCCCCCTCCCGATCTTGCTATCGCTCGATCGACCTCCCCCAGCTTTGCTGGGAGAGGGGGTTGAAAAACCTCCCCGCCCGCGCAGCGCAGCGAAGTGGGAGGGGTCGGCCGCCAGGCCGGGGGAGGGCTCGCCGCGTGTTGCACTCAACGCGGTCCCAATCGTACCCGCACCGCCACGATTGCGATGATCCCCCTTTCCCTCCGTCCTCCGTCCTCCGTCGTTCGTGCTCGTGCTCGTGCTCGTGCTCGTGCTCGAATTCCGCGTGGATCGTTCCCCACGCTTCAGAGTGTCTCCAGGCTCTTTTCGGCGAGCTCAGCGAAAAGCATTGGTTGTAGTCTTCCGGCAATTCCAGTGCGATTCGTTGTTATCGTCTCTTTCGAGCACGAGCACGAGCACCGCGATGCTGAGCACGAGCACGAGAAAAGAGGAGTGAGATTGGAAAGTACGTCCTGTTTTCGTTGCCGGAATCATATGAGGTAGCGAGGGTGAAGTGTTTCCCCAGCGGAATACGCAGTGAATTCATTACTACCAGGAGATTTTTGTGGTTTTACGTGCCATTTTCGGATTTTGCTGATAATCTCAGAAATTCTCCGCTCGATTTGTCAGGGATTGTCGCCTGAACTCAAAACAGAGGGGCTATCAGGAATGACAACAGGCGATAATTTCGACCAGCAGGCATTTGAACAGTTTCGTCCTGCGCTGCTGCTGCTGGCACGAACACAACTCGGTATGCGTTTTCGGCGGGTTCTGGATGATTCGGACATCGTTCAACAGGCTCTTCTGGAAGCTCATCGTAGCCAGGAGTCCTGCAGGGCAAGTAATGCGGTCGAGCGCTTCGCATGGATTCGCAGAGTTCTCACAAACACGATTATCGATGCGGTTCGGATGCATACTCGAGCCAAACGCAGCGTTGACCACGCAATCGACTGGGATGCAACAATTCAGGGATCGGCCATAAGGGCGGAGTCATGGCTGGCAGACCGACATTCTTCTCCCTCTGAGCGGGCCGAGCGGAAAGAGCAGTTGCAGCAACTGGCGATTGCGCTTCAGGCCTTACCGGAACCGCAGCGGGAAGCCATAGAGCTGTTTCATCTTCAGGGATGTTCACTGAGGGAAGTTTCCCAATTGCTGGATCGTACCGGAGCTTCGGTCGCTGGCCTGATCCATCGGGGACTGAAACAGCTGAGACTTGCAATGGGATCCACTGATCCTCTTTCCAGTATTGAGATCTTTGCAAACAAGAATGAGTCGGAATTCCCATCATGATCACTCGGAAAACAAATCAGGAATTTGAACCTGCAAGCCGACTGGAAATCGCCCTCGAAGAGTATCTTGGCCGGCGTGGAATGCTGGATGTGAATGAGTGGCTTGGACGATACCCGGACTGTACAGCGGAGTTGCTTGAGTTTCTGAACAATCAGATTCACATTGTCCCGATTGCTGCCGCATTCGCCGGACCTGTTGCATTGCCAGCCTGTCGAATTGGTGATTATGAGATTCTTGAGATTGTCGATCGCGGCGGCATGGGTATTGTCTATAAGGCATACCAGCATAAGTTACGGCGTGTGGTGGCGCTGAAGATGATTCAGCAGGGACAGTTTTGTTCTCCTGAAGTCAGATTTCGGTTTCAAAATGAAGCAGAAACGGCGGCAAGGCTGAGACATCCCAATCTGGTCGCGATCCATGAAGTCGGAGAACATAACGGGATACCGTTTTTCTCGATGGAATTTGTCAAGGGGCGAACTCTTGCTGATTTGTCGCGTCAGGGCAGGATCCGTCCTCGTGTTGTCGCTCAGATTGCTCAGTCAATCGCCGACACAATTCACTACATTCACAGTTGTGGCGTACTGCATCGTGACCTGAAGCCATCGAATGTCATGATCGATGATCACTGCGAGGTGCGAGTCACTGACTTCGGACTGGCGAAGCAGCTGGACAGACAGTATTCCCTGACCGAAGCCGGTCAGATCCTCGGAAGCATCGACTATATGCCTCCCGAGCAGGCCGAGGCACGCCATGAACTCATGGGGCCGACCAGCGATGTGTACTCGATCGGCGCGATCATGTATGAGCTGTTGACCGGAAGGCCTCCTTTCCGATGTGAATCGTTTCTGGAGACGCTTCGGCAGATTCGCGAACAATCACCAATTCGACCAACTCAGCTGAATCCTCGAGTTCCGGCCGGCCTCGAAGCGATCTGTCTCAGGTGCCTGCATAAGAAACAGTCGGGTCGATATCGATCTGCTGCAGAGCTTGCAGAAGCTCTGGATCGTTTTCTTAATGAAGAACCCGTCCCCGGCATTGGAACTCGCTGGATCAGGCAGCAACACCCGAAACGCAGTATGCTGATGGCGTCTTCGTTTCTGGGCGTGCTGGCTCTCCTGGCTGTGCCGCTGTTTCGAAGCACCACGGATGCTCAGTCAGCCCCGGCTGAGGTTGCAGCCGCTAACGTCAGCTCACCTTCCGTTGCAGGTGCGATTGCGCCGGCAATCAAGACCGTCTCCGCGGGTGTCTCAGGCGGACCACTCAATGAGCCAGATCCGGCAGTATCCGTACCGGTTGTTTCGCTGAGACCGCAGGCAGCGACTCAGGCGTCTCCGCCACCGACAGCAATCGTTCCGATATCGCAGAATGCCAGAGTCGATGATCGGCCAGTGTCCCTGCCTTCTGTGAGTCTCTCCGAACCTTCAGGTAGCGCACCTGCGGAAAAAGTTTCAGCAAAGGCGGCAGAAAAGAGAGCGGCGCTGACTGAACCACCCATTAAGAATGTTCTGAATGATCCCCCAGTGATTTCGGCATCAGCAGTGTCAGGCATCCCCTTTGGCGTGGCAAGAATTGAGCTTCAGGCGGGTCCGGATCTGACGTTGTCCTTTCGCACAAACGCACGGCTGCACGTGAAATCGAATTCCGGGAAGGCACTGTATTCGGCGTTCCAGTACATTCAGCCGCGTGCCGCGTCAGAAGAACTCCCGGCGATTCCCGGGAAGCTGGTCTGCTGGTTCCTGTTCGACCGTGTCGTCCCGACGGGAGTGACTCTGTTCAGCGAGGATTCGGTCATTGCGAGAAATATTTGGCTGGACATGAACCCCGCCCGTGACGCTGAGACACGTGACAGACTCCTTGGAGAGTGGTGGAAACAGTATGCTCAGTTCGAATTGCCACATTCGTCAGCGGAACTGCAGTCGGTCGACCGGTATTTTAAGGAAATGCTCGCACGGCGGCTTAAATTGAAAATGCCACCGCAAACGATGGCTTCCGTCGAAGTTTCATCGCTGGAATCTGAGTTCGAACGCACAGTTGGGATGCTGTTTGGCTTTGAATCGATACGACTGGCGATGATGGCAGGCAATGCCCCTGCGCGGGCTCAGCGTGCTGAGGCCGCGAATAAGGATTTGCCGACGTCACTGACGCTTCGCGGCGTCAGGATTCCTTTTGTCAGAAACGATATCCACGCTGAACCTCTGGCAATGCGGGTGCCGGAAGAATGCTTCTATCTGCGTTGTGGTCGTGTCCGTGTCTATCACTGGATTCGCAATCTGGTGCAGGGCTGGGGGGGAAGTCTGGATGGCATTGTTGCGACGCCTGCTGTTGATTATCACCTGCGAGCGAAGATCGAAAGGCAACTGGCGCTCAGCACTTCCGAACTGCTGAAGAGTGCAGTTGATGAACAGATCAGCGATTGTGCTCTGATTGGTCTTGATCCCTTTTTCAGTGACGGCGCAGCACTGGGTGTCCTGTTTGAAGAAAAGACCGGAGGCAGACTGGCGGAAATCATTTTGAATGAACGAACACGAGTTCTGAATACAGAAAACGCCCGAGAGACGGTCGTCGAAATTCTGGGACATCCTGTTCAGCAACTGCACACAGATCATCACCAGGTGAGATCGTTCTATGTCAAAGATGGCAGCTATCATTTGGTCACCAATTCCGCGGTCCTGGCGATGCGATTTCTTGAAACGGGAGCCGGAACAAATTGCCTTGGGAACCTGAATGAGTACCGGTATTCGTTGTCCCAGAGTCAGCAGGACGGCGACAGTCCTGCATGGCTGTACCTCCCTGATCCGTTCTTTCGCAGCATTACAAGTCCCCGGTATCGAATCGAACTGGAACGCCGCCGACGGGCTGGCGAGGATCTGCTGACGCTGCAAATGGCCCACATGGCAGCATCTGCTGAAGCGATTAAAGATCTGTCCGTGAACTCATTGATCGGACTTGGGTTCCTTCCGGAGGGATTCAATCAGCGTCCTGACGGCTCACTTATGGAATCGAATCAGGGAGAGTTCTACAACTCTCTGCGAGGCGTGCATGGGACGTTTCTGCCGATCGCTGATATGGCGATCACGCAATGCACGAAATCGGAATGGATAGCCTATGAAGAGTTTAAGCAGGCGTATCAGCGGGAATGGCGGACAATGGATCCGGTCATGCTGACGTTCAATCGTGGACCTCAGACGCAGCTGGGCCGGGAAAACATAGTGCTCAACATTCGCATCACGCCGTATGCGCAGCAGGAGTACCGATTCCTGCAGCAGTATCTCTCCACTCAGCCGGACCAACAGCGCCTTGCAATGTCTGACGATGATTTGATGGGGGTGAGCGGCCAGTTAAAATGGCAGGGTACAAGCTATTTCTCTCACATCGGACTGATTGACGAGAAGATTCCGTTCGAAATCCGGAATGGGCAGATTCATCGAACGGGTCCGAATGCAAACCTGTCGTTTGCACGCAGTAATGCGTTTGCTCTTGTTCAGCCCGGGGGGCATCAGGGAATCTGCCTGGCCCTGGACTTCATGAGGAGAGTGCAGCAGCGGCGGTCGACCGAGGAGAGTACGACAGCATCCGAGAACGCGGTTGTCACGTTCATCTTCGGGATTCTGCCCATCGAGGCCATGATCGACGGCCTGATTAAGCAGTATTCTCAGACTAATCAGAAGGCGACGGCGCTTTCGATGGATGCGACGATTCGTCGGAGAGTGCTGAAACAGCTGAAAACAGAAGAGGCTCCGCGCCCCGCTCAGCTGTTTATGCAGCTGCGGGACGTTGCTTCATCGAAGGTTTACGACTACCTGCGGGCTTACACCTATGTGTCATCCAGACGAGCATCGGAAGACGATGCTTCCGCACTGAATCGTATCGCGGAGATTTTACAGGGCGACCCTCAGGAAATTCGGCTCAGTCTGGAACAAAGCCTTGGGGCGTCGTTCAAGTGCCCCGCTGGTGGAGTTTACGAACTGACCAGGAACGGCGGAGGACCTCTGCGATGGTCGAGTACCGCATGGCAAAAGCCTAATCTGCTGGACGAAACGGCAGTCCCTGACCAGTACCAGTTTCCGTTCCTAACGTGGCTCCGGGGGATGAGTCTGGAGTGTTCACTCACACGCACAACCCTGCGGTCACGACTGGAACTGGACGTCGCAAACCTGTCTGCTGATGAACCAGCCATTTCGCCGAATGAGATTGCGAGCAAGTCGCGATAGGGGCTGCAGTTCGGTCAACGAACGCTTGGGATACTCAGGAACGGGTCGCGAAGTAAAGCGTGTTTTGCCGCCGGGCGCGCAGACTTCTGCTGACAGAAGGTATTCGATATCTGTCGCATTCCGGGCGAGTTTGTCCTGATACCACGCAACCGGGAGCATCGTTTGAGCGAGAATGGTTCAGTCTCGTTTCCGCTGTCGATCTGTTCTTCCGGGAGTCAGTGTCAAATGCCCCTCACATTTGTTGTTTCAAAAGGCACGATTCCCATTGCACAGCTGGTCACGCCGGAAACGGTCGTCAGCCGGGCGACGGCTGTCGGGCACGTTAACGCGGGCAGTGCTCTGGGAATCACCATCCCGCGAATCACGATTGATCCCACAGCCGTGCAATACAAACAGCGAGTTCAGGGTGGAATTCAGCAATTCAGCTTCGATACGGGCACACTGCAGGTGGAACTGCACCAGGAAGTCCTTCTTTCCAGCGATCTGACAGTGTGTGAGCAGAGAAAATGGGGTGCCCATGAGCGTGGTCATGTGGATGATAACCAGGATCTGATGGATGATCTTGAAGCAGAAGTGCGGCAGTACGGCTTTTTTCAGGATGTCTTTGTCAACGGTGTCTGGTATCCCCGAACCGATTTTCAGCTGGTTCAGGAAACGGTGAACGACGAGATTGGCAGCGCTTTTCGTGCACTGACGGAAGCTGCGGCAACGAATCATGACAGCATTGCCGAATATCGTCGCGTAGCACGAGAAATTCTGCGGGATTGTCCGGGTCCGATTAACTACATCATTCAGCGAGGCGAAACACTTTCGCATATCGCTCTCCATTATTATGGTGATGCATCAAAGTGGAATCTGATTCACGAGGCCAATCGAGCGGTGATTGGAGCGAATCCCAACGTGGTACGAACGGGATTGCGTATTGTGATTCCCAAACCATAACGTCCGGTATCTCATTTCCCGTCTGAGCTGCCGGATTGCTTTACCGCAGAAAATCAGGCAAAAAGGAGCTGGGAATGAATGAGACATCCGGATTAACCGTTGGAAAAATGCTGCTCGCCGGGCTCGTGCTCTCCATCGGCATCTGTGCGTTTCTGGGAATTGGAGTGATCCTTTCCGGCAGGTTCGGCTGGCTTGAATTTCGAGTATTAATGACGACGTTCACGCTGGCTGGAGCCAGTGTCTGCGGGCTCGCCTGTGGCGTATATCTTTCAACGGGACGTGGTCAGATTCTTCCGATCGTGGGTATCGGCCTGACTCTGGTGTCCGTCGCCATGATTGTCATCGGGATGTGGGTTGAGGTTGACAGCGGGGCTTACTGGAAGACGGCGGCGTCCTGTTCAGTTTTCGCTGTAGCATGTGCTCATCTGTCACTGCTTTCGATGGCACGTCTGGCGGGCTGGTTTCAATGGTCGCTGCATGTCGCAACCTTCACAATTTTTCTGGTTGCCACACTGATTGTTCTGACCATCCTGGGTGAAACTCGGGATGCGGCAATGTTCCAGCTCCTTGGCGTCGCTGCAATTTTTGATACTGCGATCACCATTCTGATCCCCGTCTTTCAAAGGCTCAGCAGAGCGGAGTTTGCAATCCCGACTGTTGATAACAATGGCAGTCTGAGTGATCAGCAGCGAGGGGAAATGGAAGAGGAAATGGCCAGGTTACAGCATCGAATGGCCGAGCTGCAGCGAATGAAAGATGACCTGGCCTGAGTCGACCAGGAGATCGCTCTGTCACCATCAGATCCTGGCTAATGTTCGTCTGCTTACACTTGCCGGAACGTCTGCATGGCGCTCCATCGTCCGACGTATGGTGATCCGGATTCAGAACGGATGGCTCTCACCCAGACTCGGTATTCCCCACTCCCGAGTTGCGAGGGAAGTTGAAACGCGGTTTGGGCCAGGGTGCGTTCATGGATGAATCGCGGCTGTACGCTGTCATCGATGCTCCGAAAGTCGATCCATAATTCATATTGAGTGGCAGCCTTAACGGGCGTCCAGAAGATATTTTGTCCATCGATGCTGACCTGGGGTGCCGGACGAATTTCGATCGTTTGGCCAGGTCCCCACGCTGATCGCGTCTTGTCCGCAAAGTGTGCCCGAATCCAGAACTTGTATGTGCCGGCAGTCAGAGGTTCGGTTACCTGATGAGAAATTCCGGCGGAGGCTGGCAATGAGCGCTGGTAAACCGGCTTTGACTTGTCAGCGGGACCAATGGATATTTCGTACGACGTGGCCTGCGGGACCGCTTTCCATGAAATAAGAGGTGTTGCATTCGCTGTCGGCGTGGAGTCGGAAGTCAGCTGCACGGCAGAGTGAAATACTTCGTGAGGCGCTTCTTTCCAAATTGATGTGTAGATACCGAATCTCGAAAATTGATAAACGGCATTCAGTCTGATGGTATAAGATCCGGGTGAAAGTTTCGGAACGGATACTGAAGTACTTCGCGAGGCAATTTCGCGGTCAATGATGATTGACTGATCACGACGGGATATGATCTGCAGGTGGAATCCTGATGGAGCCGTCATACGATCCCAGTTGATCACGCCGGACGTGACGCGAATTCCTTCCGGAGGAGGTGTAATTGTGAAGGTCTTCTTATCACTCCACGCACCCTGAATACCGGCTGCTCCGATGGCACGGACAGCAAACTCGTAAATTCCTGCGGGTAGTGGATTCTTTGCCTGGTATTGGTACCAGTTGCTGGTAAGTATTCGCTGATGAATGGCACGATCGGGAACATTCCTTGCACGATCAAACACATGGATCTCATAACCGATGGCTTCCGGTACCGGTTCCCAGACGAAAACCGGCCGCTTGATGTCGAAGTTTTCCGGGGTTGAGGCGGTCGATGGAGCCCGCAGTGGTACGTCGAATATCGAAGCTTGAGACCACTCGGAGAAGGATCCGGAAGGAGTCCTGGAGCGGGCCCAGACAGCATGGCGGCCGGCCTCAAACCGTTTGTCAATTTGAAAGGTCGGATTGAGCAGTCCCGTTTCGTACAGAACTCGACTTTTTGTGTTCAGGTTACTGATCCACACCTCATGTTCAGTCCAGTTGTTCGGGGTGATCCAGTTAACTGACTCACCGTAGTTCACGATATCCGAGGGCTTAAGTACGATGGGTGCAAAGAATTTCGCTCGAAGCAGTTCGTTTCCTGTGTTTCCCGGGTTGCCCGGCTCTCCCACAAAAACCAGACCGTCTTTCATTGGTATCAGCGGCTGAGTGATATCCACACGTGAAAGGCTGCCGTTCGAATCGGTCAGGGCAAATGTACCATCGGCTGTGCCATTACTTACCCATAGTTGATTTCCCGTAACCGCACTGATTGCAACGAAGTACAAAAGACCGTCATGAGTCACCATGGACTCCGGAATTAGTTCGATATCTCCTGAACGGCTCAGGCTGAACAAAGTCGTACCGTCATCTGTTCCATCGCTGCTTAACAGCGAGATACCATAATCTGTCCTGACGGCAGCAAAGACACGATTGCCTGTTGACACTGGTACCCCCACGAATTCGCGGCGGAAACCCGATGAGAACTGGTTTGGGTTCAGTTGAACGTTGCCCTGTTCAGTTCCACTGTCTCGATAAAGCCGAATGCCCTTTATACTCCAGGGATAGTCAGGTTCCTGTGTAAGAATGATCGTGTTGTTGCCAGCTGCCGCTACGAAGAACTTTTCAATGTTGCCTCCATGAGTGTTGTCAAAAGAGAATGTTCTATGCAGGAGCCGCAGCCTGTGTCCGCTTTCTGACTCAATTTCACCAGTGGAGAACAGGATGTCTTCTGTAAAGTCGTTTCGGCCCATTTTCAGCAGGAGCCTGCCATTGGCTGCGTGCACCGATTGTGCGTGAAAATCCCGTGCGTCAGGGAAAGTGTTTTCAAGATCTATAGTGGTTGTATGTTCCGGCGTTCCGTCAGTTTCCAGCAGTGACTCTGTCCGGGTCAGCCAGTGCCACTGCAACAGAAAAGCTCTTCTGCCAACTATGGCGAGATTATGGTACTGCGGATCATAATGCAGCATTTGAATACTGGTCACGAACCTGGTGCCATTTGTGGTTCCGTCCGTTACCCAAAGTTCCGGCTGGTATGTTTCAGAATTTCGTCTTGTGAAATACCACTGACCTTCCGCAGAGAACAGTTTGGGGCTTGTATCATATTCCATAACCTGCGGGAAAGTTAACAACAGGCTCGTGGTCAGCTGGTTGCCGACCTCCTCGATATTCCAGATTTCAAAGCTGCTGGTCGATGCGTTTCGACGCAGCAGAATCCTGCCGCTGGCGTGGTCACTGCTGCTCAGTATCTGACTGTCTGTCAGCAGGGCCAGCAGTTCTGCTGACGGTTGCTCCTGGGAGAGTCGAGTGGATTCTGAAGTGCCGCTGGTGGTCCAGAGTTCTCGTACTCCGGACTCATTAATTGTGGTGAACCAGATCGAATCGTGTGTCTTCAGCAGTACTTTAATTTCACTATCTGCATTAAAGGCCGGGGCTTCAGAGATTAGTAATGGCTCATTGACACCGTCTGTGAACTTCCAGAGCTGTTCGCGAAAGTCAGCGGATACTGCTTCGACAGTCAGAGTTCCGCCGCGCACAGCGAAGTTGTGTGGATGGCGAACCCGCATATCAGAAATTCGCTGGGGATTGCTGACAATGTGGAATTCGTCCACGTAAAGCGACCAGACGGAACTTTCAGGATTTGCGATTGTGGAGCCGTGCAAATAGAGCTGACTACTTTCCCCGGTCAGACCTGCCGCATTTAGAATCTTCTGACCTGAGTCAACATCCATTACAGGTTCAAGTGCGACCTTCGTATGTTCCAGCTTCCAAAGCGTTCCATACTCCCTGTCACCAGTCTCTGTTTCCACATCTGCGGTCAGAAAGAGCACATTCCCCGTAACTTCCATCTCGCGAATTCGGAAGGTGCCGCCGGGATTCTGTCGTGTTTGGATCTCGCTCGTTCCTGCGGCAGTTCCGTCAGTTCGCCACAGCTGACTCTGCGTGGTTGTTCCCCAGGAAAACAGAATCTCGTGTCCTCTCTGTATTGTCTGAACTTCAGGGTCAACAGCCGCCCTGTACGGTGCCCGCAGGCCTGAAAAATCTGACTTTACCAGACTTGTGCTGGAAGTGTTGCCTTCGGTAATCCACAGCCCGGCGCGTTGCTCATCGCCTGCCATGAACAGCAGCTTGCCGTTGATGTCGCCAAGTAGTCTGAGACGCGGGAAGGGACGCCCGTTCCAGGCAAACAGCACTCGCTGCGGAGGGCGATCTGTGCCATCAATCTTCCAGATTGATTCTCCCTCCATGGATGGGCCAGTTTCATTTTCAGTGCCGAAGTAGTTGCGTCGAAAATAGATGGCGTCTCCGCTTTTGATCATATCGCGGGGACCCCGGTCGAATGGGCCAATACTATCGGTTATCCGTCGAGAATACCTGCCGCCGTCCCGGAGTTCGATAATACATGCGCCACCATCCGGGGCCAAAATGTGAAAGTAGTTTCGGTCGTTGAGTCGAATGACATTCTCGATCTGCCCGTTAGGCAACCGCCGACCGTCGTCCGTTGCCGGGATTTTCCGCGTGCCGTCCGTTGTTCCATCGGTCTGCCAGATTTGCGTCTGGTAAAATGAGTCCGTTACTGTAAAGTAGAGAAGCCCAGGCGCTTCGGCGAAGCGATGACCGAATCGTTGAAATCCGGCTCCGAACGTTACCAGTTCCTTTGTCCCACCCGGAGTTCCGTCGGAACTCATCAGACTGAAACCGGGCCCTGCAGTTTCCACGAAGTAGACAGTGTGGTAATTGACTGCACCAGCTGCGAACTGCAGGCTCGCCGGTTCCGGGTCTTCCGGACCACTGTTTATGTCCTTCAGCAGAGAAACGACACCGGCCAGAAGAACTCGATCCTCCATCGACTCGATATGAGAAACAGCGTTCATCTCACTGACGCTTGCCGATACGCTCTGATGCCGAACGGCGAAGCGACGCCGGTCCCTGCTTCTCAGTCGTAGAGCGGACTGGAGGAACCATTGTATTTTTGAAATCATGGCGTTCGCTCCAAAGTGATAACGCTGATAGTGTGGTTCAGGTAAACCAGATCTTACCTCCACAGGATATTTGAACGACGCCCATTCAGGATGCTGTTTTTATTCCCCGGCGATGATTTTGCCTTGTCGTGTGTCTGATCGACAGGAATTCCATTCAAAACAGAATGGTTTCATTCGGCGACGATACACAGAATGAAGACGCGGCAGATCATGAACGCAATCTGCGCCACATCTGCCTCTCTGATGTAAGGTAATTGGAAACAGTCGCGTAAGTACTGTATAGAGTCGGCCCTCGATCACTGCGAGTCGCGAGTCGTTTGTGAGCTCCCTTTCATTTACCCCTTGACTTTGCTGCAATGCCGGGATGTGCCGCACTATGTTTGTGTGCCATCAACCACATTTCCGGGATCGGACGAAGCACTATGCACGTTCTGAGTTTGTTTCGACGGGCTGCAATGATCGTGCTCGTGATCAGCGCGCTAATGATCTGCTTCGGCCAGGAGCTGGCAGCAGCTGATGGTCTGAGAGTTGGCGTGTTTCGCACTGATGCAACGCCCCCCATCGGCAGTCCGGTGGCCTATGTGCCGGCCCGAAGCATCGAAGACCCACTGTCTGCACGGGGTATTGTGATTGTGGGGGCTGGTGACCCGATTGTGCTGTGTGCTGTCGACTGGATCGGGATCGGAAATGCAGGGCACGATGTCTGGCGGGAACAGCTGGCCGATGCTGCCGAAACGACGATTGATCGTGTTTCCGTCCATACTCTTCACCAGCACGATGGTCCGCGTTGCGATTTTTCCGCAGAACAGTTGCTGGCAGAGCACGGTCTGGGGGGAAGTCGGTTTGACGATCGATTTGCCCGACAGGTTCTGCAGAACACAGCGGCGGCCGTCAGGGAAGCGAAGGTCAATGCGGTCGTCGTCACACATCGGGGGATCGGTCAGGCGGTTGTTGAAAAAGTCGCCTCGAATCGCAGAATTCTGGGAGATGACGGCAAGGTTCGCCTTTCTCGAATGAGCTCCTGCAGGAACGCGGAGGCCATTGCCGCACCCGAAGGGACAATTGATCCCGTTTTGACACTCGTCAGCTTCTGGAATAACGACCAGCCCATTGCCTGCCTGACTTACTACGCCACCCATCCGCAGAGTTATTATGGAAAAGGTGACGTGACGTCAGAGTTTGTTGGAATTGCTCGCAGCCAGCGGGAAAAGATGCTGAATGGTCTGCCGCATATTCACTTCAACGGTGCCAGCGGCAATGTGGCGGCAGGAAAATACAATGATGGGTCTCCTGAAAACCGACCTGTGCTGGCGGCTCGCATGGCAGACGGAATGAAGAAAGCCTGGGAGACGACGGTTCGAGTTCCTGTTGAGGCGTCTGACTTGGAATGGCGAGTATGCCCGGTTGCTCTGCCTGCAGGCAATCACCTGGAAAAGGCTGCATTGCAGCAAAAGCTGTCGGATTCTCAGGCAGATGCCCGTGCTCGATTTTCAGCTGCCACCGGCCTCGTTTTTCTGGATCGAGTTCAGTCGGGTCATCGTTTTGATCTGACCTGTTTGCGGATCGGCAATGTCTATATCCTTCATATGCCCGGGGAACTGTTCGTCGAGTATCAGCTGGCAGCTCAGATGATGCGACCCGGCGATCATGTCTGCATGGCTGCCTATGGCGATTACGGAACCGGATACATTGGAACTGAGATCGCTTACTCACAGGGCGGCTATGAAACTCAGCCGTCGTCTTCACTCGTGGCCCCTGGCGTAGAACAGGTGCTGATGGAGGGAATGCGGACTCTGCTGAAGTAGCCGCCGACCGTTTGTTGCCGAGGGATGTCCTCGCTCGAGCAGGTTCCGTTTCAGCGACAAAGGGCACAGATAAAAACACAAGTGCCATCGCCCCTGACATCTGTGGAAATCTGTGTTATCTGTGGGTTAAAGCATTCTGAATTTTGACCAAAGGTCACTCAGTCTGTCAGACGTACTTCAGTGGAAGTTGAGTCCACGTCGAGCACCAGCCCCCAGCGAGCGAAAAGATTCACGCGGCAACGCTGTGCAGATGCGGTGATGCAGTTACAATATTGATTCGTTAAATTCATCGTTCACTTCATGGTGCTGAAATTTCTCCGGAATACAGGAGCAGACTCTGATGACCGCATTTTCCCGACGTGGATTTCTCAAGAGTACAGCGATCGGCGGCAGTTCTCTGCTGCTGACCGGTACGCGTGCATCCGGCCGAATCCTCGGCGCCAGCGATCGTCTGCGAGTTGCCGTTGCCGGAGTCAATGGTCGGGGCGGCAGTCATATTGGCGGCTTTCTCGAACAGGACAATATTGAGATCGCCTACCTTATTGACCCTGATCAGAATGTTTTGAATTCCGCTCTGTCTGGTCTGGAGAAGAAGGTCAAAGGTCGATTTACGACAAAGGGACTTGCGGATGTTCGCAAGGCACTTGAAGATCCGAATCTGGATGCCATCTCCATCGCAACCCCCAACCACTGGCATTCTCTGATGACCATCTGGGCTGCTCAGGCGGGCAAGAATGTCTACGTGGAAAAACCCATGAGCCATGACGTGGGTGAGGGGCGGATTGCGGTTGCCGCTCAGGAAAAATATGGCGTCGTGATCCAGCATGGAACTCAGAATCGCAGCAACGCACAGATCGCAGGCCTGCATGAGGCGATCCAGGCAGGGAAATTTGGCAAACTGAAGATCTCCTACGGATACTGCTGCAAACAGCGGGGAAGTATCGGCTTCAAACCCATTTCGGATCCGCCGGCCAATCTGGACTGGGATCTTTGGCGAGGTCCTGCGATGGTGGACCAGTTTCATGGCAACTATGTCCATTATAACTGGCACTGGTTCTGGAAAACCGGGAATGGTGACCTGAACAACCAGGGAACTCATCAGCTGGATATCGCTCGCTGGGCGCTTGACAAAGATCTGACGCATCCCGTGCGAGTCATGGCGATTGGTGGACGATTCCAGTGGAATGATCAGGGCGAAACTCCCAACACAATGATGGGAATTGCGGAATATCCAAATGGCCAGCAGGTGTTTTTCAACGTTAGAAATGTGGCCTATGACAAGTATGAGACTCAGGTGGAGAATGAGTACTACTTTGAAGATGGCGGAAAAATTGTACGCGGAAAATATTATCCGGCTGGCAGCTCAGTGGGTGAGAAAGTCGATGTGCCGGACGGGAAGGTGACTCCCGGAGGCAACTGGGGTGCCTTCACAACGGCGTGCCGGGAAGGCAAGCCGGAGCTGGCCAACGGAAACGTCTATGATGCTCATTATGGGTGCGTGCTGGGTCATCTGATGAACAATTCGTATCGGCTTGGTAAGAAGGTCCCGTTCAACAGCAAAGCCGGTCAGTTTGGCGACAATAAGGATGCGGCGGAACACTTCCTGAAACTGCATGAAATCATGCGTGGCGGTGTGGGTGTGCCCGAAAACGGTGCCGAATATGTTGTCGGACCATGGCTGACATTCGATCCAAAGACAGAAATGCATACCGGTGAGTTCGCCGCCGAAGCAAATGCTCTGCTGAAAGATCAGAATCGCACCGGCTATGAGATTCCGACGCTGGCAAAGGTTTAGTGTTCCGACTGGCGTTAATGCGAGATCGCAGGCACAACTCGATTGGTCGATCACTTTTCGTGCCTGTGCTCGCGCCCGATTCTGCATGGGGCTTTTGGATGATGTGGACCCCTGAGCTGATCGGTCACGGAAGACCGATCACTCAGGGTGCCACTCTTCGTTCGATGTGATCCGGGCAAACCCTGCGTTAAATGTTCTGCGATTACTTTGCTGTTACCTTCTCAGCAAGTTCATGAACTTTACCGATAATCAGATCCTCAACGCTTTGGGCAAACGGGCCTGGCAGAGTTGTATACAGCATGGCGCTGCGACCCTCGTAGCCACCTTCGTTCAGCACACGCAATGACGGCACATAGCCAAAGACATCGTTGCTGTAGCCGGAAACCCAGACCGCTCCTGCCCTGCCCTTCAGTTCCTGCTTCAGACGCAGTGAATAGTCGACCACCACTTCACCGGCGAGTGCGACCAGTAATATGTCGTCTCCAAAACTGACGGTCTGAATCGTATATGGATAGGTCTGGTCGATCTTTCCATTTTCGTCCAGTTGCTTCAGCAGTTTCGCCGCACGACGCTGGAAATAGTCACTTGTTGACTTTGACAGTTCTTCCAGTTCCTGGCGAGTCGGAGCCGCTGCGAATTCCAGAGTTACCGTGTCGATCATGGTACTCAGTTTTCCATCGACAGGCTGTACCGGCCCCAGCAGACCGGCCTTAACTCCTGTCGCCAGAGCGCTGCCATGATGTTCGGCAAGTTCGACGGTTCCCCGCGGCTGCGGGTTTTGGTCGCCTCCGCAACCGGTAATAAACATGGCCGTCACTCCGGGAAACTCAGCTTCCAGATCCTGCTGAGCAAAACCGGCGTAGTCTCCGCAGAACTGATAGAACGCGAGAGTCGTATTGTGGCAGGCATAGCCAAATAACAGCGCTTTCAGCTCACCGGCCGCGGATTCCACTTTCAGCACGGGAACTTCATGATCGACAGGGCCATCCGGATAGGGAGCATTTCGGGGTTCCGTATCTGTCGGCAGTCGGCGGTTCATGGCAAAGCCGGCTCGTCCGTGAGTGTAACCGAGTTTCGCAGGCTGCAGGTTTTTCAGTGATTCTCCCACCAGCGCCAGCATTTTCTGCTGCAGGAATTCGTAATACTTCCGAGCCTGATCAACTCGCCCCTGATCCTGTCCCGGCAGAGCCAGTTTTGCAGGCCGAAATTCGGGACCGCAATGCGTATGCGAGGCGTTCAGCAACAATCCGGCCGGTGGTAACTGGAACTGTTTCTCTGCCTCTTCCTGCAGCCACAGACGAAATTCCAGTGACAGCCCGATCAGGTCAGTGGTCACGATGACCAGACGAGTTCCTGATGCATCTTCGATGGCCAAAGCTTTGGCGAACAGATCCTGAACCTTACCTTCTGAGGGTTTGGTGCGTGAAGCGTATCCGGCCATCCACATCGGTTCATCGGGAGTAATCACAGCGCGTGCCACTCCCGCTTTCCATCCTGTGTTCTCTGTCTTTGCGTCCTGAGCATTTAAGGGCTGAGTGAGGCCGATCAGCAATGCCATCAGCGGTAAACAAAATCTTGTCATCGGAAATGTGTCTTTCTGAAACAGACGAAATTCAGAGACTCCATGGTCTGAAACGAGCATCCGGAATCAAGAGAGGATGATCCGATTTCAGATCCCAAACTCGATGCAGCATCGACGATTCGGGGTCTATGTTCAATCGGACAGCAGTCAGGAGCAAATGCGTTGGGATGGCATGCAGGAAAGGGATTCGGGAAAAACAGCAGACAAAGGACTGCGTACTTCAGCTGAATGGCTATTTCGGATATACTGCCCTAACTCAAGTCCTGTTTTCCTGGAGGGGAGTTGCACCCACAACTTCAAGCCCCCTGTTGGGCGTGCACTGTTGCAGTTGAATGCGGCCTGAACGTTTTCGTCTGTCCTGGTTTTTCACACGCTGCCCTCTGAACCAAAGCGTTCGGCAGTATGGACAATTGGACCGCTGAACCAGGTGATGGGACGTTTTTCGGAGTGGTTTCCGGAACCTGGAGAAGTGCTTGCATGCGTGTGATTGTGATCGGGTCGGGGATCGGTGGACTAAGCTGTGCGATTGGGTTGCGAAAGATCGGCCTTGATGTTGCCTTGTATGAGCGGGCCACGGAGCTGCGCGAAGTCGGGGCCGGGATCATGATCTGGGCAAACGGTTTACGGGCGCTCAGGGCACTGGGCGTTGGTGAGTCCGTTGAAGCCATTACCATGCCTGCGGTCCGCATCACATTGGCGGGAAAAAACGGACGACGGACTCAGATGGTCGCCGAGGCTGAAATGTTCGAGAAAGAACTCGGGTATTCGCCGTTCGTTGGGTTTATCCACCGGGCCGAACTGGTCGGCAGGCTGGCCGAGCACCTCTCGCCCGGGGTCGCTCGCTACGGGTATGACTGCATCGGGGTGGAACAGAGTGGAGAGCGGGTTGTGGTTCGTTTTGCGAACGGCCAGTCGGACGAAGCGGATCTGCTCGTTGGGGCCGACGGTATCCGGTCGGCGGTTCGAAATTCCCTGTTCGGCCCGCCGCAGTTACGGTATGCGGGGTACACCTGCTGGCGCGGAATCTGTCCTCGGCCGGCGGGGGTCCGAGCAGGCGACCTTTGTTTGTGGACTGGTCGCGGCTCACAGGTCGGCATCAACACGCTGACTAAAGATCGGGTTTACTGGTTTGCAACTCGGAATGCCCGGGCGGGTGGCACGGCGGTGGATGAACGGTCTGCGGCCCTGGACCTGTTCGGCGACTGGGCCGCACCGTTGCCGGAGTTGATCGCGTCCACTCCCGTCGAGCGGGTGATTCGCGGAGATATCATGGACCGGCCGCCGTCCCAACCCTGGTCAAAGGGGCGCGTCGTGCTGGTGGGAGATGCCGCCCATCCGACAACACCGAATTTTGGGCAGGGTGGCGGGATGGCGATCGAGGATGCGGTGGTCCTGTCCCGATGTCTGGCCATTGCCGGGAACCCGGAAGTCGCGTTGGCCGAGTTCGAGGCTGAGCGATACTCGCGGACATCGGCCGTGACCAATGAAGCATGGAAGTTCGGCAAGATGCTCCAGTGGGAAGGCCGGGTGAGCGTATGGTTGCGTGACCTGCTTGCCGGAATGTTGATGAGGTTGAATGGGGCGGACAATCTGATCAAACACGCCCGATACAATGCAGGCACAGTCCCGGCTCTGACGCGGTCTGTTGAACCAGGCGTTTGAGCGGAAGGCGGAGGAATGAAGGCTTTCCCCGGTTCGTGATCCCCTCCCGCGCAGCGAAGCGAAGTGGGAGGGGTCGGCCGTCAGGCCGGGGGAGGGCCCGCCGCGTGTTGCACACAACGCCGTCCCGATAACACGCACGTCCCTCCGTTCCCCCGGCCCCCTCCCGATCTTGCTTCGCTCGCTCGACCTCCCCCAGCTTCGCTGGGGGAGGAGGTTTTAATAACCTCCCCTCCCGCGCAGCGCAGCGAAGTGGGAGGGGTCGGCCGATAGGCCGGGGGAGGGCCCGCCGCTTGTTGCACACAACGCCGTCCGGATAACACGCTCGTCCCGCAGTTCACCATCCCCCTCCCGATCTCGCTGCCGCTCGCTCGACCTCCCCCAGCTTCGCTGGGGGAGGAGGTTTTTATAACCTCCCCTCCCGCGCAGCGCAGCGAAGTGGGAGGGGTCGGCCGATAGGCCGGGGGAGGGCCCGCCGCGTGTTGTACTCGACGCCGTTCCAATAACACCCGCAACCCTCCGTTCACCATCCCCCTCCCGATCTTGCTTCGCTCGCTCGACCTCCCCCGGCTTCGCCGGGGGAGGAGGTTTTTTGAAACAGAAGTTTCTTCCGGCCTGCTCAAAAATGGGTGTCGGGGACTTTGGACGAATTTCCCAGGCGGCTACAATTCGAAGACCAGTCCGTCCTTAAATTGAATCATTTGCATCTGTTGAGCGTTGATTTTCGTTGACAAATTCAAAAGAAAAGTCACCCCGTATTCTGTCGATCATCCCCCCGATGACTCAGTTGAATACGCCGTATCCCTCAACAGCGTATCTCACTGGCTTTCTGCGATCCCGCGGCTTTGATGCTGTCCAGGAAGATCTCGCTCTGGCACTTGTGCTGAAGCTGCTGAGCAGAGATGGCCTGATCTCGGTTCGTCAGCAGATCTCCGTTCCTCAGCCGGTTCAGGACAAGGACAGGTCCGGGGCGAAGCAAAAGCGATCTCGAATTATTGACGATTTTTGTGAGCAGTTTGATCGATATGTTGCGACGATCGACCGGGTGATTGCCTTTCTGCAGGGACGCGACTCAACTCTCGCCCTGCGAATTAATACTCGATCGTTTCTTCCCGAAGGTGCTCGTTTTGATGCGCTGGACGTTTATGGAAGCGATCAGGAGAACGAAGACGACGAGGAGGAGAGCGGTGATCCGCTGGACTGGGCTTTTGGTTCACTGGGAGTGCAGGATCGTGCCCGACACTTTGCCACGCTTTATCTGAGCGATCTGGCAGATGTGATTCGAGAAGTCGTTGATGCTCGTTTCGAATTTGTACGATATGCAGAATCACTCGCTGCCAGTCAGCCGACATTTGATCCTCTGGCGGAAGCCCTGTCGGCACAGGAGAATCTTGTGGATTCGACTCTTGCTGGTCTGACACGCGAGGTTATTGAACGTCATCAGCCAGGCATGGTTTTGATCACTGTGCCATTTCCTGGCTGTGTATATGCGGCATTTCGAATCGCTCAGGCGATAAAAAAGCACTCGCCATCCATCGTGACGGTTCTTGGCGGAGGATATGTCAATACAGAACTGCGAGATCTGACGGAACCTCGGGTCTTCGATTACTTCGACTATATTACGCTTGATGATGGTGAACGGCCCCTGCTGGCTCTCATGGAGTTTTTGCGTGGTCAGCGACCGCTGGAGAATCTGGTACGTACGTTCGTACGAACGACCGATCCTTCTGTCGTACGTTACATCAGCTTTCCTGAACCCGACGTCCCGTTCGCAGAGGTGGGAACTCCCACATGGGATGGACTTCCCATCAGCAAGTACCTTTCGACTCTGGATATGCTGAACCCGATGCATCGGCTGTGGTCCGACGGACGCTGGAACAAGCTGACGGTGGCTCATGGGTGCTACTGGAAGAAGTGCAGCTTCTGCGATGTGACGCTGGATTACATTGGCCGATACGATGCGGTTGCGGCCACCACGCTGGTTGATCGAATCGAAGCGATCGTGCAGGAAACCGGGCAGACCGGGTTTCACTTTGTTGATGAAGCGGCCCCGCCGAAAGCTCTGAAGGCAATGGCTGAAGAACTGTTGAAGCGAAAGACAGTGATTTCATGGTGGGGAAACATTCGGTTTGAGAAGTCTTTTACTCCCGAACTGTGTGAACTGCTGGCGGAAAGCGGATGTATTGCCATTTCCGGCGGGCTGGAAGTGGCGTCAGATCGTCTGCTGAACCTGATGAAAAAGGGAGTGTCTGTCGAGCAGGTGGCCCGGGTCACACGTGCATTCAGTGAGGCGGGAATTCTTGTGCATGCTTATCTGATGTACGGATTTCCCACACAAACGGTGCAGGACACTGTTGATGCACTGGAATATGTGCGACAGCTGTTCGCGGAAGGCTGTATTCAGTCGGGATTCTTTCACCGCTTTACCTGCACGGTGCATTCTCCCGTGGGGAAGAATCCGGAAGAATACGGAGTGCAGCTGGTACCTCAGGCACCCGTATCATTTGCGCGGAACGATATTGGATTCATTGATCCCACTGGTGTTGATCACGATACTCTTGGAGAAGCGCTGAACAAGGCACTCTACAACTTCATGCATGGTGTCTGTCTGGACGCCGATGTGCGCAGCTGGTTTGGTCAGCGAGTACCTCGGACGAGGGTGAAGGGTAACTTTATTGCTCAGGCGCTGCGTCGAAAGTAAGGGCCTGTGTATTCAGGGATCTGCGGGCCTGACAAATCCCCATGTCGCAGCGAGAGCATCGGCGGCTTCTTCCACATCGGAAATGTCGCCCCATGGTCCGTTTCGCAGGAAAGCATGAGCAAACTCATGGGCGATGACATAATTCGCGAACTGTTCCGAACAGTACGTCAGCTTAAGACGCAGAACGACACAGCGACTGCCGTTACCGGGAGGGCCGGGAGTTGCCATCCATAACGTCCAGCCCTGCCCGGCCACATAATTGTCAATGGAAATTCTGAACCGGGGGTCTGAAAGAAAATCCTGCTGAACATGCTCCGGCAGTGAGCGCAATACTGCCAGCACTCGCTGCTGCAGTGTGGGGTGATCATCGAATTCTCTGACAAGTTCAGCAAAAATTTCTGGAACCTCAGCTTATTGCTTATCATCCGGAGCAGGTGCAAATCCCCGCCGCATGGTGTTTTCGGTGACGTTGAAGGGAACCAGAAACTGCATCAGATAGTCCGGACCGCCCGCTTTGCTTCCAATGCCCGACATTCGATAACCACCGAACGGGTGTCGCTGCACCATAGCACCAGTGATTTCACGGTTGAGGTACAGGTTGCCGACATCGAATTCGTTCTTTGCGCGTCGCAGAGTCAGCGGGCTGCGGCTATACACGCCACCGGTGAGCGCGTATCGGGTGCCGTTGGCGATGTCGAAGGCCTGATCGAGGTTTTTTGCACGAATCACAGCCAGAACGGGGCCAAAGATTTCGTTCTGAGCGAGTGTTGATGTCGGTTCCACATTGACAAAGATGTGTGGTCCCACAAATGAACCGCTTTTGGCTGCCGGGCCGGGATCCATTGCCAGAGCAATCACGCCATCAGTTTCAGGGTCGGTTCGTCGAATGACTTCCAGAATTCGATTTTTAGCATTTTCGTCAATGACGGGACCGATGCGAGTCGCCGGGTCTTCCGCAGGTCCGATTTTCAGACTTTTGGTCGCTTCAATGAGTCGCTGCAGGAATTGTTCATAGGCGGAATCCACGACAATCACTCTTGAACAAGCCGAACATTTTTGTCCGGAATATCCGAACGCGCTGCGGACGACCCCCAGGACTGCTTCATCCAGATCGGCATCGTCATCCACAATGATGGCGTTCTTGCCACCCATTTCGGCAATGACTCGTCGGACATTGATTTGTCGATGGTCCGTATCAGCGGCCGCCCGGTTGATTTCGAGCCCGACTTCCTGGGAGCCTGTGAAAGCAATCAGATCCACATCCGGGCTTGTTACAAGAGTCGGGCCGATGTCTTCACCAATGCCCGGCACAAAATTAATGACACCATCGGGGATGTGGGCATTGCGGACAATTTCCATGAACCTGGCAGCGATCACGGAAGACTGCTCAGCGGGTTTCATGATCACCGAATTACCGGTGACCATCGCTGCGGCTGTCATTCCTGTCAGAATTGCCAGAGGAAAATTCCATGGTGCAATGACAACACACACGCCGCGTGAGCGATAACTGTAGCTGTTTTCCTCACCCATCAGATCAGACTGACGGGGCACACCAAGGCGGCGCATTTCGCGAGCATAGTACATGCAGAAGTCGATGGCTTCCGCGACTTCGGCATCGGCGTCGCCCCAGGTTTTTCCACATTCCAGAATGATCCATGCGGCCATTTCCAGCCGGCGTTCCCGCAGTTCCGCGGCAATCAGTTCCAGATACTCAGCACGCATCTCCACTTCGGTGGCAGCCCAGCCTGGCCAGGCGCGTCGAGCTGCTTCGATGGCATCAAGGACCTGTTCGGGAGTTGCCGCTGCGACTCGGCCAATGATCTGTGAGGTTTTCGATGGATTGCGAGACATCAGCGTGGCCCGCGCTTCACACGATTTTCCGTTGATCACCAGCGGGTATTCCTGATCCAGCTGATCACGCACATCGCTCAGCGCCTGCACCATGGCTTCCCGGCTGTGCTCTTTGCTAAAGTCAGTCAGCGGTTCATTCACGAAACCGGTTTTAACGGGATCCTGTACAGGAGGTTCGGCGGCGGCGTGATTTGACGGCTTCATAAGTAACTTCTCAATCGCAGGATGATCAGTAAAGCTTTGACGAAGGAAAGAATCGTTGGATGTGTTTTCCAGAAGACGGCGCACAAGATAGGCCATCCCCGGGATCAGTTCGCCAAAGGGTGTATAAATTCGAACCCGCTGTCCGCGTTCCAGAAACAGCTGCGCCTGTTCGTCGCTCATCCCGTACAGCATCTGGATTTCCATTGCTCGTTCCGGGACATTCAGTTCTTCTGCCAGTGCCAGCCCATGTGCCAGGCTGCGCAGGTTGTGACTTGCCAGAGCGGGTCTCAGCCACTGGTAGTTCTCCAGCAGCATGCGTGACAGTCGCTCATAGTTGTCGTCAGACTGCCATTTACGGCGATAAACGGGAACCGGCCAGTTGCGATACTCGGCAACAATGTTTTCGTAGTCCCAGTAAGCTCCTTTTACCAGCCGCACGGTTACCGGCGTTTCTCGCTTCTTTACCCAGTCGAGCAATTGCAGAAGATCGCGTTCTGAATCCTGCAGATAGGCCTGAATGACGATGCCACAGTCCGGCCAGTCCCGGAATTCAGGCTCCATCATCACCGTCTGAAACATATCGAGCGTCAGATCCTTGTAGTCATACTGTTCCATATCCACATGGACAAAGGCCTGCTGTTCTCGAGCAGCTCGCAAAACGGGTCGCAGTCGAGCCAGCACACGTTTTTTGGTGCCAGCCGCATCCATGGGGGAGAACTGACTGTCGAGCGCCGAGAGCTTAATGCTGATATTGATGCGCGGGATCGATCTCTCATGGTCCGAATCCAGCAGCAGATCCTCCGGCCATTCGCCAGCCTGCTCACCCATCCCATTGATTAGCTCGATGTAGGACTGCTGATATTTCTGAGCTTCGGGATCGCTGATCACAGCTTCGCCAAGCAGGTCCAGAGTAAATGCAAATCCCAGTCGGCGAAGCCGCCGAACCGACTGCACGACTTCGTCTCTGTTTGAGCCAGCAATAAAACGGCGAGCCATACGAGCCGCATTGGTACGGGCATTGTAAGCCAGTGCACGACTGAGGATCGTGTTGGTGGTTGTCAGGTCGAGGCCCAGGCGAGCGGCAAGAGGCAGCTTTTCGCGGACGTCTTCAAAATATTCGTCCAGATGCCGCGAGATCGCTGTGTGATCCTTCAGCATGGGAAGGACGTCAACAAAACGAAACATCTGAACCTTGACCGATTCATCGCGCATCGCCCAGGACATCAGCCGGTCTTCCCACCAGCGTCCGTGGAAGATAGAGGGTGATCGACGGCTCAGCCGGTCGAACAGTTCGCGCCCAATTTCCTGAGTACGACTTTCAACTCGGTCATCTTTTGCTGGTTTAGCAGCCTTTTTGGCCATGGAATACTGCGAAATCTGGGCAAAGTGAAATGAATGAGGGCTGGCGTGAATTCGTGGAACAGGCCACGACTGGGCACGCATTATGAAAAACCCGGCATTTTTGCAGAGCCAGGCAACATTGCGAGGCTCTTCAACCGGTGGGATTCTACGGACATTCGCCCGAACGAAAAGGACCGTGCTCGCGAATGTCGAGTTTCCTGGAGTTGTTGGGCAATCTGCAGAAAAATGCGTGTGTTCTGCGAAAAATAACAACTCGGGCTTGCGAAGTTCGTCGGCTGTCGCTTGGTCAGGTTGTGTATTCTGAGTTCAAACGCACATATTCGCAGGTCAGATCCGATGTCCAGAAGCGAACACTTTCGGAACCGGAACACGGACCGCCAGCCAGTTCCAGCTGAATGTGCACATCACGATTGGCTTTCAGGTCTGCCGACAGTGATGCGGCGGAAAACGGCACTGGTGTTCCGGCCCGGTAAACCTCGACACCGTTAATCCTGAGCGACAGGAACGTCGTATCAAAGTCGACTCCCGCATAGCCGGCTGCTGAGACAATTCGTCCCCAGTTCGGATCAGCACCGACGATGGCGGTTTTGACCAGCGGGCTATCTGCAATTTCCTTAGCCATTCGGAATGCAAACTGCCGAGTCGCCAGTCCGGCGACGTCGATCGTAATAAAGTGATCAGCACCTTCTGCGTCGCGAATGATATCTGTGGAGAGTTTCTGACAAACTTTTTGCACGGCATCCCGAACCGTATTCAAGTGTGCTTCGCTGGCGGATCCGGTTCCCGACGCGCCGTTTGCCAGAAGCAGGACCGTATCACTTGTGCTTGTGTGGCCATCGACGCTGATGCAGTTGAAGGTCCGGTCAACGCCAAATCGCAGAATGTCCTGACACTGATCGGGAGTCAGGGCGGCGTCGGTGATGATCACTGACAGCATTGTGGCCATGTTGGGAGCGATCATGGCGGCGCCCTTCGCCACGCCGGCGACTCGAACATTTTTCCCATCGATAACAATATCCGCTGACGTCAGCTTGGGAAAAGTATCGGTCGTCATCATGGCGGTGGCGGCAGCCAGCAGGTCGGAGTCGGCCGTCCCCAGCTGTTTGGCGGCCTGTGGAATTCCCTTCAGAAGTTTTTCCATGGGAAGTGGCACACCAATCACACCCGTGGAGCATACGAAGACCTGTTCACTGTCACATTTCAGCGCATCTGCCAGGCAGGCTGTCATGGCTTTGGCGTTCTCAATACCGGGCAGTCCGGTGGCTGCATTGGAATTCCCGGAATTGATGATGACGGCTCGGGCGGAACTGGTTGGTACTCGGCTGCGTGAAACGGTCACAGGAGCTCCGCACACGCGATTCTGAGTAAACACACCGGCCGCTGATGCCGGGTAGTCCGAAACAAAAACAGCCAGGTCAGACTTTCCGCTGGCTTTGATACCGCACGTTGAGCCACCGGCACGAAATCCCTGCGGAAGGCTGCCGGTATTTTTGATCTGCTGCGGACTGGACGCTGCCGCCTGTGTCATCGTGCTGATTTCCCGAGGAGAACTTATTTGCGTAGAACATTCAAAAGAGATACCCGTGACGAAGGTACCACGGACTCAGACAGTCCCTGAATCTTTGAGGATCGGTGTTTTGGTCGATTTCAAAGTTCTGCACAATGCTGTCATGCAGAATTTCCGCATTGTTATCGTCGCGTACGCATCCACGCGACCACGGCCGCCGCCGTTGCCTTGTTGGTCGCGAGCGGAATCGAATGCACGTCGCAGACTCGCATCAGGGCAGATACGTCGGGCTCATGAGGCTGAGCGGTCAGGGGATCACGAAAAAACAGAATCGCCTCGACTAGCCCTTCTGCCACACGACCCCCAATGATCAGGTCACCTCCATACGGTCCATGTGCAACACGCTCAATTGTTAGTCCCAGATGCTCGGACAGCATTTTTCCGGTGTTACCGGTTGCGACCAGCTGATGTGTCTGGAAAAAATCCACGTGCTGTCGAACAAACTCCAAAAGGTCATCCTTTTGAGCGTCGTGGGCGATCAGTGCAAGCATGAGCTCAATCCTTCGGGAATCCGCTGCAATCCTGTGATTTGGTATTAAATTTGCTTGTTACTAAATTTGCTTCTGTTGATTTTGCTCGGTATTGAGTTCGCGAGGCGTATCAGTCATCGACTTTGCTTGCGGGGTATCGCGGTTTGGTAACGATCTGATGTCCGAGTCTTCTCTCCAGAGTGTGCAAAGCGTGCGGCGATTGTGCAACTGAATTGACTGGCCGACTGCTCTTGCCCGACTCCGCCGAAAATGCGACAAATGAAGCAGCAACTGATTTGGTCGGTTGTCTGCTGCGCGACGTCGCCTGCTATGCAAACCTTATATCGAGGGAATTCGATGAGCACAAATCGTTTCGGATGGACGGTACCGGCAGCGCTGATACTGGCAGTGCTAATCTGTCTCGGGGGCTGGTCACTATTCACGGGGGTTCGCGCACAGGACCGGGTGACCCCGATCCCTGTACAATCGGGCGGGGACAAGCCAACTCGGCAGCCAGTAGGGCCGCTGATGCTTGCAAAACTCAGCAATGCGCAACGCGTCGTGGAAGGACTCGTCACACATGATTTCGATCGAATTGCGACCGCGGCCAGTGCGATGAAAATTATGAGCCTTGATCCTCCGGCTGGCTGGGAAAAGAAAAGCAGCGACGATGAAGTCTATGATCACTTTCGTATGGAGTTTATGCGTCAGGCAGCTCGCCTGGAAAAAATGGCTCAGGAGAAGAACCTTTCCGGAGCCGCATGGTACCAGCAAAATCTGACAGCCACCTGCATCGCCTGCCATGAATACATTCGAGATTATTCAGAAGAAAAATAACCGGCCGAGGGGCTCGTAATCTGTGATGATCGATTCCGAGCATTCACCCGGTACGGGAATGCGATGATACGTTCTTCAATCCGCCAGGAAGGAAATGCATTTCCCGCGATTTGCTCGTTACGGGTAAACTTCAACTGATTATGCGGGCTCATTGTTTGTCGCAGATGGTTTTTTTGGACCACAGATGACACAGATGATTTCACTGAGTCAGATTTCCCATGCATGGACAGCCAGCACCGGGCAGGGAGCGTGGTGCAGTACCTGTTCGGTTGTGGAACCTCGCAGAGCATCCAGAAATCCATGCCGACCGCAGGTCGTCATCACGATCAGGTCAGCTCGCTGATCGCTGGCTTCACTGAGAATGGTGTCCACCGCGTTTCCCGGTCTGTTCGCCCAGTGCCATTCGACGAATTTGGATGAAGGCAGCTGCGGTGCCGGCTGCCCGGCCGGATCGCCCACATGCAACAGTCGGATGCCACAGGTGCGCGTGCAAAGAGCATTTACAATATCGGCTGCAACTTCGACGGCTGGCTGGGGATGAGGAACCGCATCCACGGGCAGCAAAATGCGGTGCAGGTGACTTTCACCTGTCTCCGCATCAATGAAACCTCGGACCCCGAAAGGAATAAACAGAGTCGCCCCGTTTGTACGATTGTTGACTTTTTCGGCGACTTCCCGATGTAACCAGCGATCGAGTCCCTGGCGCTGGTGGGTGGCCAGTACGATGAGATCTGCGGGGTGATGTTCCAGGTGCCGCAGTATGCCACTGGCCGGATTATCGTCGTCGACGGCTGCCTTGTGGATCGTGACTCCCAGATGCGAAACATCGGATCGGTGAGCGTCCTCTGGCAGCATTCCCCATTTGTGAAAGAAATCACGCACCGAGGGGAAACTGTGCCAGTCCGGCCTCCCTCCTTCCGGATCCACATGCAGAATAGTCAGTGATCCCTGAGTCGCGTGAGCCAGCTTCAGCGCATGAGCACATGCTGTATGGCTTCCGTGCGAGAAGTCAGTGGGATGCAGGATGTTGCCGATGGAAATAGAATATCGAGCAATTCGGGTCATCGAAATGCCGGTCCTTCTGCATGCCTGTGCTGCTGATGATTGTGCATCGCCCGGTCACCGGGTGGTCGCGAGTTGCAGTTCGGATGGCGGTCTGTTGATTGCGACTCGCGGAGTCCGTACGTGCTGATGGCAGTTTGCACAACAGGTCATGAGTCGGTTAAAGGCGAGTATTGTTCCTTCGCCATCTTCGCTGGCAGCCATTCGATTCAGAAATTCTGCCGACGACACAAAATCGGCCGTATCCTGAATGTATGATGGGCTGGCCATTTGCTTCCATGCCGCATGACGACTCAGGTCAACCATCGTTGCTGCATTGTCCTGAATTTGCTGGAACCTGTTGGTCATGACTCCTTCAAGAGTCAGCTGAGCGGCTTTCAGCTTCTTCTCCATAAACTCTTCCACATCGCGTTTGCGCGGAGCTGCAGCAATATCATCATCCCCTTTTTGCGCGTATGGCTGAGCCCGGTTATCGGATGCCAGCATCAGCAGACCGGTAATCACAATGACACCGCAAACCATCCGAAGGACGGTCGTTCGTAAGATCACCATTACACATGAACTGCGGTCCGTCATTGTCTGATACTCCGAACGTGCCGGTAACCCGGTATGAACCTGAAACACGAATTAGATTTGAGGACGATTATGACCGACGCATCGATCTGCCGCCTGATGCAACGCCACGCAAAGAGAGCAAACTATGGTTTTGGGACGGCTTTAAAAGCCGACACCAGTGCTTTTCGAAGCTCGGCGTCATCGGGAGACCTGAGGGAAGCGTCTCCATTTTTTGCGACAATGGTGTTACGTACCCATTCGTGGCACTTGAGGCATGTCATTGTGGAATTGATCCATGCCAGCGATGTGCCATCAATCGACTGAGCCTTCGCCTTTTCCTTCATATCGCTGACCGCGTCAACGAATTCGGTACTGTAGCGACGGTAAAGCATGTCGTTCGATGCACGCCATTTTGCTTCCGTGCTCATCTTCAGCAATGTGTCTGCCCCCTGCTCCACCATGGCTAAATCATCGGTCACCAGGCCTTCAAGAATTTTGTTGGATGCGTCCAGCTTTTGCCTCATAAAGCTGCGAAGCAATGGTTCGTCATCTTTTTTTTGTGTTAGAACAGGGGCCGCCGAAATTGCCGGCTTTCTGACCTCAGCCTGCTGGCCTCCCACCGAGCTGACCATGACGCCAACAACCATTATGCTCAACAGACCAGTGCCATACCTGGCGACGTTCATTCGGTGGATCATCACATGCTTCCTAATCGAAATCCGGGAGTGACAGGTCGAAGATGCCCCTGTCAGAATATCGTCAACATCGGTACCGAAAACAGATTCCGCAAAAGCTGGACCGCACAGTAGAATTCTGCCAGTCTGTATCCCCACTGGGCTAAAACTCAGTGTGCCAACAGCTCCAACTCTAAGACTGAGTGACTGTTAGGTTTGATCGTCAACACGCTATCAACAACTTATCAACAGTTGATACTGAATCTAAAATGTGACTGGAAGTGGATCGAAGTGTGCGTATTAGCGCGCTGTGCGGCTGGTGTTGCACTCCTGAGGATGCATGCCGGACTGAAAACTATCTAAAGCACAGGGTGATCGTTAGACTCGCTGACTCCCCTGGACTCGCCTGTTTTGCTCTGAAAACAACTGTTTGTGTTGCCGTGGAAACATACCGGATGAATGTGGATGATCAACTGAAGCAGCAGCTGGACGAATTTCGTGCAGATTTTCACAGACTGAGGTCGGAAATCTCGAGAGTGATCGTCGGTCAGCAGGAGATTTTGGATGACATGCTGATTTCGCTGATTGCGGGGGGACATGTGTTGCTGGAAGGTGTGCCGGGGCTCGGCAAGACTCTGACAGTGCGGACGCTTGCTGAAGCTCTGCATCTCGCCTTTCACCGGATTCAGTTTACTCCGGATTTGATGCCCGCGGATCTGCTGGGAACAAATGTGCTGGCAGAAACGACTGATGGGCGGAAGGTGTTTGAGTTTCAAAAGGGTCCGGTGTTCGCCAACGTGCTTCTTGCGGACGAGATCAATCGAGCGACACCGAAAACGCAGTCAGCCCTGCTGGAGGCCATGCAGGAACAAAGCGTCACGGTGGCGGGTGTGACTCATCGGCTGGCTGAGCCTTTCTTTGTGATGGCAACTCAGAATCCTCTGGAGATGGAAGGCACATATCCGCTTCCTGAAGCTCAGCTGGACCGATTTTTTTGTAAGTTGCTCGTCCGGTATCCGAGTGTCAGTGATCTTGAAATGATTCTGGACCGAACGACGGAATCACAGAAGCCGAAAGCGGATGCCGTGATGACGGGCGAGCGAATTCTGGCGATGTCGGACCTGTCGCGAAGAATTCCGATCGCCGCGGAAATTCGCCGTTATGGAATTGCACTGGTGGTAGCGACACACCCGGAACATCAGCTGGCCGCCGGATCGGCCAGAAAATTCGTTCGTTATGGTGCAAGCCCGCGAGGACTCCAGGCTCTGATTCTTGGCGCGAAGATTCGAGCGATTCTGGACAATCGCTGTCATGTTTCCCGCGATGATCTCAGAAGGATGGCAGCTCCAGTACTCCGGCATCGACTAATTCTGAACTTCGAAGGTCAGGCCGAAGGTATCAGTACCGATGACGTGATTGCGGAAGTCATCGCCCAGGTTTCCGAAGATGTGCTGACTGCTTAAAGGCTGATCTGCAGCATGCTGTTTCCTTCCGACTTTCTGACTCGTCTTGAATATCTGTCGATCATGTCGAAGCGGGTATTTCGCGGTTCACTTCTTGCTCAGCGACGATCATTGCAGATGGGCCAGGGTATCGAGTTTTCGGAACATCGTGAATATCAGCCCGGTGACGACCTGCGCTATCTGGACTGGAACGCCTATGCGCGCCATGGGGATCTGCTGCTGAAACGATTTCACGAAGAACGCGATCTGCATGTCTGTGTGATGCTGGACTGTTCCCGCAGTATGGCGTTCGGCAGTCCTCCCAGGTTTGATTTTGGGCGGCAGCTGGCAGCGGCCCTGGCGTATATTGCTCTTTCAGATCAGGATCGTATCTCCATCGTGGGCTTTGCTGATGGTATTCTGGCCGAACTGCCGGCAAGTCGGGGAAAATCGAGCATCCTGTCGGTCATGAAATTTCTCGAGCAGCTTGAAACAACGGGAACTGATACAAATCTTGGGCGAGCTGTGCACAGTTTGCTGTCTCGTGGTTCAGGGCCCGGTCTTGTCGTCGTGATCAGCGACCTGTTCGATGAGCACGGATTTCAAACGGGACTTGATCAGCTGCGTTACCGGCGATTCGATACACATGTCCTGCAGCTGTACGATCCGCTGGAGGCTGCTCCGAATCTGGCTGGCGATGTGGAGATGATTGATATGGAAACGGGCACTGTTCGGCAGGTTACCGTGACGGAGAAAAGTCTTCAGCTTTACAGACAGTTGTTTGAGCAGCATCAGCAGGCTGTCAGAGACTATTGCCGCCGCTATTCGCTTGGATGTACTCAGTCACCGGCCAACGTGAGTTTTGACCAGCTGATTATGCAGATGATGCGTGAATCCAGCGATTCGAAATGATGGGCCGTCTTGCCGCGGGTTGCACTCAACGCGGCCCCAATAACACCCGCACCCCGCCGTTCACCGGCCCCCTCCCGATCCTGCTTCGCTCGCTCGACCTCCCCCAGCTTCGCTGGGGGAGGAGGTTATCATAACCTCCCCTCCCGCGCAGCGCAGCGGAGTGGGAGGGGTCGGCCGTCAGGCCGGGGGAGGGTCCGCCGCGAGTTGCACAGACCGCCGTCCCAAAAACACCCGCACCCCGCAGTTCGCCAGCCCCCTCCCGAGCTTGCTTCGCTCGCTCGACCTCCCCCAACTTCGTTGGGGGAGGAGGTTTCTATAACCTCCCCTCCCGCGAAGCGAAGCGGAGTGGGAGGGGTCGGCCGACAGGCCGGGGGAGGGCTCGCCGCGGGTTGCACTCAACGCCGCACCAATAACACCCTCGTCCCGCAGTTCGCCAGCCCCCTCCCGAGCTTGCTGCCGCTCGCTCGACCTCCCCCAACTTCGTTGGGGGAGGAGGTTTTAAAACCCTCCCCTCCAGCGGAGCGAAGCGGAGTGGGAGGGGTCGGCCGTCAGGCCGGGGGAGGGTCCGCCGCGAGTTGCACAGACCGCCGTCCCAAAAACACCTGCACCCCGCCGTTCGCCAGCCCCCTCCCGATCCTGCTTCACTCGCTCGACCTCCCCCAGCTTCGCTGGTGGAGGAGATTCTAAAAACCTTACTTTGCGGGGCTGTTCAACTGGTGGATCGCTTCTGCAAATTTGTGGCCGAGGTCGAGGTAGCCGGGGGAATCATAGTGCCAGGGATCGGAATAGCCATATTCGTCGGTGCTGTCGACGAGGGCGGCCTTTTCATCCTTTTTCACAAAGTCTGCCTGTGCCTCACGAACAATGGTCCCGAATTCCCACACTTTGCCATTGGCCTGATCTTTTGCGTAATCATCTTTTCCGGAGTCAGATATTCGGCCGATCGCCACGGGTATGTCGTCCTCCCGCAGTGATGCTCGGATGAGGTCCATCAGCCGTTTCAGATTTGATTCATATCGCTTTGCAATTTGCTCATTCCCTGCATCGCTTTCCCCCTGCATCCAGAGAATGCCTTCCGGGTTCAGGGTGTCAGTTTCTCCATCGCCGTCGATGTCCCGGGTTGCAAATGCGTATCGCAGTGTTGCGAGGAAGTGGTCGTACTGATTGATGTTGCTGTCAGGCTGGTCGCCGGAATGGAAATCCGGTTCCCAGCAGCCGAACGTTTTGGCAGCATCGGCATCTGAAGCGATCGACGTTCCACCTCGGGAATATTTAATGATGGCGATGTTCGAGCTCGGGTCGAGTTCCTTCAGTTTCCTTGCGAAGGAAAGTTCCACTCCAAATCGATCAGAGTACGCATTCTTTGTTCCGTCGGATGTAAAACCTGCCCCATGTCCTGGTCGGAGTGTTGCCCATAGTCCCCGGCCATCAACTGGTTTACCATCGAGCCCCTGATTTCCATGAAAAATCATCACGCCCTCAACGGGTTCTGCATCAGTTGCCTGCAGATCTTTGACGTATCCAAAGCCATCCATGTTGGACTGGCCGCCGAGGAAATAGACCTTGAAATCTTTTCCATGGGCGGCCGAAGTGCAGAGACAAGTCAGTCCGATTAAGCAACGGAAATATCGATTCATGGATCAGCTCCCGGAAGTCAGAATATAAAACCCGAGAGGGAACTGTGAATCACTGAGGGTCAGCTGTCCAGTCTGCACTCGACTTGTATCCGAACTCAACATGAGTTTCAGCGCTGTCATAAAGGAGAAGATGCTGAAGGATCTTCGCTGGGTCAATACGTCGTGAAGCCAACTCGCCACTGAGATCGGGCGAGCTGGCTTCAGGTTAACGGAAGTGGTTGAGTGTTTTTTCAGTCACACACAGCGACATCTGCAGGGCGAGGCCTTCATTCGATCCAGGCATCAGGGATCACTGCAACAGGAATTATGGGAGCAGGATTTCGAATTCCTTGATTTCCAGTTTGGTTCCGCCCGTGATTCCGTAGTCTTCAAAGGTGTCGGAGCCTGCTCCGCCTTCGAAAATTGCGTCATACCCGGCAGATACGTTCATCCCGGTTACTTTGTCAGTGTCGGAGTCGAGGCTCACGATCAGGTTCTTTCCAGCGGCCACGTCCATCAGCTGAACGATATCATTGCCAGTGCCTGTGAACACTCCAATGTCTTCCAGTGTGGTCACTTCAGCCATGGTCACACGATCAGCACCGAAGTCCGTTGAAACGGCCAGCAGAAGAGCTTCGACGGTGGTCAATGTAACCTGGTCCGCTCCACCTTTCGTTTCAACAGAAACTTCGCCGCCAGCGGCCAGTGTGGTCAGTGCCACGGTATCGTTGGCATCGTCGCCGATGACCGACACGTTAAAACCGACCGTAGTGTTGATAACCGTGGCGCTCAGCGTGCCAATGCCACCATCAACATACAGGTCCTGACCGACGACTGTCCCTTCAATTCGGACTGTGTCGTTCCCAGCAGCACCTTCTATGGACAAATTAGCGCCCACGACGATGGGCGCGGCACCAGGGACTGTGAGTCGGTCTGCTCCATCACCGAGGTTAACGAAGAGATCATTGGCAATCTGCAGGCCTCGCAGAGTAAGAACATCGTTCCCACCACCCATAAGGATCTCAGCGGCATTGAGCTGAAGTCGGGGGAAGCGAGCGGATGCAACACCGTTGACCAGAGTGCCGTTCTGACCGGTCACAATGACGTCACCGGCTGTGTTTCGTGAAATAACGATCTGATTTGCCGCGTTATCTCCCGCGATCACCAGCAGCGAGCCCTCGACCGTTGCCTGAACGCGATTCGCCATTGCATTTCCGGATATTCCGGCAACAGCGACAATTCCCATAACAATCCTGACGCCGAATTTCAAAAACTTCTTCATCGCAAATACCTTCCCTCTTTAATCTATCGCCTGATTGGCTGCTTCAAACTCAGTGGCCCTGACGCTGAACGTCAGCATCTCTTGTCCTTGCCTCGTTAAGGCCAGTTCTCTGCAGCGGTCCGCCAACAATTTCAGAAAGAAAAGTCAAATCTGGTTTTAGCGGCAATCCCGGAAAAAATCGGTTACCAGCGATCTGAGTGTCCTGGAAACATGGCGATGTCCCGCTAATAATGGACGAAGCCCCGCTCAAGGCTCGTCAGAAGGCAAAAAATGCACACCTCATCCTCATTCACATCACCAGGCGCTGAATGCTCCGAAGCCGCGAGCGACCGGGAGCTCGTGCGCCAGATACAGCAGGGAAGCGATCAGGCAGCCACCCTTTTGTACGAAAAATATGCAGTTCGTCTTAAAAAGCTGGCCGACCGTCAGATGTCGACGGAAGTTCGACGGGTAAACGAGCCGGAAGACATCGTTCAGAGTGCATTTCGCAGCCTGTTTCGCGGAGTGAATTCCGGCTGTTTTGATGCACCGGAGGGCCGGTCTCTGTGGAGCCTTCTGACAGTAATTGCCATTCACAAGGTTTGTCGGAAGGCGACGCGGGACCGCAACGTCTCTGCAGTTTCGCTCAACGGCGAAAACTCTGACGCACCGGAAGTATTTGATTTTCCCGATGGGCTTTCACCAGAACAGTTCGAGGCTTCTCTCCGCGAAGCGATCGAAGGTCTTCGGCCTGGAGAGCAATCAATCGTTCAGCTGAGGGTTCAGGGGTTCACTGTTGAGGAGATCAGTGATCGGCTTCAAATGAGCTGTCGGACGATTGAACGCACACTGCAGCGTATTCGCGAAAAACTGGCTGACGAGCTTTCACTGTGAAAATCGCAAAAAAAAAGATTCATGGCGGGAGAGGCCGTGGTAATGGCCTTTGACTATTGATCATCAACATTGTTGATCAGCAAAATTGTTCTTCGCGCGAATCTTATGACCGTGTCAATTCCCAATGCCTCCCTTATCGATGAAGTCACAGAGCAGTTTGAGCTGCACTGGCGGGCTGACGATTCTGAATTGATTGAGCGGCTTTCGGCCGGAGTTTCCGATTCTGATCGGGGCGTACTGGTGCTGGAGCTTGCAAGGGCTGACATTGACCGGCGTTACGCGGCAGGTCAGATTGTCAGTATTCCGGATTATCTGAAACGATTTCCGCAGCTGAATGAGTCGACTGAGGCGATTTCTCAGTTGTGTTTTGAAGACTTTCGAGCTCGAAAGCGTCATGGTCTGTTGAGTTCTGCAGATCGCTGGGCCGGCTTTCAGGGAATTCCGGAACAGACATGGTTTCGGGACTTTATTTCCAGTGCGGCGGAGTTTGAATCGTCATCAGTTTTTCAGCGGGAGCTCCCGCCGCGACAGCAATTGTCGGCGGTCGAAGCGGGAGACGAGGTTGCGGAAGGTACTCGGCTTGGTGATTTCGAGCTTCTTTCGCTTCTTGGTCAGGGAGCGTTCAGCAAGGTTTTTTTGGCGAGGCAGACGTCACTGGGTGCCCGGTATGTTGCTCTGAAGATTGTCAGGCAGCCGGTAAAAGAAGCTTCGCATCTTGCGCGATTGCAGCACACAGGTATTGTGCCACTTTATTCCTGTCACCAGCTGCAGGGCAACTGGATATTGTGCATGCCGTACAGTGGTTCAGCAACGCTTGCCGACTGGCTGAAACACGAAAAAAATCCTGCGTCACGAACCGGACAAAGTCTCGTCGATACGGTGCATAATGCTCAGAATCGGGTGACTCAGCCACATCCATCGCTGGTCAGTGAATCACTTTCGGTTCCTGACGAGCAAACACGACGATCGCTTCAGCAGTGGCACCATGCGGCGACTCAGCCACTTCAGCAGCTTTCCGGTAAATCGTCACAGGAATTTTCACTCTGGATATTTCATCGTCTTGCAGCGGCTCTTGCACATGCTCATCAGCGAGGTGTCGTACATGGCGACCTGAAGCCGGCGAATATTCTGATTCGAAACGACGGTGAACCGGCACTGATCGATTTCAATCTGGCTCAGCAGACGGACCTTGAACCACGATCATGGAGAGGCGGCACTCTGCCGTATATGGCGCCCGAACAGCTGGCCTCGCTGATGGCACGTTCGGCAGGGTATGCCTGTCCCGAAACTGACATTTATGCTGTTGGAGTTATTCTGTTCGAACTTGTTGAGGGTTGCCTGCCGTTCGGTGGTCCTGCAAGTACAGCCGAGTCTGATCTGTCGCTGGCGATTACCAATCGCAAACGCCTGCCATTGTTCTCCAAACGAAGACTTGCAACAGAGGGAACGCGGGCCATCATCCACAGGTGTCTTGCCTTTAATCCTGCTGATCGTTATTCATCAGGCTCGCAGCTGCTTGAAGATCTGGATCGCGAGCGGGACGCTCTGCCGCTGGTGTACGCCTCGGAACGCTGGATCTCCGGCCGGCTGCCCAAGTTGGCGCGTCGGTATCCGCGAACGTTCTCTGCCGGAGCAATCGCATTCGTTTCGTTAGCGCTGATTGCTCTTATGCTGGTGGGACTGGTTCGCATTCAGGAACGGGCTGCACGGCTGGAGAGTCTGGAAACACTGGCTGAGTTTGGTCGGCGTTCTGATCAGGTATTTGCCGACTTTTTGCTCGCAGATTCTACGGCATCGACAACGTTAACCCGCAGTGGTTCGATTGCAGACTGTCTGGACTGTCTGCTGAGGGCTGCTCCCCGGACACAAATGAATCATCGTTCGAAGGTGAGTGACACTCCGGTCCATGCCGAATGGAATCGGCTGTCAAACTACCTTTCCGCCAGTGACAGGCTGCAGGCTGAGCAGCGATTGCTTGCACTGGGTTTTATCAGTGCTTACGAATCGATTCAGCATGCCGAATTTATTGCGACAACGAGTCCGACGAATCATCGCTCGTCCGCCGGGATCATTCTGAGCATGTTGCCGGAGTGGGCAATGAACTCGCGAACTGGTCGTCTTCTGCACTCGGTCAGATCGAATTCCACAACGACCTTCTCAGATGATCCAGGATTTGGGGGTCTTGCAGCGGAACGACGAGCACCGGAAAAACTGGCGAGTATTGATCTGAATGCGAAGGACTCCGCAGACCTTACGCTTTCGGCACTTGCGATGCTGTTGCAATCGCAGCCGGATCAGTCGCTGGAGATTCTCGATTCAACGGAACCGCCCGATTCGCTGCGGCTGATCTACTGGATGACGCGTGGTCGTGTGCTGATGGAATTGAATGAGCCTCGGAAGGCCGTTGCCGCATTTTCCATGGCACTTCGAGATGCAGAAGTCAGTTCGGTTTATCTTAATCGCGGAATCGCACATCTGAAGGCGGGTGCGATGAAGGATGCTGAGCACGATTTCTCTGCCTGTATTCGATACGCTCCGCAGAATGCTGCAGGCTATGTCAACCGATATGCAGTTCGCGCTGCTCTGGGAAGACATGAGGAGGCACTTCTGGATCTTGATCATGCGATCGAACGCCAGCCGGATTCCAGTCGGCTGAGACTTATCAGATCACGAGCACTTCGGCAGGCGGGTAAGCTTCGGGCTGCCAAATCTGACTTTGACTATGCAATGCAGCATCGACCGGTCTCGGCAGATGACTGGGTTTCAGTTGCACTTGCGAAACTTGCAATGAGTCCTGAGCAGGCATTGGCTGATTTGCAGACGGCGGAAACACTGTTTGGTGCAAATACGACCATTTTACAGTCGATGGCCCATGTTCTTTCGGAACATCTGCGTCAGCCTGATGCCGCAATACAGACGCTTGATCGACTGCTTGAAGCCGAGCCAAAGTTTCAGAAGGCTCTTGCCGGCCGGGCAGTTTTGTATGGCCGCCGGAATCAGGTGGAAAAGTCGCTGGCTGATGTGAAGCAGCTGGAGAATCTCGGCACTCCTCCAAACGGGGAAACTCTCTACCAGATGGCCTGTGCTGTTGCTCTTTGTTCGAAAACACAGGGTGACCTGCAGAAGACCGCTCTTCGTTATCTCGCACGGGCCATACAGAAAAACTATGGAGGCGAATTGCTCGCCAGTGATCCGGATCTGGATCCTGTGCGAAACTCGTCTGAATTTCAGGCGATTCAAGAAAACTATCTGTTGATAGCGGGACACGAGAAATGAAGACTCTGGTTAGCCCCTTTATCAGAGGTCACCAAACAACGGGCAGTCAGTTCATGACGGGCAGACAGTTCCGTAATCAAAACGAAAGATGATGACATGGCATCCGGAAAATACAGACGAAGACGTTCGATACCGTTCCTTTCAAGTCAGGTTGTATCCTGCGAATCACTTGAAAGTCGGCGTGTTCTGGCGACATTTGGAGTTCCCTGGGCGAACGCTCGAAGTTTGAGCGTCAGTTTTCCAACGGATGACACAACCGTTGGAGCTTATGGTAACTCGATGCGTGAGGTTTTTGATCAGGTTACCGACCGCAAAGTCTGGCAGGAGACAGTTCTGCGTGCGTTCCAGACCTGGGCTGTTCAGGCTAACATCAATGTTGGACTGGTTCCGGATCGAGGTGACGCATTTGGGACCATCGGTCTTTCCAGCGAAGACCCTCGTTTCGGTGAATTTCGAATTGGTGCGTTTCCCCAGCCTGGTGTTCTGGCAAGTGCGCTGCCTTTTCAGCAGGTTGCCGGTACATGGTCCGGAGATGTTCTGCTGAATACTCAGTCGAACTGGTTTTTGGGTGACTGGAAATCCGGTTCCTCGTTCACTGTTCCACCGGCGAATGAGAAAGGTCCTGCTGTCGAGTTATTTACAGTGTTACTTCACGAGGCGGGTAATGCGCTGGGGGTTGCCGACAATCTGACTCCCGGAACTGTCATGTTTACAGATTATCGGGGGCCTCGCGGAACCCTGACATCGACAGACATTGCCGCAATCCGGCGAATCTACGGGGCTCGGCGGGATATCTATGAACCGGTTGCCAATAATACCCGAGCCGCTGCAACTCGTATTGCTCATCCAGTGGGCTACAACGGCCAGGTTCCGCTGACCGTACAGGGCAGCCTGAACACAATGAGCGACGTGGATTTTTACAGGTTTCGCCCGCTCGCTGGGCGGGAAAAGGTCACAGTTCGATTAATGGCGTCCGGAGTCAGCCTGCTTAAGAGCAAACTGGAAGTCTACGACTCGACCGGGGCAAAGATTTCTGATGTAAAGGCCGACAGCATTTTTGAGAATAATCTGCAACTGGAGATTGGCTCGCTGAATTCTTCAAGAGACTACTTTATTCGCGTTGCCCAAAACTCGTCAGATGTATTTGGAATCGGCGACTATCGAATCGAACTGGATTACCGTGATCCGTCACTTCAGCCGCTGATTAAGCCACCGATCTGGGATGCCGATGCTGACGACCATGATAATGAGATTGTCGATTATGTCTCGGTAGATCAGTTGTTCTCAAACGGCCTGGTCAGCACTGAAACCGGCGCAAACGACACGCTGTCCAAAGCAACAGCTCTTGAAACAACGCCTGGCTTTCTTCCAAACACTCGTTATGAAGCTCAGGCTTCCCTCGGTTCAGCATCTGATCGTGACTTCTTCCGCTTTCGCGCCCCGAGTACTGTAAATGGCATTCTCAACGTCGATGTGAACCCGATTGGCAACCTGACACCCGGTATGGATGTTGTTGTGATGAACGCGAACGGGGATCGAGTTGCTTCGCGAGTACTCAGCAAGGCAGGAGAAGGAAAGTCGATTCAGATTCTGAATCCCGTGGCCGGCGCTGAGTATGTCGTGGGTATTCAGTCGCGTGCGTCAGCATCGACCCGGACTGGAAATTACATCCTGACAGTGGATTTCGCGACCGAGGCCGCAAATATGAAGGAACTGTTCTCAGGTTCTGTTTCGGGAACGAGAGCCGATTTTTCCCGGATAGAAACGAGCAAGCCCCAGTTGTTCCGGTTTGATCTGTCAGCTCTGGCGGGTACCAGTCGGGAAGGAATTCAACTTTCATTCTTTAATGAACGAACCCGCGATCTGGTTTTCACGTTGTCAGTGGGAGCAGGATTAACAGCAACAGAGTATTTCTGGCTTCCACAGGGAGCGTTTATCGTCCGCGCTGATGCTCGAACTCGCCCGGGGCAGACTGCCGGAAACATCACCTACCGGCTTCGAGCGGACGTTTTGAGCGACGATCAGGGGCCAAATCCGGTCGACCCAACGATGATTCTTCCGCCTCCCGCGGCAGATCCCTGGATCTGGACCGATTATCCCGTCAGCAATCCACCTCTGATATCGCTGCCACCGGTTATTATGGAAGACCCATGGCTGGACGAACATACCTTCGATCTCTTTCATGATTACTACATGATTTACTACGGTTAGTGTTCTGGGAGGCTACTGCCCACTGAGGAACCTCCCCTCCCGCGCAGAGCCCTCCCCTCCCGCGCAGCGCAGCGAAGTGGGAGGGGTCGGCCGAAGGCCGGGGGAGGGCTCGCCGCGTGTTGCACTCAACGCCGTATCAATAACACCCGCTCCCCGCTGTTCACCAACCCCCTCCCGATCTCGCTGCCGCTCGCTCGACCTCCCCCAGCTTCGCTGGGAGAGGAGGTTTTCGTAACCTCCCCTCCCGCGCAGCGAAGCGAAGTGGGAGGGGTCGGCCGTCAGGCCGGGGGAGGG
>JALHMY010000090.1:0-38799 GCA_022843805.1 Fuerstiella sp.
CTAAAGATCCCGTGGCTGCAGGACCTTTAGCAAGGTCCACTACCCGAAATTCATAGCGTGACAGAGCACTACTTTCAACAGAAGCGCCCATACCCCCACAAAGCGGTTAAGTTCAACAACGTAATTATCAGGGGAAGTTCCAAGATAAAGTCTTTACCAGGGGTTTTATCTCGGCGTGGCGGCATTTTATCCTGGCTTGTGGGAAGCGGCAAGCATCTACTGAGGGAGACCCGGGTAAAGGGTAAAATCCCCGTTTAGACTCCTCAGTCTCACCAAGGATGGAAAGATGCAACTCCCGAGAATTTTCGGGGGTTAATGTATTCTGCGGTTTATGGAAGGAATGGCCAATGTGATTCCCGGTTGGCGGGCCGTTTGGACAACGCGGTGAAGTCGTTCAAGCCGCATTTTCTGGTTTTGATCGCCGAATCTGCGGATCAATGTTTCAAGGTCCGAGTTCTTGTACGAAGCCCTTAATTGCGATTCCGGCCCAAAGGATCAGACGTTTCCACAGCAAGGGCCAGCGGCCCTGGAAAACGGCCCCCCGGCGATCCTTCAGGCCCAACGGGCAACGCTGTGAAGCATTTCTATCAGCAAATATAGCGGCCTCTCTGTTGGCCAGACGATGTCCGTTTTCCAACCCCGACAGGTGTTGCACAACAAAGCCTGGGGTCGCCGTGAACACGGCGCACCCCAGGAAAAACACAGGAAAATGCGATTGAACCCCAACGGGGTTCCACAAGACGATGAACGATCGATCGCTGCCTTGTGGAACCCTTTCAGGGTTCGGGGCGAACGAACATCACGAACCTGGGGTGCGCCGCTTCGCGTCGACCCCAGGCTTTGTTGTGAAACCCGTTCCGGGTTAAATCCCACTGTTTTCACTCGAAAAAATGCTTCACAGCGTTGCCCAACGGGCCGGCCGTTTTAGGGGCGACACGACCGCATCAAACGGTCGGCCCGTTGGGCCTTTCGCAACTCTATGGTTTCCCCCTCCTGGCCCGATGGGCTCATCGTACCACACATCTTTGTGACTTTGTGACCGGCAAAAGTTGCCGGATGTTACCACCGGGACGCGGACTGCCGCGATGTTTTGGCGAAACAAGTTTGAAACACTGCTCGACGATGGGATTCCGGACGTGAATCACAGTGGACACGAGCGATTCAGGACGAATCGCTGAATGGAAATGCAGGAACTCAGGACGACTCCGACGGTGTGGTTCGACCTTTCACGATCTTCGTGAAAAGCGTCAGCAGGTGTGTCGGTCATGGTGAATCTTGTCCTGGTGGATCTTCTGGTTGATGAAGTGCACGGGGCGGATCTGGGCGACGAGCGACTGAACCAGCGACTTATCCGCATTGTGGAGCGATTCGGCCAGTCACCCAATCTCACCATTCCTGCGGCGACGACGTCCCGGGCCGAGATGGAAGCCGATTACCGCTTCTTCAATAACGAGAAGGTGTCGTCGCACTCCCCCCATTACCGATCAACGTTGTTCTGGGTCGCGAGTGTCCGGATCTCAGCTGCGAAGCGGTGCTGACGCCGAGCGAATGGAAGTCTGTCTACAGGGTGAAACATCGCGGTAAAGAACTTCCGTCGGAACCGCCACGTCTGAACGAGATGATCCGCCTGATCGCCAGCCCTGGTGGTTATGTGATTCGCCCCAGGACTCACCCCGGAACCCAAACTCTCTGGACAGGACTTCAGCAGACTCACTTCCTCGCCATGGCATGGGATGTCTTCGGACCCGAGTCCTGAACGCCGCCCATTTTTTTTATCTCAGAAAAGATGTGTGGTACGATGAGTACGGAAAGAATGGCTTCAGACTTCACGCCTTTGGTGCCACTGCGACGCTTTTCGCTCGTGGCTTTTGCCGGGATCACGAGTAATGTAATCGAATTCCAGCCTGTGATTGGCGACGCACTGGATGCTGACCCGGTCTTTGTCGGGATTTGCCTCCCGTAGAATCGGGTTGTGAGACCGGCGATCAAGGTACACCACAATGCGATGACCGGCTTCAATTTCAACAGCACCAGACGTTTCCACAAACTTCCTGTACACGCCCACTGGTTTGCTCTGATCGAAACCGTGGAGCTGGCTGGCAAGCCGGCGATATTAACCATTTGCCAGCACCGTCAGCCATGTATCCAGATCCATGTGCAAACGAACTTCGCTCGACAGGCAGTCCTGATGTTCAATCCGGCGAAAAGACCAGGCACTTCATCGCAGTTGAAATCATCAATGTGGCTGAGCCGTTCCACGCAGACAGTCTCGATAAGAAAAAAAGCGATCGTTCCGCTGCCAACCCAGTTGCGGAAACGATCGCTCAGAACGGCGTAACGGATGGCCGTCACGTTTCGCCGACGGCGCTGTGAATCTGAGATTTCAAATCTGAAATTCCAACTTTGCGAAATTGTTAAGATTTGTGTTCGTCAGTGATCAAAATCCATTCAGAACTTCACCGCCAGCCCGCGTCAGGAGATTCTTCCAAACTGTGAGATCAATGTTGTTCGAAATGAACCGAACGGCGCCATCACAGAAGCCCGCTGAGAACCCTTCCGGAGTAACACCGAGATCAGGCAGCTTATCGGCATCAGAATCAAATTCGACATCTTCAGGTTTCGTCCATGGGATGTCGCGATTCGCACCCACCAGACAAACCGTGTTGGAGGTGCCATCGGTAATTTCCTGAATCTTCGTACCGTCGTGATCGTTTTTCTCAAACACAAGGCCATGACCGACCACTGCGAAGACTGAAGCGTGCGTCGTGCCCATGGGGATGGCGGGATTGCGATAGACCCCCGGCATCTCTGCAAGGACGGCTTTGTTCGTTACACTGTCCCAGGGCTGGTCCCTGCGGTACTTTTCGTAGAGCGGAGCATGTTCAAGATACGGCAGCAACTCGACACGCCAGCTTCGTTTCTCGCCTGAAGCCGCATCAACAATGACAGCCGGTGGGAAGTGTCCATGGCTGTCGTGGTAGTTGTACATCGCCAGCATGATCTGCTTGACATTATTCGTCTGCTGATTTCTTTGCGCGGACTGCTTCGCACTGCTCAATGCCGGAACCAAAAGCCCCACGATTGCTTCGATATGGCCCTTTGCGTCACCGGAAAAAGTCAGGGTGGTCTGATTTCCATTTCGAACAACACTTTGCGATGCCAGCAAAGTCTCAAGTGATTCCATCGCTGGTGTGGCTGGGCTGGGAACACTTTCTTTCTGACTTGCAACCATTCCCGTCAGCATGGAGATCGCAGCGTTCATCGTCGCCTGAATGACCTTTGCGTTCTTTTCCTCGGCAGATATTGAAACAAGCCTGATCTCAGCCTTTTCGCCCAGTACAACACCAAGAGTGTGACTGTCCGCCTGCATCCAGAGCGGCGAAAACATGCCAACGATGGGATTGGGTGGTGCTGACGCCATGAGGGTCTTTACTCCGGAAGGATCTACTGCGACAGCGAGCGTTCCTTTTGCCGACGAAGTCCATGCGTCGGTCTGCGTCAGCAGAGACAATGAAGATGGTCCCGCCAGTACCATGCTTTTGACGGTATCGATCTCTCCGAAAATCAGCGTTGTTGCATCTGCGAAATACCGCGCCTGCGGCCCATCAACCTCGATTTCTGCAAGCAGGAATTTCTCCCTCCGGAACTGAGCGTTCGGAGCCATCATTTCTGCAGCGGCATCGCGTGAAGGCTTGTCCGTGAAGGACAGCACGACACCAAACCGCACGCGTTCTGACTGATTGACGTCCGATACAACAATCGTCGCCGTTCTGCATTTTCCCATCAAATCGATGGCGGCCTTCTCGTCGTCAGAAACCGGACCATCTATCTTTGCCCTCGCCTGCCTGTAAATTGGCAGAAGATCCGTTGGTCGAAACACGGCTATGGCAAACACATTCGCAGGAACATACTTCGCTTCCAGCACCGATGCGTCCGGAACGACGGGCGGTTGCAGCGTTGTCCCTGACAATGGCTGCCCGGCAGTTGCCTGCGACGGCGACGAACTTCCCGGCGGACGAATTCCGGCCACGGCCAGCGTTACAACCAGCATTGCAATCAGCGAACTGATTCGCAAAGCCAGCGGGGCTCGGTCCGACAACAATTTCATATCTCTCAGCATCTCAATTCTCCTCAGAAACGTTCTGCGGGTTGGCAGAAAAGCATGAGCCGGCCAGCTCACTTGTTCTTTGGATTGCATCAGCGCCAGTTCGCCGATCGCACGCAGATATGCCTGCGATCCTCCCACAACACGAGCCGCCATGGCGTCAGCGGCCAGCTCCTGTTCCAATCGCAGCCGATTGACCAGCCAGTGAACCAGCGGATGATAGAAGTGCAGCACCAAACCAAGCTGAGCTGCCACAGTCGAAGCAAAATCGCCACGTGCAATGTGAGCGATCTCATGCGCCAACACGCTGCGAATCTGATCTTCCGACCATGATTTCCACGTGGCTGAAATCAGGATCACGGGACGCCTCCAGCCCACGGTTGCAGCGGTGGCCAGATGCATTGATTCGCGAAGTTCAATGTTCGAAGTGCATCGCAGCTCAGCACGGAGAACGTCTATGATGTCCTGAAGATGTGCGATTCTCAATGGACGACTGGAACGAACCATCAACCGAACTCCAGCGATACCTCCAACAAGCCTAATCAGGCCGACAAGCATTCCTGCTGCGAACAGCCAGACAAACCATCGCGCCCAGGCTGAGCCAGCTGAGACGACCTCCGATGCGTCGGTCGCAATCGAGATCGACGAGGAAGGAACCTCCGTTCGATTCAGGTTCCGGAGTCCCTCAACACCTGCCGTCACAAACTCGGCGAATCCGAACTGCACCGGCTTTGTCAATTTCTTCGCCTTTTTGAAAGCGTCGTTTTCAGATTGCACGTTCTCCAGGTTCAAACGAGCGGATGCAGCTGAGACCGCCGCGGCACCTGTCGTTGCCTCATCCAGCCAGCCTGGCAATGGTACAAATGCAAGTCCGGTCAACAGGACGATCGCGAACAGCGTCACGCAGGAAAACCATGCAGACGAAATGCGACTCCACCGTCCACTGATTGCCACAATAACCAAACCTGCCGCCGCGACAATTGTGACCTGCAACAATCCGCAAACCAGTAAGTTGCTCAACCAATTCATCTGACGCCCCCCGGCGAATTTGATATCTCAAATTTCAAATTTGAAACAAACTCAGCGAGTGATCGCCTACTTCTTCTTCACCGAGTTCAGAATCTCTTCCAGACGAGCCTGCTCGGCCGGCGTCAGTTTCCTGTGCTCAAACAATCGCACCAGCAGGTTCATTCGTGAGCCCGCAAATACCTTTTGAACCATGTCCCCCAGCAGACTGCCGGAAACTTCTTCATACGTTCGGGCAGGGAAGAATCGAAACGGGCGTTCGGTTGTCGTCTGTGTCAGGAAACCCTTTTCCAGCAGTATTCGGACGAGTGTCGCGACAGTGGTGTACGCCAAATCACGGCCCTGCTTCGCCATCGATTCGCGCACGTCCGCCACCGTCGATTCGCCCTGGTCCCAGAAAATCTGCATGACTTCCAGTTCGCGTTCCGTCAGTTCCTTCGCCTTTGGTCGAGCCATTTTCAAGTCTCCCTGAGCAGAAGAGCCGCCATCCGGCTCAGTTTGTCTGACACATTACAGAAGTTTCTTTGGTTTTATAGATTTGGTTTTATAGTAATCTGTTTTGGAACGATGTCAACAGCGTTGTCTGAAAAGTCAGTGCCCCCCATTTGAAAGCCGTTTCCCCGGCGGCAGCAGCCGTCGAGCCTGGTCAGCGCGATGTAAAGGCACACGTAGGCGAGTCTCTCCGAGACTCGCTGTTCCAGCGGCCGAACTTACGGACAGGCGGCGAAGCTGGCAGGTCCGATGGTTGTTCCGGCGTCATTTCGAAACGGCGGGAAACGGCGGGAAACGGGGGGAGATGCGAGTCTCGGAGAGACTCGCCTACGTGTTTGCGATGGCTTGCGTCCCGAAAGGCGGCCAAACTTTCCAGTTATAAGCCGGGCTCTGTTTTCATCATGGTGAATCCATCTGGAACATCGGATGGAGATCGGACAGACCTGGCAAGGCGGGATGCTCTGTGCTGGTATGGGCCCACTAGCGCGCTATTCTGACGATGAGATGTGCACTGCACACAATCACGTGCATTGTGTGCGAGTGCCGCACACCGGCCTCCGGCAGCGTATGCCGTCTTTTCGAATCCAGGAAGCAGAAGCCACAATTCATAACTCATTTCGAAACTCATCGGGCGAGTGCAGCGAACTGCCGAAATTCAACGAATTTGCAGCGTTTTGTCAATTGTGATGCGATTTGAGACTGGAACACTGCAAGTGTTTTCCCGACAGGAATCAGTAACTGTGCCATTGTACGGTCTATTGGCACAGCTGGTGCTTTTCAACTGTCCGGTCTGAAAGACGGATGTTTTGTGTCAATGAGAACCATGAGACGGAATGTTTCATATGCAACTTGTTTCCGGGGGCCTACGCAGTGTTTTGCTGGTGGCAATTCTTGGTATTGCAGGCGGGTGTGAAAGAGCAGAGCCTTTACAGTGGGAGTCAGCCGCTCTCATCAAAGGATTGCCTGGAGAGATCCCAAAGCAAATCCAGGAAGTCGTAGTTGAACATTCAGGAACCGCTGCTCGTCCTCAGCTTGTCAGCCAGGGTCCGCCGACATTTGATTTCTCGCTGCATCTGAAGCACGGCCAGGAAGTGTACATGCGGCGTTGTGTGCAGTGTCATGGAGTGATGGGAGACGGCAACGGTCCGTCCGCCGCGTTTCTTTATCCCCGTCCGCGTGACTACACCCGGGGAATTTTCAAATTCACATCAACACCGTACGGTGGAAAACCGAGGCGGGCCGACCTGCTTGACACATTGCGACGGGGTGTCACTGGGACATCAATGCCGGAGTTCAGGTTGCTTCCGAAGAAGGATCTGGAGGCTGTTGTGGACTATGTGATTGTTTTGTCACAGCGAGGGGAACTGGAATACCAGCTGGGTATGGAAGCTCAGGCGATTGAGGAGTTCGACCCTGAGAGCGTTCCGGATTTTGTAAGCGATGTCGGTCGTCGCTGGGACGAAGCCGAATCCACCCTGACGCAGCCCCTGTCGCCGCAGCCGGAGCTCACACCTGAGCGAGTGGCGCTGGGCCGTGAGGCTTTCCTGACAAAGGGTTGCAGCAAATGTCACGGCGAAGACGGGCGAGGTCAGACGAAGGACAACATTGGAGCTGACTCGTGGGGCCACCCAACTCGTGCGGCCGACCTCACCTCAGGAATGCTGCGAGGAGGACAGCAGCCGATCGACATTTACCGGCGAATTTTGAACGGCATTAACGGCAGCCCGATGCCCGGATTCAGCAGTGCGTTGCAGAGCGAGCCAGAGACGATCTGGAATCTTGTGAGCTATGTGCTGCATGTTTCCGACCGACGCCGGGCGGGCGAGATTATTCCCGCCGGGCTGGTGAAGCCATTTGCAACAAGCCAGCCTGTCGGAGATACGACGGATCCGGCAGCGGATGCTGACGCCAGCGGCCAGTAGTTGCTGATTTTCAACGGCCACTGATATCGGCCTGCGGAGATCTGTTTGATTGTTAACTATTTCACAACTTTGGATGTGATGTTTTCCATGACCGAGCATGAGTCACTTGAGCAGAAGCGTCTGACCCTGGATTCCCTGAGGCGACAGGCTGCCGTTCTGGAGGCAGAACTGGCGGCAGTTAATGCAGACAGCCAGTGGAATCCGGAAAAGTTTTATGGAGCGTATTATACAACGGTTGGGTTCATGCTGGGCGGAGTGGCTGCAATGGCCAGTCTGCTGCTGAATGTGATCGGATCAACGGTTGCCGGAAAACACCCTCTGGAGATCATTCGGGTGTATTTGACCTTTCCGCTCGGTGAACAGGCACTGAAACTGTCAACCGCGGAAGGCAGCGGCTATGTGATTGATGACGGCATGATACTGGCACTTGGCTGCTGTCTGTACATCGGCACGGGAATGGTGCTCGGTGCGTTCTTCCACTGGGCGATGTCACGATTTGTGACGAAGACTGATTTGTTGCCACGTCTGGCAGGTGGCACGGTACTGGCAGTGCTCATCTGGCTGGTCAACTATTATCTGATTCTGTCGTGGCTGCAGCCTGCCCTCTTTGGTGGAAACTGGATCACGGATCCCAAAATCCTTCCCTGGTGGGTGGCGATGACCACTCATCTGGTGTTTGGATGGACGATGGCCGTTCTGGCTCCTCTGGGCGCATTTACGCCATATCTGAGACCAACTGAGCAGGGGCTGAGTACGGCTCATCACGGATAGCAGGCGAGTACCGCGTCCGCAGAACTAAAAAGGGCGTTACGGCTGGTAGCAGCGTCTTCGACAGAAGGGCTGCGCAAATGAATATCTGATTTTCTGTTCGATCACACCGTCGGCTGTCCGCCCAATGTCGGCAGTCCGCATTTACCATCAGGCAGAACCGCGAGCGATAGAAAATGAATGAAGCGACGATCGCTACACCAATAACACCAAAGCAGCACACCGAGCTTGTGGACGAAAAGCTGGTACGGTTGTATTTCATCACGGCACTGATCTTTCTGGCAACGTCCATGCTGGCAGGACTGCTGATGGCAATGCAGCTGATTCGCCATAATCCGCTGAGAGGAATTGAATTCTTTTCACCCGGCCGCTGGCGAATGCTTCATACAAATGCCGTTGCATACGGTTTTCTCGCCAACGGATTTCTGGGAGCATTGCACTGGGCAATTCCGCGACTGACTCTGCAGCCGGTTCTGGACAAGCGACTTTCCTGGCTGATCTATGCGGCATGGCAGGGAGTTGTTGGAGCGACCGCAGTCGGTCTGCTTCTGGGCGAAGCACAGGCACTGGAATGGGGTGAAACACCTGTTTGGATTGACCCGGTCGCTCAGCTGGGGCTGCTTCTTGTGGCGATCAATTTCATGACCCCGATTGCCAGAATGAAGGGCCCGATGTATGTGACGCTGTGGTATTTCCTTGCTGCGTTTGTCTGGACTTTTCTGACCTACGCGATGGGTAACTTTATTCCGGAATATGTGGTGGGTGGAACGGCTGCAGGAGCAGTGGGTGGTTTGTTCATTCATGACCTTGTCGGTCTGTTTGTTACTCCGCTGGGCTGGGGACTGATGTATTACTTCGTTCCCATTCTTTTGAAGAAGCCTATCTGGAGTCATGGCCTTTCGCTGGTGGGATTCTGGGGCCTGGCATTCTTCTATCCTCTGCAGGGGATCCACCACTTTCTCTATACGCCCATTCCGATGTTTCTGCAGTATGGTGCGGTGGTTTCCACAATTGCGGTGGAGCTGGTCGTGACAACAGTTGTGATCAACTTTTTCGGAACACTGTGGGGCAACGCGGGTGTCGTAAAAACGAATATGCCAATTCGCTGGTTCTATACCGGGATGATCTACTACTTCCTGACATGCCTGCAGTGTTCATTCCAGGTAACGCTCACATTTCAGAAGATCATTCACTTCAGTGACTGGGTTGTTGGTCACGCCCACATGGTCATGTTTGGTGTGTTCTCAATGTGGATCATGGGCATTATGTTGTACCTGTATCCTCGAATGCTCAATCGTCCATGGGCAAGTCCGAAGTTGCTGGAGTGGCATTACTGGCTGTCAACACTCGGTGTCGGCTTCATGGCGGCCGATCTGATTCTGCTGGGAGTCTTTCAGGGCTGGTCATGGGCCGCGCTGGAGCCATGGGATGCGTCGACCGACTTTTCCTATCCATTCTGGGTCCTTCGCGTCTTTGCCGGACTTGCAATGTTTGGAGGTCTTCTGGCATTCCTGCAAAACATCTGGCTGACTACGCGAGCTGCCGCGGCTGACCGTCTGGCACAGAAGTCCTGAGAATTCTGTCACCTTAGTTTGCGACAGATCCACTTCCTGAAAACTCCATCAGCAAAAGGTGCTGAAAACATGTTCGAAAGCAAATCCGGTATTCTTTATGTCGCCGGTCTGGGTTTCTTCGCTCTGGCGTTTGTTTCCAATGCACTGGTTCCCGCACTGATGTACCGAAATATTCCGGAAAAGACCGTTGCGGAACTGGTGACGCCCAATTTGCGTTATCAGTTCGAGGATCTCGCAAGGCGGTTCCCGGAGTCGTTTAAGGCCGTCTGGGGCGAGGCTCCGGAAGCCGAAGCGGAAAATCAGAAATGGTGGGACGAGAAGTGCGCTGAAGCACTGGAATACGGTCACAAAGTCTATGTGGCCGAAGGCTGCTGGCACTGCCACAGTCAGTTCGTCCGTCCGGTCGCGAACGAAGAAGAACGGTTTGGTCCGGTTTCACGATCGTGGGAATATCAGAACCGACTTCAGCGGCCTGTACTGTTTGGTACTCGTCGAGTTGGCCCGGATCTGAGTCGTGAAGGCGGTCGACGATCCAATGACTGGCACGCGGTCCACTTTTTTCGGCCTCTTGACTTGTCGGCGGCATCACCCATGCCGGAGTACCCGTGGTTTTTCGAAGGGTCACCCGATAAACCCAATAAACGAGGACTCGCGATGATGACCTACGTGCAGTGGCTCGGATCGTGGCTTGAAAGTTACCCCTACTACGAAGCATACTCGCCTTCTGCTCTGAAGAAGCCGGAAACGGAAAACACGGACGCATCCGACTCACAGGACAATGCTGCAGATGCATCTGCCGATCAGGAGCCTCAATAATGAGTTCGACAATGAATTCCAGGATCGCATCCAGCGTTCATGCCGGGCAGTTCACAGAACCGATGGCTGTAGAAATCACTACGGCTGAATCAGGAACCGGTGAATCAGATGCGTCTGGTCAGAAGTCCGGGCGGTCGATGGCATGGACCATTACCATTGTGTTTGCGGTGTTAATTCTGATTCCCAGCATGCTGGGCTTTGTGATGAAATTTGGCGAACTGATGGCACTGACCGATGACGGTGCGGACGGAGGTTTCGCAATTACGCCGGTGGTCAATTATCTGCTGGCCAGTGCCGGATTCTTCTTTATGTTACTGTGGGCTGCTGCGAACGGAATGTTCCGCGATCTGGAACAGCCAAAGCATCTGATGCTTCAAAACGAACGGGAGCTGGATCGAAATGTCTGAGGCAATGCATACAGGGATGCCCGAACAGGGCACTCCCGAGCAGGAACACCAGTTTCACTATTACCGAGGTAATGTGATACCGTGGTATGTCCGGCTGATCTGGGTTGGGTTTTGGATCGGGACGGTTTATTACATCATCAAATACTTCTTTCCAGCCATGCAGACGGAACTGATCTCGCCCCCATGAACGCTGCTCCGCAACAGATTAAAACCCCGGAAAACCGGCTGACAATGACAGCTGAAGACCCGGACGGCTGCGTCTGGTGCGGACTTCCCGTGGCAAAAGGAGCGAGCATTCGCAGGAAGGAATCACGAATTGCCGGAAAAACCGGCGACGCGGGATGGTTCACGGATTCCCATTCGGCTCCATCCATCGCTCGCGACAAATCGCCGGTGTATTGCTGTTACGGTTGTCGTGTCGCACATGCGATTACTCAGGAGAAGGGTAGCGAAGGGGCCGTTCGCTGGACGATCGTCAGGCTGGGTCTGTCCATCTTTTTCACGATGAATCTGATGGCGTTCACGATGACCATGTGGTCACTCGACGTCTATGACGTTCAGCCCGACCCCTTTCAGCAAAAACTGTTTGAAGTCTTTCGCTGGCTCAGCATGGTCTTTGCCTTTCCCGTCCTGCTTCTTTTGGGACTGCCGCTGCTGCAGAGTGCTGTCGAGAGCTGGAAACAGCGGATTTACTCCACCGACCTGCTGGTTGCCACGGGCGTTCTCGCGGCCTACCTCACTTCTGCTGCGGCTGTTGTGCAGGGAGAAAGCGGCGTCTATTTCGAAGTCGGAGCGATGGTTCTGCTCGCCGTGACACTCGGCCGCTGGTTCGAAGCGGTTGGCCGACAAAAGGCAACACAGGAACTGGATAAACTGGTCGCTCTGCTGCCTGCGACCGTATGTCGAGTGAGCGATGAGGGTGATCAGCATGTGTCATCAGCCAGTGTGATTGTCGGCGATCAGCTGCGAGTTTGCACTGGCGATCGATTTCCTGTCGATGGATTGATTGTCAAAGGTCGAACATCCGTTGACGAGCAGGTATTCACGGGGGAAAGCACACCAGTCGAACGGCAGGCTGGTGACTCAGTCCTGGCGGGAACCGTCAATCTGGATGGTGATGTACTCATCCGCACGACGGCCGAGTTTCGCAGCGGTTCGTTTGGTCGACTTTTGAAACTGCTCCAGGAAGCCCGAACCGCGCGCGGCCATTATCAGCGTCTGGCAGATCGAGTTTCGCGATGGTTCTTTCCGGCTGTCACTGTCATTGCGATGCTGGTATTGTGCTGGTACATGCCTGAGGGATTTGGAACTGCGATTCAGCATAGTCTCAGCGTTCTGTTGATCGCCTGCCCGTGTGCTCTTGGGCTGGCGACACCTCTGGCCGTCTGGACGGCACTGAGCACTGCCATTCGACATCAGGTCCTGTTTCGCAGCGGAGAAGCCATTGAGCGTCTTGCAGGTGCGGAGGCGATCTGTCTGGACAAAACGGGCACTCTGACCACTGGCATGCCACAGGTTTCTGCAGTTCGCTGCGAAGATTCTGACGTCCTGACGGGGCCGTTTCGCGATGTGATTCTGCGTATGTCGTCAGCCTCCCGGCATCCATTTTCCACCGCAATTTCCGAATACATTCGAAATGAAAATGTACAATGTGCAGGCGAGCTGGAATTCGGTAATGATGCGAATCAGTCGCACGTCAGACTGGAATCCACTCGATCTGTTTCCGGGGCAGGTGTCGAAGGAATTGCAGAGGATGGACGACGCTTTCGACTGGGACTGATGCCCTGGGTTTGCGGCGTCCCGCATGCTGCTTCGGCAGATGGTTCAGAGGAAAAGTGCAACAACGAATTGCTGAACGAATCGCTGCAGGCGGCTGATGCCGACGGTTGCTCGATCACTGGTTTTGGAGTTGACGGTCAGCTGCTTGCCAGTTTTATGATGAGTGAATCTGTGCGGCCGGAAGTACCTTTGCTGCTGCGGGAATGCAGCGAGCTGCGACTACCAGTCACGATACTAACGGGCGACCGCAGGGCGCGGTCCGAGCGTTTGCAGGCAGAGCTCAGCCAGGTGAGTGCCATGGCTGACTCTGAATGCAGTCGAGACAGTTCTGTCAGCATTCAAACCGTTCCGATTCCACGAGTTGTCAGCGAACTCAGGCCTGAAGACAAGGTGGGTTTGCTCAAAAAGATTCGAAGTGAAACCGGTCGCACCATTATGGTCGGAGACGGAATCAACGACGCACCGGCGATTTCCGCAAGTGACGTCGGGATCGCGATGGGCTGCGGAGCTGATGTTGCACGGGATTCTGCTCACGTTTGCCTGCTGGGAAATGATCTGAGCAGAATTCCCTGGGCCATTCGGCTGGCACGACAGACGAGGACTGTAATTCGGCAAAATCTGTTCTGGGCGTTCGGCTATAATTCGGTCGGAGTCATTGTCGCTGCCATGGGTTATCTGAATCCTGCAATTGCAGCCGGGTTGATGATCGTGAGCAGTCTGCTGGTGATTTCCAATTCATTGCGACTGATGGCGTTCGAATCTGACGAGGATGCGAAAGGCCTTCGTCAACCGCTGAATACAGAGTGGCAGCCTCTACTGCCTGAACGCATTTCGCGTGAAGGAGTCGCCGTATGACGACGGAACAGATGACTCTTCCGCTGATCTTTCTTAGTGGAATCCTCGGCTCGGCGCACTGCATCGGAATGTGTGGCGGGATTGCGGCCACGATGAGCCTTGGAACTCGAAGCGTCAGGGCAGCCATCATCCGACAGCTTCTCTGGAGTATCGGACGAACTTTCACCTACGCATTTCTCGGAATGATGGCGGCGACCGCCGGGGCGGGAATTATGCGGACTGGCAGTAACACTTTGCTGACGCAGTCCGCGTTTGCCGTTGTCGCCGGGATTTTGCTGATTTTGCAGGGGATGCATGCAGGTGGCTGGCTGCGATTCAGAATTCGTCGCCGGACTTCACCATGTCTGACAATGTCGCTTTTTTCACAGTTCCTGAAAGGCGGATCGGCGACAGGTGTTCTGATCGCCGGAGTGTTAACCGGGTTTCTTCCCTGCGGCCTGGTGTATTCATTTCTGGCACTTGCGGCAAGCACCGGGCATGTTGGCAATGGGCTGCTGGTGATGGTAAGCTTTGGGATGGGGACAATCCCGGTCATGCTGATCACGGGAATGGGATTTTCTCTTGCAACGCTTAATGTAAGGAAACAGCTGCTTCGACTGTCGGCTGTCTGCGTACTTACAACCGGCATCATGACGGCGGGACGTGGTATCGCATTTGCATCTCAGAGTCGGCAGAGTGAAATTTTGCCCGCCTGCCCCGTCTGTGAACTTACCGGGAATGCCGCACCATCTGTATTGAGGAAACCAGGTTCAGCACAGTAATGATTGATTTCACTGACAAGTCACCCAACCCTGATGAGGTTCCCCCCGCAGCATTCCGCAGACATGCTCCTGTGACTGCTTCCCATGAGAATCGCGAATCGCCGATGCCAGGCCCGGAATCCGGACGGTTATCCAGGACGATGATCAATTTCTGGCTGGATGCGACGTTACTAGTGGTGCTGATGTCACTGGGAGTGACGGCAGTCATCGTGCAGTTCATCTTCCCCCCTGGAATTGCCGCGAGGGGATGGACGCTTTGGGGAATGTCCTACGGAAAATGGTGTTCCATTCAGTTTGCGGAACTGAGCCTGCTTGGGGTCGGCGTTCTGGTGCATGTGATGCTGCACTGGACCTGGGTCTGCAGTGTCGTGACGCGACGAATCTTCCGTTTAAGGGAAATTCCTGACGACGGAATTCGTACCGTCTACGGAGTTGGGTTTTTGATCGTTCTCCTGTTACTATCTGCAGCCTGCGTGGTGGCAGCAATGTTATCAATTCAGGATCCCGGAGTCTGACGAAAGGCGTTTATTATAATGATTCAGCTCAACCGCATTCTGGTCCCAACTGACTTCAGCGATTTCAGTCGTCCAGCCATAGACTATGGCTGTGCAATTGCCGCACGATTCGGAGCCCAGCTGCATCTGCTTCATGTCGTACCCGATCCCGCGATGCTGGTGCCGGAATCTCATGCCTTCTCGGCCGAAGCCATGCAGGCTCAGTCAGCTGCACTGATGGAAGACGCAAAGCAGCGAATTGAACTGATGCCAGGAGGAAACTGGGACAACGGAAAACCTGTCGTTCGCGAAGTTCGAACGGGCGCCGTCTTTATGGAGATTATCGATTACGCCAAGTCGATGGACATTGATTTGGTGGTGATCGGCACTCATGGACGCACCGGACTGATGCACGTGCTTTTGGGCAGTGTGGCCGAAAAGATCGTCAGGAAATCTCCCTGCCCGGTTCTCACAGTTAAGCCACAGGGACATCAGTTTGTTATGCCGTAGAACTTGTCCATCAATAAATCCGTGGCTTCGGGGATAAGCATGGCCTGCAGTTGCCGGAAAGTGCAGGCAATCCCGTCGGCGGAGCGACGCAATCCCGTCGGCGGAGCGACGCAATCCCGTCGGCGGAGCGACGCAATCCCGTCGGCGGAGCGACGGGTGTACTGTACACCCGTCGCTCCGCCGACGGGATTTTGCACAAGTCCATAGAACCCCTGACTAAAACCTGCGTGAGCCGCGATACTTATGGTTGCGTTTGATTATGGTTGCGTTTCAGGCAGACACTTCCTACCTCGTTGATGACGAACGACGAACTGCTGACTTTTGCTGACGAGTGACAGCCTCCTGCACGGATTCACACAGCACACGGATGTCGTCCTGAGTGTTATATGCTCCGAAGCTCACGCGAGTTGTCGCCGAAACACCCAGATAATCGTGAAGAGGCATCGTGCAGTGATGGCCGTGGCGAGTAAAAACGCCGTTCCTGTCGAGTGTGGCGGCAAGGTCTTCAGGATGCAGATCATCAATCCTGAAGCTGATGATTGCGCCTTTGTGTTCCGTGGAGGGGCCAAAGATTTTCAGGCCACTGATTTCCAGTAACCGTTCGGTCGCCTCTTCCAGCAAAAGTTGCTCGTGACGGTGTATTCGTGCAAGACCAGTGTCGTTAATCCAGGCGATTGCCGTACCAAGGGCAATCGCCTGAATAATTGGAAGCGTTCCCGCCTCAAATTTTGCCGGCGGTTTCGCCCATACGGAATGGTCCGAATAAACTCGTTCAATCATATGTCCGCCGAAGAAAATGGGGTCCATTTCATCCAGTCGCTCAGGACGCCCGTATAAAACTCCCACGCCCGTCGGGCCGTACAGCTTGTGGCCGCTAAACAGCAGAAAATCAATTTCGGAGCCCTGAACGTCAGTCTTCAGATGAGGCACACTTTGTGCCCCGTCCACGACCATACATGCGCCGACGGCATGAGCCTGTCGAGCAATTTCATCAATCGGGTTGATCGTTCCGAGCACATTTGACATTCCGCAGATCGCCACCACCTTTGTTCGATTATTGAGGACTTCCGGAAGTCGATCCAAATCCAGACGCCCATCGTCTGTCAGTGGAATGAATCGCAGTGTTGCCTGCCGTTCTTTTGCCAGCTGCTGCCATGGTACGAAGTTCGCGTGATGCTCCATCAGCGAGATCAGAATCTCGTCGCCTTTCTGTACATGCTTTCGACCCCATCCGAAGGCCACCATGTTCAGCCCGATGGTCGTTCCCGGAGTGAATGCAAGGCAGGACGTATTCGGAGCATTTATAAAGGCGGCAATCTTCTCACGGGAAGACTCCAGCTCTTCGTCGACTCTTGCACCGAATGAGTATCGACCTCGGTAAGCGTTCGCATAGTATTGCTCTTCGACCTCCCGTTCCTTTTCAATCACACAACTGGGTTTCTGCGCAGACGCACCGCTGTCAAGAAAAACGGGGCGCATTCCCCCTGCCAGTTCCTGGCACAATACCGGAAACTGCTGGCGCAACTGCTCTGCATTGAACGCAGATCCAGCGTCAGCAACATTTCCCGGAGCAATTTCCGTCGGCTGCATTCGAACGGTGGCACCATTCCCGGATGGGTTCGACGGATGGGCTTCTACCGCAGTGGAACGGCATCCAGGCATGTGGGCCGAATCATTCGTGGTCGATAATTTCAGCTGAGAAAGCGCCAGAGCCTGGATTCGCTCGACCATTCCGCGGAGCCCGTTGCGGCGCTGGGGCGAAATGTGCTGCTGAAGATGCAGGCTTCGGAATACCGCCTGGATATCGAAGTCTATGATCTCCCGGGCAGTTCTGCCGTTGTAGGCGGCCTGAAGGATTGCGATCAGCCCGCGAACAATATTCGAATCGCTGTCTGCCCGGATCGTAAACGGAGCGTCCTGTCCGCGACCCTCCGTTTCTGTAATCAGCCAGACCTGACTTTGACATCCGTGGACCCGGTTTTCTTCGGTCCGGGCATGTTCGGGAAATGGCGGAAGTTCGTATCCCAGTTCCAGAAGGTACAATGACTGATCCTGGGGATCGAGATCCGAGAATTCCTCAATCAGTTCGTCAAGAGTGCTTAGCATATCGCAAATTCCTGTTCACATTTTCGACCGTCTGTCGAAGATCGCAGCCTGGCTCATGCTGCCCGATCATCTTCAACTACAGGATTTCCAGCACGGGTCCCGCTGGTGATCGTACCAGCTCTCTGACGACCTGCATGGCAACCTGTCTGCACATATTCAGCAGAGCATCACGTGAAGGGTTGTCTTCGGTAAGCATCTGCATGATCTGTCCGCGATCGCAATATTCACGGATACAGCCTTCCATGGGAATTTCTCCAAGGAACGGGATTTTCAGCTCTCCGGCAACCTTCCGGGCCCCACCTCGCCCGAAGATCTCGCCCGACATGTTTTCGACAAAACCCAGCAATGGCACGTTCACCTTCTGATACATGTCAACCGCTTTAATCGCATCCAGTAACGCAACCTGCTGGGGCGTGCAAACAATAACAGCTCCTGCAAGCCCTACCAGCTGCGACAAGGTCAGACTCACGTCACCGGTGCCTGGAGGCAGGTCGATAATCAGATAGTCGAGTTCACCCCATTGCGTATCGGACAGGAACTGGGTGAGTGCCTTGTGCAGCATGGGACCGCGCCAAACAACCGACTGTCCCTCTTCAATGAAGAATCCCATTGACATCAGCTTCAGGCCACCCACATCGATCGGTTCCATCCGAACAATTTTATTGCCCTGAGAATCCTGAATCTCAGTGGCACCTGGTCGCCCTTTGGCATTCATCATATGAGGAATACTGGGCCCGTAGACATCCGCGTCCATCAAACCGACGCGACATCCCATGGTATGAAGACCACAGGCCAGTGACGCGGCCACAGTACTTTTGCCAACTCCACCTTTGCCGCTGCCTACCGCAATAATATTATGAACTTTTAATCCAACACGCCCGCCAGCGTCCTTGCCACGGACCCTGGAAGTAATTTCAACTCGCAGCGACTGACCGGCATCAAGAAGGGGGGTGACCTGTCGTTCGATCAGTTGAGTAATCCGTTCGGGTGCAGGATAGGCGGGCGTCGGCAATTCAATCCTGACGACAATCGCCGTCCCATCCATCACGACGTCACTCAACATCCGCAAATCGCCGAATGATCGCTCCAGCTCGGGATCCGGGATTTGAGATACGATGCTCCTGATCTGCTCACTTCTTGCCATCGGAAACTCTGGACCTTCAATGAATAAGAAACTGATGCTGATCGACAGTAACCAGAATTCTGACTACTTCATGTAGCCCCGGCGGTTACGGCAAAATCTGCAGAAAATGAAATAAAGTTCGGCTTCGCTGCATCCTACGACTGTGCCGACTTATATCAACGCACACGGCGACGGATCCAAACTGTTTTCCCGTTCATTGCCAGTAAACTCGACCCGAAAGATTCATCCCTGCAGCATCGCCACCGGATGACAAACGGCATTTGAACAGGGCTCCGGACAGGATCCGCATCGCAGCACTTCCTGGCTGACGCTTCAGGCAACCTTCGGCTTGCTGCCATTTTTCGAATGAAACGGACTTTCCCGCACTCGGGGCGCAGGAATTCCCTATTCAGACTCCGTTATCCGTCCTGGCCCCGCGAGCCAGCCCATTAAATCCCGAATTTCACTGTCGGAAAGGGGTTTCAGGAGCCCTTCCGGCATCATGGAAACCGTCGAAGCTCGCCGTTCGTCAATCTCATCGGCCGGAATCACGATTCGTTCATTCACTGTGAGTATGACAACGGCCGTGGAGTTGTCAGATTCAATGAGCCCCGTGAGAACTCGCCCATCCCGCGTCGAAATAATCTCCATCTGATAATCTCGCGCCACGGCAGCACTGGGGTCGATCAGATTCTCCAGCATATAATCAATGTTTGTTCGCTGTGAACCCGTCAAATCGGGACCAATTTTGCCCCCATCCCCGAAGAATCGATGGCAGTTCGCACAATGTTTTCGAAAAACGGCTCGGCCATTTGAAAGACTGGCTTCAGACAAAACTTCCGGAGAAAGCTTTTTTCGATAGTTGACGATCAGCTTTCTTCGATCCGCTGAAGTCTCCCGCACATCCCCCCAGAGGTCGACAAGCTGCTCCAGGATATCACGATTACCCAGACTGGCGATCTGGCGGGCAGAGTATGCCGTGATATCCGTTCGAGCCACCAGACCACTTTTCAGTGCCGAAAGCAGACGTTTCGTCCATGAGACACGTGTTGCCAGTGTTTGAATCACGTCCTGCCGACTTTCCGACGAAAGCGATGGATATGCAGCGAGTAACACACTGGCAGTCTCCGGTTCATCGTACCGCGCCAGGCCACGAAGCGCAGCCGATTGAGTTACAGGATCGCTGATCAGGGTCAGCAGCACAGGACCGAAATCCGGAACTCGCCGAGCGGAAAGTGCCTCGATCGCCAGGAGTCGCTGACTGGCCATGGCATCCGCTTCAACAGAACGTCTCATTAATGTGGCGATGGCCACTTCGTCATTGAAGATCAGCGCCAGTCGGGTTGCCAGCGAACACAGATGCTCATTGGGATGATTGTGGAGAAGCTCCCAAACCTCCGACCATCCTTTCGGCTTCGCAACAGTCGTATTTCCTTCGAGCCCCGTCAGCAGACCCTGCAGAAGATCAGACCGAAAATCGTCTTCCGTTCGGCTCCCAAGAATCTGCATTAGTGGCGACATCGCACTACTCGGTATATCAGGCTGTGCAGCTCGCCGGGCAATATGTCGCCTGATCAGGGGTATTTCTGCACTCAATGCCAGATTGACAAATCTGACGGGATCTTCATGGACAAGAGGTTCAATTCCATACCACAGCATTAACGGAATGTTTGGATCACCGACATCCTCTTTGTGCTGAGTCAGGAATTCTGCAATCTTCCAGCGTTCATTCAGCGGAAGACGCTGCAGCGCACTCGCAAGTTCAAGTCGGACTGACGGATCAGCGTCGTCAGTGGCAAGGTCTGCAAAAATCTGCAGTGCCTGCTGCGGAGGACTTTTTCCTTCACAAAGAAATCGGATGGCCCAGGCCTGAATATACTCATTGCTGTGCTTCAGAAGTGGAAGCAGAAACGCAGTATCATCGCCTGCAATCACATGCAGCGACCACAGGGCTCTCAGCTGGCGAGTCACATCAGTCTGTTCAGAGAACATCTGTTTCAGCTGAGTGATCACATGCGGATTAAGAATTCCACTGGCATAACGTTCCTGCAGAATTCTGCGAGCATGCCTGACCCACCAGTCATTCCGCTGAAGCTGCAGATCAACGAGCTGTGCGTCCGTCAGATCTGAAAGCTTCGGGAACTCTCTGTGTTTCGTTGTCGGTTCAGTATACCGAATCTTATAAATTCGGCCGGTCTGTCGCTGAGTATTACGAATACTGTGGCATTCACCGGTGTCAGACCAGTCAATAACATAGACAGCTCCGTCAGGCCCATATTGAAGAGTTACTCCCATAAACCATGGGTCACGGCTTCGGAGAAGATCGGAACCGTGCGAAGCTTTGTAGCCGGAACCATTTCGCTGCAGGATATCGTTGTTGATTCGTCGTCCATGAATGTTGTTCATGAAGATCGTATTGCGGTACCGATCAGGCCAGTTATCACCCAGATAAATCATTGTGCCGCAATGTGCATGCCCACCACCAGCAGCATCTTCAGCTTCAGAACCCAGTCCGCCTCGAACTTCCTGGCCACCGGTAAAGTGCAGGTGATCAGCGATTGTTGGAATTCTCTCGAAAGCAAATTCGCTTGATTTTCGATTTCTCCACGGCTCGTAATGAGCTCCCTGGATGACTTGAAAAAGATGGGGATTCACGCAGTTGCAGACAAATGCATCCCCATAGTCATTCCAGTCAATTCCCCATGGATTCGTTGTGCCGTCTGCATATGGCTCCCACACGTGTCGAATGGGATGATATCGCCAGACACCCCCATCAAACACAATTCGGTCTTCTGCTGGAGTTCCTGGTTTTCCAGGAGTCGACCAGTTTGTGCGACCATGGGTTCCATACAGCCATCCATCCGGCCCCCACGCAAACCCATTCGCCAGGTTATGGGCATTCGCATGGTTGCCAAAGCCGTCCAGCAACACCACCGGCAATGTGTCCGGAACATCGTCGCCATCTCGATCGGGAATAAAGTAGAAGTTAGGCGGCGACATGACCCATGCACCGCCAAAGCCCACTTCTATTCCGGTGACATAGTTCAGCCCTTCGCAGAAGACAGTACGATGCTCATGACGACCATCCCCGTTCCGATCCTCCAAAATAATAATCCGGTCACCGGGAGTGTTTCCGTGAACGGGATAGTTGTATGCCTCGGCCACCCACAGCCGGCCCCGATCGTCAATACAAAACCCAATCGGCTGTCGAACGTCCGGTTCTGCGGCAAACAGGGTTACCTGAAACCCTTCCGGTACAATCATCGTTGCAGCAGCCTGTTCGGGAGGCAACGGCGAATCCGTCAACGGTTCCTGAGCCACTGCCATGCCCATGAACACTGCCATGCTCAGGAACGCTGCCATCCACAGCAAACAGCAGACAACGATTCGTCGGCCTGCACAGCGTTGCGATCCGGCACACTGGCCGCTTATCCGCATTGAGGTGCCCCGGCATTGCTGGCCACGTAAGGACTTCGATGGGCCGCAAAATATCGATTGTCACGGATCCAGTCTTCGCGTGAGTAGGAGATCACCGACGTGTCGGTTTCCCGTACCTCAATGTGGCTCAGACGAAATCCCATCTCCGTAATCTCAGTAAACAACATCCATGCGAGATTCTCGACGCTGGTCGGCCCGTTAAACAGCTTCAATCTGAAGGTCTCACCAGTTCGCAGGCAATGATCTTTCAGCGTTGCGTAAAGCGGATCGTTAATGTTAATCAGCATTCCATGGTCGTAATTCTGTTTCAGCCATGGATCAACCTTCTCGTCGAACTCACCAAAAAGCGTGCTGATATCTCCGTCACGCTCCACTTCGAAGAAACACCTCAGCCCGTAACGATGCCCATGCAGGTTACTGCACTTGTCGTGCAGCGTTTCATTCCGATGAGCTGCATAAAACTTATATTCTTTCTGGATGATCATCTGATTAACTCCATCCGCGACATGATTCAAATTCTGCGGACCGTTCCTGCCTGACGTGATTGTCTGCGACCGCATTTTTAAAGCTCAAAGAGCGAGCGAAAATCTTCATAAATGATGAAACAGCGACCCAATTCTTCGCTGGGAAACGCCTTTCTGCTATTTATTTTTGCGGAATCGAACTGAATTGCCAATCGAAACGGTAATTCACGAAAACAGCGCAGTGATCAGCCTTCCGTCCGGACGCGGCGCTGCTGAAGCCTGGATCTGCGACTGCCGCGGAAGCAAGTGATCGATTCGCAGTGCACTGAAGATGCTGCAGGCCACGTCCGCAGGGCAAAAACTGTCATTTACCGGTCCAAATCCCTTACCGTTGCTCTCGCCAATCACCTGTCCACCCCTGACGCCACCACCGGCCAGTAACATGAACAGATTTCCGGGATAGTGGTCACGTCCTGCTCGGTGAGCAACAATTTTCGGGGTACGTCCGAATTCGCCGGCAACACAGACAATGGTGGAATCGAGCAGACCGCGCTGAGCAAGCCCGTTGACCAGCCCGGAAAGGGCCTGATCCAATACCGGAAGCTGCCTCGTCTTCAGAATGTTCCAGTTGTCCCGATGAGTGTCCCAGCCGTTTTGATTCAGCGTGACGAATCTGACTCCGGATTCGACGAGCATCACGGCTTTTAAACAGCTGATACCAAATTCTGACGTCCCGAATTGTCTTGAAAACCCCGGAGTTACCCGGCGATTGTCGGTTTCAGATTCTCTGTGCTGTGCATCCTGATTGCGCACAGATTCCGGCAGAAGAGCAAGTCGGCTGGAGGGATTGACGTACTGCGCCGCCTGCGAATGTGACCCCAGGGAATGGGATATCCCGCGAAGCAACGCAAACCTTTTCAGATTCGCCGCCAGCAACGGCAGATGTTCGGAGACAATTATTCCCGGCAGACTGGTCTGAATCGCCGCAAATTCACCTCGAAACTCCCGTGGAGCGTCCGGCTTTGGATCAAAGCTGTCAAGCTGCGATGGTCCTCCATTGAGATTGATAAAGATAGCCGAGCGCGCCTTTGGACTGGTTTCTGCACCTTCTGACACAGAGTGGGATTTGCACAGAGGATTTAAAGCCATCATCGCTGTGCAAGCAGCACCTGTCTGCAGAAACTGACGCCGGTCGACCGTCGAATCTTTACTCAAAAAATTCATCGTCGCTGATCCTTCATTCCTGAGAGGCCTTAATCGAGGCCAGCTTCTCAGTCGATTTATTCGAGGGTTTCGATTTCAAACAATGATACTGTTCACAAGTCATCGAAAGCTCTGCCAGCACGCGATTTGCCTTCGCCAGAGATTCCTGAACCAGCTCGTCGGTCTGAATTCCCTTCTCGAAACTGGCAGCAGCTTCCGCGTCCAGCCTGCCAGTCAAGTACTGAAGCGCAATCCAGAGAAGTTCACCTGATGCGCTGGGATCTGCCGGACTCTGATCCGCAGGCGATGGGAAAAACGCCTTGCCGGCGGATGGATCGAGTGATTCGCTCATTTCTGTTGACCCGCCATGAAAACCGCAGAAATTCGGACGCTTTCCAAAAGGAACCTGCTTGAGAACTTCAGAGACCTGCTATAACTTTTTTTTAAACGGAATTGCAAGCCTTATTCAGGCGATATCCACAACAGGCGTCAAATGTTCAAAAAGCTAAGACAGCATTTGTTTTCCGGACCTGAAACGGGCGTTTCAACGAATGTCGAGCCTGAACCGGCGGCGACATTGTCCGATTCGGAGGTACTTGCCTGCTGGAAACGACACGTTACCGACGGACGTAATGTGGAAGTCTTCCGTCCGAAAAACTCAGTCGCGCCCTCCCAGGCCGTTCTTTTCCTTCACGGCCACGGTCGGGTCATGCTGAACGAGAATCTGCATTTTAGCCGACTCTTTCAGGATCATAACCTGGCAGCAGTCTGCCCTGACGGTCAACGGAGCTGGTGGCTGGACGTTTTATGCGAAGAATTTGACTCGCAGAGGACTCCGCAACAGTGGCTGATTGAAACCATCGTTCCATTTATTGAAACGGAGCTGGGAATCAGCTGCCCGAATATTGCTCTTCTGGGCGTCAGCATGGGAGGACAGGGAGCCCTGCATCTGGCCTATCGTTATTCAAGTCGCTTCCCTGCCGTTGCCGCGATATCGCCCGCGGTGGATTTTTTCCAGCTTTATGGATCCGGCCTGCCTCTCGACCAAATGTTCCCAGATGTCGAAGCAGCCCGTCAGGCATCGGTCGTGCTGAATCTGCAGCCACTGGCATGGCCCCGATATCAGTTCTTCTGCTGTGATCCCAGTGATACAGAATGGTTTGATGGCTGTGCCCGTCTGGCGATGAAATTGTCCAGTTCAGGCATCATGTACGAACGTGATCTGGAGACTTCCGGCGGAGGACATTCGTGGGACTATTTTAACCTAATGGCCCCAAAAGCGATCTCCCACATTCTGCGAGCGGCTCCTCAGTAAACCAGCCATCTCAGACTGAAACCAACTCGTTCGGGTTCAAACACAATGGCGTGAACTTAAGCATCGTGCGGGCTTCCATAGTCGTTTTTCGCTCCGCGAAAAAACGCAAAAACGCTACTTTCGCGGAGCGAAAGGCGACACTAAGTCCACGCCATTGGGGTTCAAACAAACCGGTTCGGGTTGAAACGGGGCTGTTCGGTTTAACGAAAAATGATGGGCTATTGACCCGAATTTTACGGCGACAGCGAGAACAGATCGGCTGTCGGCCATTCTGCGACCTTAGCTGCTGCCTGATGAAGCGACATGTCAATCTCTCGCCCCAAATGGTCGGCACTGGGACTGACTCGAGAATTCAGCAATGCGATAAAATTGCGGCCATCATGGCGACGGATCATGATTGTAGCCGTTCCAGGCAGTGAACCGGTGTGCCAGTGATTCACTGTGCCGTCGGACTGAAGACGATTCTGCCACCCGAGTGAATACCAGACATCCAGAGGTTTCTGATCTTTGTCAAATCCGGCAAGACCGGGTGGCCGACCAAACATTTTTTCAATACTCGCCGCATTCAGAATCGGACAGTTTTCCGGGTTGTCGAATGCAGAGGCAAATCTGGCGAGATCGATGGCTGACGCAATCCAGCCGCCGTGTGAATCCATCGCTTCCAGGTTCCAGGCGCCATAGGGTGATGCAATCTCTTTCCCGAGATCTTCCTCAAATACTGAGTGTGAAAGTCCGGGAGAATAATATCGCACTTCGCTGTCCGCTCGCTGCGACAGTCGCGTACTTCCGCAGCGCATCCCGGTGATTCCCAGCGGTGCGAGCACATGGGCGCGAACATAATCTTCGTAGCCCATTCCCGTCACCTGTTCAATGACTCGACCCAGCAGGCAATATCCAAAGTTGGAATACGCATAACGAAGACCGGGATCAAAATCGAGCGGCTGAACGAACATCGCTCTGATGATATCCTGCGTGCCGGCAGGCGGTGCAACATTCATTTTTTTCGCAAATCGGACAGACTGAAACATCGGATCAAACGATGCGTCCCGATCCCAGCCCGCTCGATGCTGCAATAGCTGCTCGATGGTGATCTGCCGCAGTCGCTGATCAAACATTTCGCCAGCCTCCGCAATTTCTGCGTTGTACTGAAGGACGTCGAACACTTTGTCGTCAAGCTTCAGGCGGCCCTTTTCGACCAGCTGCAGAATTGCAACTGCGGTAATCGGCTTTGAAAGACTGGCAATCCGAAACAGGCTGTCCGGCTGCACACGAGTTTGTGCGGCGATGTCTGCAAATCCATAACCCCGAGCGAGCACCAGTCTGCCGTGGTCCGTTACGGCAAGTGCCGCCCCCGGCACAGCATGCTTTTCGAGAAACTGGTGCATCATTTCGTCAAAAGGCTTCATCTGAGGATCCGTCTTGCCGGCAGACTGAAAGGGAGCCGTACGGTCCGCGCGAAACCCCGGACCTCTGAGAACTCGTCCAGGCCGCTTTCCGGTCAGCACTCCATCATCAAGGACAAGCTGCCCGTTCACAATGACATGTTTCATCCCTTCCGAAACGGCATCGGGTTTGGAGAACGTTGCTTTGTCACTGAACGCGAGATAATCGAAAACAATCACATCAGCCGCCAGCCCTTCAGCAATTCGGCCACGATCAAACGCCATCACATTGTTGGCAGCCGCAGCGCTCGCCTGAGAAATGGCTCGCTCCATGGAGATCGCTCCAAGATCTCGCACATATCTGGAGAATAGTCTGGGAAAGGCGCCGAACGCCCGTGGATGTGAAGCATATCGATCAGCCCCGGCTGGCCCAACATCCGTGCAAAAGGAAACGAATTCCTGCTGCATCGCCAGAATTTTGTTGGCATCCGTCATGCTCTGTGGAAGTGCAAACGCCCCTGTCCCAACCAGACTAAAGAAGGTGTCCCACGGATCTTCCCCCGCTGCCTTTGCAATTTCCGCAACTGTCTGACCACCTGACCCGGAATATTTGGGATCACTGGCCTGTCCAACAACTACTTTGTTCCAGTCCATCCCAACATGCCGATACCAGTTCTCCCACCCACCGGTGGTCTCCATTTCTTTTCGAATCTCGTCTCTGAGTTCCTGATTCCCAAGCCTTTGCCGAAGTCGCTCGTAACCTTCGGAAAAATGTCTCGGATGAATGAATGCGGCGATTCCGAGGCCATTATTGATGTAGGGATAAATATCTGCCGTGACCTGCTCACCAATTGCCCGCGCTGCTTTAATTCGCGCAATGGCGAGCGGCATTTTTCCCCAATTCTGCCGACCTGCTGTTTTGAGGTGGAAGATGTGCACGGGTGTTCCGGCAGTACGTCCGATCTCCAGAGCCTCCTCAATGGCCTCAAGCAGCTGATCGCCTTCATTGCGCATATGGGTGTAGTATCGGCCGCCGTATTCTCCTGCGATCTTTGCAAGAGCGGCGATCTCCTCCGTCTCCGCAAAAACAGCCGGTGGATAAATCAGTGCTGTCGATACTCCAATGGCGCCTGCTTCCATGCCTTCCCGCACAAGCTGCTGCATGCGAGCCAGCTCTTCCGCGTCAGGCCGCCGCTCTGCGTCTCCAAGGACAATTTTCCTCACCTGTGTATGACCCACTGACTGAACCACATTGACCGGAAGACCATGCATATCAAGTAACGCAAAGTACTCGGCCATCGTCGTCCAGCCCACACGAGATCCTTCTTCGTCATTCAGCGGCGCTGCCGAACTTCCTTCACCCGCATTGATTGTGGTGATTCCCTGTGTCAGCAAATTCATGGCGCTGGATGGATCCTGCAGCATTGGAGATGCTGACTGTCCCATCATGTCGATGAAACCGGGTGCCACAACCAACCCCGTCGCATCGATCACTCGTATTGCAGCCGGAGAGTCTTTCCCTGCAGTCTCATCAGGCAGTCCAGGACCGGAAGAAACAGGATCGCGTTCAACGGAAACACGACCGATCTCAACAATTCTCCCCGCGCGAATACCAACGTCGGCGACATACCAGGGAGCTCCGGTGCCATCTGCAATTCGTCCGCCACGAATGACAATGTCGTATTCCCCGGCGACCAGTGTCGCTGCGCATACTACGACGATCGTCAGAAATCTGGTCGCCTGGATCATCCGCATTCGCAGACATTCCCGGAGGCGTACCGATTGCGTCAGTGATAACTCAGGTAGAAGACTTTGCCGCATCCTGTGTTATCCTGACTGAATTGTCGCGTGCTGATATCAGCCCCTGCAGATACTGGCCGACGATGAGCAGGTGTTACTACTTCAGTTGGTTGATGCCTGGCTCAGCTGAAGCTGAGGTCGGATCTGCTGACGGCGAGCCTCCACAATTTCCTGAGCTTTCTGCACAGTCTGCTCGGCGGCAGCGAGTTCACCTTTGGCGGTATCAAGCTGCTGCTGAAGCGGAGCTGCTTCTGCGATGAGCTTTGCTGCCATTTCATTCGCCTTTGCCATTTCCATTGCTGCAGCTTCCATAGACTTTGTTGCTGCTTCCGCATCGGCTTTTGCCTTCTGAGCAGTCAGCAGCATCGCTGCAATTTGTTCCTTCCCGGCAACGATGGCTTTTTCCTGACGATCAGTGACAGCGGCCAGGCCTTCCGCTGAGGCTTTAATCTCGGCATCGTCAGGCAGCAGCGCGAGGGCAGTGCGAGCCTGTTCGAGAGCCGCCTTCAGGGCGGGCTGAGCCTGTTCAAACTGCGTAACAAGCTTTTGACGAGAAGCCACCATTTCTTCCACGGTCGCCATTTCCGTCAACAGTTTCTTTCTGTTCTCGTCCGCTTCCTTCATTTGCAGTTCGGCTGTCTGTGCCAGCTGCTGGTTCTCAGCTACCGCCTGCTGTTTTTCGGTAACGACAGCCTCGGCTTCAAGAGACTTCAGCTGAACCTGATCGCGAAGTTGTCTGGCTGCCGTTAGAGCGGCCAGTTCGTCTCGAAGGAAGACATAGTGTTTCCACCGAGCCACAACTGCGGCAACTCGGTTGACTTCGGTCTGAGCCGCGGCAACCTGAGCTTCAGCAGCGGCAGTTGCCTGCTGAAGAGTCAGCAGCGTGGCCGATTCCTTTTCTGTGGCAGCCTTCGCGGCCGCAACAGCCTGTTCGAGTTCCGGCAGTTTGGCCTTCATGGCTGTCAGTTCAGCCGTCACTGTGACCAGCCCCGCTTTGGTATCGGTCAGCGTTTTTTGCTTATCCTGTAATGAAGCCGTTCGCGAAGCAACCTGAGCATTCAGCTGTACGGTCAGTTTTTTCAATTCTTCGTCGGTTGTCAGCACCGCGGAGACTTCTGCTGCTTTTTGAGCGGCGGTAGTCAGTTCCGGAATCGCTTTCTGCAACGCCGTCACCGCGTCCTGCAGCGTTTTTTCCATCTGCTGACCGGTCGCCAGCTTCTGTTCAGTTGCCGTAACGGCGGCCATATGATCGGTTAAGGCTTTACCGGTATCTGCAAAAGCTTTTGCGGCGGCGTCCGCCACTGCCTGCTGAGCAGTCTGAGCCGCGGCCGCATTTTGCAGAACGGGCTGAACTTCCTTCAATTTTGCATCCGCTGCCGGTATCAGAGCTTCTGCTGCGGCAACCCGGCTTTCAAGCTGTGGAGGGTTACTGCTCAATACGCCCAGTCGAGTGCCATCCGCTGCGTTCCAGACGCGAATCTCACCAGTCCAGTCACCGGCAATCACGCGATCTGTTTCATCACAGTGTGAAACCTGCAGGGCCAGGTCATTGAATGCTTCAAAACCTCGAATCGCTGTGCCGTTCTGGTCCCACATTTTGGCGACTCGATCACGACCGACAGATACAATGCGGCCATCACGGCAGAATTCGATTGAGAATACTCCACCCCCATGTGCACCCCACGACTTAATCTGTCCGCCGTTTTCCATTTCCCACAGGCGAATGGTGGTGTCTTCGCTGCCAGACGCCAGAACATTGCCATCGATTCGCCATGACACGGAATGCACGGGACCGGTATGGCCGGCCAGAGTCAGATATTCCCGGCCTGTGTGAGATTCCCATACATGCAGCCCACCGCTGCGATCTGATGTCGCCAGCAGTACGCTGTCAGGGCTGAATTCCAGCGAATAGATCCAGTCGGTATGTTTTTTCACTTCATAAACAAGTTCTTTGGTTGCTGTGCTGTAAACTCGAACAACTTTCTGTGGGCCACCGACCGCCACGAGTGTCTGGTCTGCACTGATATCAGCCGCCAGAACTTCATCGAGTTCATCCCCGACTTCCATAACCCGTTCGCCCGTCCGAACGTCCCAGACGACCGCCAGTCCTTTCGATGCACCATGTCCGCCGCCAGCCAGCAGCAGGGCACCATTGCGACTGAATTTCAGTACCTGCGCCTGACCTTCCGGGAATGCCAGCACACCCAGAGGATCCATAGTTTCACTGTGATACAGAATGACCTGTTTCTGTCCGGCAACGGCAATCAGCTTTGCCCATGGACTGGTCGCAATTGCTGAAACTGCAGTTGTTGTTCCGGTATGCACGACTGGTTCGAGGTTCAGCACATCCGGCATTGGAACAGGACCTTCCGGCCTCACACCCGCCGCAACATCCACACTCAGATTTGCTGCAGGCTTCTTTGGCAGCATTACCTTACTGGATGCGGTTTCGGGAGCTCCGCCGTCAATCCATTTGCGAACAGTGTCCAGAACCGCGTCCGGAAGGCGATCCGCGTCCGGCGGCATAAATGGCTCACTTTCGTGAGACATCAGCTTGAACAAATAGCTGTTATCCGCAGATCCGGGTTCAATCGCCGCGCCAGAGGCTCCGCCCTGCATCAGGCTTGAGTATGACGACAGATCGAGGTCCGACGTCTTCTTATTCGTATTGTGGCACGTCAGACACTTCTCGCGCAGAATCGGACGAACATGATCCTCAAAGGTAATCTTTTCCTGCGCTGAGCTCACTGCAGCATTGAGCAGTAACAAAGACGCAAAAGCAGACATTCGGCCAAAGATTCTCATCTCGAACACCTCGCGGCGACCACCGCAATGGAACAGTCAGACGTAAATACCCTGATTTACCGTTTCGGCAATCTCAGAACAGCTTCGGCAGTTATTGCCACTTAAAAACCATATCCGGCAAACTCAATGAAGCTCTGCCAGTCGTTACATCCCTGTTAACTTCTCCAGACCATTCCCGCGATCCCTGCGGGTGATGGGCAGCAAACAGCTGATGCTGCCTGTGACGGATCTCTAATGATTAAACAAAAACTCGCGGGAATTCAGCATGGACCAGAAAATATCCTCAAGCACTTCATGTGGCAGTTCCTGACCTTCTGTCATTGCCGTCAGTGTTTTGAGTTCCTGCTCCGTGGGCTTTCTCGAGAAGCACCGAACATACAGCTCGTTAATCACATCAGCCGGCGTACTTCCGGACTGCAGCATTTTCGGAATCAGGCCACCCTGTCGAATTTTGATGTTTGTTGTTTCACCGTTGATCAGATGGAGGGCCTGCGAAAGGTTGGGCTCCATCTTGACTTCGCACGAACAGACACTTTCTCGCTTCGCGCGACCGAAGGTTGTCAGAAAGTAGGTTGATGTATTGCCGTCGGCAATATGAACAGCACGAGCACCCACTGGCAGTCCCGGGAACTTTTCCTGAGTGGATGTGACCAGATTAATGCAGTCCAGCAGCACTTCGGCTCTCATACGGCGGAGTTCAGCTTTGGCAAAGTTTTTCTGGTCCATTTCATTCGTGGAATTTGCCTGCGTCGAAAGCTGATATGTCCGAGACATGCAGATGTCGCGAACGAGCTTTCGAAAGTCAAAATTGTAAGAAGTAAATCGTTTGCCAAGCTCTTCGAGAAGTTCGGCGTTGGACGGAGGATTGCTGACTCGGACGTCGTCCACCTCTTCAATAATTCCGCGACCAAAGAAGTGAGCCCAGACGATGTTGGCAAGGTTCTTTGAGAAATAAGGATTCTCGGGCGAAGCCAGCCATTCTCCTACCACTTCACGTCGATCTCGACCCTGCAGATCGGGAGTATCGCCCCCCAGGAATTTAGGGGCCATGACACGACCATCCACCAGGTGTTTTACCTCGCCCCCGCCCGAATTGAAAATGATGGTTTCCCGGGGATCTTCGCCCTGCTTACGGCCGATCTGAGCAAAGAATGCTGCAAACCCGTAGTAGTCGTCCATCGTCCATCGGTCGAAAGGATGATTGTGGCACTGAGCACACTGGATGCGCATTCCCATAAACACCTGTGCCGCGTTTTCTGCGACCTTCAGGGTTTCCGTTTCGGTTTGGTAGTAGTTGGTCGCCGGGCTGGCAAACGAACCACCTCGAGCTGACAAAATCTCTTTAACCATGACATTTGACGGGGTGTTGGCCGCAATCTTTTCCCGAAGCCAGTTGAAGTAGCTGAGCATTGGCTTCGTGGCAACTCGATTATCAATCGTTCGCACCTGAAGCAGTTCAGCCCACTTCATCACCCAGATGTCAACAAACTCTTTGCGGTCCAGAAGAGTATCGATCACCTTTTCACGCTTCGCCGGATCCGTATCTGCTGCAAAGCGAGTGTATTCATCGGCTGTCGGCAGAGTCCCCGTAACATCGACAAACACCCGGCGCAGGAACTGTTCATCACTGCAAATATCGGATGGAATGATTCGCAGTTTGCGCAGCTTATTGTGAACCAGCGTATCAATGTAATTCAGCTCCGGCGTTTTCGGATCTTCGTACTGCAGTCCTTTCGGAAGCACGATGAAGTGGGATCCGACCGTGTGAGTTCCGAATCGAGCCATGATGAACGCTTCACCGCGAGTATGGGCCGTGACCAGACCCTGCTGGGCGATCTCTGCGGAGGTTTCATTATTCGAGCTGAAATAGGCAAGGGTCGTCACATCACGGTCAGAGCCATCCGAGTATTTTGCTCGAACCGTCAGTCGCTGAGTTGCCCCTTCTCCGTCCATGACGGCTTCTTTGGGATAGAGCTCAACGGAAACAACGGAAGGGACCGGGCCTGGGTCATCCGGAGCCCCTGACTGCAGCCATCGCAGCACCGTGTTGTAATGCTCGCCACCGACATCAAATCGCTTTCCGCCAGTGTGAGGAACAACGCCTGCACCTTTTTCAATGAGCAGACTTTCAGCTGGCAATGCCAGATTAATTCTGCGGCCGGGGATTTCGCGAGTCAGTCGATAATGGTCACCGGCCGGATCGAATCCAAACAGCGACAGACGAAAACCGTCTTTGCCACGAGCAGCTCCGTGACAGCTTCCATTGTTGCAACTGGTTTTCATGAAGACAGGCATAACGTCCCGGCGGAAGCTGATTGGCGGATCCACTGTACAGTTTTGAATGGTCACCGGGACTTCCACTGTATGACCGCCGTAGGAAACCGTCACTTTTGTGGCACCATCAGCGATGGGAGTAAATACCGAGCCTTCCCGTTTCAGCACCGCTTCGCTCTCAAGAGCAAACACAGCCTGCTCTGTCACATCCTGAGTCAGACCATTCGGCAGAACGGCCTGTACCAGCAGAGACTGACGGTCTCTGAGTTCTGACAAATGAATGTCAGCGGGAGCCACAATGATTGAAGCCGGCGCCGGTTCCTCGGCACGCAATTCTGCCGAGCAGAATGAACAAACTGCCAGCAGAACAATTTTAACTGGGATTGTCTTCATGATCCTGATCCGTGCCGATCTCATCTCTGTTATTGCGGAGAATTCGCTTTTGGACATTCGGTAATTGCCGGGGCAGTCAACTGACCCGCGTTCATCCGGGCTTCTTCGGCCACAATCTCGACTGATCTTCCTGAACAGTTATTGAACGGTGATTGCCGCCACGTTGGTTCGCCAAAAAATAGATGGTTCGCCAAAAAATCGGCAGGCCTGCTGAATTTCCCTGAAATGGGCTTTCAATGCACTGCCGACTGTAATCCGATCGATTCCCGGTTTAGTTTCCTGGTGCGGGAGTCTTAGCGGTTCTTTGTTTTGCTTCCAGACGCAGTTTTTCCAGCCTTGTCAGCCGTTTTTCGACTGGTGCTGCAGGAGCTGCGGGCTGAGCAGCTGCAGCCGGCGCGGCAGCTGCTGCCGCGGGTGGAGCGACCGGAGCTGGCAGCGGTTTGTCAACTCGCAGTTCCGTGTCACCCACACGAGCATGTACAATAGGTTCAGCGTTCTCTGTTACGGTGACCTGACAGAAAATATTCTTGTGGCTTCCTTCCGGACTGTCTGGCGCAGTCTTAACCTTGAAAATCAGTTCTTTTGTGTCTGCCGTGATCTGCAGCGGTTCTGCTGTCACTTTATGAGGCAGCCCGAGAAGACTGACGGTGGCTGGCGTTTTCAGCTCCTTGAGTACCTGCACTTCGGCGATGATTTCGGTCTCCTGACCAAGTTCAACCGAAGCACGCTTCAGAGCGATCCCCACGTATGGTTCGGCAATGTCCAAACTGGCCATCTGAGAAGACGCCCACGCAGCGCCGTTAACATTGGACGATGCCAGTGCAAAGATCGGCCATTTCCCGACGGGTGCATTGCCCGCAGCATTCAGCTGATACAGGCCCTCCGTTTGTCCTTTCGGAATTGAAATCGAACTATTTGCACCAATCCCGGGCGGCCGATAAGGGAACTGAATGTCGACCTGTTCGTCCCAGCCTTCCTTCTTCTTAACGACGATCTTCAGGTTCAGCAGACCATCACGTACGATAGGTACCTGAGGCTGCACAATTTCAATGGAAAATGGAAGCTCTTCAATCACTGCCACTGGTAATCGATCGACATCTTTCCAGACGTAAAGTGACTGCCCGGGCCCCGAAATCACAAAGTCCGCCCGATTCACAAAGCGTCCGGTGAGTGGCAAATTTGCATCGGAAGTCTTCATTCGAAAATCGACCAGTGCACCACTCAGTGGAGCATCCGCTGCCGCTTCGAAAACCACTGGCATAACGTTCTGGTCGGCACGCATCGGCTGGGCGACCATGGTGATGCCCGGGGGCAACTGCATTTCGTCCATTATCAGTTCGCCGCCAAAATTCAGCCGGTCGGCAGAAATCAGAGTCGCAAATCGACCGCCCTTCGGAACATAAATCTGCTGACGAGACTGCGAATACCGGGCCACTCGGGGAATACCGAGCGTCAGTGACGGTTTCACGTCCTGAAATTCTATTCGATAAGTGAAATCGGCGCCACCACGTGCAAGATGATCGGTGATGCTCAGAATGTACTCGCCGTCTTCGGGGAACTGATAGCGGAAGTAACTGTCCGGGCCTCTGGAATCGTCGTTACCTGCCAGTCCAGCTCCATCGCCGCGATACAGACTCATCACCGGGTCAATAGCTGATCGAATTCGCCGTCCAAGACATTCAATTTCGAATACCTGACCCTTTGTGGCCTTGAAACGAAACATGTCAACATCACCAGGTTCCTGCAATACTCCGTTAAAAGCAGCAGGAAATTCAACCACTGTGGCCTGAGCAAACACATTGTTGGGCTCAGCCTCCACCGCATTTGGGTGCTGAGAAACTCGAACCACATGCCCTGACGGTGCAATTCCCCGCTCATCTTCGGGAAACACGGTGATCTCTTGCGTGCCATCATTGGGAAGAGCAATCTTCTTCTTAAATGGACCGGTGGCATCACCCAGGAACGTCAGTTCCAGCTCTTCACCCGCTTTTCCTCCTGGAGGAAAAACGGCGACGGGTCGAGGAAAGCTGCCAATATGAAGTCGATAGCGGCAGCTCCCATTTCCACCATAGCCGCTTTCACGCATTTCAATAATGTATTTTCCATCCTCAGGAACGAGTATGGATGTCACAGCATCCTGACGAACAAGAGGGCTGTCGTCTTTCGCAGACAGTTCAAATCGTCGCTCGTCGAGGATCGCGATGTAGGGGTCAAACAAAGTTTCCCCGAACCGCATCGCTTCAACTTCGACCGACAGACGCTCACCCTTCTTCGCCTGCACCACGAAGTAGTCCACATCCTCGTTTTCAACAACTCCATGCACAGTGACGTTTTGGTCAATCGGCTGAGGTGCCGCGAAATCCGTATTCGGCTCCTTCTCATCCACGATGGGCAAAGCCCCGATGAAGAATGTTCGGTAATCCGAAATGCCGCTCTTTGTCCTGACCTGTGCAGTATGTTCGCCCGGCTGACAGTCGGCAGCGATCTTAACTTTCACGTCGATCTGGTTCGCGTCGACCGGGGTGATACTGATGACCTCGAATCCAGGTTCGTAAAACAGAATCTGCTCTGCATCCTGCAGTCGAGCTCCGATGAAACGGAATACATGTTCCGTGCCACGCTGAGCACCGTGCGGAAGAATGATGCTCAGGTTCGGATCGGCTGCCTCAACAAGGCAGGCAGAGCTGAATACACAAAGAACGGTGATCGCCAGAACACATCTCATTGCGAGACCTTCGGTCAGAATTTATTGAACCTGATCTGCCAGCAGGATTTACTGTCAGCGAAATATCCGCCAGCAGGAACCCATTGATCATGCTTCTGCATCCCTCTTGTCGAATGCAGTTTGTCGAATGCCGACAATGCGCGATTTGGTCAAATCAGGCGTTTGAGATCCATGAACCGGGTCAGCCGACCTGCTCCTTCGGGCTGAATTCTTCCGTTGCGAGAGACCCTGTCCGGCTCGGGATTCCTTCCCGACAGACAGGCCGCAAATTCGAGGACTTTGTGCACATATATTTCGTTCAGGCCAGCAGTTCATTTCTGATCTTGCCGCCATCAACGATCTCGATCGGGCGATCCCCGGGAGCCATCAGTTCCTTGTCTGCGGTGATGCCCAGACAGTGATAAATGGTTGTGGCCCAGTCTTCAACATTCAGCGGATTGTCTTCCGGTTCACTGGCCGTTGAGTTCGAAGTTCCATACACGAATCCTCGTTTGACGCCGCCCCCGGCGAGTACAACGCTGAACACCTTGGGCCAGTGATCCCGGCCAGCAGTGCCGTTAATCTTTGGAGTTCGTCCAAACTCGCTGGCAATACACACCATTGTGTCGTTCAGCCTGCCACGCTCATCAAGATCCTGAATCAGTCGGGCAAACGCCTGATCCAGCTCCGGTACCTGACCGTTCATGCCGGCAGCGATGTTGTCATGCATATCCCAGCCGCCGTAGGTCAGCGTCACAAATCGTGCACCGGCTTCGACAAGTCGGCGAGCCATCAGCATGCGGGCACCAGCTGTGTTTCGGCCATATTCGTTTCTGAGAGCATCAGGTTCTTTGCTGAGATCAAATGCTTCGCGAGCAGACTGAGAACTGAGCATGCCGTATGCTCGCTGATAAAACGTATCCACCGCATCCAGTGAATCGGCCTTTTCCTTTGTCAGGAAGTAGTCGTTCACTGCATCGAGCGCTTTTCGACGGCGAGCAAATCGTTCGTCGGTGACTCCCCCGGGCAGCTGAAGATCGCGAACAGTGAAGTTTCCTGATGCGGGATCTGATCCGAGGCTGAACGGAGCAAACGAAGAGCTCAGATATCCCGTCCCGGCAAACTCATTGGGCTGACCAGGAATGCAAATGTACTGAGGAACATCATTACGAGGGCCAAACTCGTGGCTGACGACACTTCCCATACTCGGGTAGGACAATGCCGGACTGGGGCGATAGCCGGTGAACATGTTATGCGTACCACGTTCGTGTGCTGCTTCACCGTGGGTCATTGACCGGCAAATCGTGATTTTATTCATGATCTTTGCCGTTTGCTGCCAGCGTTCATTAATGAAAACGCCGGGCACGCTGGTCTCAATGGAATTCATCGGACCGCGATATTCAATTGGCGCGTAGGGCTTCGGGTCGAAGCTCTCCTGATGTGCCATTCCGCCGGGGAGGAAGATAAAAATGACCGACTTTGCAGTCCCTTCCTTACTTACGTAATTCTTGATGTCCCCATTGGCTGACTGCAGCTTCAGGTATTGTGCCAGAGTGAGGCCGATGCCTCCACAGAAACCGACATGCAGGAAATCCCGTCGGGACGATACACGAGCCATTAGAATTCTCTCCGGGCAGGCGCTGCTAAACCTGATTTGTGATGCAAGCAGCGTGAAGGAGGTGTTTGGGCAGGATCAAAACAGGGTTCACGTTGACAGCTGGATTTACCAGGCTGTCTTTCAAAAACAAATCCCTACGGCAAAAGTGATACCGCTCACCCGTGAGGATGTCAAGAATGCGAGCATGAATTTGGCATAGTCAGCATCTGTAACTGCCAAATTGTATTCACTTTAGGGATGAAATGCTCCCGAGTGAGAATTTCGTGCAAACGATTGCCAGAAACCTGGGTAACCTCAACTTCTGTTGATGCGACAGGCCGCAATGCCTGAAAACAGCGCAAGTCGGATGGAAAAACTGAGAGCCGGGTCGAATGATTGTACCGGCCGGTTGACACCGGGCCGCTCGCCAAATCGCAAAGCAATTTGGCGAGCGGGATGCGTCAGCTTCCCGGTATGCGATTCCCAGGGTTTCGGTATTCAGACGAAATCCTGACGGAGCACCCGGACGGAGCTCTCCCAGGTACTTCGTCCGTTACTCCCCAATTTTTCTGCCAAATAATTTTTCTGCCAACCTTTGTCACACCGTTCAAGCGGGGGAACCCTGGCTCGACATTGACGCAGATTGTACCGGCCGGCTGACACCGGGCCGCTCGCCAAATCGCAAA
>JALHMY010000090.1:38809-40399 GCA_022843805.1 Fuerstiella sp.
TTCTGCCAAATAATTTTTCTGCCAACCTTTGTCACACCGTTCAAGCGGGGGAACCCTGGCTCGACATTGACGCAGATTGTACCGGCCGGCTGACACCGGGCCGCTCGCCAAATCGCAAATCAATTTGGCGAGCGGGATGCGTCAGCTTCCCGGTATGCGATTCCCAGGGTTTCGGTATTCAGACGAAATCCTGACGGAGCACCCGGACGGAGCTTTCCCAGGTACTTTGTCCGTTACTACCCAATTTTTCTGCCAAATAATTTTTCTGCCAACCTTCGTCACACCGTTCAAGCGGTGGAACCCTGGCTCGACATTGACGCAGAACTCGCGGTGACAGTTCCAACCCTGAATGATGTGGTCGTCGGCAAACCGACAGTGCGTTGGTGTGATTCATCCGCGATATCCGCGGTGCATTTTTAGACACAGATAACACAGAGAACACGCAGGAATTGCCTATGAGGAGCGCCGGGACCTAAGGCTTTTTCAAGTCTTGAAATGTAGGTTGGACATTCCTGTCCGACTTCATTTTGACGGGCAAGAACTCCCATCGCAGCCTGAAACGAAGTACTGACAAAGCACCAGACGACCTTCGATTGTGGGCAGAAAAATTTCAGGGCAGAAAAATGAAACGCAGTGGAATGTCGGATGTCCGCTGAGTTTGGACTCGCATCCTGCCGCTGCTTTCGAACGCATGCCAAAACGTGCGCCGGTCCCTGCGTGACGGACTTCATGCGGTGGTACTGCGAGGATGATCGCTCGATCCGAACGATCGCTATCCGGACGACACCTCGTGACTGAACGCATGGCAGGATTTGACCACCCGGTTTCAACTGACACCAGAACTACCGCCGCTGGAAAACTTGCTGCCCCGGATTTCACCGCCATGTGGATGTCCTGTACTGGTCATCAACCCGCCGGATTTCGGTGCGGCGTCGCGGGTGTTTCTCCCGCCTTTGGAGTTGCCGCTGGACTGGATTGAACGTCAGCCGGATGGACTGGAATGGCATTATCTGCCTTCGGGACTGCTGGAGACGATTGTCAGTTGGAGACGATTGTCAGTCCCGGCGGGCTGACATGGACGATCGAACGAACCGATTGTCTGATCAGCGCCATTATTGGTCCCGGCGGACGCACCACGACGCTGAACATGACTCTTTGGATCGTGCTCGCTATGGGAGTCCTCACCGATCTTCCTATCCGCCAGGTCTTCAAACATGCGAGTCGGATGCGAATGGGAGAGAGGTCGCCGCATCGTTCCAGTTTGTGCGTTGCGCGGCAGCGGTTGGGGGTGGCCCCGGTACGCACATTGTTTAGAAGTACGGCGCGTCCACTCGCCCGGCCTGAGACGATCGGAGGATTCTACAAGGGTTTTCTTTTGGCAGGGATCGACGGCGTGATCTACAACACACCCGACACGCCAGCCAGCGAGAAAGCCTATCCACGTCCCTCGGGCGATGATCGGCCGGTGTGAACCGGCCGGTGATCGACTCGACGTCAACGCTCGGGCCGTTCCACGGCCCGAGCGTTGACGTCGAGATGCGTTATGATTGGGGACGCCGAAACGGGACATTCGATTTTTCTCGTTATGCT
>JALHMY010000091.1 GCA_022843805.1 Fuerstiella sp.
CCATATCTGGCTGGTCCAATCCACAGGAACCTACTAACGGCGAGCCGTATGCGGGAAAACCGCCCGTACGGTTCTGAGGGAGGGGGAGCTGAAATCAATCAGCTCTCCCTACCCCTATCGTCGCTGAGGTGCGTCACCTGAAAGATACAGGAACGCTGGAGTTCGCGGAGAAAATCAGTGCTCCACAAGTGCTTCCGAGGAGATCCAAAACGACGACCATACCCAATAAAAACAAAGGCCAGCAGTCACCCGTTCAGATTCCAGAAAAATAATTCACAGCTGGCCCTTTACAGAGGTAGGTAAAGGTCGTGATATCGCCGGTGACGGGATCCGTCTGAGTCAGCCGGTTCCCCGTCGGCGAATACGCCAGCAGACCCGCTCCGCCTGTCGGCACATGATCGGCCAGCAGATTGTCCCACCCGCTGACACTCAGCAAAAACCACTGATCGACGGTTAAGCCGTTCCAGTTGAGAGCCGTCGTGGCTGGGCGATACACGTCGTTGGTGAGCTGTCCGGTGAAGTCATAGTTCCAGTTGGAGACATCGACGCCGTTGTCCCAGAGACTCGTGCGATCACCAGCGCCGTCGAATTGACAGTTGTAGTACGAAAGCGTGGTGTTTGTGCTGTTGACGTTGCCGTGGCTGGCGAAGGCGTCGCTCCCGCGACGCTCGGCATGGCCGGGGCAGACGTTTCCGCAACGATGGCCGGAAGGCTGGTCAAAGTTGACAGTCCCGATCCTGCTGCTGATGCTTTGGCAAAACGGCTCGGTGGAGAATCTTGATTGTCGTTTGCAAGGGCGAGAACGGTGGAACCTTCGTGGATAGTGTCACGAAGGCCCCGGCTGTCTAAGCCCATCAATCGCCGACGCTGGGGGCCGGGCATGGCCCCCGCTTCGGTTTTCTTCACAACTCGAAAGGACATTCCCTTGAATAATATAGTCGAATCAAATTCCAATCCCTTGGCGAACGCAGCCTTGGGTTACGCGGACCGTGGTTGGCGTATCATTCCGCTCCATACGATTGACGATGGAGGGTGTGTACTTGTGAAAGCTCCGGCTGTACCAGCCCTGCCAAGCATCCCCTGACGCCAAACGGCGTGCATGGTGCAACGACTGACCGAGCCACCATCGTCATTTGGTGGAACGAACCCGACATTGCCAACGTCGGCATCGCGACCGGCAACGGTCTGCTGGTCTTGGATATTGACGCCAAGCATGATGGTTTGGCATCGTTGGCCCAACTGGAAGCCCAGCACGAGCCGATCCCGAAAACCCTTCGCCTGTCCATGTTGTATGCGTTGCTGGATGGCGTAGGCATCATCGACGTTTCGCATTTGAAAGCGGCAACGGCGGTCTGGCGATATTGCGACGCATCGGCCCGGATGATCTTTGCCGAAGGCCAAGGGGAAACGGCTGACCCGCTGGAACAATTATTGTTGCTCACGATTCGCCAAGAGCCGGGCATCAATCGGCGTGGCTTGCATCGGGCCATCGGTGGTCATATCCCCGCAAAAGAAATGGTTCATGCCTTGGCTCGGCTGCGGGATCGTGGTCAAGCTCGCTGTGAGATGCTGGCGACCGGAGGACGCCCCAGCGAATGCTGGTTCCCTGACGTCGCTCCGCAGCCCATCGTCATCGCCACGGCAACGCAAGCAATGGAATGCCCGGTCGAAGGGGAACCGGGCGTCGCTCCCGCGACGCCTTCCCCAGCATTGGCACAGCCCAGCGAACTGGAAGCGGTCAAGTTGAACCTGTCGGAACTGTTCGACGCCGTAAACGCTATCGGCGGCAATTTCCATAACGACGGCAATGCCGTGGTGGTGGATGCCTCGGCTGGAACTTTGACCCCGGCCATCGTCGCTTCGTTGGCCGATCATCAGGAATGGCTGGCGTCGGTCTATACGCCGCCCAGCCCCGTTATTAGCGAAGCCACGGACGTTAATAGCGATGACGTGCTGACCGACGAAGAGTTCTTCGCCGAAATGCAGAGCATGTAAAAACGGCCCATCGGGGCGGTGGTCAGCAACGGCCATCGCCCCAGATGGGCAATTTCTGACGAAAGACCGTGCGCCGGCCAAATCCTTGCCCTGTCGGGCTTTTGCTTCGCCTGTAGGAATGTTGATGGGAAATTCCGAAGGGGATGACTTAGCCCATTCTTGTTTTGGTCCCGCCTGACCGCCGATAGTGGATACTTTGAAGTCCCTGCCATTCCGACGCCGAAAAATACGAACTTACGCATGGCAAAGGCGTCTTGTAGACTGGATACTTCAGTGTGTACTCCAAGGTCATCGTGAGCGGGGGGGAAGGCATGGCGGTCGGAATCTGTCTGCGGGTCAGCAGCACGAAGGGGCAGGAAACCCGCAGCCAAGAACCCGATTTGCAAACGTGGGCCAAAGCCCAGCCTGATGAAGTCGTGTGGTATCGGGATCGGTTCACCGGCACGACGATGGAACGCCCCGGCTTGGAACGGCTGTTGGCTGATGTTCGCAGTGGGAAGGTTTCCAAGGTCTGCGTCTGACGATTGGATCGCTTGGGCCGAACGGCCAAAGGTTTGCTGACGCTGCTGGACGAATTGCAGGTCTTGGGCGTTGGTTTTGTATCGCTGCGGGAAGGCTTCGACCTTTCCACCCCAGCCGGGCGTTTGATGGCCGGGGTTCTCGCCAGCGTTGCTGCCTACGAAACCGAAGTTCGCAAGGAACGGCAATTGGCAGGCATCGCCAAAGCGAAGGCTGACGGCAAGACTTGGGGCGGTCGCAAGGCTGGCACACGGGTCAAGGTCACGGAAGAAAAGGAGAACGTGATTCGCCAGCTTCACGACAAAGGCTACAGCATCGCCGCCATAGCCAGAACGGTCGGATTGACCCGCAAGACGATCTATCGTGCGTTGGGCCGGGAATTGGTTGGCAGTTGAGTTGGCCCCGGCGTCGCACCGCGACGCCCAGCCCATCGAAGGCGACCGCCTCAACAAATCATCCATTCACTCCATCGCCCTCAACGCTCCCGCCTTGCGAGCAAACGAGCAAAGTCATGGCATGGCCGTTCGTGCTGACGCCAATCTGGTTGCGAGCAAACGAGCAAAGGGTCGTCGGGGACTTTGCTCGCAGACGTTTTGCCAAAGCGTGGGTCGGCTGGACTTTGCTCGTTTGCTCGCAGTGGGATGACGGGAAAGGTGAAGGTCAGGCGTGGCGATGGGGTCGGCGAAGCCGAAGCGGAACACGACGATGAGGCGATGGATTATTTGTTGAAGCCATCGCTGCCGTTCGTGGCGGGGCTGACGCTGGGGATTGCCCTTGCCACGGCGACCGCTGTTGCAAAGATAAGAATCAAACAATTCTGGGCGATTCCCCTGACAGGCAAGGTGGTCGCCGGGCCTTGCATGATGGCTATGCCCCTGTTTCTTTTTGATCGTGACGTTGGGCCACGCTCACGCACGCACGGGCTGCGGGAAGAATCGCCAGCGGGGGCGATAGATACAGGCATGAAGACGTTTCACGAATGGCTGGCAGAACGCATGAAGAACGAAGGGCTGTGGCTCAACGACAAGAATGCCGTGATCGGCATGTCGAACATCAACCCGCTGTTGCAGAAGAAGGCGAAGGTCAAGCCATTGAAACTGCCGAAGGCGAAGCTGGGCGTCGTCAAGACGCCCAAGCCCTTCAAGCCCACGCCACCGGCGACGTTCAAGCCGAAGGGACTTCCTCCATCGCCGGCGCATGTGGCGTTGATGGTCGCCGTGCCAAGGCTCATCGTCAGCGACAACAAATAAGTCGTCGCCTTGCCGCTCATCGGTTTCGCCTTGCGAGCAAACGAGCAGTGTCCCGTGGCGTGGGGCGGAAGCATTGCGAGCAAACGAGCAAAGCGAGCAAAGTCCCCTGCTGACCTTTGCTCGCTTTGCTCGCAACCGTTTTGGCGAAGCCCTGCCCCCCTTTGCTCGCTTTGCTCGCTTTGCTCGTTTGCTCGCAAGGGATTTGGCGAAAGCGATGCCGACTTTGCTCGTTTGCTCGCAGACGTTTTGCCAAAACTTCGGTCGGCTGGACTTTGCTCGTTTGCTCGCAATGCCATGACGGGAAAAGCGAAGATCAGCAATGGCGACGGGAAGGCGGTCGGCAGGGCGAAAGCGGAACAAGAAGATGAGGCGATGATTTATTTGTTGAAGCCATCGCCGCTGTTCGTGGCGGGGCCGACGCTGGGCATTGCCATCGCCACGGCGACCGTTGTTGCAAAGCTAAGAATCAAACAATTCTGGGCGATTCCCTTGGCAGGCAAGGTGGTCGCCGCCCGTCTTGCATGATGACCTTGCCCCCGTGTGTTCTTTATCGTGGCGTTGGGCCACGCTCACGCACGGGCGGGGCTGCGGAAAGAATCGCCTGCTACATAGATTTCGCTTCCAACAATGCGACGATATCGCTTCGGCCCCATTCCCTTGCATACTCCAAGGCATCCATGTTGTCGAGATTCGGGTATTGGATTGCCGTGTCGATTCCGGCATCAATCAGGAGTTTAGCCACAGCGGTGTGCGAATCGGATAAACCGCCGACAATCGCCGACAACAATGGGTTTCGCACCGAATTGGACACGTCCAGTGTTGCCCCCGATTCTATCAGGAATCTCACAATGTCAACATGGGCGTTGGATGCTGCCTCATCGAGAGGTCGACCTTCAATTGTCGCCCCTCGTACATTTACGTCCACTCCTTGCGAAACTAGCCACTGCACGATGTCCAGCTTTCCGTGTGCCGCAGCCATGTGCAGCCACGTGCCAAATGGTGTGTCGAGATGAAGCAGTGATTCGTCCTGACCAACTAAACGAACGAATTCGGATATGTCGCCAATCTTAATCGACTTTCGGATTTGCTTGTAAGCGTCAATCTGGTCATCTCGCATACTCAGGTTCCTCGCTCCGCCGCTTCCTTACCTAGTCTTTTCAGTGCTTCAACAAAGTCATCGTAATCTGCCCCCAACCTATCCAGCTCTCGCAGCTTGTCAACAACCTTTTTCAAAGCTTCAGGCCCATGCTGCTGCGAAATCTTAAATGGCGCCCAGACAAGGTTCTCCTTGCCGTAAATTGGATCGATGCCGACTTTCCTGAGTATTGCCTGTCCTTCCTCAACCAAAGCCTTTTGAGCAGGACCAAGCCCCTTCTTGAAAAGGATGTGGTGGGCATGTGGATTAACCATCCCTGAAGGTGGGTCGCCAATCAAGCCCCGCAGGTGCTTCCCAAAGTCAAAGCCCTCGACAAGTGGCTTGAATCCACTGCTTGGGGCAACACTACCGGGGACATCAGACTTTGTCGATGGTGGTTCCTGATTTGGCCATTTGGCATCTCCAGGACTCGGTTTATCGGAGTCTGTATCTCGTTTTCCGAAGTTCGGTCCACTGCGGGCCGTGTTCGGGTCTGTGTCAAACTGATGCTTGCTACCTGCCTTACCAGCGAACTTTGCCGTCCCGGAGAGGATAATGGTAAGGGCTCCATTTGCGATGAGCCCAGCAAGAATTTTGTCGAATTCCGGAATGTGTTTTTCCAAATCGGCATACGATTGTGCGGCTTCGACGGCTTCGTAAAGCGAGACAAATTCAAGAATATCGCCGATGCTTCCGGCGAGCCCCATCCCGGCCATCACGACAGTAAACGCAGCGACACCGTATGTTCCTCCAAGTGCTCCGGCCGCAAAGCCTGCAGCTGCGGTGCCGCCGATCCACTTTACCAGCGTGGGCAAATTCTTCAGAAGATACTCGAACTCATCAGCCACGGCATCCTTGAGCTGACCAGTATTGAACCCTTCGATAAGCATGTATTCAAATCGTGCCGTGACACTCAGCTGATTGAAGTCGCGTTGGCGAAAGGCCTCACGTTGTGCCTCGAGCCGGGTCGCCTCAAGCTGTAGGTTGTGTCTAACCTGATCCGCCTCATGTTTCGCCTGACGATCCCGATGAGTTGCCGCCTTACGGATTCGATCTTTGTGCTTGAGGTACGGGATCGCGTGATGTAGCTCGCGTGCATAAATCTCCGCTTTCGCCAACCCGTCCTCGATGCTCTCCTGCAGCCCACTCGGATCCACCTCATTCACCGGATTGTTCTTCACATACCGGTACAGGTTCAGATCATCCTTCGCCGGATCAGCCGCCGTAAAGACACCGGTCTGGGGGTTGTAGTTGCGGTGGTGGGTTGAGTACTGCAGTTCCGGGCCGGCGTCCGGGTCTTTGCGGTAGGCGAGGTACTCGCCTTTGTAGAGCTGACTGTTGGCCGTGCTGCCCGTCGAGCTGGTCAGTTTGCCCCAGCCGTCGAAGCTGTACTCATCCGTCACGACCTGAGCGTCATCCGTGAGCTGCCTCACGTTGTGAATCCCGTCGCACAGGTAGAAACTGGATTCCAGATCCCGATGCTGACTGAGCACCTGAGCGTACTCGGCCGGCAGGTACGTGACGTCTGCTTTGACCACGCCGACATCATCCAGTTCCAGCACGAGGTTGTTGCCGTCGTAGACAAAGCGAGTCTCCGCGACACCGTCATCCTGCAGGACTCGCAGACCATCGCCGTTGTAGGCGTACGTCGTCACGTCGCCCGATGGATGCTCCACCTGAATCAGCCGGTTTTCTCCGTCCCACGTATTCGTCGTGATGTCACCGGACGGTTCTTCGATCGTGAGCTGATTGCCGTTCGCGTCGTACGTGTACGTTGTTATCCCCGAAACGTCCACAGCGGTCAGCAGCCGGTTGCCGTTGTCATAGGTAAATGTCGTGACATCGCCGGTGACAGGATCGGTCTGAGTCAGCCGGTTCCCCGTCGGCGAATATGCCAGCAGTCCCGCTCCGCCTGTCGGCACATGATCGGCCAGCAGATTGTCCCACCCGCTGACACTCAGCAAAAACCACTGATCGACGGTTAAGCCGTTCCAGTTGAGAGCCGTCGTGGCTGGGCGATACACGTCGTTGGTGAGCTGTCCGGTGAAGTCATAGTTCCAGTTGGAGACATCGACGCCGTTGTCCCAGAGACTCGTGCGATCACCAGCGCCATCGAATTGATAGTTGTAGTACGAAAGCGTGTTGTTTGTGCTGTTGACGTTGACCACACCTTTCATCTGGTTGGCCGCATCGTAGGTGAAACTGGTTTTCGTGCCGTTGGGGAGTTTTGATTCGGTCTTTCTCCCGGCATCGTCATAGACCAGAGTCGTGACTTCATTGTGGCCATTTTTAAGCTTCGTCAGTTGCCGAGCCGGATCATGCGTGTAAGTGACTCGACCAACATTCGGGACATTCATCGTGGATCGCTGACTCACCTTGTCGTACGTCAGTGTGATCGTCTTGTTGTTGGGTTCTTTCGTTTCCTGAGGTCGGTTCAGGTTGTCATACGTGACTGTGTATCGCCCGGTATGGTCATGCAGCAGCGTGCGGTTACCGACCGCATCATAGACCTGAGTGACTCGGGTGCCGTCCTGATACTGCCGCACTGTCTGACGGTCGACTTTGTCATAACTGTACGTCGTTCGCAGCCCACGAGCATCGATCCGCAGAATCTGACGCCCGGCATCGTCGTAATCGTATGTATGTGTCTGCAGCAGAGGATTTGTTACCGAAAGCGTGCGATTCACCTTGTCGTACACGGCTGTTGTGATCTTGCCGTTTTCGTTGATCGTGCTGGTGACTCGCCCGCCAGCGTCAAATACACGGGTCGTGCGATTACTCATGGGATCAACTGTCGCAATCTGCCGACTGTCGTTGTCGTATACGTTGGTCGTAATACATCCCCTGCCATTCACAATCCGGATCTGTCGCCCTGCAAGGTCATAGCCGTACTGTGTTGTATCGCCCACGCCATTGATCAAAGCGATTGTTCGTCCGGCCCGATCGCTCCTTGCCGGCTTTTCCGGATCGATCGTCAATCTCTGGTATCGATGCGTGGTCCAGGCGACGTGGCGAGTGGAAAATGTTTCTTTATTCACCTGACTGCCTTTTTCCCTTTGAAATTGTAGAGATCAGGCGACGATACGAATGCCACTACTTGCCAAGTGTTCTCCTCCGTCCAGTTTTCTGATTTCACTAAGACGTCGTTTGGATTTGCCTTAATATGCGTCAGCACCTACAGTTGCCTGAGCTCACCGTTGCACTCGCGGGCAGTGGTGTATTCGTCGCATCGCTTGCCGCAAAGACTTACCACACAACGTTCACAAACGTCCCACCTGGAATTTCAACATGTTTAATTTCGGCAGAATTCAGCGTCGGCGTGCAGGAATGAACGTTCCGCGATCCGAGCCTCTGGAAGCTCGGATCGTTCCCAGCGCCATCAATGTGACCACAACGCCCGGACCAGGGCATTCCGTGGATTTGATGATCACAGGAACGAGTGGAGATGATGATGTTCAGATTTATGTTGGCGACGACAACCTTGTGCACGTTTATGGGCGTCCAGATGGGTCCGACTTACCAGCTGTCATGCTGAACGGCGCACCTGCTCAGCAGGAACTTGTCTTTGCAAAGTTGCGCAACATTAACATGAACCTCGGTGCAGGTAATGACAGAGGGGTCATCAGTGACATCTCGGCAGGAAAGATCGTTATTAATGATGGGGTGACGGCAGACGAGTCCAACATATACGAAGTGTCCAGTCGGAACCACGTGATGAGCGCGGCAAGCCTGAGATTAAACTTCGACATGGGCATTGTGTGGCTCAATCTCACGTCAGGTCGCTCCATTCGATTGGGATCTTTAGCCATCAGTCTGGCCCGCACGACATCTTCCCACATTCAGATTTCCACGTTCGACTCGACGAGGCTGCAGGTTGCTGGCTTATTCAGCATTGACTCACCTGATGAATGCAACAGCAAGGATCATCTGATTTTCTACGCCGCCAGCAACGCAACTGGAGATGTGACGGACGTGCGATTTGGTAACGTGCGATGGAGTTTCGGCGGTGGAAATGATCAGATTTATGTAGTGGGTTCAATGACCTTCGACGGGCAGACAAAGATTGATTCCGGATCAGGCAATGACTCCGTCGAATTCCGCGGGGGATTCGGACCGTTTACCGGGTGTCCATCGTTTAACGGCCGTGTCACAGTGAACACAGGAGGCGGATATGATGTTTTTGGGACGACTTCGGGTAAGGATTCAACGAACCGCGTGAATTTCTTCGGTCCAGTCGTAGTCATTACAGGGGATCAAAAAGATTACGTCTACTCCACTGATACGAACTTCTATTCATCATTGACCGTGGATCTTGGGAGAACATCAGGGACAGAATCGGATCAATTTTGGTCGAGCGATATTAAAGTGACAGGTAGTACTGTGGTTCGGTCGTCCGGCCTCGCGTCCGTGCTTCTGAGCACCCCGACGGCAGGTTCCCGTTTTGAGGGGAACGTTTGGTTTTCTCTGGGATCTGGTTTCATTTATGTGGAACTCGGGAACGAGGCTGCGAAGGTGAAGTTTGGTGGCTTCCATACCTTTAGAGGGCTTTCGAAACGAATCGATGTCTATTATTTTGAAGAGGTCGATGCCAACCCCGCAAGACGCCGTCTGCTCAACGCGGTTTTGCATTAAATAAAAGCACTCAGGTTTCAAACCTGAATGCTCGGTGGCACTGATTCTCTGGTGCAGCATTCGCGGAGGAACGCAGAAACCGGGCTAGAGATTTCCGAGATCTCCCTGCGACAATTGTTACGATCGACGCGGGAAGCTTTGTGATTATGAGATTATCATAAGAATCAGTGTCAACTGCGTACGCGAACTGTGTATCGAACGCCGCCGACAACTCGTCCTGCAGGCTCGTTGTTTCCTTCGTGAACTCACCTGGAGCAGCATACCTTGTTCAATAAACTCAGTTGGCGCGTAAAGATCAACAGGCTCGGCAGAGCAGCCCATAAAAAAATGGGCTACTGACCACACTGCATCTTTCCACATCACGCACAGGAAATCGCAATTGCAAAACCGGAGTCTTGGGCGATTCCTGCACAACGCAAGCGGCACAACAGGCAGATTCCGCCGGTTTCGCTCCTGGAGGCATTCCTCCCCGGTGATGCACGTCGATGTATTGGAAGTTCGAATGTTGCTGACGTCGGACTTCGGTGACGCTCCGGATACAAGCGCGGGATCTGGTGTCAACGACTACCAGACGCTGGCGGCAAACGGTGGACCGAGTCATGTGATTGATGCTACTCGCAACACGCTGTTTTTGGGGGGAGGTGTTGACGGCGAAGCGGGGACTCACCAGAGTCTCCGGGCGAACCTCGACAATCTGTTCACCACCGGAGGTCGCAACGACGAAGACGGTGTGATGAGTTCGCTGGATCTCACCGCGACAGTGAGTTCCATGCCGACGATCACGTTATCGGCAACCAACACGACCAGTGCGGCGGCAACGCTGTCTGGCTGGATCGATGTAAATCGCAACGGTGTCTTTGATAATGCGAGCGAACGTGCTCAGATCACTGTTCCGGCGGGAACCACTGCAGGGCGTTTCACACTGACATTCCCGAAGCTCACCGGTGAGATCTCGGGCTCCACCTACGCGCGGTTCCGGCTGAGTTCCGATCCGGCCGCTGCGAATTCCACCGGCGCGGCGAACGGCGGTGAGGTCGAGGATTATCGCTTTCAGACTATCAACCCTGTGAAAACGCCGTTTTAAAGTTTCAGGGTCAGTCAGAGTCACGAACGGGCTGAACGGTGGCCCACCGTCCCTGAAGGAAGAGTACCTGGGATTTGGCGGAAATGCGTCCATTGGCGATCTGGATGGAAATGGTGTCGGGGATTTGGCAGTCGGTGCACCCGGCTCCGATAGTAGCAGAGGGGCGGTCTATTTCGTCCATCTCAACGCCAACGGCACGGCAAAGAGCGTGGCGAAACTCTCCAGCGGCATCAACGGTGTCCCGACGCTGGCAGCCGAAGATTCGTTTGCACAGGTCACGTCTCTGGGGGATCTCAACGGTGACGGCACCATCGACATCGCTGTTGGAGCGAGGGGCACGGACGGCGCAGGAACCGATCGCGGCGCGATCTATGTTCTGTTACTGAATTCTGTCGGAACAGTGAAGAGTTCCAGCAGGATCGATAATTCAATAACGTGGAACCCGAACGTTCAGGACGATGATGTCTTTGGCGAAACACTCGTGGCGGTCGGTGATGTCGATGGCGACGGTATCGTCGATCTGGCCACGACATCAAGGATCCCGTTCAATGTGTCTGGCAATCTCAACAACGAAATCATTGATCTTCTGTTTCTCAACACAGACGGTACGGCAAAGCGTGTGACGCGCCTTGGCACGGTCGCTGACCCGGTGTTCCCACGTAGTTCTGTAGTCCAGAATATTTCAGCCGTCGGCGACATCAATGGAGATGGAATTCCTGATCTCGCCGTTACAGGGTTCGATCAGACAGACATTCGGAATCCAGTCCTCATGGCCTGGTTTCTGACCCTGAATGCAAATGGCACGGCAGGCCGCCTGATCCAATTGCCGCCCATGGATTCCGGCACCTTCGGTTTAATGTCCGATTGGAGATTCGTCGCTTCCATGGGTGACGCCAATAGTGATGGCTCGCTGGACGTGGCCGTCGGAATGCCGTTCTACAATGGTTTTCCCAACTCGACGCCAGGCATCACTGTCGTGTCTTTGGCGACCAGGGCTCCTAAAATTCCAGGCGTTCCCATTCTGACGGGCAACCCGGCATCGACCACAAGCCCGCGGCCTTCCATTTCATGGCTGGAAAGCAGTCATGCCGACTCCTATGAAATCTGGCTGAGCACATTCAACACGGGCGAAGTCGTTGCACGCTCCGTCCCTGTCTACGGAACTTCGTGGGCGCCTCCGACAGATCCTGGAATCGGACGCTACGCAGCCTGGGTCCGTGCGACAAATAGTGTCGGCAAATCAGCGTGGTCACTGCGTTACGATTTCACCGTCACGACAGCAACGACGATGAACGCAACGCCGGATGGCATCAACCGACGACCACCTCTGACCTGGCAGCCTCTGGCTGGAGCAGCAAAATATGAAATCTGGGTCAGTAATGCGAATACGCCTCTGGTGCCCGTCATTAGAACGATCACTGCAAATTCCGACACGACCTTTCGGCCAGCGGTCAGCCTGAATGAGGGTACCTATCGCGTTTGGGTTCGTGGAGTGGCAAAAGACAACACGACGGGGCAGTGGTCAGCGTTTGATGAGTTCACGATTGCCTCCAGGGTCTCACTTACAGAAATAACCCACCAGTTTATCCCCCAGCCGCGCATTACGTTTACTGCGCTACCCGGAGCCGCAACTTATCAGACGTGGATCACAGACCTCGACAATCGCGCAGCAGCACCCATTCGCGAAACCATCGACAGGCCCTGGCACACGTTTCGGCCGAATGTGATTTTTGAACCCGCAGCGGCGCTTTCTCGCGGACGCCACCGAATCTGGATTCGTGCCGTGGGAGAAGATGGCAGTCTGGGTGACTGGTCCGCTCCAATGGACTTTGTGACTTACCAGGTTCCGCAGCTGACGGTTCCGGGCTCGTTCAACGCCAGCGAGTTATCAAAGCTGATCAACTGGACGACCACGACCGGGGCTGCTAATTACGACCTCTGGATAAGTAACCACCAAAACGTCCTTGTGTTACGCGATCGAAACATCTTCGAGAATGCGTACGACCTCAGGGCTTTGCTACCCGTCGGCAACTATCGCATTTGGGTACGAGCAGTGAGCGGTTCCGGTATGACAAGTCCGTGGAGTTTGCCGGGGAATTTCTCAATAGCCTGAACCAGCGGGGCTCCTCCATCGGGGCCAGCCATCTGTTGATCGTCATCTGAATGGATAAAAGGACACTCATTCCAGCCTGTCGAACCCACACTGCATGACGGGGAAATGCGACGAGCGGAACTCACGCTGATCGCTCTGCCGTGACCGCGAGATTCCGTCGCAGCCTTCATCGACGTCGGACGGCCGACGTTCGAACGAAACCACTTCCGGAAATTCACAACGCAGTCAACACACAACTGCGTCGAAATCCCAGGCCGTTCAGACTGCTGGCCCGATAAATGAGCCCTTCATCTGCGAAGGACTGCGGGTCATCAGTCCGAACGACCAGGCCTCCATCGAATGCGTACGATTCGTGGACGACGCCCTCGATGGTAAACTCTCCGAGGGACGATGCTAAACTCTCCCAGGAAAATGGAGCCAACAGGCGAAATTCCGTCAAGTGCATGGTACCTGCTTGTCTGGTACCTGCTTGTGCCACCGATTGATGCAGTGCACGACCTGAATCTCGCCATCCGCCAACACATCCCGCCGATTTGTTCGTGCCATGTCAGCAACCTCCAGAGGAAAAAACAAACGCCAGCCTGTCTTGAAAGGATTCCCCAGAATCACCAGAGTGCTTCCCCACGTTCAGTTCCCCGCCCCACGTTACCCCAGGCTCTCGGCGCCCCAGGCTCTCCCAATAGACGGCTGGCCCCAGGCTCTCCCCGCTTCCGGATCGTACTTCTTCGAAGAATTTTCAAATTCCTCGAAGGATTTCCATGTCCTCACGCAGAGTAAGATCGGGGCGATTACTTCACTTAGAATGTGGCGGGATTGATGACCAGCGACGTGAACTCAGCAATCGCACAACGTTTGAAGGACCGTGACAAGTCCGCGTGGAATGTCGTTTCTTCGGAACATACCCGGGATCTGTTCGGCTTTGTCGTGAGGCTTGTTGGATTTGATCAATCGGCTGCAGACGATGTTGTACAGGAAGTCTGGCTTGAGTGTCTGAAACGCATTCAGCATTTTGATCCCCTGCGAGGAGAATTTCGCGGCTGGCTGTTTGAGATCGCTCGGCGGCGAGTTGCCGCGTTTTGGCGAAGACGAGCGTCAGTTCCATGTTGCGAAGACCTGAATGATGGGCTCGCGATGGGCTCGCAGATGCTGCCGACGGAGATTCTGGATCGCCTTGACCGTTCGGCCATCGTCCGAGCGGCCTTGCTGGCTATGACTCCTGAGCGATCCAGAGTGTTAGCCGCCAAGTACCTGGACGATCAGTCAGTTGCCCAAATCGCTGCAGCCGAAGGAAAGTCTGTGAAGGCAATCGAGTCCCTTCTGACCAGAGCCCGAGACGAGCTGCGCGCTTTGCTGGGCCCGCATTTTGATTCCATCACTTCCGACGACGCAGTGTTGCGTCGTCCATGTTCGATTCATCCTTCAGTACCGGAGGCTCAGTCATGAATTCACGAACTACGAGAGATTCAGATCCAGCAGACAGCAGAATTCGCAAACTGCTGGCAATTGCCGACCGAGACACTTTCGAACCCAGCGAAGGCTTGCTGGGCCGCATTCAGAGTTCGCTCGCGCAGACCATTGATTCGTACGAAACAGTCGACGATCAGGCAACATCGCTGACGCCGCCGGGAGTTTCAGCCGAAAGGAAGCCAGCTGCGCGGGCAATTGCAACGAGGACCTTTGGACCGCTCAGGGCTTGGGCAACCGCCTGCGCTGTCGCGGCCTGCCTGGCAGTTTTCCTGATCACATTTCTACGTTCGCCAGAAGTTCTGGGAGATGTGTTTTCGGCAATCCGGTCACAGCCGCGAGTTCATATTCGCTGCCAGGATGTCCACGGCAACGATGTTGAAGCATGGATTTCCGCCGAACGATATGCGGTCAAACGAGCTGAGTCGTCATTCGTATCTAATCGTGAGAAGAAGTCCGTCGATACGTACTATCCGGGAAAGCAACGAATCGTACGCAGCGTCCCTTCGTTTCAGCATGAACCACCAGCGTTTGACTCACTTCTGGAACTGTTGGGTTCTCTCCCTGGCACAGTTGACGAAGTCGGCGACATGAAAGTCGTCAGTATAAAGTCAGAGCCTGAAAACGGTGATGCAGTGACAGTCAGACATGCCATCGAACTTGCAGCGCCACCGTCACATCTGAACGGGACGATCACGATGTCGCTGAATGTGGTCACGGAAGCAAAGACAAGCTTGCCATCAGCCTGCACCGTCAGAATTCTTCAATCAGGCAAGAACAATCCTGTCGAACGTACGGTCAGTCTGGTATTCGATTATCCGCAGGAAGTGCCTCAGACCGTTCAGGAACTTGGGGCTCCGGCAGAAGCACCGCTTGTTGACTCGACGAACCCCGAATCCGATCCGTTGTATGTCAAAGTTCAGGCGGCTTTAGAGCGAGGACGTCGCGGACTGAAGAACTATCGAGCACTTGCTGGAACAGATCCGGCGGCGCCACAGTATATCGTTTGGCGTAGTAATCAATTGTGGAGAGTTGATTACCTCGGCAACTTTCGAGACAAGCGGATCGCAGGCGATCCAGGTTTGATACCACCGGAGGTTGATCTGAATCACTGGAAGGATCAGTTTGCACGCAAGGGACAGACGCTGAGTCTGTTTGACGGTACCGATGCTTGGGACCGCAATGCGGAACAACTGGCGAAGCGTGTGCTTCCACCGTTTTTGCCAGGGCAGTTTCGTGAGTCCGAATGGATCGGCAGTATGACACTGGAACGTCTGGCGTATCCATTCCTTGAAGTCGAAGACGATTTCGTCATGACCATGACTGAAGAAACGCCCGGCGGACTTGTTTTGGTCGAATACAGTGCGGTCACAAAGGTGGATGATCTTGTTCATCGTACAAAACGGTACTGGTTGAAACCGGAGTACGGTTATGCAGTGGTTAAGTCGGAGCACACCGACGCCCCGGGCTCAGAGGAGACGTTTGCGGCAACGATGGGATCGCGGAAGCACATGGTTCAGTTGAATGCCAACTTTCAGCAATCTGCCGAAGGAATCTGGTACCCAGGAGCTGTGCGTGATGTCGGTAGACAGTTTTTCCAGACACAAGACAACCCCGTGCTAATCGATGACTGGATGTACTATGTGGTCGACTTTTCGGCGCCGGTACCGGCGGAGATCTTTGCGACACCGTAGTGGCAGCCATTCTTTTGGAAGGATAGTCGTATTTCGTCCGGGGTTCGGTTCAAAACGGTTACGCAAGCAGGTGAAGAATTTGCGACAGCTTTCGCTTTCAGCGGGACTCCGTCCCGGTTTCGACAATACCACCGGACCTTTTTCTGTGATTGAATGGCAGGGTGCAATCCAGAGCGGTTAGAGCCCTGCAGAGAGGACAATTCAATAGCTCACTCAGCGCGAAGCGTGCGCTAACGTTTGCCCCAGGGTTATTCTGGTCTGAAGGATCCAAAAGGTGTCAGCAAAGCGCAAGGTGCCATGCACCTAATTTAAGGGAGAGTCTTAGGTGCCGAGTCTTAGGTGCCGAGTCTTAGGTGCCGAGTCTTAGGTGCCTGGCACCCAGATAGTTTATGTCTGGCGGGCTGACTGCCGACGAACAGTGGTGCTCCGCATTGTCGGCAGCGATGCCCGTCGCGAAACAGCGTAAACGCTTTGAGGTCCATACCCGATTCACCGCTGAATTTCTCGGCACCGGATTAGTCTTCGACAGCCCGATCACAGCATCATTGTCATTGAGCCACAAGCCTTGGCATTGCCGCTGCCGACGCTCCGCCAGGCAATCACGAAACGCCGTCATTGAATCGCCGGTCTTTGCCTTGCGACGTGCCCTGCGAAAACGCGAAGCTATCCGAAAACTCGCATCCCGAATTTTTTTCAGAAGGAGGTGAACCGACACCAGTTGAAAACCGCATAAATCCGTGAAGCCATCAGGGTTGAGATAATTTTGGGTTCGGACCGGCGGCGGAATTCTTTGTTGCCCCAAAGAGGAGTTCTAGGTGCCTGGCACCTAATCAGTGGCACCTAATCAGGAAACTTCAATGATTTCCTTGGTTTGCAGGAAAGGTGACACGACAGAGTTGGCGTCACACCGCTGCTTCAAGCGTTGAAACGAACACGCTCTGCAGCGAATCACCATTGGCATGCAACAAGGCACTTCTACCGCAGTCCGTTTCCGCTGACGCACGCAGGAAAAGGAGCGGCAATGAGGGCAGACATCGGACAGGAGGGCTCAAAAGACCGGGAAGCAATCGAGCACATGCACACCAGGGCGTGCATCCGGTCAGCTGTCGTCGACAGATACTGTCTACGGTGGGGAGCGACTGGCGATCACCCCGGACGGATTACCCGCGTTTTTCCTGATATTCGCCGCTGACCATCGCCACGCACCTGGCTGACGCAATAGCCCGCGAACGCTTATGCTCTGGGCAGTATTCGATGGCAACATTGGGGACGGTGCGACGCGACAGTTCCTGTCGGCAACACACTGACTTGCTCTGTGTGTGCTCAAGCATCATCGTGCGCGACAACGCTGTCACTCAGTACCGCAGTCACTGAATGGCGGTTGTCGAATGACACTTGTCAGCCCGATATTCCGAACATCGGTCAGGAGATCGACGCCTGCGCGGCTCGTCGAGACAGTCGGAGCGAGCGGAACGCAAGGACAGACGTCGAAAGTCCGGCTTCTGTGCGGAATCGTTTGCGGAAATTCCTGACGAGATCCACCCACGTCTCTGCACTGCAGCTCAGACGCTCCAGAATGGGGGCAAACTCTGCCGGAATATGGCCCACTTTGTCCTGACGAATTTGCCGACCGGTCCAGTCCAGCAACTGCAGATACTGGTCAAGACTCATCGGCAGACAGCCTTTGTTGCTGGCTCGACGCCCAGAGGGCGCTGCTCGGTCTTCGGTGAGAGTCGACGCGAGCTCCAGAGGTGCCAGCCAGCCGGATCTGACTTCCCATTCCTCGCTCGCTGTCTCAGGTACCTCAACAGTCTCAGCCAATTCAACGGTTTCCGACTGTTGTTCAACCACATCCTGTGATTCACAGCAAGACTCATTGGCTGAAGCCGATGTCGATTCTACAGCGGATTCTGAGGCAGACTCGGGGGCAGACTCGGGGGCAGACTCGGCACCGGATTCCACAGCGGAATCCATTGCCTCCTCCGTGAGCTCCATTGCCTGCAGCGTTTCGACAGGAACGGGAATCGCTGACGGGGCCGGGGCCGCGAGATTCGTCGGCCCCGAGAGATCTTTCAGTCGAACCCAGTCCAGAATCCGTTCTCTCGCGCTGGTATATTCGCTGGTCTCCGGAGTCAGCGCCAGACCTGCTCGAATGGGATTCAAATCCACATAGGCCATACAGGCGGCTATCGCCGTTTCATCCACAAGGGGCTTCGCTTTAAAGCGTCCCTCCCAAAAGTGGCCGGTCACTTCCTCTTCCGCATTGCTGCGGCGGGCAATGGGCTCGGACAGGCACTTCATGAACCACGACACGTTCGACAAACGCTCTCGTCGTTTTTGGAGAAGTGACACATTACCGAGAATCTTATTCAGTTCCAGATCGCTCGGTTCTTCCGGAGTACCATCTGTCTTTTTTCGCTTGGGAAACAATCGCCACCAGTGCATCGCCACATCTTCATCGGACCAGAGTTTCACCACATCCGGCCGGGTTCTGAGCACCACATGCATGTGATTGTCCATCACCGCAAAGCTGAGTACATCAATGCCGAAGATCCCTGCCAGTACTTCCATGCGATCGCGGATCCAGTCTTTGCGATAGGAGAAATCTTTTCCCGACCTGCGGTCTTTACCACACAGTCGTGTCCTGCGAACACATCGATTGCTGCAGTGAAATGCCTGAACTTCGTCCTTCGAAAAGATCTCCGACCGTTTCACCCGTGGCATGACAGTGCCTCCCGGAATACGTGTTTTCAAATGTTGCTCATTCCCAGTTGTAGGCGTGAGTGTACAACCAGTGCATGAAGCTGTCAACCACGCAAGGGTATTATTCTTAGTCACATATAAACTGCATGATCCTGCCATCGCAGGCGAACGGAAGCCGCATTTCTGGGGGGCGCCGTTTTAACGATCACCTTGTTTACTGCCTGGCACCGTGAGGCCTGACCAGGCACCCACGTAGACGAGTCTCTCCGAGACTCGCGAATCCCGGTGTCTCGGAGAGACGCTGCCACGTGTCTCTGGCCATCCGCGCATCCCAGCCGGTCCCTGGCATTATAAGGTGCATCGTTATAAGGTGCATCATCGTTATAAGGTGCATGGCACCTTGTGGCACCTTGCGGCAGAACGAAATGATTTGAATAGAAAAATGACTGGCAGGGAGGCAGTTGCAGCCGGGCGAGATCAGCATGCTTTGACAGAAAGCGTCTTTCCGTTCCGTACGGGCGACGAGCCGCACAAATGGCTATTTGGGTGCCGGGGCAGGTGTCACGTGCCAGTCGTGGTCTCTGGCTCGGTGCATGGCACCTTGCTGCACGACGGCCTCCTTCCTTCAGAGAAATCAAATAAAACCAATAAAACCGCAGTGGTGCATCGACAATGAAATCCATGAGAAGCTGGTCATTAAACTGACTGCATGTCGAACAGCAGAAACCATTGCTCTTTTCCGCCATCCGTTCGCCTCAATGTCATCAGTGTTCTCAACTCATGATCACCTGACCACGAATAACCACCATGCCGTCGGAAAGGGCAATGGTCTGGTTGTGGAAATGCGGGAGTTCGAAGGAAATGCACTGGACCCCTTCAGCAAGTATCTTCGACAGTTGCATATTACCCGACAAATTTCCAGAGCGACGGATGATGGTAAAAATTGCAGTCGAGGTTTCAAAATCACTTGCAAGCATCTTTCTGTCAGTGCAAAACGTCCCCTGTGTTTCGCCCATAAAGCCGCCGATCAGTTCGCCTCCGGTAGATAATTCTTGAATAACGAACTGCCGACTGTCCTGAGACTCAGTACTTGCAATCACAAGACTATAAATGCCTTTGCCAAATACACCTCGATTACCGAGAAAAGTGAAACGCCATTTGGTTGAACCGAACTCCGGGAAATCATGGCTCAAGTCGATCAGTTTTCCTGGAGTTGTCAGTTCGGTATCCAAACGGGTAAGAGTGATCCGGTCGATGTCAAAAGTCAGTTTTTTTTTCGGATCAACAAGACCATTGAACTCCTTGTAGCATTTGACCGCAGCCACCATCGACGCCTGAAATGTACACTCCGGATCAGTAATCGGTTTCATAGATGGAATTCGTGGCTGAACCAGGTTTAGCCCCAGCTTCACCGCTTCGATAGCCGCACTTGGCCGACTGAATGGACGAATACTGGCTGCCTCTGAACGCAGGCAGCTGGTTAATCGGTTTCTTACGGCCGGGCTGGTGTTCAGAAAATGTTCAGATTCCAGATCTTCTTTGGTTGTCGGGTCCGTCATGGTTTTGCCTAAAGGCGGCTGCACGCTCTCCGAAAATGTATTCGGGCAGAACTCCGAAACCCTGACATCAACTTTCGAAAATTATGATTAGACGATCGCACCGGCATTCGGACGGCCCCGATTTCCGCCAGATACCTTTGCATTCAGTGGCACCGGTGCAGTGCGACTGATTTGCAGGGAAAGGCGAGCCCCCTGCCTGTCGCATCAACATTCGTTTATTTACTTAATTAAGTAAAGACACGGCATTCCAGCAAGGTGGCAGGCACCTGCACGCAAGGAAACGCCGCAAGATCTCACGCCAAAGTGCCTGGTACCTTGCTGCAGGATTCCGCTTCAGGTGCATGGCACCTTACTGCTTTTTGGCACCTTACTGCTTATGCAGATCTTGCTTCAGGTGCACGGCATTCTGCGATTTGGCACCCTGCGATACTGGTTCAGTCGGCTCAGCAATACTCGCGTCATACAGGTCCGCCGGAACATTTCCTCCAGCGAATCAGGCGTCGCAAAAACCACAACGTGGCCGTCGTGGCTACGGCTCGCAAGCTGGCCGTGTTTGCCTGGCGGTTACTGACGACGGATGACGGCCTCGAAGTTGCTGATTCCTCCAGGCGTCACGGTATTGACTGCTGCTTGAGCAACTCCATTGATTCCCGCGAATGGCAGCAAGGTGCCAGGAAGCTGCATGCAAGGAAACGCCACAAGATCTCACGCTAAAGTGCCTGGCACCTTGCTGCAGGATTCCGCTTCAGGTGCATGGTACCTTACTGCTTTTTGGCACCTTACTGCTTATGCAGATCTTGCTTCAGGTGCACGGCATTCTGCGATTTGGCACCCTGCGATACTGGTTCAGTCGGCTCAGCAATACTCGCGTCATACAGGTCCGCCGGAACATTTCCTCCAGCGAATCAGGCGTCGCAAAAACCACAACGTGGCCGTCGTGGCTACGGCTCGCAAGCTGGCCGTGTTTGCCTGGCGGTTACTGACGACGGATGACGGCCTCGAAGTTGCTGATTCCTCCAGGCGTCACGGTATTGACTGCTGCTTGAGCAACTCCATTGATTCCCGCGAATGGCAGCAAGGTGCCAGGAAGCTGCATGCAAGGAAACGCCACAAGATCTCACGCTAAAGTGCCTGGCACCTTGCTGCAGGATTCTAAAGTGCCTGGCACCTTGCTGCAGGATTCCGCTTCAGGTGCATGGTACCTTGCTGCAGGCTTGGTACCTTGCTGCAGGCTTGGTACCTTGCTGCAGGCTTGCACGTCAGGTGTGTGGCACCTGGCGATGTGCTACCCCTATCGTGTCGCTGGCGATCCGTTCATCCCAGCGGGTCGCTCGCGCCATTGGGCGCATGGCACCTGGCGGCATTTTCCTGGCGGCATGGCTGTTTTGGGCGCATGGCAACTGGCGGCATGTTGGGCGCATGGCACCTGGCGGCATGGCTTGGCACCTGGCGGCATGGCTGAGAATTGGTGCCGATTCGTTTGTCGAGTGCCGTCGGAGAAAAAGCGAGTTTCTCGCTGAAACATTCTGCTGTGGATTTCGCTATGAACAGGAACGATCTGTTTCATAGCTCCACGCAGTGTGGAGAATGCCACCTTTCAGAAGCCTGGAGATTCCCGATGCGACCATTTGTGATCCTTTGCCTTGTGCTGCCACTGACATTCGAACTCTCGAACGCTGCGGAACCATCATCCGGGCTGAATCCGGGCAAACCACTCGCTGACCAGCGCGTGCCGAACGTCCAGCAGCCGTCTGAGTTGTCACTGTCCGCCTTTCTGGACGATCTGTTTGACTACGATGTCTATATGGCAGACCCAGCTACGGTAACTGGCTGGTACATCAAGTGGACCTATGCGGACGGCGTTGTGGTTTATACGTCACCCAGCCAGTCCGAAACCTATACTCTGGACCTGATGGTGCGGCTGCTGCTCCGTTGCCGCTCCTTATCATAACGTGTCAGAAAATGAACGCTGTGGTCGACGGCAATGATGAACCTGTCCGGGTGGATGGGAATCGCAGTTCGTCACTCGGAGAGTGACGGCTACTTTGCTCACGCTGTTGTTTTTCCGATGACCAGCACAGGCTCCTTCCAGACCAGGTTCCTTTACGGGTTCGAGCAGAATCAATATCGCGTCAGATTGCGAGTCTCGGAGAGACTCGCCTACGTGAAAGACGCCTCGACAGGAATCCGGAAAGTCCTGGTTGCTCAGCATGCTCAGCTGACGATGTCATGCAGGACGCATCCATGAACGTCGGTCAGCCGGAAATCCCGGCCTGCGTATCGGAAGGTCAGTTGTTCGTGATCAAATCCCAGCAGATGAAGCATAGTTGCATGCAGGTCATGAACACTGACCGGGTTCTGCACTGCCCTAAAACCGATATCATCCGTGGCTCCGAAGACTGAGCCGCCCCGAATTCCTCCACCGGCCATCCACACACTGAATCCATAGTGGTTGTGATCACGACCGGACTGAGGCTTGCCATCACCACTGAGTTCGACGGTGGGAGTGCGTCCGAATTCACCGCCCCAGAGAATCAGCGTATCCTCAAACAATCCCCGCTGTTTCAAATCTGTGATCAGTGCGGCGATGGGCTGATCAATTTCTCCGGCCAGTTTCCGGTGAGCGTCTTCAATGCCGGCATGGTTGTCCCACGGCTGACCGGCTCCATGCCAAAGCTGAATGTATCGCACGCCGCGTTCAAGCAGCCGGCGTGCGATCAGGGTCTGGCGGCCATGAACTCCCGTGCCATACATTTGCTGAACATGTTCGGGTTCACGATTCAGATCGAATGCCTCCGCGGCATCATGCTGCATTCGAAAGGCCAGTTCAAAGCTCTGAATTCTCGCTTCAAGCCGAGGATCCGGACGATTTTCCCTGTGCTTTGCATTCCAGCGAGCAAGCAGAGCAAGCTGGCGCTGCTGAGCGGCCGTGGCGATCTGCGGGTGTTCGATATTCTCAATGAGCCGGCTGAGCTCTTTGTGCTGCGTATCAATATATGTTCCCTGAAACGCACCGGGCAAAAATCCTGACTGCCAGTTTTCCGTATCCTTGATAGGCAGGCCCCCGGGACACATCGCCACAAAACCAGGCAGATTCTGATTGTCAGTACCAAGTCCATACAACGTCCACGCGCCGACACTCGGGCGAGGCTGTACTGAGTCGCCGCAATTCATCAGCATCAGAGATGGTTCATGATTCGGAACCTGAGCATACATCGAGCGAATCACGGCCATATCGTCGATGTGGGCAGCAGTGCGGGAAAAAAGATCACTGACTTCAATGCCCGATTCTCCATAGGGGCGGAACGTGAAGGGAGACGGAAATGCAGCCCCCGTCTTTCGTTCTGTTCGAAGCGAATCACCCAGCGGCTGACCCGCATATTTCTTAAGCAGCGGCTTATTGTCGAACGTATCAACATGCGATGGCCCGCCGTTGAGAAAGAAATGGATAACCCGCTTTGCCCGGGCCGGAAAGTGAGGCTGTCTGGCTCGCAGAGGATCGGTCGCGGCGGTTTCAACAGCGTGCAGCAGTCGGCCATCATCCTGGAGCACGGCCGCAAGTCCCAGACTTCCAAAACCCAGAGCCGATCGGGTCAGCAAGTCTCTGCGATTCATTCGGAAAGGCAGTCCCGTGTACGTCGAGCGAGAAAGAAACTCTTCCGGCTGCATGGGACACGACTTTCCACGGATTTACGATACATGAGGAAAAAAAACGGTATGAAATCAGGCAGCAGCCCGGAACATCGCCAGATTACGTTCTATGCCCCGGTATTATGCCAGAACCGGAGTCGGCCAAAAAGCGATTCCAGGCGACTCAGAATGTTTCCGCACAGAACCTGGTAAATGGTCTTCAGGTGTGCACCTCGCACAGGAACAGGTCGGATTGCCGCACACATTGTAAGGCCCATACCGCACACTTGCACAGAAAATGCCATTATTGCCTGCCGACAGGAAGTAAACCAGGACCAACGCTGATCGAACGACGGGCTTTCACAATTCAGGCGTTTGTATCAGGCTGTCGCGACATGATCGTGCTCAACCCTCCGCAGAGTTCCTGAATCACCATCGTTTAATTCTTTGAGTGGCATTGGGATTGCGAAAGAGGAACGGTCCTGTTGCACGACTCACTGTTCGGATTGAGTAGAGTAATGCGTGAGGCAACGGAAAACTTGATCATCGAAGTGCCGGGCGGGCATTTTTCTCTGAATCTATGGAATATGGCTCTGGACAACTTGTCCCCGACAATAAATGAACAGGTGAAACGTGACTGCTGAACACAACAGACTGAAAGAATGCTCCGAACAACAGATCAGCTGGAAGAAATGGGGCCCATACCTCAGCGAGCGTCAATGGGGTACTGTGCGTGAGGACTACAGCGAAAACGGTGATGCCTGGAACTTCTTCACTCACGATCATGCCCGTTCCCGCGCGTACCGCTGGGGCGAAGACGGTCTGGGGGGCATCTCTGACGACCAGCAGCAGCTCTGCTTTGCACTGGCGCTCTGGAACGGAAAGGATCCGATTCTCAAGGAACGCCTTTTTGGACTGACAAACAGCGAAGGCAACCATGGCGAGGACGTCAAAGAGTATTACTTTTACCTTGACAGCACGCCGACGCACTCTTACATGAAATACCTTTACAAGTATCCGCAGGCGGCTTTCCCCTACGCCGATCTGGTGACGACCAATCGCAGTCGCAACCGTAATGATATGGAGTACGAACTGCTTGACACGGGTGTCTTCAGCGACGACCGATACTTCGATGTCTTTGTGGAGTATGCGAAGGCCGGACCGGAAGACATTCTGGTAAAGATTACGGCAATCAACCGCGGACCGGAAGCAGCTGACCTGCATCTTCTGCCCACACTTTGGTTTCGAAACGACTGGTCGAAATGGATTGCCCAGTCGAACCGAGCCTCCGGGAAACCCACACTCAGACAGGTAAATACGGTGGCGGGTTCCGGTACCGTCGCCGGTTTACATTCGGCACTCGGGGAATTCACGTTTTTCTGTGAAGGCGAGACGCCCCTGCTTTTCACCGAGAACGAAACCAACCACGAACGACTGTTCCCAGGACAGAAGAATGAAAGCCCTTATGTCAAGGATGGTATTAATGACTGCGTGGTTAACGGCACGCAGAACAGTGTGAACCCGGATCGCCAGGGAACGAAAGTGGCAGCGCACTACGAGTTCCGGATTGGCGCCGGCGAGACGCAGATAATTCGCCTGCGTCTGTCGCCGGGGTCTGCCGACAGGAACAGCAAACCGTTTGGCAAATCCTTTGATCAGGTCTTCGCCGCAAGACTGCAGGAAGCCGACGAATTTTACAAGTCGGTGACGCCGCACTCGGCAAGTGCCGATGAAGCCAGTGTGATGCGGCAGGCTCTGGCTGGCATGCTCTGGAGCAAGCAGTTCTTCTTCTTCGACGGTGACAACTGGCTGGACGAACACAACAGCAACCCACTTCACTCCGGATATCGCAGCTCGAGGAACTCAGAGTGGTTCCATATGCTGAACAAGGACATCATTTCGATGCCCGACAAGTGGGAGTATCCATGGTATGCGGCCTGGGATCTGGCCTTCCACGCGATTCCCCTTGCGATTGTGGATCCTGACTTTGCGAAAGAACAAATGACGCTGATGCTCAAGGGAGTGTATCTGCATCCCAGCGGTCAGTTACCGGCCTACGAATGGAATTTCAGTGACGTAAACCCGCCGGTACATGCCTGGGCGACACTCTTCCTGCATCGCACGGCTCAGGCTTTGGGCAGTGAGACGGACATCGCCTTTCTCCGCGGGGCGTTCAATAAACTCATGCTGAACTTTACGTGGTGGGCGAATCGAAAGGATCGATTCGGCAAGAACGTCTTCGAAGGCGGATTTCTCGGACTCGACAACATTGGCGTCTTCGACCGGAGCGCCCCGCTTCCGACAGGCGGACATCTGGAGCAGGCAGACGGTACGGCGTGGATGGCTCTGTTCAGCCAGAACATGACGGAAATCGCCGTGGAACTGGCCGCCAGTGATCCAGCTTACGAAGACATGGTTCTGAAGTTTGTGGAACAGTTTTATTACATCGCCGCGGCCATGAATCGTCCCGGTCAGGATGGAATGTGGGATGATGAGGATGGTTTTTACTACGATCTTCTGCGACTGCCTGACGGTAGCGCCACCCGGCTGAAGGTGCGTTCTCTTGTGGGGCTGCTGCCATTATGTGCCGTAACGGTCACTGAACCATGGCAGCGGGAGCGTATTCCCCGGGCGATTACTGGATTGACGGAACGGCTGCGACGGATACCGGAGCTTGAGAAATCGATGCACCCCATTGGTCCGGGGCATTTCGGCGTGAACCAGCGTGGATTGCTGGCCGTGCTCAATCCGGAGCGGCTTCGTCGAGTGCTGACAAGGATGCTTGATGAAAACGAGTTCTTTGGCCCTCACGGCATCCGTTCGATTTCAAAATTCCACGAGCAGCATCCTTATGTCTTCCATGCACAGGGGCAGGAGTACCGGGTGGATTATCTGCCGGCCGAGTCGAACACTGGCATGTTTGGTGGTAATTCCAACTGGCGTGGTCCCGTTTGGATGCCGGTGAACGCCATGATCATCCGGGCACTTCTGCAGTACTATCTGTATTACGGAGACAACTTCAGGATCGAATGCCCCACAGGTTCAGGAAAGCTGATGAACCTCTTCGAAGTGAGCGAGGAGCTTTCCAGCCGACTGACCGGGATCTTCCTGCGGGATAAAAATGGGCGGCGTCCTGTATTCGGCGGCACAGAGAAGTTTCAGTCAGACCCTCACTGGCGGGATTATCTGCAGTTCTTCGAATACTTCCACGCTGATAATGGTGCAGGCCTTGGAGCGAGCCATCAGACGGGCTGGACTGGTCTGGTGGCCAAGTTCATTCAGCTTTACGGCGATCTGGATGCGAAGCAGATTCTGGAAGGGGGTAAATTGGCTGGGTTCCGATCACAACAGCACGGGGTTGAATCACCCCTCCCTGTTTCTGATCGAGAGCCGACTGCAGAAAAGAGGATGAATCCATGATTTCCGGTCCGCTGGATCAGATCCCGCTCTGGTTATTCCTGCCGCTCACCATGATTGTCAGCCTGATGGCATTGGAGGTGGGGTACAAATCAGGAATTTGGAGGCACTCGCGGGTCGCCGATGAAAAAGAGGCTCCGGTAGCGGCGATGGCCGCTTCTGTTCTGGGTTTGCTTGCCTTTATGCTGGCATTTACGTTCAGCATGGCAGCGACTCGCTTTGACGCACGTCGTCAGGCGGTCCTTGAAGAAGCCAATGCGATTGGCACTACCTGGCTGCGATCTCGTCTTCTCGCCGAGCCTCAGCGTTCTGAAATGGCTGACCTCCTTCGTCGCTATACGGAGGTTCGAACTCAGAAGTTTACCACGAAGAATCTGGCGAGTCTGCTGAGTGAATCGGAAACACTGCACGAGCAAATGTGGCAAAGAGCTGTTGCAGCCGCTGAAATGGATTCTGGTTCAATGATGACAGCGCTATTTCTGCAGTCGCTGAATGAAACGATTGATCTGCACGCAAAGCGAGTCTATGTCGGACTCTATAGTCGGATTCCAGTCACAATCTGGCTGGCTTTGCTTGCATTGGTACTGCTGGGTATGTTTTCGCTCGGTTATCAGTCCGGAATCTCGGCGACTCGCCATTCCCTGGGAATGCCCATCTTTGCTTTGGCCTTTTCCGGTGTCTTGTACCTGATTGTGGATCTGGACCGGGCCCACGAAGGATTGATGCAGGTCGGCCAGGACGCCATGATCCATTTGCGAGATTCGATGCTGACCCCAGCTCCGTAGCCAGGGTTCACTCACATTCCTGTGTCATTTGGGGGGCTTATGACTGCATCGACTTATCCATCGCTCTATCAGGTCAATACAAGAGTCTGGCTGACCGAGCTATCGCGAACACTGGAACGTCCTGCCACGCTGGACGATATTCCGGACGCAGAACTGGATCACCTTGCCGAACTCGGTTTCGACTGGATCTGGTTCCTCAGCGTCTGGCAGACAGGCCCGGGTGCTCAGCATGTTTCACGGAGTAACGCCGGATGGCGTCATGAGTTTCAGGAAACGCTTCCGGATCTGCTGGAAGAAGATATTGCTGGTTCAGGATTCGCAATCACTGGTTATACAGTCCACGGGAATCTCGGTGGCGATGCTGCGCTTGCGCGACTTCGCGAACGCCTGCGTCGGCGCGGTCTTAAGCTGATGCTGGATTTCGTGCCCAATCACATGGGTCTCGATCACCCATGGCTCGACGAACATCCGGAGTACTTCGTTGCGGGAACGGAATCTGACCTGACTGTGGCGCCACAGAACTACATTCGAGTCAAAAGCAGGAAGGGCAATCTGATCCTCGCCTATGGCCGAGATCCGTATTTCTCAGGATGGCCCGACACGCTGCAGCTGAACTACGCGAATCCGGCACTGCAGGAAGCGATGACTGGTGAACTGCTGAGAATTTCCGGACAATGCGATGGAGTACGCTGTGACATGGCCATGCTGGTTCTCCCGGAAGTCTTTGAACGGACCTGGGGCCAGCGTGCACCACTGTTCTGGCCGGCGGCGACTCAGCGAGTTCGAGAAAAAGTCCCTGGCTTCCTTTTTATGGCTGAGGTCTACTGGGACCTGGAATGGACGCTGCAGCAGCAGGGCTTTGATTACGCCTATGACAAGCGACTCTATGACCGGCTTCGAGATGGACATGCACGGCCTGTGCGAGAACATTTTCATGCGGAACCTGCCTACCAGAATCGACTGGCGAGGTTTCTGGAAAACCATGACGAACCTCGTGCAGCATCCACGTTTACTCCGGAGATTCATCGGGCCGCTGCCGTTCTCACATTTCTCTCGCCTGGCCTGCGTTTCTTTCACCAGGGGCAGTTTGAAGGACGCAGAAAACGAATTTCGCCTCACCTCATACGAGGGCCGATTGAACCCATTGATGTTCAGCTGAATGAATTTTACATTCGTCTGCTGGCCGTACTTCGTCAGCCAGCTGTGCGGCATGGAGAATGGCGAATGCTGGAATGCACGCCAGGCTGGGATGGTAACTGGACGAATGACTGCTTCGTCGTATTTGCCTGGCAGGGACAGCAGGGAGAGCTGATGGTCGTTGCCGTAAACTATGCCCCGAATCAAAGCCAGTGCCATGTCTCACTGCCGTTTGCTGAGCTCAGCGGCAGCCGATGGCAGTTGCACGATCAGCTCTCGGAGGCATGTTTCGAGTGGAACGGCGATGACTTACGGGGCCGGGGGCTGTTTCTGGATCTGGCTCCGTGGCAGGCCTGTGTCTTTTTGTTGCAGCAAATGAAATCGTCAGCGTGAAGACGACCACGGCAGTGCTCTGAGCCGTCGTGTCATACAGGAGGCCCCGTTTGTCAGACGCGCAGCGTACAAAAAGATTCCGGGACTGCCGAGGATGAGATGAACACGACGCCGAATGAAACTGTACGGAGCCAAATACCTCCGCAAGGCATTGCTGTCAGTGGGATCGTCTTTTCCGCACTTTATGCGGCAAGCCTGATACTGTTAAGGCTCGCAGTGCCAGCCGACCCGAAGGATGCCGGCATTTGGCTTTCAAGTCCCGAGTACCGAAGTTTGGTACACAACGCGCTGAACCTGCTTCCATTTGCGGGGATTGCGTTTCTTTGGTTCATGGGAGTATTGCGCCACCGCATCGGCCTGCTTGAGGATCGCTTTTTCGCGACTATTTTTCTTGGCAGCGGACTGCTGTTCGTGGCCATGATGTTTGGCACTGCGGCTGTTTCCCGAGCACTTCTGGATACCTTCGGAACCGATGCCGGTGTTTCTGACCAGAGCGATACATACCGAGTCGCTCGTGGAATCGCCTACTCGCTGACCAATACTTTCGGTAACAGGATGGCAGCGGTGTTCATGTTTGTAACATCCACAATTGGACTCCACACCGCCGTGCTGCCCCGCTGGATCTCGTGCACGGGATTTGTGTCTGCACTTGCGATGCTATTCCTGAACCTTAACATTGCATGGATCGCACTTCTCTTTCCAGTGTGGGTACTCACGATCAGTATATATATCTTATGCTCGGAGTTTCGGTCTGGCCGCCGCGGATTGATGAGTTGACCGGAACTCGTTTCGCAGTGAGACCTGGTGCAGTTACAATGCAATGTGTCGCAGGGTGAGTTACGCTGGACTTCGCGACTGACGTTCAGTGCCACCGGATTGGCAGAACCGCTGCACGAACCGCGGGATTAAGAGCAGTTGATATTTCATGTCGAGAATTCGAGTTGTCTTTTCCATTGGTGCCATGCATGGCGGCGGGTCTGAACGTCAGCTGGTATCGCTGTTGCGAAATCTCGATCGGGATCGCTTTGAGCCATTCCTTTACCTGGTTTATCGATCAGGGCCGTTGCTTGAGCTGATTCCTGACGACGTGCCCGTCGCATCGTTTGACGAGCGAGTTTCATCGTCCGGGCTTTATCTGCCGGGGCTGATGCATCGTCGGCGAGTCAGCGATCTCGCTCAATATTTCAAGGAAGTCCGGGCGGACGTGAGTTATGATCGAACATTTCTGATGACACTAATCTCGGCTGCCGCCGCACAGCGAGTCGGGATACCAAATGTTTCAACGATTGTGACTGATCCGGAAACCGGATTTGCCCCGGTGGCCGGACGATTTCAATGGTTCAAGCGGCGAATCCTGCACCGGCTCTATAACAAGTCGTCAAGAGTCCTTGCGGTTTCCGATGGAGCACGCGAGTCAGCCATTCGATTTTATGGAATTCGTCCTGAAAAGATTCAGACCCTGACAAATGGGGTGGATGTGGAATTGCTTCGGGAGCAGGCGCTTATACCCCCGTCTGATTCCTGGTGGGGCGGCGGAAATCAGTCATTTACAGACGATACCGCAGTCGTACGTCTGGTAACGGCTGGTCGTCTGAATGAGCAAAAGGGATTCCACTACCTGATTCATGCACTGGCAGCTTTGAAGAAGCAGCATCCTGACAGACGATTCTATCTGGCGATCCTCGGCGAGGGATCATGGAGATCCAGATTGCAGGACCTTATCCACAGTCTCGAACTGACCGAAAATGTGCGGCTCCCGGGGTTTTGTAAGAATGCTGCGGCATGGTATTCGTCGGCCAATGTTTTCGTATTGCCGTCGCTGATTGAAGGAATGCCCAATGTGCTTCTTGAGGCGATGGCTTTGGGAGTTCCGGTCATTTCGGCGGACTGCCCGTCTGGTCCGCGGCAAATCCTTGCCGGAGGGCAACTGGGAATTCTTGTGCCTCCGGGCAGCAGTGCTGCACTGGCATCAGCAATTTCAGAGGTCATCAGGAAAACGGAAGACACAAAATTACGTGCGGACAAAGCCAGACAGGCGATTGAACAGCATTATTCAATCGCCGCGGCCTGCCGACAGCTGCAAGGCATCCTCATTAAAGTGACTGATCGGCATTGAATCGGCCGATCAGCACTTTTTCGGACTTAACTTTCCGGGTGTGATACTTAACGATTGTCAGATTGCAGCGGTTACCCTGCGACGAACCGACTTCGAAGCAAGCCCCAGTGCACAAAAGCCAAAAAGAGCAATTGAAGACGGCTCAGGAACTTCGCTCGGCGGAACAGCGAATCCTTTGACTACGAAAATCTGATCGCCACCACCGAAGGTCGAAAACAGGAAATCACCAGTCAACGGATCGATAAACGCTCCTTCCGCACCATCAAGACCAGTAATGAAATCTCGGCGTGTACCCAGAATTGGATTTCCAAATGCATCCACATCGTAAGCGCCCACTGTACCTGCTGCAAACTCAGAAACCAGCATGGAAGGCGCCGAGAAATCCGGTGAACCTCCGGGCACGTAGACAAATCCTTCAGGTCCGCCCGGCAGAGTCGTTTCCAGTGTAACTGAAGTAATATCGTAGGTTCCATTTCCGTCGGGTGAAAATGTGGCCGTGTAAAACTCACCACCAATGTACGAAACCAGCTTCATCAAACCGGCACCGCCAAATCCTGAAGGAACAAAGTTAATTGCAGAATGTGAACCTGCTACGCCAAGCGGGGTAAGGTCAATTACTTTATCGGGTGACGTGCTGCCAGGCTTGTATTGAGAAAGCATGTTGACGGGCCACTGAGAGGCAAAAAGCACACCGCCGGGACCGTAGGTCACTCCGCCATCGTTGTAAGGCGCTGGCCCGAAAACTGAGGCAGAGCCGGAAAACCCATTAATATGTCCGTCGATATCTCGCGTTACGCCAATCGTATAGAGAGTTCCGCCTGAACCATTGGCCTGACCACCGATCAGCAGCGTGTCCGTGGTACCGGCCAGAAGTGTCAGGCCTCCATAAAGAGGAACGACCCCAGGCGCTGATCCCAGTGATGTGATCGTGTAGGAATCTGCGAACGGTGCCGCGAGAGCCGCTGCAGCATTTACGATGCGAATGTCAACCAGTTGGTTGAAACAAATCGCCGCCAGGATCATGATCAGTGATCCAAAAGAGTTCTTCTTCATTGTCCACCTTTAGCAATTTTATCAATGAACCGCACTGGCTTAACGCAGAGCCCAGTTCCAGGAAACGACGACACGAATTCCGTTGACACAAAACCCATTAAAGCCCTCAGGATGCCATCTTCGTCAGATCGGGTGACTAATGTCAATCTCCTTAAAGATGCCAATCCAGGCTTTCCTCAAAAGTTCTCCCTCCGCTCTCCTTGACAAATCCCGATCAGTTGAACCAGAGATGATCTCTTTTTGATAGTCCGGCGTCTCAAAATGAGAATGCCTCGCCGCCTATTTTTTCTGACCAGCGGCGGATCCTGCCATAGTCGCTTTACGTGTGTTGTCGCATGAATGTTAATACGCATCCACGGAGACGTTTGTCGTGTATCGATTCGCATGGAATCATTTGATGGCATTTAATCTTCTCATATTGATAAGCCTTTCTTTCAGCACGATGGCGATGGCAATTGAGGATTCGCCTGACTTTGAACGCAACATCCGCCCTCTAATGAAACGCCACTGCGGCAAATGTCATGGCGTGGACACACAGAAAAGCGGGCTTCGACTGGATGCGCGCGAGCCAGCGTTTCGAGGCGGGGACAGTGGCCCGGTGATTGTTCCCGGGAAGAGCCGGGAAAGCGAAATTCTTCGACGCATCAGATCGGATGTTCCGGAAGAACGCATGCCACCTGAGGGACCACGATTGACTGAGAACGAGATTCAGCTGCTTGAACGCTGGATTGACACGGGTGCCATCTGGCCGGAAACCGCTTATGACCGTGAAAACGCAAAAGACCGGCGACTTGATCACTGGGCATGGCAGCCTCTTCAAAGAGTTATTCCACCGCAGTTGTCGCCGGAATCTGAAGCAGGAGTGCTTAACGATGTGGATCGGTTTGTTCTTCATAAGCTGAACGAGCATCAGCTGACATTGTCACCGGAGGCGGATCGTCGCACTCTGATTCGTCGTTTGTCGTTTGATCTGCATGGGCTGCCGCCATCGCCTGAGGAAGTCAGCCAGTTTGTCAGTGATCCGGATCCGCATGCCGTTGAACGGCTTGTGGACAGGTTGCTGGCCTCAGGTCATTATGGCGAACGCTGGGCAAGGCACTGGCTGGATATCGCTCATTATGCAGACACACATGGTTTCGAACGTGATCAGAGGCGGGATCACGCATTTCATTATCGTGACTGGGTGATCCGGGCTCTCAATCGAGACATGCCATATGACCAGTTTCTGCGTGATCAGATCGCAGGTGATGTTCTCAGACCGGAGGATGCTGATGCCGTGGCGGCGACTGGTTTTCTGGCAGCCGGACCGTGGGATTTTGTCGGACAGGCGGAAACACCGAGTCCGGTATTGAAGCGGCTCGCAAGAGCGGATGACCTGGATGACATGATCACTCAGGTGATGACGGCGACATGCGGAGTCACCATCAATTGTGCTCGCTGCCATGACCATAAACTGGATCCCGTTTCTCAGCGTGAGTATTACGCCCTGGCTGCGGTATTTGCAGGCGTGAAACGGGGCGACCGGGTATTGTCCGTGAAAGCACAGCGCGATGTTGAATTACAGAAGTCGCAGCTTGAAGAAGAGCTGAAGAAGGCACGCTCTGAACTTGCCAGTCTGAAGGGAAGCGGCTGGAGCCTCGCTGATATTGTCAGTGGTGGCAACGGACAGAGTTCGGGCCGTTTCGGGGCAGGCATCGATCCGACTTCCGGCAGGATCACCGATTTGAAACGAGGTTTTCTGGAAGGCGCCCCCGTCAATCGATATGTCAGGTCAGACGTTCAATTCGTCGATGGAGTCTCAATTCCTGACGGAGAATCGACTGGCCGGGTGCCAGTCAGTTCAACCGGACTGATTGCTGAGGGCATTCCGGATACCAGCGGTCAGGCATGGGACGCGATTCGCAACGGACCAGTGAATTCACCATTTTCAACAGTGCTGGATGGCATCGACTTTGTTAAGGATGAGCATTCGCTGTTGTCGCTGCATGCGAACGCGGCCATCACATTCGACCTGAGTGCGCTGCGTTCTGCCGGGTTGCCGGAGACAATGCGGCTGAGTGCTCAGGCTGGCTATTTTGGACAAACTCCGGCGGGAGGTGCCAGTTTTCATGTGTTTCTGGATGGAAAACTCTGCACAGAACGCAGAGGTATCGGCCGCGGTGACGGGCTGACTGACCTGGACATTGAGATTCCCGGAACAGCTCGGTTTCTGACGCTGATGGCAACGGACCATAGTAACGGAATTGGCCACGATCAGATTTGTTTTGCTGACGCGATGCTGCTTCCTCTCTCTGAGGACAGGAAATCTGACGATGATGAAAGAATTGCTGAACTGAAAAGGAAGATCCAGGCAGTCCGCAGACAGCTTGAAGAATTACCAGCGCCTGCGAAAGTGTATGCGATCAACGCGGAAACTCCTGCGGAGATTCATGTGCAGCTGCGGGGAGACCCTGAACAGGCGGGTGAGGTTGTCGGTCCGGGAACAATTTCATGCCTGCCGCTTTCGGGCAGTTTTGGAACTGGCACGATGTCCGATGCCGAACGTCGGATCGCGCTCGCTGACTGGATGACATCACCCGATAATCCGCTGACCGCCCGGGTCATTGTCAATCGGCTTTGGCATCATCATTTTGGCGCGGGACTTGTCGAAACACCCAGCGATTTTGGCCTCGGTGGCAGTCTGCCTTCCCATCCGGAGCTGCTCGACTGGCTCGCCGGGCAGCTGCAGTCAGGTGGCTGGTCGCAAAAATCTGTGCATCGACTGATTTGTCTGAGTGCTGCTTACCGCCAGGCTTCTGCTGTCCCATCATCGTTCGGCGCTGACGAACGTTCGAATACCGGTGAGCAGAACGATGGGGCGAACGGGACTGATGCCGATGGGATGAACGCGTGGCAGCGAGCACAGTCACTGGATGCCGCCAATCGAATGCTCTGGCGTCAGAACCCTCGCCGACTTGATGCAGAATCTCTTCGGGACGCCGTGCTGACCGTCAGTGGCAAACTGGACAAACAGATGTATGGGCCCGGTTACCGGGACTTTGAATACAGGGAAGAGTATGCACCGGTGTATACATACGTTGCAGCGGATCGACCGGAAGTGTGGCGTCGCACGATCTATCGATTTGTGGTCCGTACTTCGCCCGACCCGTTTCTCACGACACTCGACTGTCCGAATGCCGCCAATCTGACCCCTGCTCGAAGTATGACCACGACCGCACTGCAGTCGCTGGCGCTTTTGAACAACGAATTCATGCTCCAGCAGGCTCAGCATTTTGCTGTGCGTCTGGAAGCAGTTCCAGGGGCAACCGCCGGGCAGAAAATTGAGCAGGCATTTCAACTGGCCTTCGGACGATCTCCGACTGCTGCCGAGTCTGAAGCGGCCGGGCAATTTGTGAAGTCCGCTGGCATGGTTCAGTTTTGCCGAGCCATTCTGAATGCAAATGAATTTGTATACGTCGACTGAAGTCGCGTGATCGGAAAGACAGAAGTCATGCTGCAAAGTACACGTTTATCAACCCGATCTTCGGGGCTGCCCGGATATCAGAATCGTCGGCAGTTCGTTAGCAGGCTGGGTGACGGATTCGGGACCGCAGCGCTGGCAGCAATGCTGGCGTCAGAGAAGGCGGCGACTGCCGATGAGCGGTCGTCCGACGGTGCCGGAGGGGCGTCATCATCGGCCAGCATTCATCATCATCCGGCAACTGCCAGATCGGTCATTCAGATCTTCTGTTCAGGCGGACTGAGCCATGTGGATACGTGGGATTACCGGCCTGAGCTGGAGCGTGTCCATGGAACAGCGTTTGATGCCGAACTGGGCCGACAGACTTTTGCCGGCATTGCCGGTACTCTCTCGAAGAGTTTCTGGCGATTCCGTCAGCATGGAGAAAGTGGACGCTGGATCAGCGACCTTTTTCCGAAGATGAGCGGTCATGTGGACGATATGGCGTTTATCCATTCCATGCAGAACAAGTCAGCTCTGCACGGTCCGGCGATGTTTATGATGAACAGTGGGTTCATTCGGCCAGGATTCCCGAGCATGGGTTCGTGGGTCACTTATGGACTGGGCAGCGAAGCCGATAACCTGCCTTCCTACGTGGTGCTGCCGGATGTTCGGGGACTTCCACCCGGAGGATCAGCGAACTGGGGAGCCGGATTTCTGCCGGCCGTTCAGCAGGGCACAGTTGTCGACAGTTCGCCGGACAAGCCACCCATCGCGAACCTGTTTGCGCCGGCCGGCCATTCCAATCTCAATGAAGAAGGTCGTCAGTTTCTTCAGTCTCTGAATCGGGCACATGCAGCCGACCGCCGTGCTGATTCACTGCTGGAGGCTCGTATCGCAAGTTATGAGCTGGCGGCCAGGCTGCAGCTGAGTGCACCGGAGGCGGTCAATCTTTCGAGCGAAACGGAATCGACTCACCAGCTTTATACTCTTGCGGATGAAGACATCGGGCCATTTGGCCGTCAGTGCCTGCTCGCTCGCCGTCTTGTGGAACGCGGTGTTCGCTTCATCCAGATCTTCTGCGGAGCCGAGAACACCAGTTCGAAGAAGATCCGGCCAAACTGGGATTCTCATGAAGATATTGTCCGCGACCATGGATATTGGGGGCGAGTCCTGGATGCTGGCGTGCATGCGTTGCTGAGCGACCTGAAGAACCGTGGTCTGCTGGAATCGACTCTGGTCTTCTGTACGACAGAATTCGGGCGACAGCCGTTTATGCAGGGAAAGCAAAAAGGGCGAGACCATAATCCGGGGGTGTTTACTGCGTGGCTGGCTGGCGGCGGAATTCGGGGCGGCAGCAGTTACGGCAGCAGCGATGAACTGGGATTTAAGGCGGCTGAGAATCCGTCTTACAGTTACGACCTGCATGCGACCGCGCTGCATCTGCTGGGAATCGACCACGAACGTCTGACATACTATCACAATGGCATTCAGCGTCGACTGACCGATGTGCATGGTCATGTGATTCAGGAGATCATTTAATCCGCCAGCGCCGAACGGATGTTTTGTTCGCCGTTCGCTGCAGGCGGCAGCGAAGAGCGAGGAGGAAGGCTTGAGGCGGCAGGACAAGGACCGATGGATCGCTTCGGGCGGATCAGGGACCAATGGCGTGGACCTATTGTCGCCTTTCGCTCCGCGAAAGTAGCGTTTTCGCGTGTTTTCGCGGAGCGAAAAACGACTATGGAAATCCGCACGATGCTTAAGTCCACGCCATTGGGATCAAGGACAGCTATTGGTACAATGACGGCACGTCGGCCGATGCGGATCGCATCAAATACGGCTACGATCGTGCGGGCAGCCGGCTGTGGCGGGAGAATGTGGTGGCACGCTCTCAGAGCAAATCCGTTGACGAAAAGTACGTGTACGATCAAATTCATCATCTGAAGGACATGTCACGGGGGGAACTGGGGGCCGGCGGCACCACACTCAGCAACAAACAGTTTGCTCAGTGCCGGGGCCTGGACGAAACGGGGAACTGGAGCCACTTCCGGGAAGACAGCACGGGAGCCGGATCGTGGACGCTGAACCAGTCGCGAACGTCGAACACGGTCAATGAAATCACCGATATCACGGAGACGGTGGGTGCGTCGTGGGTGACGCCGGTCTACAGCCGCGCGGGCAACATGACGACGATGCCGCAACCAGCGTCACCGGCCTGCAGTCCTGTGGTAAATTGCCGTTCCGCTGATACCCCGTCGGCAGCATTGTGGGCAATTGCCGTTCGACGCGCTGAAACAGGCGATTGCAGTGGCTCGGGCATCGGACGTCTGAACGTGTGACGTGATCAGTATTCAGGCGATTCCTCAAGCCCACAGGGAGGATTCCCGGCGTTTCTCCGGCGGCATGTTGAGCAAACAAAAGAATCGCAAAAATCCAAAACCGGCAGCGCTGCCGGTTCTATCAACGGAAAACTTCTGTCTTGCAGTTGGTCGCAAAAAAGATTGATCCAGTCCACCAGATGCTGGGTTATGGCAAGAAGCAGTCATGCTCGAAACGGCAGTGAATCTCAACTCGGAGGCCGTGTGGAAACGAGGAACAGATTCCGATATTTGCATGATAACGCAGCACGAGGCCGAACTCCGAACATAGTGCGGATTGACCTTCGAGGTTCCGAACAGACTGACGTCGGCGCTGCAGGAAGCGAGGTTTTGGCGTGCAGAAGTCGGTTAAGCGGACGATTTTAACTCCCATTCAACACTTCTCGCCGAGGTATGCATGGGAGAAGAGCGAAAAAAACAGAAAAACGGCATCCTTCCCGTTCTCAGCAGGGCTGAACGCGTGCAACTTCAAAACCTGAATCCCACGACGCTGACTGGCCACGCCCCCAACGCTGTGAAGCGTTTTTTTGAGTAAGACACAGTGCGATTCAACCCGGAACGGGTTTCACAACAAAGCCTGGGGTCGACGCAAAGCGGCGCACCCCAGGGTTGTGATGTTCGTTCGCCCCGAACCCTGAAAGGGTTCCACAAGGCTGTGATCGATCGTTCATGGTGTTGTGGAACCCCGTTGGGGTTCAATCGCATTTTCCTGTGTTTTTCCTGGGGTGCGCCGTGTTCACGGCGACCCCAGGCTTTGGTGTGCAACCCCTGTCGGCAACGCCGTTAAGGATTTTGAATCGTTTAACCCGTGGCCGAGAGGCCAGGTTGTTCAGCCTCGCTGTGGCCTGGCCTCTCGGCCACGGGTTAAACGTCTCAGTTTTTCGGTGCAGGAATCCTTCACAGCGTTGCCATGCCCCCTTGAGAACAGGACGACGCCCGGCTTTGGCAATCACAGCGGCATTGCCGTTCCATCCAAATTTTTCTGCCCACAAAATTTTTCTGCCAATCCGGGTCCGCTGGCCCCCCGCACACGGATCATTCTTCGACCGGTTCACCACCTGACGAATGTGCGATGACACCCCGAATGAGTATCGACAGTCGATTGACGATGTTGTGATTGATCCGCGGATAACAAGGTTTCGGCAGAAGAATCGTACTCGTACTCAGTGCAACGGTACTCGTACTCGGCGTGAGCCGCAGGGCTCACGAACTAAGTCGCCTCACGTCCCCAAACGTGCGGCATAAAACGGTGAGGCTGCCCGAAAGGGCAGCCGAAACCTACCCGGGCT